>DASTZS010000082.1:0-7891 GCA_035764165.1 Gaiellaceae bacterium | reverse complement strand
GCCGACGAGATCGCGAAGTGGGACGAGGCCGACTACGTGGTCGTCACGACCGGCCGCTTCGACCTGCTCGTCGAGGTCGTGACGGCTGACCGGCGCGGGCTGCTCGACGTGACGAATCGCATCCGCGCGCTGCCCGAGGTCGTCTCCACCGAGACATTCCTGTACCTCGAGCTGTGGAAGCAGCTCTACGACTGGGGCGCAGGCGTCGAGGAGGAGGAGGTCAAGTCCGAGTGAGCTCGATGCCGGCCGACGTGCGGCTGGAGGAGGTCGTCAAGGAGTTCGCCGACGTCAGGGCGGTCGACGGCATCTCGCTCGAGATCCCGCGCGGCTCGTTCTTCGCGTTGCTCGGGCCGTCCGGGTGCGGCAAGACGACGACGTTGCGGATGATCGGCGGTTTCGAGGAACCGACGTCCGGCCGGATCCTGCTCGGCGACCGCGACGTCGTCGGGCTGCCGCCGTACAGGCGCGACGTCAACACCGTGTTCCAGAGCTACGCGCTGTTCCCGCACATGACGGTCGCGGACAACGTCGGGTTCGGGCTCGAGCGCAAGGGCATCGCGAAGCGGGAGGTGCGTACACGCGTCTCCGAGGTGCTCGAGCTCGTCGACCTCGCGGGCCGCGAGCACCGCAAGCCGTCGCAGCTGTCGGGCGGTCAGCAGCAGCGCGTCGCGCTCGCGCGTGCGATCGTCAACAACCCGCGTGTCCTGCTGCTCGACGAGCCCCTCGGCGCGCTCGACCTGAAGCTCCGCAAGCAGATGCAGCTCGAGCTCAAGCGGATCCAGCACGAGGTCGGGATCACGTTCGTCCACGTCACCCACGACCAGGAGGAGGCGATGACGATGGCGGACACGATCGCGGTGATGAACCACGGCCGGATCGAGCAGCTTGGCGCACCGGCCGAGCTCTACGAGCAGCCCCGCACCGCCTTCGTCGCCGGCTTCCTCGGCAAGTCGAACCTGCTCGAGGGAACGGTGGTCGCGGACGGCGTGGTGCGACTGGCCGACGGGTCGGAGCTGCGCGCACGGACGAATGGGTCGCAGGGGCTGGTCGCGATCGGCGTCCGGCCGGAGAAGCTCGCCCTCGGCGAGCGCGGAGCGAATCGACTTCAGGGCACGGTCAAGGAGTCGGCGTATATCGGCGTCGCGACCGAGGTCGTCGTCGCGACCCCGGTCGGCGAGCTGACCGTCTTCCACCAGAACGTGGAGGCGGGCGGCGTCGTCCCGCCGCTCGGGAGCCCGGTCAGTGTGTCGTGGGCGCCCGAGGCGACATTTGTCGTCGAACGAGAAAAGGAGACCACCGAATGACCATGCGGATGACGCGCCGGGCGCTCGTGCAGCGCGGAGCGGCGGGCGCCACGATCCTCAGCCTTCCGGGGCTGCTCGCGGCGTGCGGCGGAGACGGCAACGGCGGGGGAGGGGGCGAGCTCGAGGACGTCCTCAACTTCGCGAACTGGCCGTTGTACATCGACGTCGACGAGCAGACGAAGAAGCGGCCCTCGCTCGACGAGTTCACGGCCAAGACCGGGATCAAGGTCAACTACTTCGAGGAGATCAACGACAACGCCGAGTACTTCGCGAAGGTGCAGGGGCCGCTCTCGAAGGGCCAGGGGATCGACCGGGACATCTTCGTGTTCACGGACAACTCGCGCTTTCCAGGCCTCCTGATCGGTGAGGGCTGGGTGCAGAAGCTCGACAAGGAGCTGATCCCGAACATCGAGAACCTGATCGACGCGCAGGCGAGCCCGCCCTTCGACCCCGAGCGCGAGTACTCGCTCCCCTGGCAGTCCGGGATGACCGGCATCGCCTGGAACGAGGACCTCACGGGCCCGGTCGACTCGATCGAGCAGCTGTTCGAGGATCCCAAGCTCAAGGGGAAGGTCTCGATGCTGATGGAGCTGGCGGACTCAGTCGGCCTCGTCATGCTCGCGAACGGCGACGACCCGGGCACCGTCGACGACGAGGCCTTCAACCGGGCGGCGGACCGCGTTCAGGCGGCTGTCGACTCGGGCCAGATCGTCAGGTTCACGGGCAACGACTTCGCACAGCCCTTGACGCGGGGGCAGTTCGCGGCGTCGGTCGCGTGGTCGGGGGACATGATCCAGCTCCTCGCCGACAACCCGAAGCTCAAGTGGGCGATCCCGAAGGACGGCGGGATGATCTGGACGGACAACATGTTGATCCCTACCGGCGGCAGCGTGCCCACGGCATCGACGTACATGAACTACGTCTACGACCCCGCGGTGGCGGCCAAGATCGCGGCCTACGTCAACTACGTGCCGCCCGTCAAAGGCGTCAAGGAGGAGCTCGTCAAGATCGACCCCGAGCTCGCCAACAACACCCTCATCATCCCCGACGAGGCGCTTCTCGCACAGCTTCACCAGTACGACTCGGAGGCGCTCAACAACGACGAGCACATCACGAAGTGGCAGGCGGTCCTGGGTCAGTGAGCCGCTGACGTCGTGGGATCGTTCTTCCACCGCCACCGGGGTCTCGCTCCGTACCTGCTGCTCGCGCCGGGGCTGCTGTGGCTGGCCGTCTTCTTCCTGATCCCGCTCGGGTTCCTCGGCTACGAGTCGCTGCAGTCCGGGATCTTTCCGCGCTTCGAGTTCACCTGGGAGTTCTCGAACTTCTCCGACGCACTCTCGGACTACCGTGAGCAGTTCGCGCGCTCGTTCCTCTACGCGGGCATCGCGACGGTCGCGGCGCTCCTCCTCGCCTACCCGCTCGTCTACTGGATCGCGTTTCGCGCCGGGCCGTGGCGAAACCTGTTCCTGCTCTTCATCGTCGCGCCGTTCTTCGTCAGCTACCTGATCCGGACGCTCGCGTGGCTCAACATCCTCGCCGACGAAGGCCCGGTCGTCGGCGTGCTGCGCGGCGTCAACGTGCTCGGTGAGTCCGAAGGCCTGCTCTTCACCTCGCTCGCCGTCATCGCGGGGATCACCTACAACTTCTTCCCCTTCATGGCGCTGCCGCTCTACGTCTCGCTGGAGCAGGTCGACCCTCGGCTGCTCGAAGCCGCACGAGATCTCTACGCGAGCCCCGTCCAAGCGTTCGTTCGCGTCACGCTGCCCCTCTCGGCGCCCGGGATCGTGGCGGGGACGCTGCTCACGTTCATCCCCGCGGCCGGGGACTTCATCAACGCCGAGCTGCTCGGCACGCCGAAGCAGCAGATGATCGGCAACGTCATCCAGGCGAAGTTCCTCGAGTCGCTCGACTACCCGACCGCGGCGTCGCTCTCCTTCGTCCTGATGGCGCTGATCCTCGCGGCGCTCCTCGTCTACGCCCGGATCGTGGGGACGGAGAGGTTGACCGGATGAGGGCGTTCGTCAAGCGGCACGCGCTCACGCTCTACGCGATGCTCGCCCTCGCCTACCTGATGCTGCCGATCGCGGTCGTGATCCTGTTCTCGTTCAACAGGCCGGCCGGCCGCTTCAACTACGTCTGGCAGGAGTTCACGCTCGACAACTGGCTCGAGTGGGACGAGGTGCTCGGCATTCGCAGCGCCGTCGTGACCTCGCTGCAGGTCGGCGTGCTCGCGACGCTCGTCGCGACGGCGCTCGGCACGCTGGTGGCGCTCGCGATCGTGCGGCACGAGTTCCGCGGCCGCGGCGCGACGAACATCCTCGTCTTCCTGCCGATGTCGACGCCAGAGATCGTGCTCGGCGCCTCGCTCCTGACGCTCTTTCTCAACCTGACGAGCGTCTTCACGCTCGGCTTCTGGACGATCTTCATCGCGCACGTGATGTTCATCGTCAGCTACATCGTCGTCACCGTGAAGGCACGCCTCATCGGCTTCGACCGGCATCTCGAGGAGGCAGCGATGGACCTCGGCGCGAACGAGTGGACGACGTTTCGCAAAGTCACCCTGCCGCTGCTCGCGCCCGCGATCGTCGCCGCGGCGCTGCTTGGCTTCGCGCTCTCGATCGACGACTTCGTGATCACGTACTTCAACGCCGGCGGCTCCCAGACGTTCCCGGTGTTCGTCTGGGGAATCGCGCGCGTCGCCGTACCGCCGCAGGTGAACGTCGTTGCGAGCGCCATCTTCATCGTTGCCATCGTCATTGCCCTCGCCAACGTCGTCTGGCAGCACCGGAACGCCAGACGCGCACAAGGAGCCGTATGACTGCCGTCACGACCACCGACCTCCAGCAGCTCGTCAAGGACCACCTCTGGATGCACTTCACGCGCATGGGCGGGTACCGGAAAGCCGACGTGCCCATCATCGTCCGCGGCGACGGCTGCTACCTCGAGGACGCGAACGGCAAGCGCTACCTCGACGCGCTCGCCGGTCTGTTCTCCGTCAACATCGGCTACGGCTACGGGGAGGAGATCGGCCAGGCGGCGCTCGAGCAGATGCGCGAGCTGCCCTTCTACACGAACTGGTCCTACGCGCACCCGCGCGCGATCGAGCTCGCCGCTGAGGTCGCGTCGCTCGCGCCGGGGGACCTCAATCGTGTCTTCTTCGTCTCGGGCGGGTCCGAAGCGGTCGAGTCGGCATGGAAGCTCGCGCGCCAGTACTACGCCGCCCGGGGGGAGAAGCGGCTGCTCGGCGTCGGGCGGGAGCCCGAGCGCAGTCACGACGCGATCGTCGCGGCCGCAAGGGCACCGCGGCGCTACAAAGCGATCGCCCGCCGTGTCGCCTACCACGGCACCACCTTCGGCGCGCTCTCGATCAACGGCATTCCAGCGCTCCGGACGCCCTTCGAGCCGCTCGTGCCCGAGGTGCAGCACGTCCAGAACACGAACCGCTACCACCGACCTCCCGCTGAGACGGAGGAGGAGTTCACGCGCTTCCTGCTCGAGGACCTCGAGCAGACGATCCTCGCGATGGATCCGGAGACCGTGTGTCTCGTGCACATGGAACCTGTCCAGAACGCAGGTGGTGCGTTCACGCCACCGGCCGGCTACTGGCAGGGAGTGCGCGAGGTCTGCGACCGCTACGACATCCTCCTCTCGGCGGACGAGGTGATCACCGGCTTCGGCCGGCTCGGCTACTGGTTCGGCTCGGAGCGCTACGACATCCGGCCGGACATCGTCACGTCGGCGAAGGGCCTCTCCTCGTCGTACGCCGCGATCGGCGCCGTGATCGCGACCGATCGCGTGATGGAGCCGTTCCTCGAGTCGACGTCGATGTACACGCACGGCATCACCTTCGGCGGCCATCCCGTGATGTGCGCGATCGCGCTCAAGAACATCGAGATCATGAAGCGCGAGCGGATCGTCGAGCACGTCCGCGAGAACGAGGATCTCTTCCGCGGAAAGCTCGAGACGCTCCTCGAGCTGCCGATCGTCGGCGACGTGCGCGGGACAGGCTTCTTCTACGCGATCGAGCTCGTCAAGGACAAGGAGACGCGGGAGACGTTCGACGACGCCGAGTGCGAGTCGCTGCTGCGCGAGTTCCTGTCGCCCGCGCTCTTCGAGGCAGGTCTTATCTGCCGTGCCGACGATCGCGGCGACCCTGTCATCCAGATCTCGCCGCCGCTCGTCGCCGGCGAGCAGGAGATGGACGAGATCGTCCGCATCCTCCGCGAAGCGCTGACGGAGGCGCAGAAGCGGATCTGACCGGATCACGACTCTGCGTGGAGGCAAAGAGGTAGTGCGGCGGCGAAGCCGACGCCTTCAGGGATGTGCCCGGCCGTAGGCCGGGATCCCGCGCTGGATTCCGCCCCTGCGGAATCCAGCTTGCGGAGAATACTAGGGTTAGCCGCACCGCTTGCACATCAGCGGGAGGGCACTCTGCCTGCGATCCGAAGCGAACCGAGGAGACAGGATGAGCACTGAGAACGGGACCGTCGTCGTCGCACGCGACGTGACACGGCGCTACGGCGAAGGCGAGACGGCGGTCGACGCGCTCCGCGGTGTGTCGGTCGACGTGCCACGGAGCAAGCTGACCGCGGTGATGGGCCCCTCGGGGTCGGGCAAGTCGACGCTGATGCACATCCTCGCGGGTCTCGACAAGCCGTCCTCCGGGTCGGTCGCGATCGCGGGCACGGAGATCACGACGCTGAAGGACACTGACCTGACGAAGCTCCGGCGGCGGCACATCGGCTTCGTCTTCCAGTTCTTCAACCTCCTGCCGATGCTGAACGCCGAGGAGAACATCACGCTGCCGCTCTCGATCGCGGGCGAGAAGCCGGACTCGGGGTTCTTCGACGAGCTGATCGGCGCCGTCGGGCTGGGCGACCGGCTCAAGCACCGTCCCTCGGAGCTCTCGGGCGGCCAGCAACAGCGCGTCGCGATTGCGCGCGCGCTCGTCTCGCGACCCGACGTCGTGTTCGCCGACGAGCCGACCGGGAACCTCGACTCGAAGACCGGCGCGGAGATCCTCGAGTTGATCCGGCATTCCGTCGAGGAGCTCGGCCAGACCGTCGTGATGGTCACGCACGAGGCGCGCGCGGCGGCGATCGCCGACCGCGTGCTCTACCTGGCGGACGGCCAGATCGTGCGAGAGCTCTCCGGCGCGACCGCGCACGAGATCAACGAGGCGATGGAAGAGATCGCCAAGATTTGAACCGCTTCGCCCTGAAGAGCCTCGCCGGGCGGAAGTTCCGCACCGTCCTCACCGCACTCGCGATCGTCCTCGGCGTCGCGATGATGAGCGGCGCCTACGTCCTGACAGACACGATCGACAAGGCCTTCGACGCGATCTTCGTCGAGTCGTACGCCGGCACGGACGCCGTCGTGACCGGAAAAGACCCCGGCTTCAGCTTCGAAGGCGAGTCGGCCCAGACGCCGCCGATCCCGGAAGCGACGCTGGAACAGGTTCGCGCGGTCGACGGCGTCGAGGTTGCCACCGGGTCGCTTCAGGACTTCCAGACCAAGCTGCTGCGGCCGGACGGCGAGGCGATCGACACGGGCGGCGCGCCTTCGTTCGCATTCGGCATCGAGACGGCGCCCGAGTACGACCGCTTCAACCCGCTCAACCTCGTCGAGGGCCGCTGGCCCAGCGGCGGCGAAGAGGTCGCCGTCGACGAAGGAGTGGCGGACGATCAGGACCTGGAGCTGGGAGACAGGATCGGCGTTGCGGCGCTCGGGCCTGCCCGGGAGTTCGAGATCGTCGGGATCGCGCAGTACGGCGAGCTGAGCTCGATCGGTGGTGCCACGTTCGCCATCTTCGACGTCCCGACGGCCCAACGGCTCCTGGACAAGGAAGGGCAGCTCGACGCCGTGCAGGTCGCGGCCGCCGAGGGCACGACGCCCGAGCAGCTGACGCAGCGGATCCGGGAGGCGCTCGGGGACAACCTCACCGTTCAAACGGGGGTCGAGCAGGCGGACGAGCAGTCGAGCGAGATCGCCACGTTCACGACGATCATCCAGTACTTCCTCCTCTCGTTCGCGGGAATCGCGCTGTTCGTCGGGGCCTTCGTGATCTTCAACACGCTGTCGATCACGGTCGCGCAACGGACGCGCGAGTTCGCCACCCTGCGCACGCTCGGCGCGTCGCGCCGCCAGGTGCTGCGGTCGGTCATCCTCGAAGCGCTCGTGATCGGCCTGGGCGCCTCCATCATCGGGTTGTTCAGCGGTCTCGGGCTCGCGGTCGGGCTCAACAAGCTCTTCGAGGCGTTGAACCTCGACCTCCCGCAGACCAATACGGTCTTCGCGACACGTACGATCGTCGTCTCGCTGCTCGTGGGGACGATCGTGACGCTGGTCGCGGGTCTTTTCCCGGCGATCCGCGCGACGAAGGTGCCGCCGATCGCCGCGGTCCGCGAGGGCGCCACGCTGCCGCGTGGACGCTTCGCACGCTACACGCCGATCATCGCGGCGGTGATCGTCGCGCTCGCGGTCGTTGCGCTCGGCTACGGGACACTCGCAGACGGCATCGCCATCGGCGACCGGTTCGCGCTGCTCGGACTCGGTGTGCTGGCTCTCTTCGTCGGCGTCGCGATGCT
>DASTZS010000081.1:0-3534 GCA_035764165.1 Gaiellaceae bacterium | reverse complement strand
GGCACGATCCGTCGGAGCTGCGTGACGTGTCCGGGTCCGAGCTCCTCGAGCGACCGGGCGCCGAGCAGCTTCATCGTCCGAGTGATCTCCTCGGCGAGGATCGCGATCGCACGATCGACGCCGGCTCGGCCCCCGGCCATGAGGCCGTAGAGGTAGGCCCGGCCGACGAGCGTGAAGCGCGCGCCGAGCGCGACCGCGGCGACGATGTCCGCACCGTTCCTGATCCCGGTGTCGAGATGGACTTCGGTATCGCGGCCGACCTCGCGGACGACGTCCGGCAGGAGATGAAACGGGATCGGGGCCCGATCGAGCTGCCGGCCGCCGTGATTGGACAGCGTGATGGCGTCGACGCCGAGCGAGGCGATGCGCTTCGCGTCCTCCAGCGTCTGAACGCCCTTGACGACGAGCCGACCCGGCCAACGCTCCCTGAGCCAAACGAGGTCCTCATCGGTGAGGGCCGGGTCGAACATCGTGTCGAGCAGCTCCGCCACCGTCCCCGGCCAGCGGTCGAACGATGCGAACGCAAGTGGCTCCGTCGTGAGGAAGTCGAGCCACCACCCTGGTCGCCGGAGCGCGTCGAGCGCCGTACTGAGCTTGAGCCTCGGCGGAATCGTCATCCCGTTGCGGCGGTCGCGGAGCCGAGCCCCGGCGACGGGGGCGTCGACGGTCACGAGCAAGGTGTCGAACCCGGCCCGAGCTGCGCGCTCGACGAGGCCGATCGAGCGCTCGCGGTCCTTCCACATATAAAGCTGGAACCAGTTTCGTCCCTCCGGGTTGGCCGCCGCAACGTCCTCGATCGATGCGGTGCCGAGCGTCGAAAGCGTGAATGGAATCCCGGCGGCGCCGGCGGCCGCCGCGCCGGCGAGCTCACCCTCGGTTCGCATCAGCCGCGTGAAGCCCGTCGGTGCGATGCCGAAAGGAAGCGCCGAGCGGCCGCCGAGGACCTCGACGCTGGTGTCTACGACGGATACGTCGCGCAGGACCTGCGGGTGGAATTCGACGTCCTCGAACGCCTGCTGGGCCCGCGCAAGCGAAACCTCACCCTCTGCGCCGCCGTCGGCGTAGTCGAACGCCGCCCGGAGCGTCCGCCGTTTCGCCAGCCGGCGCAGATCGTCGATGGTCAGCGCGTCATCCAGCCTCCGCTCCGTTCGATCGAAGCCTGGAAGGTCCAATTCGATCAACGGGGCAAGTTCCCGCAGCTGCGGCCAACGCCGTGCAACCCGTCCGCCGCCCTTGCGAGCGTCGATACCGCCAGGACGTCTCTTCATGGCTGGTCGCGTCGTGTCGATCGAGAGACGATCACAGAAGTCCGGTCAGCGGCAGTGGTCGAAGCAGGACGGGTTGCAACCTTAATCGCCGACTCCGAGATGCATCGGGCGAGGGGACTCTCGCGTAGACCGCCCGTCCCTCGCGTGCTTACATTGACTCGTCCCCGCTGCCCTCTGCGAGGAGGGAAGGGCGTGTCCACCGCAACCTGCGAGATCCGCTTCTCGCTCCAGAATCACTACGCCGCGGACTCGCTCGTTCGCGCGCTCGCGGACCTGGCGATCTCCAACCGTGCCGTCACGATCTCGGGCCGCGCGACGATGAGCGAGAAGTTCATCAGCAAGGAGGCCTTCCTCGACGCGGGGCCGGAGGACATCCGAGCGACACTCCGACGGTTCCTTGCGAACAACGCCCTCCCTCGCGCGAACGACTTCGTCATCCTCGACATGGAGCCGAGCGGGTTTGCGCCGCGGAACCTGGGTGAGTTCAACGAGAAGGCGCAACGAAGACTGATCGCCGCGTACAGCCTCCGGATCCGAGTGGCGCGACAGGAGCTTCGACGAACCGGCCTTCCCGGCCTGAAGCTTGGTCTGTACCAGGTGATCGTCCCCGACGGGAAGGGCCGCCCGTCCGAGGGCTTCCTCGAGCGCATGGGCGGATACGTTGCGGCGGGCCGGCAGGGGATGTACGACCAGCTCGACTTCATCTGCCCGGTGCTCTACCAGCGCTTCGGGGCGAACGACGCGAGACCCGAGACGCTCCGGCGGTGGATCAGTGCCGCCACCCGCCAGGCGATCACGCAATCGCTGACGCTCGCACGGAGGAACGGCAGACGTGTCCCGCTCGTCCCAATCCTCAGCTTCTGGGTCTTCAACGGGCGGTCGGAAAGCAACAGGCGCGCCGTTTCTCCCGCGTCCGTGGCGCGTCAGCTACGGATCGTGCAGCGCAGCGACGGGATCGACGCCATCGTCTTCTGGTCCGGATCGCAGACGGAGCGGGAGATGGCGGCGGCCAAGGAGCCGGTGGAGCCGATCGCGATCGACCGCTTCCTCGTCGCAACGGGCGTGCTGCCCTGGCCGGGCTGCGCCTGAGCAGCGGCTACGGGTCGAAGCGACCGTAGCTCCGTCCTTCGGGATCCAGGCGTGCGCCGACGTAGGTCGTGTAGAAGCGGATGGAGCGTGTGAAGTCGTCGGCATACGGAGGCTTCGCCGTCGGCACGACCATGACGGGGTCGCTCACGTTGCGCTCGTAGTCGCTGTAGGTCCCCGGGAGCGCACCGAAGCACGGCACCTGCGCCGCCTGCGCCAGGCTGTTGCAGTACGTCTCGCTCAACCGTGCGAAGAAGAAGTTCTTGACCTGTGCGAGGGTACGATCGAACGTCAGCGGGAACTCGCCGTCTGCGCCGCGGGCCGGAAAGAAATCCGGGTCGACGTGAAAGAAGAGCTCGGCGTGCTCGCGGGGGAAGCTCAGGCGGAACGTGTCGGTGTTCACGAGCTTGCCGGCGGCGGTGCTTCGATACTTGGCGCTCGAGAGCACCCGGTACAGCACCTGCCGCGGCGAGTTGGTGAACGAGCAGCCCCAGACCCATGCGAACGCGTCGCTGGCGAACGCCGCCCGGAACTCCGCGAGGGCGGCGGCGTCCATTGTCGGGGCGATGAAGTCCTTGTCGGTGCGCGCGTCCTTGTCGTTCGGGTCTCGGGCGTCGATGCCGCTCCCGAGACCGTCGAAGCTGTTGACGAGGATCGGGCCGCCCACCCACCCATGCGAGAGGATGCTGAGCTCGGCGACCGACCCCGGCTCCGTCCGCCCGAGCATCCGGACGTGCTCGTAGACGTCGGTGATCGACATCCGCCCAGCCTGGTCCGTGTCGAACGCATGACCCCCGCTCGAGTAGTTCGCCGCGGAGACGGGCTGGAAGCGGGCGATCTCCTTCCAGGTGCGCTCGCCCTTCGGCTGGGTTGCGACCGACGTGCGGACGAGCCCCGACTTGAAGTCGAAGAGCACGAATCGCGGCGCCGTGTCGATCACGGCCGAGAACGGCGTCTTCGCCTTCTTCTGCGCCGCGACGTTGCGCTTGATGAGGAGCCGCATGCGGCTCTGGGCGATCCGCTCGAAGTCGACACCCTTCCGCTCGTAGTCGAATCCGGCCACGAGCACCGCCCATCTGCCTCGGGGCACGCCGGGGATCGGCAGCCACCAGGGCAGCCGCCAGCCGAAGAACGTCGTCTCGTCCTCGGCGAACGGGCTGATGGCGGTCGTCGTGCTCAT
>DASTZS010000080.1:0-52286 GCA_035764165.1 Gaiellaceae bacterium | reverse complement strand
CGAGATCGTGGACGAGCCTTCCCTGGTGGCAGAGCTCGCCTCCGGGCGGCTGCGTGCCGGCCTCGACGTCTTCGCGCACGAGCCACACGTGCCCGAGGAGCTGCTGCCGCTGCCGAACGTCGTGCTGACGCCGCATCTGGGGAGCGCGACGCGGCAGACGCGCGAAGCGATGACACGGATCGTCGTCGACAACGTGCTCGCCTTCGAGCGGGGCGAGCCGCTCGTCACGCCGGTGACCTAGTGCCCCCCGCCAGTAGTACCCCTCGAGCTTCTGGGTCGGGGCACTAGCCGAGGGCGGTGCCGGGCCCGCTCGACGTCCACTCGGCGAGCTCGTACCAGTGCGTCGCCCTGAGCGCGGCGGCGACCTTTTCATCGGTGTGTCCCGCGTAGAACACGTGCCGCTCGAGGTCGCAGCAGATCGCGACGGTACTGAGCGGGACGTCCGGGATGTTCATCAACGCCTCCGCAGGGAGCCTCGCCTCGGCGACGGTGTAGTGCTTGAACTGGAGGTCGGGCGCGTACTCCATCAGCTTCGGCCAGTCCGGACACGTGCGCGAGCTCATGTCGCCACCGTCTCGGTCTGCGCACCGATCTCGTCACCGCTCCAGCGGCCCTCGAGCCGCACGACGCCGCGTTGCTCGCCCGCGGGATAGGCGACGAACGTCAGCGCGTCGTCGAGCCAGTGGTAGAGCCGATCTCCGTCCTCGTCCGAGAGGCCGAGCCGGATATGGAAGCGCCCGTCGGCGAGCGGCAGCTCCTCGACGTCGAAGCGCGTCACGAGCTTCCTCGTGTCGTCGCCCCAGCCGAACTCGCGGGCAGAGACGCCGGACCCCGCGACGAGCAGGCCGGACGAGTCCCTGATCTCGAGCGAGAGCCTCGGCGCGGGCAACGTCCGCTCCGCGGAGATCCTCAGGCGCAGCGTGAGCCGCTCGCCGGCGAGGAACTGCGTGCGCGTCGCGCCGTCGGGGCCGAGGAGCTCGACGCCATCGATGCGGGCGTCGCCGCTTCCCCACTCCTTCAGTCCCGCCCCCCGTTCCTCCGGGTCGACGTCGCCGGCGAGCAGCTGGCGGTAACGAACGATCGCGTCGTGTGTCGGACCGTCGAACTCGACGCTGCCGTTTCGCAGCAGCACCGCCCGGTCGCAGAGCCGCTCGACTGCGGAGGCGTCGTGCGAGACGAAGACGATCGTGCCGCCGCGCTGCTTGAACTCGAAGATCTTGCCGAAGCACTTGCGCTGAAACTGCTCGTCACCGACCGCGAAGACCTCGTCGAGGAGCAGGACGTCGGCGTCGATGTGCGCTGCGATCGCGAAGCCGAGCCGCATGTACATCCCCGAGGAATAGGTCCGGACCGGCAGGTCGATGAACTCCTCGAGACCGGCGAAGGCGACGATCTCGTCGAGCTGCTCGCGCACGTACGCGCGCTTCAGCCCGTGGATCGAGCCGTTGAGAAAGACGTTCTCGCGCCCGGTCAAGTCGGGATGAAAGCCTGCCCCGAGCTCGAGCAGCGAGCCGACCCGGCCGCCGACGTCGACGCGTCCCGAGGTCGGCTTGATGATTCCCGACAGCAGCCGCAACAACGTCGTCTTGCCGGAGCCGTTCCGGCCGACGAGCCCGACGGCGCTGCCCGGCTCGACGTGGAACGACACGTCGCGGAGCGCGATCACCTCTGCCGGCTTCGAGCGGCGCCTCGCGACGACCGCGTCCTTGAGTCGTCGCGTCTCGCGCGGGTAGACCTTGAAGTGCCTCGACGCGTGCTCGGCGTCGATCTCGCCGGGACGATTCACGCTTCCGAGGGTACCGCGAGCACCCGTCGCACCAGGCCCGCGAGCACGCGCACGAACCCCGGGTCGGCGTTCGGCATCGCGATCCGGCGGAAGCCGAGCCCCAGCTCCTCGGCCCGGGCCGCGGCCTCGTGGTCGAGATCCCAACGGATCTCGAGGTGGTCGGCGACGAACCCGACCGGGCAGACCAGCACGTCCTCGACACCCTGCGTCTTCAGCTCTTCGAGGTGGTCGAGGATGTCGGGGCCGAGCCAGGGCTCGCCGGTCTGGGATTCGCTCTGGAAGGAGAACGACCAGGCCGGCAGCGCGGCGCGGTCGGCCACGAGCTGCGCGGTCTCGAGCAGCTGCTGCTTGTACGGGTCGCCCTCGCCGAGGATGCGTGCCGGCAGGGAGTGGGCCGTGAAGACGACGTGCGCGTCGGTTCCGCGGACGCGCTCGGCGAGCAGGTCGACGAAGGCGGGCTCGTCGTGCCAGCTGTCGACGAAGACGAGCTCGGCGCGGCCCTCGAGCGCGTCGGCGAGCTGCCGCCGGTAGCCGGCGATCGACATCGACGAGTAGTGGGGTGCGAGCACGAGGCCGACGACCGTCGCCGCGCCGGAGGCAACGGCGGCGTTCGCGGCGTCGGCGATGCGTGGGGTCCAGTGCTTCATCCCGGTGAAGACCGGGACGTCGCCGAGCTCACGCTCGAGCGCGGCACGCGTCTCCTCGGTGATCGCGTTCAGCGGGGACTCTTCCTCGATCCCGAGCGCGCGGTAGCGCGCGACGAGGTCGTCGAGCAGCTCCGGCCGGATGGGCCGGCCGCCGCGGATGTCGCTGTAGTACTCGGGGACGTCGGCGAGCCGCTCCGGCGAGCCGTAGGCCATCAGGACGACTGCCGCAGTCAGACGCGGGCCTCGACCGTCGCCTCGTGCACGAGCTCACGGAGACGCCCGAGAACGGCCGGGTCTGTTTCGGGTGGCACTCCGTGCCCAAGGTTGAATACATGACCCGGCCGCCCTCCGGCACGCTCGAGAATAGCGCGCGTCTCGGCCTCGATTCGCTCCCACGGGGCGAGCAGAACGGCCGGATCGAGGTTGCCCTGCACGCCGCGATCCTCGCCCACCTCCGCCCAGCCACGGTCCAGAGGAACGCGCCAGTCGAGCCCGATCACGTCGCCGCCGACTTCCGCCATCGCAGAGAGCAGCGTCGCGGTGCCGGTACCGAAGTGAATCGTCGGCGCGTCCACCGCCGCGAGGATGCGCGCCGAGTACGGCGCGACGAACTCCTCGTAGTCGGACGGAGAAAGCGCACCCACCCACGAGTCGAAGAGCTGGATCACGTCCGCTCCCGCGCGCGTCTTCGCGACGACGTAGCGCGCGAACGTGTCGGCGAGCTTCTCCATCAACGCATGCCAGACGTCGGGCTCGCGGTACATCACCTTCTTCACGGTTGCGAACTCGCGGCTCGGCTTTCCTTCGACGAGGTAGCCCGCGACCGTGAACGGGCCGCCGCAGAAGCCGACCACCGCCTGGTCGGGGCGAAGCGCCTCGCGCACGAGCCGCACCGCCTCGAGAATGGTCGGCACCGATTCGTCAGGCTCCGGGACGCGCAGCCGCTCGACGTCCGCGGCGGTGCGGATCGGCGACGCGATCACGGGGCCGACGTTCTCGACGAGCTCGACCTCGACGCCCATGCCGAGCACGGGAAACATGATGTCCGTGAACATGACCGCGGCGTCGACGTCGTGGCGTCGCACCGGTTGCAGCGTCACCTCCGCGCAGAGCTCGGGCTCGGCGACGATGTCGAAGAGCCCGTAGCGCTTGCGAAGCTCGCGGTATTCCGGCAGCGACCGGCCGGCCTGGCGCATGAACCACACCGGCGTGTGCTCGACCGGCTCGCGCCGGCACGCCCTGACGAGAAGCGGCTCCACGAGGACGTAGGCTAGTCCCCTTCTGGAAGCCGTCGGCGACCATCCGATTCCGTCGGGCCCGCTGGCCGTGCGCTGGCTCGGCTACGAGCTCGAGCCACCGCAGGCGGGCGCGCTCACCGCTGCACGCGTCGCGCTCGAGAACGCCGGCAGCGCGCCCTGGCGCGACCTCAAGGTCTCGTACCACTGGCTCGACGACCGCGGCAATCCGATCGTCTGGGACGGGCTCCGCCACCAGATCAGTGCCGCTCCCGGCGAGCGCGTCGAGCGAGAGCTGCAGCTGCGCGGCCCGATCCCGCCCGGCCCGTACCGGCTCGGGTTCGACCTCGTCGACGAGGGGCGCTTCTGGCTCGCCGAGCTCGGCAACTTCTCGCCGCAGCTCGACGTCGAGGTCGCGCCGCGCGACGCCTCACGGGCGCGCGCGTACCTGCCCCCGGAGGCCGACCTCGACCCCGAGTGGGAAGAGCGCGTGTACGCGGCGCACACGGAGGGCTATGCCGCGGTCGGCGGGTCGATCGACGCCCGTCGTCCCTCGGCCGAGCTGGAGCCGTACGCGCCGGGCGGCGGGCGCAGCCCGGCGTTCGCGCATCCGCTCGTCCTCCCCTCGCTGCTACCGCCGCTCAAGCCGAACACGGAAGTCGCAGGGCTACCGGCGTGGCAGCCGGAAGGCGACGAGCCCTGGCTCTACGACGCGAGGATCACCCTGCGGCTCAAACCTCCACTGCGATCTGGTCGTCGACGCGGTTGAAGACGTACGCGCCCAGGGCCAGTGCGGTGATGGACGCAACGACGGTGTAGATCGTGTCGCCGAGGCCGGGCAGACGCCCGTAGAAGAGCGGGTCCCGCAGCGCCTCGATCGTCGGCGACAGCGGGTTGGCCCAGTGGATCAGGTCGACGACCCAGTCGCGGCGCGCGATCTGCGGGTCGTTCAGCGGATAGAGCACGGGCGTCAAGAAGAACCACGGCAACAGCAGTGCGGAGACGAGGAACTCGAGATCGCGGAAGAGGACGTTGAGCGACGCGATCGCGAGCGCGAGCCCGCACGTGATCGCGACCACCGCGAGCCCCAGCGGCAGAGCAAGCCATTCGGTCGCGCGCACGCGGGGGAGCAGCGCGAAGTTCACTCCCAGCAGCACGACGAGCATGACGCCGAAGCTGATCAGGTGCGTCGCGACGACCGACAGCGGGACGAGCTGGCGCGGAAAACGCGTCTTGCGGATGAGGTTCGCGTTGTCGAGCAGCGACCGTGACGCCGACTGCACGGATGTCGCGAAGAAGATCCACGCGGAAAGCCCGACGAGCAGGAAGAGGGCGTAGTGGCCTTCCGACCCGAACGGTGTCTTCCAGAGCACCGAGAAGACGAGCAGGTAGACCGCCATCAGCAGGACGGGGTTCGCGAGCGTCCAGGCCAGGCCGAGCAGCGAGCCACGGTACTTCGCCTGGACGTCCCGGCGGAAGAGGTTCCCGAACAGCTCGCGGTAGCGGACCAGGTCGCCGTATACCGTCGTCATCGGCGCCGCCTAGTCTAGAGGTGCGATCACATGACCCTAAGGCGCCGCTTGGGGCGCCGACCATCAGGACGTGCGGGTTGCGCGCGCGTCCGTCGGAATCGACCGGTCGACCGATGGAAGAAACCCCACATCCGCTCCTTACAGGCCTTCGTTACGCTTCGGGTCCGTGAAGGCGCTCGCGGCGATCGCTGCCTTTCCCGCCGCGGCCGCGGCGATCTGGCTGCTGCTCCGCTCGCCGCTGGCAGCCCGCATCGCGGCCGCGCCGAGGGCGGATCGCTGGCACGAGCGCACGACTCCGATGCTCGGCGGAATCGGGATCTTCGCGGGGCTCGTGGTGGGCTTCTGGGTCGCCGTCGCCGCCGACGCCGCTCCGGCGAGCCGCGAGGCCCTCGCGATTCTCGGGGGGTGCGCAATTCTCTTCGTGGCCGGCCTCCTCGACGATCTCTTCTCCCTCGGGCCGATTCCCAAGCTCGCGGCACAGGCGGCGGCCGCGCTGCTGGTCATCTTCAACGGGCTGACGATCTCGGGGCTGATCTCGAACGACGTGCTCGCGGGCGCCGTCGCCCTCGTCTGGCTCGTCGGCGTGACGAACGCCTTCAACCTGCTCGACAACATGGACGGTCTCGCGGCGACGCTCGCCGGAATCGCAGCGGTGTTCTTCGCCGTCGACGCCGCCACGGTGCACAAGAGCCACGCCGCACTGGTGCTGGCGCTGGCGCTCGCGCTCGCGTGCGCCGGCTTCCTTCCCTTCAACCTCAGGCCCGGCAAGTCGGCCGCGGTGTTCATGGGCGACTCCGGCAGCCAGGTGCTCGGGTTCACGCTCGCAGCACTCGGCCTCGCCTCGAGCTGGAAGGTCGCCGGCACGACGGTTGCGACGCTCCTGCTGCCGATCATCGTGCTCGCGGTGCCGATCCTCGACACGACGCTCGTCACGGTCGTGCGCCTGCTCGACGGAAGGCCCGTGTACCAGGGCGGGCGCGACCACACCTCGCACCGCCTCGTCTACCACGGACTCTCGGAGAAGCGCGCCGTCGTGCTGCTGGCGGTGATCTCCGCGGCGCTCGGGACGACGAGCCTCTTCTACTCCGTGCTCGACAACGCGTGGGTGACCCTGATCGGCGTGTTGCTGACGTTCGCGCTGCTGGTGCAGTTCGCAAGCGTCCTCTCCGACGTCGAGCGTGCGCCGTTCGACGCCGACCGCAGCTGGCTGCGAACGTTCGTCGCGAACCCGCGCCGCCTGGTGGAGTCGATCGTGGATTTCGCGCTCATCACCGCCTCGTTCGCGATCGCCTACTACCTGCGCTTGCAGGGCGGCGGGAGCGACTACCAGCGGCACATCTTCCTCGTCTCGCTGGCGGTGCTGCTCGCGGTGCGGTACCTCGCCTTCATTCCGTTCGGGCTCTACCGTGGCGTCTGGCGCTACGCGGGCGCGCGCGATGCAGCCGCCATCGTCGGCGCGGTCGTCGTCTCGGAGGCCGTCGCCTACCTGATCCTCGACGCGACGCAGGTCTGGGGGTCCTTCCCGCGCAGCGTGTTCGTGATCGACGCCCTCGTCTGCACCGTGCTCGTCGGCGCGTCGCGGTTCTGGGAGCGCGCATTCGTTCGCGGAGTCTCGTCGTTCACGGGTCGGGGGACCCGCCACAAGACGCTCATCGTCGGCGCGGGGCGCGGCGGCCGCAGCTTGCTGCGCGAGCTGCGGGAAACTGCGGGCGAGCAGGTGATCGGCTTCGTGGACGACGACCCGCGCCTGCTGCGACGCCGGCTCCAGGGAGTGCCGGTGCTCGGCGGGACGGGCCAGATCGACGCGATCCTCGCGCGTGCCCGGCCGGACACCGTCCTCGTCACGATTCCCGACGCGGCGCGCGAGCGGCTCGGCCTCGTGATCGACGCCTGCGCGCTCGCGCAGGTGCCGTGCCGTTTCGTCCGCCGTCAGACCGACCTCGATCCGGACGCAGTCCTCGGCGCGGCTGTCGACTGACCCGGAGATGACCGTCGTCACCGCCCGCTCGGCGCCCGCCGAGCAGACGCTCGCCGATCGGCTGCTCGCAGCGGTGCCGCTCGCGAGCGTCTTCCTCTGGCTGTCGATCATCTACGTGATCCAGGCCTGGGCGCACAAGACACCGTGGCTCTTCGGCGACGAGCTCGAGCTGACGCAGCTCTCGCGCTCCGTCGCGGACACGGGACACGCCGCGCGTCGCGGCGCGCCCTACTCCTTCACGACGCTCTGGACCTACGTTCTCGCACCGGCGTGGCTGATCGACGACCTCCACTCGGCGTACGCGACCGTCAAGTACCTCACCGTCATCGTGATGACGGCAAGCGCGTTTCCGGCGTACGGCCTCGCACGGCTCCTCGTCGGCCGCCGCGCGGCGTTGTTCGTCGCAGCGGCCTCGGCGGCGATTCCGGCTCTTGCCTACTCGGCGATGATCGTCGAGGAGCCCTTCGCGTACGCGTACTCGACACTCGCTCTCTTCCTCGTCGCACGAGCGCTCATCACTCCGTCGAGATGGTGGATCGCCGGTGCGGTCGCGGCCTCGGTCGTCGCGCCGCTGGTGCGGGGCGAGCTGGCCATCATCCCGGCGATCTTCGCGCTTGCCGGGGCGTTCCTCGCCTGGCGGTCGCCGTACCTCACGCAGTGGCGTCGAAGCTGGAACGCTCGTGACTGGGTCGGATTCGCCGCACTGCTCGTCGGCGTCGCCGTGATCGTCAGCGCGGTGCTCGGACACGAGTCGCTGGAGTGGAACTACACCACGCGCCTCTACAAAGGCCGCATGCTCGACTACGGCCTGAACGCGGCCGGCGCGCTCACGATCGGACTGGGCGTGCTGCCCGTGGTCGCCACGCTCGCCCTGCTCTGGCGGGTCCCGGGTGAGCGCCCGACCCGCGAGCTGCGTGTCTTCCGCAGCCTCCTGCTCGCCTCCATCGTCGGCTTCGGCCTCTATACCGCGGTGAAGGCGACGTACGTCTCGATCACGTTCGGCACGTACACCTACGAGCGAAACCTCATCTATCTGGCGCCGCTGCTCTTCGCCGGAACCGCGGTCTGGCTGGAGCGCCGGCGCCTGCATCCCGTCGCACTGGCAGCCTCCGCCGCCTTCGTGCTGACCCTCGTCTTGACCACGCCGTATGAGATGGGCGTCGACAGCTCCTACAACGCACCGGGGCTCGCCATTCTGCAGTCGGCGAACCGCTACCTCCAGGTCGATCCGACGGGAGCGAAGATCGGGCTCGTCGCGCTGCTCGCGTTCTCGGTCGCGCTCCTGCTCGCGCCGCGCTTCCTCGGTCGCGCGGCCGTGTGGCTCTCGGTTGCGATCGCGGCGGCCGTCGTCGCCTGGAACCTCACCGGTGAGCTCGCCTTCGCGGCCGCGTCGAACCGTCTCGCCGCTCGCTTCGCCGAGAACATCCGCACGCCCTTCACCTGGGTGGACGACACGACCGGGGGAGCGCCGACGCTCTACATCGGCCAGCAGATGGCGGATCAGAACGGCGAGTGGCTGCTCGAGTTCTGGAACCGGTCGATCAGGGGCGTCTGGAGCCTCGACGGCACCGCGCAGGGCCCCGGCCCCTTCCTCACCCCGGATCCGCGGCCGTCGGACGGGGCGCTCCTGCACAGCGGCCGCCTGGCCGACCCCGGCTATCCGTATGTCGTCGAGGAGAAGGGGATCGACATCGTCGGCGAGACGGTGGCGACGCACCTCCACCGCGCCGGCGGAGGCCTGGAACCCTGGCGGCTCGTCAAGGTCGACCACCCGTTGCGGCTGCGCGGATCTGTGACCGGCGTCTACGCCGACGGCTGGACCGGCGCCTCGAGCGCCTACACGCGCTACTCGACCGAGCAGAATCGCGCCGGCAGGATCCGCGTGGTCGTGTCGCGTGTTCCCTGGGGCGGTCCGAACAAGACCGGGCACGTGACGGTTGCGATCGGGCCGATCGTGATCGGCGACGACAAGCAGCCGCATCTCGTCAACCCGACCGGCGTCAAGCGGTTCGACATCCACAGCAAGGAAAAGAGGGAGATCGTGCTCACAGCACCGGGACCGCGCTTCCGCGTCGAGGTGACGATCACACCGACCTTCTCGCCCTTCGAGCTCACCGGCCTGTCCGACCGGCGCCAGCTCGGGGCGCAGGTGAGCTACGTCTTCCTGCCGCCCCGGTAGGCCGCGCAGACGTAGCTGAAGCGCAGCGCGAGCAGCAGCCGTGCGAGCGGGCCGGTCCGCTCGAGGCCGTACAGCGTCCTGAGGACGCCGCGTGGCAGCTTGTAGCGCTGCGGTGAGAAGAACGGCCTCAGCGCGAGCTGGTCGAACCCCGCGGTGGCAAGATCGTCGCGCACGTCGCCGAGGCTGTAGCGACGGGGATTGAGGTCGAAGACGAACTTGCGCTCCGTGTAGCCGGCGACCCGCCGAAAGAACGCAGCGCGGTCGGCGGCGTAGTACACGGCCCGGAAGCAGGTCGTGGCCGCCACGGGCTCGGGCGGCTCGTAGTCGTTGAGGTCGGCGCGCACGACGTCGCGGCCCCGGCGCCGCGCGGCCGTCACCATTTCCTGGCTCGCGTCCGCACCCAGGTAGCGGATTCCCGGCAGGTGCTCGGCGAGCCCACCATCTCCGCACGCGAGGTCGAGCACCCGGTCGCCTGGGTGCAGCTGCGGCCCGACGGTGAGGATCAGCTCGCCCCTGTGCGCGAGGTACTCCGTGGGGTCGGCGTAGGCATCCTCGGACCAGTGCTCGGCCTTGCCCCTGTACTTGTCCTCGCTCATCGCAAGGCGAAGAGGCGTTCCGGATGCTTGCGCAGAAAGCGCAGCATCGCGTGGAGATGCCAGAGGTTCCTGCGCGTGAGGAAGTGCTTGTCGATCACCGCCTGGTACTCGTGGTGGACGACTCCGCTCGGCACCCACCAGCGTTCCCATCCGGCCTTCATCGCGCGGTAGCTCAGATCGATGTCCTCGACGTACAGCTTGTAGCCCGCATCCCAGCCGCCGATGTCCTCGAGCATCGTCCTGCGCATGAGCAGGAACGCGCCGAGCATCGTGTCGACACGGAGCGGCTCGTCGTCGGGTGCGTCGAGGAGGTAGTGCCGGCGCTGCCAGCGGAGCGGGGGGAACAGCGCACGTAGCGGCGTGCGCCGCACGATCGTTCCGCCGACGGTGGGAAAGCTTCGGCGGGAGGCCTGCAACGTCCCGTCGGGGTTGATCATCTTCGGGCCGGCGATGCCACAGCGAGGGTGTGCGTCGGCGAAGGCGACGAGCGCCGCAACGCAGCTCGCTTCCGGCACGGCGTCGGGATTGGAGATGACGACGTACTCGCCGGTCGTCGCGGCGATGCCCTTGTTGACGTTCGCGGAGAAGCCGAGAGCACGGTCGTTCTCCAGCACGTGCACGTCCTCCGGCAAGGTCCGCGGGCGGCTACCGGGCCCGTTGGCGACCACCACCAGCTCGTCCACCTGCGGAGACAGAGCCGGCAGCGACGTCTGCAGCAGCTCAGCTTCGCCCCCCCCGGTGACGACGAAGACGCCGGAGACCTTCATCCGGCCAGCACCCGGCGGTAGACGTCAGCCGTCAGGCGAGCCGTCTCGCGCCAGGAGAACGTCTTCGCACGTTCGATACCGGCGGCCGAGAGGCGCTCCCGCTGCGCGAGCGCCTGCCTGATGCCCTCGGCGAGGTCGTCGGTGAAGATCGCCGCATCCCCTGCGACCTCCTGCATCGCCCGCTCGGGGGCGGCGACGACGGGGGTGCCGCACGCCATCGCCTCGACGACAGGGAGGCCGAACCCCTCGTAGCGCGAGGGGAACACGAGACACGCCGCGCGCTGGTAGAGCGCGACGAGCTCCTCCTGCGGAACATAGCCGCGAACGTCTGCGCCTCTGCGCTCGAGCTCGGCCGCGAGCTCCGCGTCCTTCTTCGGGCCGACCACGACCAGCTTGCGTCCCACGGCGTTGGCGGCATCGACTGCCGCCAGAGGCTGCTTGCGCGGCTCGATCGCGCTCACGAACAGGAGAAACGAGTCGTGCTCGCCCGCAGGCCTGTACGCAGGGTCGGGTGCGAGCGGCGTCACCGTCACCTTCTCGGGCGGCGTCGCGTAGAGCTCGATCAGGTCGCGCTTCGTGCGCTCCGAGATCGCGAGCACGTGCTGAGCCTTCCGCACGGCGCGCCGAACGAAGACCTTGAACGTCACGAGGTCCCAGAAGCCGAAGACGCTCGGATCGCGCTCCCAGGACAGGTCCTGCACGGTCACGACGGCCGGCGACGGGCTGCTGAGCGGCAACGCGTGGATGAAGTGCGCGACCGACGGTCGAACGCGTCTGAGCAGGCGCGGCAGCGTGACCGCCATCCGCAGCTCCTGCGAGCGGGCGGGCAGGTGAATCGGCTCGACGCCCTCCGGCACGAGGCCCGGCTCACGCGTCACCGCGACGATCCGGAGGTCCGGAGCCGCCTCCGGCAGCTCGCGCAGGAGCTGGGCGACGTACGTCTCGTCGCCGGTGCGACGGCGTCCGAGCACGTCGGCGTCGACGAGCACGAGCGGTCTGTCGCTCACGCAACAGCCTCGCGGTAGACCTGCACGGTCGCCTCGGCGACGGCGGCCCACCGAAAGGCGCGGGCGCGTTCGAGCCCTCGTGCGACGAGCTGGTCACGCTCGGCGCTCGCGCGCTCGATCCCCGCGGCGATGTCGGCCGGGTCGCCGGCGTCGACGAGAACGGCGGCGCCGTCTGCGACCTCCTCCATCGCCGTGCCTCGACTCGTGACCACGGGCGCGCCGCAGGCCATCGCCTCGAGCACCGGGATGCCGAAGCCCTCGTAGAGCGAGGGATACGCGACGCACGCCGCGCCGCGGTAGAGGCGCGCCAGCTCCGTGTCGTCGACCTCGCCCAGCCAGCGGACGCCGTTGCCTGCGACCTCCACTCCACCCCAGCCGCGGGCGCCGACCACGCGCAGCTCGAGGTTCGTGCGTCGGACGGCCTCCACGAGCCGCGCGAGGTTCTTGCGCGGCTCGAGCGTTCCAACCGCGAGCACGTAGTCGCCGGCCTCCGCCTCGCCCTCGTGCGTGAACTCTGCTGCGACCGCGTTCGGAACGACGCGGATCTTGTCGTCCGGGACGGCCAGCAGCTCGACGAGCTCGCGCCGTGTGAACTCGGAGACCGCGATCACCCGCGCCGCGCCACGCAGCACGCGCGGCACGACCTGCGGGCTGTACGTCCGCGTCCAGCGGTTGAAGGCCTCGGGGTGGCGGAGCACGGCGAGGTCGTGCACGGTGACGACGAGCGGGAGCCGCGATCGGATCGGTCCGCGGTACGTCGGACAGTGGAGAACGTCCGCATCCTCCTGGCGACCGAGCAGGAACGGGTACCAGACGCCGTCGCGGACGAGCGTGGACAGGCGGTCGCCGCGGCCGAACGAACGCGTCTGGACGGCGACGTCCCCACGGCGCTGCAGCTCGTCGACGAGCCCCTTCAGGTACCGGGCGGTCCCGGCGCGGGTCTGGCGGAGCGCAGACACGTCGATCGCGACGCGCATCACAGCGCGTCAGCGTAGCTCTGCAGGTGAACGCGTCCCGTCTCCAACCAGCTGAAACGGCGTGCGTGGGCAAGGCCTCGCTCCACCAGCTCGTCGCGGTCGGCCAAGGCCCGGCGGATTCCTTCGGCGAACTCCTCCGGGCTCTCGGGATCGGCACGCACGGCCGCGTCGCCGCAGGCCTCGTCCAGGGAGGGGTGAGACGACACGACGCACGGCACCCCGCACGCCATCGCCTCGACCACCGGGATGCCGAAACCCTCGAACCTGGACGGGTAGGCGAACACCTCCGCGCCCCGATACAGCGCGGCCAGCTCATCGTCGGACGGGTAGCCCAGCCCGTCGTGCCCAAGTGCGGCGAGCGTGAGCTCGTCACCGACGAGCTGCACCGCGACCTCGACCGCGCGACGGTTCTTACGCCAGTCCTCAGTCGCGGTGGTGAACACGTACGGGCGGCCGAGGTCCCGGCGCTCGCCGGTCGGGCGGAAGCGCTCGTCGTCGACGCCCGGATAGGCGACGCGCACTCGTTCGAGCGGCAAGGCGAGCTGCTCGACGACGTCGTTTGCGGTGAAGCTCGAGTTCACGAACACGAGGTCGCACTTCGCGGCCTCGTGCGCGGTGGCCGTGTGCATGCTGACCGTGCGCGGGTGCAAGCGTTCGGGGTAGCGCAGCGGCCCGAGGTCGTGGATCATCGTCGCGCGCACGCCGCCACGTTGCGGGGGCTTCATCCAGTCGCTGAAGTGCAGGACGTCGAAGCCGCCGAGAAAGCGCTCTGCCGGCGGCCTCGCGAGCGCGCCCCAGGCACGCCGCGTCGCGTGTGCGAACGGCACGGTGGCGAGGCGCCGCTCGACCGGCAGCCCGTCGAGCGCCTCGTCCAGCAGGCGGCGACCACGGATGCTGACCGGACCGAAGACGACGAGCTCACGCTCAGGCCCCGGCGCCTGCAGCATTCCTTTCAGGGCCCCGAGGATGTAGTTGCCGACGCCCGTGCGCGGATGCGACAGGGGCGTGACGTCGTAGGCGATCCTCACGGAGCGGTGTAGCGGAACACGAGGAAGTGCACGCCCAGGACGCGCGGATCGCGAGGCCCGGGCACGGCCGTCGGGGTGACGGTGAACACGGTGCGGCAGACGCCCGCGCGCGGGACGAGCGGGACGGTCAGGCTCGCCTCGTCGCTCGAGCCGAACGTGACGCTGCGACCCGCAGCGCTGACGGTCTGTGGCCGGCTGGTCAGGTTGGGATCGCGCTCCATCCGGGCGGTCACCGAGCCGCCGCCGCAGCGCAGTTTCGTGTACGTCACGCGCTTCCCGGACCACGTGTCGTTGGGGTAGAGGCCGCCGACGCGGTAGCCGATCCGCACGAAGCCGTCCGTGCGCCGGAGCGCCATCCCCTTGCGCTCGTCCCGCGCGACGATGGCTCCTGCGAGCGGGAGTGCCTCCTCCGCGAGAACGTACGCGTGGCGCACGGGCCGGCCGCCCGCGAGCAGCACGCCGTCCGCGCGTTCCGTCACGCGCGTCTCGGGCAGCCCGCCCATGGACCGCTCGCGCAGGTCGTACACCGGACCGATGCTGCGGTTGTAGAACTCGTTCTCCCAAAGTGTGAGCGGCTGCTGCTTCGGATCCTTGCCCGAGAAGACGAACGCGACGTCGGCGTTCCGGCCGACGGCGGCGTCCACCCAGTCGCGCTTCGGATTCGTGATGCCCTGGTAGAGCGCACCGACCGAGGCTTTGGGAAAGCCGTGGTCGAAGCGTTCGACGCGCTCGGTCGCGAGCGCAAACCAGAGCAGGACGAGTGCGGGGAGCACGAGCGCGTAGCGCGGCGAAATCGCCGTGAAGACGAGGGAGATCGCGGCAGCAGCGGCGACGACGACGATCGGAATCGTGTCCAGCCCGACGACGCTCTCCTGCAGCCACCAGAGCGGCAGCAGGGCGAGCGTGTCGGACTCCGCGGACACGTCGATCAGCCGGTGATACGGGAGAGCGCCGGGAAGCGCGGCCGCCAGCACGGCTGCAGCGGCGACCGGTCGCGGCGGACGCGGCAGGCCGCGGTCGATCCAGGCGAGAAGGGCGATCAGGAAGAGCGGCGCGACGTAGAAGAGGTTCCGCTCCTGGACCCGCGGCGACAGCGCGGATGCGAAGGCGCCGACCTCGAGCAAGAGCCAGCCGATCAGCGGCAGCGCAGCGGCGAGGAAGATCCGAAGCGGACGATCCAGCGAGCGGGCGAGAAACGTCAGCAGGACCATGGCGGCAAACGGCGCTATGCCGAGGTAGAGATCGAGCTCCGAGACGTGGAAGAGCATCCACTTCAGGATCTGGTCAGCGTGGTACGTCGCGTGACCGGTAACGCTGTAGCTGCCGAGGACGTCGTAGGGCGAGTGCCCGCGCCCGAGCTGCACGCCGAGAACCGCGACGATGCCGGCGGCGAGGACGCCGTAGAGGAGCTTGAAGTCTGCGAGCAGGCGGAGCCGCCGGTGCTCCAGCCAGGCGAGCACGAGCGGCGCGGTGGCAACAGCGGGAATGAGCACGATCGCCTGTGAGCGTGTGAGAAAGGCGAGCAGGCACGACCCGAGCAACACGACCTGCCGCACGACCGTCGGCCGCTCGAGCGTGAGGACGAGCGCGAGCGCGACGCAGACGAAGATCGGGTAGAAGACCGTCTCGGTCATCAACGTTCCCGTGTACATCAGCGAAGGCACGGCCACCGCGAGGACCGCTGCAAGCAGTGACAGGAACTGCGGCAGCACCCGCCGCGCGAGGAAGTACGCCGGGATCGCGGTGAGGGACATCAGCACCGAGCCGAGCGTCTTCGCGGCCGCGTAGGCGTCCGGCACCGAGCCGAAGAGCTTCCAGGCCGGCGCGAGCAGCAGCGGGTAGACGGCGCCGTACGCGCCGTGGTGCACGTCGCGGATGAGGAAGTGGCCCGTGTCGGCGAAGCTCTTGGCGAGCTCCGAGTAGATGAGCTCGTCGACCATGATCCACGGCGCGACCACGCGCCGGGAGAGTCCGTAGCGGAAGACGGCCGAGACGACGACGAGCGCCGCGAGCCAGGCCCAGACCGGCACGCGCGCAAGCGGGCTACGCGGCAGCGGCGGCGCGGGCTCGGGTCGTCCATTGCGGGCGAGGCCGAGCTCGTCGAGCTGTCCGGCGAGCTCCGTGGCGAACGGCGTCCCGGCTTCGATGCCCATCTCCGCCGCCGCCTGGGCGACCTCGGCGACGACGGCGTCTGCCACCTGTGTCCCGCCGGCGGCTTCTTCCAGCGCGGCCGCGTACTCCTCCGCAACGTGCCCCAGGTCGTGCTCGTGCCGAGCGTACGCCCGCGCTGCGTCGCTCATCGCAAGCTGGGTCGCTTCGCTCGAGGCGAGCAGCTCGAGCGCCGTCGCGATCGAGGCGACCTCGTCCTCGTCGACCGGGACCTTGAACGCGACCTCGTCGGGAAGCTCCGAGAACCAGCCCAGGTCGCTGACGACGAGCGGGCGTCCGAGCGACAACGCGCGGATGACGCTGCCCGAGGTCTCGCCCATCGTCGGCGCGCGCAGCGAGATGCAGGCGTCGCAGGCGGCCATGAGCGACCACAGCCGATGCTCGTCGACGTAGTCGATCCGCTCGACGCCCTCCCCGCCGAACCGGTCGTCGGCGAAGCCGGGAGAGGCCGGGCCGACGAGCAGGAGCTTCGCCTGAGGGTGCCGCTGACGAACCGCACCGAACGCCTCGACGAGCTGCGGGATGCGCTTGCTTGCGTTCAGATGGCCGAAGCACCCGAACAGCGGGCGTGCTTCGAGTGGTGCCGGCTGAACCTCCTTCGGCTCCCACGCCGGGTGCTCGATGTGCCAGACCGGACCGTGATACCCCGCCTCGCGCACACGCTCCTCGACGTAGCGCGAGTGAGCGATGAGCCCGGTCGCGTTCACAAGCACCTCGCCCGCGAGCGGGAACTCGTCCGGGCTTGTCTCCCACGGCGGCGGTACCCGGCCGTCGAGCACGCCGTGCGCGAGCAGCCGGCCGGGAATGCCGGCGTCGCGCTCCATCGCGGCGAGGTACGCATGGCCGTCCTTGCGACCGATCGTCAGGCCGGCGACCAGGTGATGGAGCACGAAGTCGTGCAGCACGACCACGCCCGGCCGGCGCCTGAGCGCGTCGACGATCCAGCCGTGCGCCTCGGGATCGTTGCCGACGTGATACAGCGACACATCTGCTGCGATCGGGCGCGTGCGTCCCCGTCGGACGACCTGGATCTCGACCAGCCGCGCGAGCGCCGGGAGCAGCAGCGCGGAGTAGTCCGCGATCCCGGACCGCTCCGGCGGGAGCGGTGAGTAGTAGGCGACTCTCACGAGTGATCCAGCCGAAGCAGACGCGCGATCGTCTCGTCCCACGAGACGCGACGCGCGATCTCCTTCCCGGCCCGGCCCCACGCCTTTGCGTCGTCGACGTGCGCTCGCAGCCAGGAGCACGCGTCCGCCAGCGCCGCCGCACGAGGCTCGACGACGATGCCGGTCCGTCGGTCCGCGACGACCTCGAGCGGACCGCCGGCATCCGTGGTCGTCACGACGGGCTTCTCCGACAGGAACGCCTCGTACGGCACCATCCCGAAGTCCTCGTCGACCGGGGCGTAGTAGACGGCGAGACAGCGCGCGTAGAGACCGGCAAGCTCCTCCTCGTCGACCCGGCCCGTGAAACGCACGCGGCCGTCGAGTCCGTGCGTGCGCGCAATCTCCTCGAGCCTGCCGCGGTCTGGACCGTCGCCGACGATGACGCACTGGAGGCTCGAGTCCGCCGCCAGCGCCTCGAGCAAAAGGTCGTTGCGCTTGGCGCGGTCGAGCCGGCCGACGGAGAGGACGAAGTCGTCGTAGCTCTCCGTTCGGTAGGGCAGCTCCTGCGGCGGATGCGGCATGACCTCCGCCTCGATGCCGGTCGCGCGCCGCAACCGGTCGGCGACGTTGCGCGAGGTCGCGAAGATCTTGCGGGCCTCGCCGAGGGCGACGCGGTCGAGCCGCTGGACCGCGCGTCGCGTCGCGCGCTCCTCCGCGCTCTCGCCGAATTGCCCGAGCTCCGTGCGGTCGAGCTCATAGGCCTGGCGGAACTGGTGCAGGAGCCACACCACCTTGTTCGGATGGCGCACGGCGTAGGACGGGAACTTCGTCGCGATGACGAGCTCGATCGGCCGGCCGTCGGACTCGCTCAGGTCGAGGAGCCGCCAGAGGAAGGCCTGCGAGAGGACGCGCTCGCCCGGATACCACTTGTACGGCACCGTCACGAGGTCCGTCTCGTGTTCGCGCGCGCGCAGCTCGGCGACGAGGTCGTCGGCGAAGATCTCGGCCCCGCCCCGTTCGAAGGGGACCTGCGGCGCGCACACGGCGATCCTCACGTTCGCTCCTCTAGAGGTACACGCGCGTGTTGCCGGGTCCCACCACACCCGCCCACCGACAGCCTACGGAGGAAGGTGTGGCGTGTCCGTGTCATGACCGAGCCGGGTGCGCGGTCAGGCATCTGAGGCCGTCCGCGCAACAAGGGCGTAGTCGAGCGGCGCAAACAGCAGCTCGTTCAGACGGCGGACGTTGGCGGCGATCACCGGATCCTCGGGCTCGGTGAGCCGCTCCGCCGGCTCGTTGAGGAAGCGCACCTCGGTCTCGGCGAACCCGGCCTGGCGCGCGAGCAGCTCAAGTGTCTCGGGCACGAGCGGCTGAGCGTGCGTCAGGTCGGCGAAGTAGTTGCGCAGCGCGATCGGAGAGAGCGGGTTGATCGTCTCCGCGATCAACACGCCGCCGGGCTGCAACTTGGCGGCCGCAAGACCGAGCGCACGCACGAGCGTCGCAGGAGGAAGGTGTTCGACGACCTGGCCCATGAAAACGCTCCCGAGCGAGGCGTCGGCCGTGCGCTCGAGGTAGTCGACGAGGTCGGCCTGCTCGACGTCGAGGCCTTCGCCGCGTGCGTAGGCGACCATGTCCGCGTCGGCGTCGATCCCGCGGGCCTCGACTCCGGCTTCGCCCAGCAGTGAGAGCAGCTCGCCGCGACCGCAACCGACGTCGAGCACCGGCGCCGCGCCACGGAGATCGTCGACGTAACGTCGCTGCCGTTCGCGGATCGTCTCGGTGCTGCCGCGCATCCGGCTTTCGAACGCGAAGTAGTCGGGCACCGCGGCCGCGGCCGGTTGTGCCGCGACCGTCACGGGCGCGGACACCGTCGCGCCGCCGACGCCTCGGCGCTCGAGCCGTGCAAGCCGCTCTTCGAGCTCCCGCACGAGCCGTTCCGCCCGTTCACGCGCGGCGGACGCCTGGTCGCCGCGCTCGGACAGGGCGTCGAGCAGCTTCAGCACCGAGTCGTTGAAGATCCGCTGGTCGGCCGCGAGCGGCTCGACGTACCAGCGCATGAGCTTGCGCAGGAAACGCTTGACGAGCCCCTTCGGGCCGCCGCCCGCCTCGCGCTCGGCCGTCACCGCCCAGAAGCGCTCCGCCAACGCCCTCGTCGCGGCAACGTCGGCGCCCCCGGAGCCCTCACGGGGGGCACCACGTCGAAGCTCCTCGCGGAGCCGCTCGAAGAGGGCGGCGACGTCGATCTCCTCCGGCGAGGAAGAAGCTGCAGGCGCCGGGTTTTTCGCCTCCGGCCCGGACATTCAGGAGATTGTACGGGGTGGGCCTGTCAGTGCAGCGCGCGCACGTAGTGCCATGCCTGGGCGAGCCCGAGCTGCCGCATCGCGACCAGCAGCACTGCATACAGAGCCAGCCCGGCGGCGGCTGCCGGCACCGCTCCCAGCACGAGCGAGGCACCGCCGAAGGCGAGCGCCGTCGCAGCGCCGACGAGCACGGTGAGCCGTCCGAGCCCGAGCACCGTCAGAACCAGCATGCGCGGAGAGAGCGACGCCATCAGCCCGAGCACGACAAGCAGTGTCGCGACGCCGAGGGCGACCGTCACGCCGGTGAGCCCCCACAGCGCGCGCCCCGCGATCGAGATCGGGATGTCGACCGCGACGGCGGCGAACGCGAGAGGAATCAGCAGCCGGGTCCTGTGCATGACGAACAGAAGCGGATACGTGATCAGGAATGCAGCGTTCGCGACCATCCACGGCGAGAGATAGACCACCAGCCGACCGAGCTCGTCGCCGACGTTGCCCGAGAACGCGTCGCCCAGCACGGCTGTCACCACGCGACCGCCGACGAGCGCGACGAGCCCTGCCGCCGCACCGACGAATGCAAGCGAGACCCAGGCGGAGTGCACCACGTGCTCGGCGGCGCTCTCCGCGTCCACACCGCGGCGCGTCAGCGGCGCGGCTGAGATCAGGGAGAGCGAGAAGGCGGTTGCGCTGACGAACGTGGCGGCGAGCAGATACGCATAGGAGAGGCTCGTCACGTTCCCTTCGCCCGTTCCGGCAGCGAACCGCAGCGCGATCACGTACAGGCCCTGCAGCGCGAGCGGAACGGCGGCGCCGTACAGCAACCGCCACAGCCGGTAGCGCAGCCGCAGGGGGACGCCGCCGTAGCGTCGCAGCCGGCTGCCCCGCAGAAGCAGTGCGATCATCGGCAGCCCGATTGCGAGCGCGCCGTTGAGCGCAAGCCCCCACGCGAGCGAGACGAGACCGTGCGAGTCCGCAGCGAGGACGAAGAAGACGACGCCGCCGATGCCGCCGAGAGCGAATCCCAGCGCAGCGGGGATATAGCTGTCCTTCGCGGCCAGCGCGCTCGCGGTCAGCGAAGCGATCAGCTGCGCGAAGGCCGCCGGCACGAGCCAGGGCAGTGACTCCGCTGCGACCTGCGCCGACTCCTCGGGCAGGCGGCCGGTGAAGAGCTCGCCAAAGAAGTGCGAGAAGACGGCCGCGACGACGGTCGCAGGCACGGCGACGGCGAGGAACGCGATCGCGTAGGCACGGAACTCCGAGCCGAGCCGCCCCTCCGCCTCGGCCCGCGTCAGGTCCGGAACGACCACCATCCTGAAGGCCTGAGCCCCCAGCACGAGCACGAGGTAGACGCCGTAGGCGGCCATGAACCCGTCCGTCTCACGGTTGCGGCCGAACTTGTGCGCGAGAAAGGCGCCGGCGACGGCGGCGGCCAGGCTCAGGGTCACATATGAGAGACCGGTAAAGGCGCCGCTTCGGACGGCGCTCCGGCCGCGCGCCGGGCTACCCTTGGGCTGCTCGTCGGCGGGCACCGCTGCATGAAAGCAGACCACCAATACGACTCAACCTGGACGGACGAGACCGTCGCGGATCTGCGGCGGGAGTTCGGCGAGGCATTCGGCGGCAGGACGTGTCTCGTCACGGGTGCCGACGGCTTCATGGGCTCGCACCTCACCGAGGCGCTCGTCCACCTGGATGCCAACGTCCACGCGTTCGTGCGCGCGACCTCGAGCGGGGCACTGAACAACATCGCGCCGCTGCGCGAGCAGCTCGAGGTCCACTTCGCCGACCTGACGGACAAGACGTCGATCGACTACCTCGTCAAGGAGCTGCTGGACGCCCCCGACAAGCCGTACGTCTTCCATCTCGGCGCCCAGGCACACGTCGGCGAGTCGTGGCACCGGCCGTACGAGACCGTGATGGCGAACACGGTCGGCACGCTGAACCTGTTGCAGTCGATCGTCGACCACGGCCTCGAGCTGGAGAAGTTCGATACGGCCGGGACGTCGGAGGAGTACGGGAACCCGCGCGAAGCGGTCGCACACCATCACGACTTCGACGAGGAGGGCGGCTTGATCCTGCACGAGCGCTCGCCGATCAACCCGAAGTCGATCTACGCGACGTCGAAGGTCGCAGCGGACTTCCTGACGATGAACTACCACGACGCCTTCGGCCTCCCCGGCGTCGTCACCCGCATGTTCAACAACTACGGCCCGCGGCAGAACCCTCGTTATGTGACGGGGACGATCATCACGCAGGCGCTCGTCCGCGAGACGATCGAGCTCGGGCAGCTCGACCCGATGCGCGACTTCTGCTTCTGCACCGACGGCGTCCGCGGCCACTTGACGGTCGCGGCGCAGGGCATACCCGGCGACCTCTACGTGTACGGCCAGGGAACGAACATCTCGATGCGCGACTGGGCGGAGCTCATCCTCCGCGTCGGCCGCGAACAGGGCTACTGGGAGGCGCGTGAGATCGCCTCGACCCCGGACCGTTACCGGCCGGGTGCGAGCGAGGTCATGGCGCTGCGGGTCGGCTACGAGAAGCTCAACCGCGAGACCGGCTGGGAGCCGAAGGTTTCGTGGGAGGAGGGCATCGCACGGACGATCGCCTGGTACGCCGAGAACCGGCCGCGCTGGATCGGCCGCGTCGACTGGCTCACGCAGAGCCGCGCGCCTGCGTGAAGACTCTCGTCACCGGCGGCGGCGGCTTCCTCGGCTCGCACCTGGTCGAACGGCTCGAGGCCAACGGGGACGACGTCATCGTCGCGCGCCGCGCCGACTACGACCTGACCAACTGGGAAGACGCCGCACGGCTGTTCCGCGACGCGAAACCGCAGCGCGTGTTCCATCTCGCCGGTGAAGTCGGCGGCATCGGCGCGAATCGCGTCAACCCCGGCCGCTTCTGGTACGCGAACCTGATGATGGGCGCGCACGTACTCGAGCTCTCGCGCCAGCACGACGTCGGGAAGCTCGTCATCGCCGGCACGGTCTGCGCCTATCCGAAGTTCGCTCCGGTCCCGTTCCGCGAGGACGAGCTCTGGAACGGGTATCCGGAGGAGACGAACGCGCCGTACGGTGTTGCGAAGAAGGCGATCCTCGTCGGCTCCCAGTCTTACCGCGAGCAGTACGGACTCGACTCGATCTTCCTGCTGCCCGCCAACCTGTACGGGCCGCGTGACAACTTCGATCTCGAGACGTCTCACGTCATCCCCGGCCTGATTCGAAAGATGCTCGACACCCCGGAACGCGTCACCCTCTGGGGCGACGGGTCCCCGACGCGTGAGTTTCTCTACGTCGACGACTGCGTCGAGGGCCTCGTTCTCGCAGCAGCGCGCTACGACGCGCCGGAGCCGGTCAACCTCGGCACAGGCGCGGAGATCTCGATTCGCGAGCTGGCGGAGCTGATCGCCGAGCTCACCGGCTTCGAAGGAGAGATCGAGTGGGACCGGTCGATGCCCAACGGCCAGCCGCGCCGGAGCCTCGACGCAACGCGCGCACGCGAGCTCTTCGGCTTCGAGGCACGCACACCCTTGCGCGAGGGGCTCGAGCGCACGATCGCGTGGTACCGCGCGCACGCCGACACCCCGGCCGGCGCGAAAGCGTGAGCTCGCCGGCTGCGACCGCCCCCGCGGCGCTCGCCGCGGCGGGTGAGCGGGCGCGTCGGGCGAGAGACGCGTTTTTCGCGGTGCGCGCCCGATACGTCCTCGCCGCTCTGCTCGCGGTGCAGTGGCTCGCGGTGCTGCTCCTTGCGCTGACCGTCCGCCACAACGGCTGGCTCTACTACGCGGGCGGCGACCAGCTCTGGCATTACTCTGGCGCCTACCTGTTGGCACACGGCGACCTCCCGCCGAGCTTCGTCGGGTACGGGTGGTCGATCCTGTTGCTTCCGGCCGCGTGGGTCGCCGGACCGAACCTCGTCGCCGCGCTCCCTGCGATCGTCCTGTTCAACACCGTCGTTCTCCTCCCCCTTGCGCTCCTCTGCATCTACGGGATCGCGGCGCGTATCGCGGGACGTCTCTTCGGATACCTCGCCGCCACCGTCTGGATTGCCCTGCCGTACCTCGGCATCCTCTTCGTCGAGTCGGGGTACCACCAGAAGTACACGGAGCTGACGTTGCCGCAGCTGGTCGGCCTGACGTCGGTGCCCGACTTCCCGGCGACGGTCGCACTCCTGCTGGCCGCGTACCTGTGTCTCCGCGCCGCCGACGGCCCAGGCTGGCATGCCCCCGTGGGGGCGGGACTCGCGTGCGGGTACTCGCTCGCGATGAAGCCCTCCAACGCCATCTTCCTCGTCGCGCCGGTCCTGTTCCTGCTCGGGAGCCGGTGCAGATGGTCGGCGCTGCCCCTCTTCGCGGCGGGCCTGGCACCCGCGCTCCTCACCCTCGCACTGTGGAAGTTCCGCGGCCTCGGGCAGCTCGCGGCGGCTCCGGTCGAGCAGGTGCAGCTCGCTGCGGGCCCCGGAGACCTGTACCGGCGCGTCGTCAACCCGGAGCTCAACAGCTGGGCTCATCTCCGGCAGGTACTCGACGGACTCAGAGAGCATTTCTGGGTCGCGCGCGTGCTCGAGTGGCTGCCTGTCGCCGGCGGCGTTGCCCTGCTGATTCGCTCCGCGCGCTCCTTCCTGCTCATCGCCACCTGGTTCGCCGCCTTCGTGCTCACCAAGGGCACCTACATCCCGGCCTCGATCGAGGACGCGAGCTTCTTCCGGTTGATGATGCCCGCGTTCCCTGCCTTCGTCCTGCTGACGACGGCGACCGTGCTGCTCGTGCCGGGCCTTCGCATTCGTCCGGACCGCCAAGCGTTCGTCGCGCCGGTCCGTCGCCTCACACTCGCCGTGGCGGCGGCGGCCCTCGTCTTCGTCGTCATGCCGCTGTCGATCATCGCGGCGACGCCCCCACTGCACGATCAGGGGAGCAAGGCAGTTCGCGAGGCGGCCAGCCTCGTGCCGGTCTCGGCGCACGTCCAGCCGCACCTCAGCACCGTCGGGAAGACGGTCCGCCTCGACTGGGCTCCGGCTCCGGTCAGGGGAACGGCGGTCTTCTACCGGCTGCTCCGCGCCGAGGGCAGCGGAGCCGGAACGGCCTGCGCCGGGACACCCCGGAACGCAGCCGACGACTGCAGGCTGTCCATGGATCCCGTCGGCGCGACGAACGGCACGACCTACCTCGACCGGCCAGGGTCGGGTGAATGGACCTACCGCGTGGGCGTCTCGGCGAACTGGCTGAACAACCCGGCGTACGGCGACGTCTACGTCGTGAGCCCGCCGGTCAGCGTGAAGGTTCCTTAGCGCCCTCGCGCTGCTGCTGCTCGAGCAAGGCGAGCCGCTGCGCGAGGATCGTGTTCTGATCGGAGAGTCGCGAGATCACGGTCGAGTAGTGCAGCAGCACGATCAGGATGAACAGGGCGCCGACGGCACCGAGGATCGCGGGCGGATACGTCTCCACGCCGACCCAGCCCGCGATGGTGTTCAGGCCGTCGCGCCAGAGGGACAGGGCAAGGAGCACGACGCCGGTCAGCAGCCACAAGAGCGCGTAGCGCTCGCGGAGGCGCCGCGACCGGATCAGCTCGAAGACGACGACGAGCAACAGGAAAGACGCGATTGCGGCGGCGATCGATACGGGAAGCGGTGTCATCGGTGCTGCTCCTCCTCGAGCGGGACGGCGTAGCGGCGAAAGAGCCCGACGAAGATCGCGAGCAGGACCTTCGTCATGTAGTAGACGGAGCGAACGGCCGTGATCGACGAGGCGCCGCCGCCGCGCTCGCGCATCTCGACGGGCACCTCGCGCAGCCGCAGCTTGTGCTTCACGCACATGACGGTCGCCTCGACCTCGGGATAGTCGTGCGGATAGTCCGCGGCGAAGAGCGCGATCCCCTTGCGGTTCACGGCGCGGAAGCCGGAGGTCGTGTCGGTCACCTTCTGGCGCACCACGGCCGAGACGACGCTCGCGAACAGGCGGATGCCCACGCGACGCGTGAACGACGAGCGGTAGCCCGCGCCGCCTGCGAAGCGCGAGCCCACACAGAGATCGGCCTGGCCGTCGAGCACGGGTGCCAGGATCGCGGGTAGCTGTGCGGGGTCGTGCTGCCCGTCGCCGTCAACCTGTACGGCGACGTCGTAGCCGCGCTCGAACGCGAAGCGGTAGCCGGTCTGCATGGCGCCGCCGATGCCGAGGTTGAACGGCAGCCGCAGGACGTGGGCGCCACGGTCGGCGGCGATGCCCGCGGTGCGGTCGACGGAGCCGTCGTCGACGACGACGATGTCGAAGCCTGGGTCAAAGGCGCGGATCTCGTCGATCACGCGACCGACGGTGGCTTCCTCGTTCAGCGCGGGCACGATCGCGATGCGCCGAAGCTCACCGAGCCGAACGGGCGAGGCGGCGGGCGGCGTCGGCGCGGCTGCGAGCTCAGCCACCGGCCGCCACCGGGGACGCGATGCCCACCAGCTCGAGGATCTGACGCGCGCGGTGTGCATAGGTGTGCTCGTCGAGCACGCGCTCGCGTGCGCGCCTCCCCATCGCCTCGGCTGCCGCCGGATCGTCGAGCAGCTCGCGGTAGGCGGCCACCGCCTCGTCTGCGTTCGCGACCACCCGCAGCTCCGAGCCGGTGTCGAACCAGCGCTCGATTCCTTCGTGCGGGTTCGAGACGATCGCGGCGCCCGAGGCTGCGAGCTCGAACGGACGGCAGGTCGACGAGGCGTAGACGGTCGCATGGGAGCGGCGGGTGATGTTGAGGTTGATGCGCGCCCGCGAGATCGCCTGCGCGAAGACGTTGAAGGGGACGTCTCCCACGAGACGCGCAGCGCCGACGTCGCCGCGAAAGTCGTTGCCGCCCAGGGCGAAGTCGATCTCGGGGTCGCGCCGGCTCGGCTCCCCGATGAGCGCCTGCATCCATTCGCGCCGGAACTTGTCGCCGTACCCGTAGAAGAAGACGTCGACTTCCTTCTCGACGGCCGCCGGCTGGAAGAGCTCGGGATCGGCCGCCCAGAACACCGCCTCCGCGCGCCGCGCACCCAGCTCGCGCAGGCGGTCGAGCCCGCCCTCGGAGTTCGACAGCACGAGGTCGTATTCCGAGGGATCCGCACCGTGGTAGTAGTTGAACCCGGTGTCCATGCCGCCGAACTCCGGCAGGCTCATGGGCACGTCGCCGTCGTAGAACACGACGGGTACGTCGAAGCGCTCGCGCAAGCGCACCGGGATGCCGCGCAGGTGCGCCATCGGCACCGTGAAGACGATCACCGCCGCGACGTCGCGCTCACGCTCGAGGATGTCTTCGAGGTGCCGCTGCCAGCGCGGCGTCACGTAGCGCCAGATCGCCTCGCGCGTCAGCTTGTCGCCGAGCGTGTCCTCCGGACTGTCCTCCGCACGGCGGATCAGCGTGTCGCCTTTCAGGCGGGCGGCGAGCCCGCGGGCGCCGGCGAAGAGCTCGGCCTCCCGGTAGAGCGGGTTCGGCGCGGTCCGCCACCACGGCGACTCGATTGCACGGCCCCGGTAGGGCGTGACGATCAGGTCCACGCCCACCTCGTTGAGGCCCTTCCAGATCTGCCACCACGCGGGAGTGCAGCCGTAGCGGAAGTCGAGATCGGTCGCGGACGCGACGGCGAGGATCTTTGGCGCACCGGCCATCGGCTCAGTATGGCGAACGACTCTGTCGGCTCAGTAAGCGCCCCGGCGCGCCAGCACCGCCGGCAGCGTCCGCGCGAGGATGCTGATGTCGAGCCAGATCGACCAGTTCTCGATGTAGTAGAAGTCGAGCCGGACGAGGTCGTCGAAGCTCAGGTCGATGCGGCCGGACACCTGCCAGAGGCCCGTCATCCCGGGAAGCACGAGGTAGCGCTTGCGGTGCCACGGCAGCAGCTGCTCGTAGTCGCGCACCGGCAGCGGGCGAGGGCCGACGAGCGACATCTCGCCCCGGAGGACGTTCAGCACCTGCGGCAGCTCGTCGAAGGAGAAGCGGCGCAGGAACCGTCCCACGAGCGTGACGCGCGGGTCGTCCTTGATCTTGAAGAGCGGGCCGGAGGCCTCGTTCACTGCTTCGAGCGCGGCCTGGCGATCGGCCGCGTCGGCGTACATCGTCCGGAACTTCATCATCCCGAACGGCTGCTCGGACAGACCGATGCGCCGGTCGCGATAGAAGACGGGACCGGCGGAAGTGAGCTTCACCGCCGCCGCGATCGCCACCCACACCGGCAGCCCGGCGATCACGATCATGCTCGACACGACGAGGTCGAAGCCGCGCTTGAGGCCCCACTCGAAACCCGCGAGCACAGGCGGGCGCAGCTCGAACAACGGCGCCCCTTCGCCGGGGATGTACTCGGCGCGCTTGAGGAGCAGCTCGGTCGTGCGCGGCGCGATCTTGACCTTCACGCCGAAGCGGTGCGCCTCCTCGACGAGCTCGAGCAGCTCACGCTCGCCGAAGCCGCCGTCCGTGACGATCAACTCGTGGACGTCGTGTTCGCGCAGGATCCGCGGCACTTCGTCGAAGCCCCCGAGCAGCGGCAACAGGCCCGTGTCCCCGCCCGGGGCGATCACGCCGAGGAACTCGTAACGGATGCCGCTCCGGTCGGCGCCGAGCGTGCGGCGGAGGTCCGCCAGCTCCGCGCCTTCGCCGACGAGCACGGTGCGGCGGCGCGCGCCGACGAGTCGCAGCACGTCACGTGTCAGCACCTCGTAGCTCGCACGCAGGATCCCGATGAAGAAGGCGGTCGTGACGACGGCGGTGGGAGCGAGGCCGTACGTCGTGAAGTGGTAGCCCGTCCCGAGCCCGAACGCGAGTGTGATCACGCCGACGAGGAGCAGCGACAGGACCATCTGCCCCACTCCCGCGCGCTGCTCGCGGCGGCGGTAGAGGCCGCCGACCCAGAAGACGAGCACCGTGACGACGGTCAGGAACGGCAGCCACTCCGTCTCGGTCTCCCAGAGGATTCCCCAGAGCGGCGGCCACTGGCCCAGGTAGAGCTCCCTGAACATGAGCGCCAGGAGCACGCCGAGCACGAGACCCGCCAGGTCGATCAGCACGAGCGCGAGGACGCTGGCGAGTCGCCGCACCGCGGCGAACAGCGTGGCGCGGGAGAGGAAGTAGGGCCGGGCCGAGCGGATGTCCTCGACCGGGGCCGGCCGCGGCTCGGTCGGCACCGCTGGCTTCGTGCTCACCCGCCGGAGTGTACTTTGGCCCCCGATGGGCCTTCGAGAGCTCAGCGAGCGCTACGCCGAGCACAACCGCGTCGAGCGGGGCGCCGGCTTCGTCTTCGCGGGTGCGGAGCGCAGGGACCTTTTCCGCCGCTACGTCGGCGGGCCCGGACGTCGGGTGCTCGACCTCGGTTGCCGCGACGGGGCGCTCAGCGCGACGTATGCGCAAGGAAACGAGATCGTCGGCGTCGATGCCGACCGGGAGGCGCTCGCCGAGGCCGAGCAGCTCGGGATCGAGACGCACTGGGCCGATCTCGACGATTCGCTGCCGTTCGCTGACGAGTCGTTCGACGTCGTCGTCGCCGGCGAGCTGCTCGAGCATCTGCGCGATCCGCGGCGAGTCGTCGCCGACGTCCGCCGGGTGCTGCGTCCCGGGGGCACCTTCGTCGCGTCGGTGCCGAACGCCTACCGGCTGAAGAATCGCGTGCGCTTCGCGCTCGGTCGAAAGCCCGAGGAGGATCCGACGCATCTGCAGATGTTCGCGCCGTCGGACGTGCGCACGTTGCTCGCCGGCTTCGACGAGCCGAGGCTGCACTTCATCGCAGGCCGTCTCGTTCCGCTTCACGCCCGGCTGTTCGCGAACGACATCGTCTTCTCGGGCCGCAAGCCGCGCTGAAGCTCGTCCAGGTCGGACGCGGTCCGCTTCAGTGCGAGAAAGCGCAGGCCGACGCGGAGCGCTGCGCTGCGTACCGGGTCGAGCAGATCGGTGTCGTGGAAGTAGGCGTGCACGACCTGCCGCCGGTACGGACCGAGCAGTCCGCGCGCGAGCATGCCGATCGAGTGCGTCGTCGGGAGCTCCAGCAGCCGCCGTCCGCCGGCGAGCTCGAGCCAGGCAGGTTCATCCAACTGCAGGTGCGCAGCGCCGGGCTCGAGGTAGCCGGGACGGAAGGCGGTCGCGGTGCAGTCGGCCCAGCCGAGCTCGGCGACCGCCTCCGCCACCTGCTCGTCGAAGTACCAGCCGCCGCCGCAGAAGACCGTGGGCTCGAGTCCGACCGTGGCAAGCCACGCGCCCTGCTCGCGCACGAGCGCCGCCGGATCGCCGCCGGTCGGCCGGGCGTGGTCCGGCGCGGTCCAGTGGGTGTGCAGGCCGAAGGGCCCACGCTCCCGAGCTTCACGCGCCCGCTCGAGCCAGCGCTCCTCGGGCTCATCCGGCGCCGGCGGCCGCATCAGCGCTGCAATCCGAAGCCCGCCCGGCGGCCGCTCCTGCAGTGCGCCGAAGCGCCGCCAGGCCGCGTCGTCGAGCGGCCGCTCCACATGACAGGAGACGACCGCGTACCGCCCATGCAGTATGTGCCCCGTGTGCGGCATCGCCGGACTCTATTCGCCGACGGGTACGCCCAACCCCGAGCTCGTCGACGCCATGCGGGCCGCGCTCGTCCAGCGCGGCCCTGACGAGGGCTCGACCGACGCGTTCGGACACTGCGTGCTCGGCCATCAGCGCCTGAAGGTCGTCGATCTCGACACGGGCTACCAGCCGGTGACGAACGAAACCGGCGACGTCGCCGCGGTTTTCAACGGCGAGGCCTACAACTTCCCTTCGCTGCGGGAGGAGCTGCGCGGACACGAGGTGCGCGGCACCGGCGACACGCCCGTGCTGCCGCACCTGTACGAGGAGAGCGGCCCGCAGTTCGCCACGCGGCTGCACGGGATGTTCGCGCTCGCGCTCTGGGACGGGCCGCGCGAGCGCCTCGTGCTCGCCCGCGACCACCTGGGCAAGAAGCCGCTGCTCTGGACGCGGCTGCCGGACGGGACGCTCGCGTTCGCATCCGAGCTGAAGGCGCTCCTGCGGCTGCCGCAGCTGTCACGCGAGCTCGACTTCGACGCGATCGACGCGTACCTCGCCCTGCAATACGTGCCGCACGGGACTGCGCTCAGAGGAATCAACAAGCTGCCGCCGGGGCATCTGCTCGTGGCCGAAGGCCGGAGAGAGCACGTCGAGCGCTACTGGAGCCCCGAGCCGGCGGAGTCGAGCGCCGTCGAAGAGGAATGGCTCGAACGCGTGCGCGAGACCGTGGGCGCAGCGGTGCGCAAGCGTCTCGTCGCAGACGTGCCGCTCGGCGCGCTGCTGTCGGGCGGGATCGACTCGAGCATCGTCGTGGCCCTCATGGCCGAAGCGTCGGCGCAGCCCGTGCGCACGTTCACCGTCGGCTTCTCCGACGATCGGTACGACGAGCGCGCGTATGCACGCGCCGTTGCGGAGCGCTACGGAACCGTTCACGAAGAGCTGCGCATCGAGGAAGACGTCTCCTCGACCCTGCCGCGCCTGGCGGCCACGTTCGACGAGCCGCTCGGCGACGAGGCCGCCTTGCCGACCTTCCTGATCGCCGAGCAGGCGCGCCGGCACGTCACCGTCGCCCTGGCGGGCGACGGCGGCGACGAGGCATTCGCTGGGTACGAGCGCTACATCGCCCACTCGCTCGCGGCACGTGTACCCGCACCGGTCGCACGGACGTCGGCGGCAGCTCTGCGGCTCGTCCCGGCGGCGCGGCGCGAGCCGCGCTCGCCGCTCTTCCGCGCAGCGCGCTTCCTCGACGTCGCCGCGACTCCTGCGGCCGAGCGCTACGTCCGCCTCGTGGAGGTCTTCCCGCTCGAGCGGCGCAGCGCGCTCTGGGCGGACTCCCGCCTCGCGAAGCCGCTGCGGCTGCGGCCTGCCGCGCCCGGGGTTACCGGCCTGCAACTGCTCGACCTCCAGACCTATCTGCCCGGCGACCTGTTGCTGAAGGCGGACCTGGCGACGATGGCGCACTCCCTCGAGCTGCGCTCGCCGTTCCTCGACCACGAGGTGGTCGCGCTCGGGCTGGCACTGCCGGACTGGTTGAAGACGCGCGGACGCGAGGGCAAGGTGGCGCTGCGCCGTGCGTTCGCCGCTCACCTGCCGGACGAGGTGGCGCGGCGCGGCAAGACCGGTTTCGGCGTGCCGCTCGGACGCTGGTTCCGTGAGGACCTGCGTGAGCTCGCCGGCGACCTGCTGTCGACAGACCGCGGCTGGTTTCGCCCGAACACGATCCGGAGGCTGCTCGACGAACACCAGTCGGGACGTGCGGACCACGGGCATCGCCTCTGGTGCCTGCTGATGCTCGAGCTCTGGGTGCGCGAGCACGTCGAGGCACCCGTTCTCGTCGCGGCTTGAAGCGACTTCACCTATGGCTGATCGCAGCTGCGGCGGTCGCGCCGCGCCTGATCGTCCTCCTGCACGAGCGAGGGCGGATCCTCACCGCCTTCACCGACAAGAGCGACGACTTCGCGCAGACCTTCGTCAAGCACGGGACGTTCGGGTTCATCCCGGACGAGCCGTCCGCCTACACGCAGCCGCTGTACGGATTCTTCCTCGTCCCGGTCTACTGGCTGTTCGGCCGCACGTGGTGGTCGGTCGGCGGCGCGCAGATCGTGGTTGCGGCCGCGACCGCGCTCCTCGTCTACGCGATCGGCGCGCGCTTCCTCTCCCCGCGGGCGGCAACGGCCGCTGCGCTCGTCGCCACGCTCAACCCGTACCTCGTGTGGCACGACGTCCACCTCAACCGCGAGGTCCTCGACCAGCTCCTCGCCGCTGCGCTTGTGCTCTGCGCGCTGCTCGCCGCCGACAGGCGCTCGGCGGCATGGGCTTCTGCCGCCGGAGTCTACGGTGGGCTGGCGATCCTGGGGAACGTGCGGCTTGCGCTCGTCCCGCTTGTCGTCGCCGCGTATCTGCTCGCCCGCAACGGGCGGAGCTGGGCACCCCTCGCGGTCGTCGTTGCGGCCCTGCTCGTCGTCAGCCCGTGGGTCGTGCGCAACAAGGCCGAGCTCGGCTGCTATGCGCTGACGACCGACGGGCGCGCGCTGTGGAAGGCGAACAACGGGCAGACGTACGACCTGCTCGCGCGCGGCAAGTGGATCGACGACGTCAAGGATCCGCCGGGACATCCGTTTCCGAACCCGGAGGAGGCCCGCGACATCTACCTGCAGACCGGCAAGAAGATCCACGTGGACGAGTGCGCGAACGAGAGCTACTACCAGCATAAGGCCTGGGTGTTCGTGCGCGACCATCGCGACCAGAAGGCGAAGCTCGCCGCGCAGGCGGCGAGGATGGAGTGGGATCCGCGCACGACCGCGTCTGCCACCGACTCCGGGCGCGGCGCGATTCGCAGCCTCGCACAGCCGCTCTACACCTCGTTCCTCTACGCGCTGGGCCTCGCCGGCATCGTGCTCGGCCCCGGGCGGTTCGTGGCCCTCGCCGTCGCGCTGCTCGCCTACCAGACGCTCGCTGCGATGGTCTTCGTCGGCGCAACGCGATACCGCATCTCGACCGACTTCCTGATCGCGCTGCTTGCGGCCGCGGCCGTCGAGCGCGTCCTGTCGCGTAGGCGCGCGCCACGGTGAACGTCGTCCACGTCCATCGCATCGGGGGCATCGGTGGCTCCGAACGGCATCTGCTCACGCTGCTTCCCGCACTGGCGCAGCGTGGCGTCGATGTTCGCTTCGTCGGCCTCGACGACACGGCGCGCGCGCCCGATCCGTTCTACGAGGCGCTGACGGTGCCGTACGAGCGGATTGCCGCGCCACGCGATCTCGATCCGCGGCTCGCGCTTTCGGTGCGGCGCGCGCTGCGGACGGCGGATCTCGTGCACACGCATCTCGTGCACGCGGACGTGTACGGCGCCCTCGGAGCGCGCCGGCTCGTGTCGACGAAGCACAACGACGATCCGTTCCGCGCGGGTGCGTTTCGCTACGTCGAGCGCGCGCTCGCCCGCCGGGCGGCGAAGATCGTCGCGATCACCGAGGCTCTGGCGCGCTTCCAGGTCGAGCGGGTGGGCCTGCCGGCGGACAAGGTCGAGGTCGTCCACTACGGCCTCGACGAGCTACCGGCCGCGTGGGGACGGAATCCCGCGCACGAGATCCCCGAGGCGGCGCAGGTCGTGCTCGCCGTCGCGCGCCTGGAGCCCCAGAAGGGCGTCGACGTGGCGGTGCGGGCGCTGCGGGAGATTCGCGCGGCCCATCCGGCGGCGGAGCTCGTGGTGCTCGGCGAGGGACCGCACCGCGCCGAGCTCGCCGCGCTCGCCCGCGACCTCGACGTGCCGGTGCACCTGCCCGGCCGTGTGCCCGACGTCGCCGCGTGGCTGCTCCGCGCCGACGTCCTCGTCCATCCCGCCCGCTGGGAGGGCTTCGGCCTCGCGCTGCTGGAGGCGATGCTCGCCTCCAAGCCGGTGGTCGCGACCAATGTCAGCTCGATCCCCGAGATCGTTGTGGACGGCGAGACCGGCGTCCTCGTCCCGCCCGACGACGAGGCAGCACTCGCCGCCGCGGTGATCCGAGTCCTCGACGATCCGGGAGAGCTCGGTCGTCGCGGGCGAGAGCGTGCACAGACGCAGTTCAGCGTCGCCCGCATGGCCGAGCGGACGCTTGCCGTCTACGAGACAGCTCTCAAAGGCACACGTCCGAGGGACAGTCCCTCAGACGTGGCGTGACCGGACATGTCCCAGGGACTGTCCCTTGGACATGTCACGTTCGGCCGGCCAGCGCTCCTTCGTAGAGCAGCTCCGTGCGGTCGGTGCAGCGCTCCTGCAGGAAGTGCTCGAGCGCGCGGCGCCTGCCGGCAGCGCCCATCTCCGCTGCACCCGGCAGATCGCCGGCCAGGCGCACGATCGCTTCTTCGAGCGGCCCGGCCTCACCGGCCGGCACGAGCAGCCCGGTGACACCGTCCTGCACGAGCTCCCCGAGGCCGCCGATCTCGGCCGCGATGACGGGACGCGCGCGCTCCATCGCCTCCAGCGCGACCATGCCGAAGCCCTCGCCCATCGAGGGGACGACGACCACGGCCGCTTCTTCGATCGCCCGCTGCACAGGGGCGACGTAGCCGAGAAAGCGCACCGCGTGCTCGATCTCGAGCTCCTTTGCGAGGGCGCGCAACGCCGGCTCGAGCGGTCCCCGGCCGGCGATGCCGAGCTCGAGGTTCGGGATCCGCTCGCGCGCCGCGGCGAACGCGCGTAGCAACACGATGTGACCCTTGATCGGGATCAAGCGGCCGACGCAGAGCAGCCGCGGGACCGTTCCGCCGTACGGACGCGGTGTCCCGTCGGGCTCGATCCCGTAGTGGACGATCTCGAAGCTCGCGCCGTCGAATCCCTCCACGTCTTCGAGGTAGCGCGCGAGCCCGCGGGAGATGGCGATGTGCGTGTGAGCGAACGTCGCGATCGCGCGGTCGCCGAGCGCGAAGCCGGGGTTCTCGCGGAACTCGTTGAAGCCGTGCTTCGTCGACACGCGCACGGGCACGCCCGTGAGCGCGCCGGCGAGCTGCCCGTAGACGTCCGCGTGCACGAGGTGCGTGTGCAGGAGACGGGGACGCCTGCGCGCGAGGTAGGCGGCAAGCCGCACGAATGCGACGGGATCGACGTCGGCTGCCAGGGGAATCGAGTCGAGTGGGATGCCGCGGCGGGTCAACTCGCGCGCGAAGTCCCACGCCCCCGGTTCGTGCTCGTGCAGCATCAGGAAGCGCACGTCCCAGCCCCGCTCCTTCAAGGGCGGCAGCAGCGAGAGCAGATGCGCCTCGGAACCGGAGATGCCGGCGACCTTCTGCAGGTGGAGGACGGTGCCGTGCTCGTTCATCCCGCCGCCGCCAGGACCCCGTCCGCCCAGGTGTCGACCGAGTGGTGCCGGACGACGCGCTCGCGCAGCGCACGTCCGATCTCTGCGCGCTCGCCCGGACCGAGTCCCGCAAGCCACCGCAACCGGTCGGCGAGGCTGTCTGGCGAGTCGCGGTCGAACGCGAGCGGGTAGCCGTCGAACAGCTCGTCGAAGACCGGATTCGAAGCGAGCACCGGCAGGCAGGCGGCGGCCGCTTCGTAGACGACCTTGTCCGGGGCGCCGGCCTCCATGTTGTTGACGAGCACATCCGTAGCAGCGAAGAGTGCGGGCACTTCGCTGCGCGGCACCGCGTCGCCGAGCACGAAGCCGAGCCGCTCGAGCTCACTACGGTGGCGCCGCTCGAGCTCGTTGAGCGCGACGCCGTGCAGCCGAACGTCGACGCCGTCGACTTCCTGCGCGGCACGCAGGATGGTCTCGATCCCCTTCGCGGGCGAGTAGCGCCCGAGCACGAGCGCGCGCAGGCCCGCGCCACCGGTTGGCTCGGTGCAGGGAAACTCGTCCACGTCGATACCGTGCCCGATCGGCCGGACCTTCGCGGACTCGAGCGGGAATGAGCGACGATCGACGCTGACGACGGCCGTCGAGAGCCGTTCGGCGACGCGCAGCGCCTTCGACGCCTTCCAGTGCGTGTACCAGAGCAGGAGCGGCGTGCGCCGGGGCCGCACGAGCGGAGCGGCGAGCAGGACGTAGAGAGGAATCATGTGCGCGACGACGGCGTCCGCCGGGAGAGCCCGCCAGAGCTCCCGCTCCAGCCGCAACCCGCGTCCGGCCTGCGACGGCGCGCCGAAGCTCCGTACGTGGACGTTGTCAGGGAGTGCGGCCCCGTCGCCGGACTGTGCGAGCACGACCACCTCGTCGACACGCCGGGCGAGGGCGCGGATCTTCGGAATCGTCGCGGCGAGCACGGGATGCGCAGGGTCGACGCTCTGCGTGAGGAAGACGAGCCGTTGCATCACACCCTCACCTAGAAGAAATCGGTGTCGCCGAGCGTGAAGCGCCACGAGGTCGGGTCGGTGTCCAGCTCGCCGGCCAGCGCCTTCCCCATGAAGTGCAGCGTCGTGCCCGTCGGGATGAAGCCGAGCGAGGCGTAGGCGGCGCGCTGCCCGCGCTGGGGAATGCCCACGAGCATGCGAGATCCCGGCTTCACCTCGGCGAGACATGCGCGCAGCAGCGGCTTTGTCGGCCCGACGAGATCGGCGACGTAGGCGAGGGAGGTGCCCCTGTGCTCTTTGTGGCCGAGCACGGCGTAGTTCCCGCCCATGGCGAGGGCGACGTAGTCACGCGGCGAGTCCAGGTAGCGCCAGTTCATGTACCGCGCGTCGCGGACGATGTGATTCGGCCAGGATTTCGCGGCGTCACCTGCATGCCGGAACCGCTCGATGCGTGCGTAGGGCTCGACACGCCGAGGCCGCCGAGGGGCGAGGCGCGCCCACACGCGGAATCGTCCGATCTCCGTCCAGCCGAGCGGGCCGAGGAAGATCGGCGCGGTCGGCTTCGAAGCGAACGCGAGCACGACGGCGACGCCCCGCTGCTCCGCCTCCTGCTCGTGCTTTCGCTCCAGCGCCGGGAAGATCCCGAGACCGCGGGCCGACGCCGCCGTGGTCGCGTGAACGGAGAAGCTCGCCGTCTGCACGGTCTCTCCGAGCGCCATACGAAAGAGCGAGTGGGAGGCCACACCGGCCACCTCTCCGCCCACGCGCGCGACAGACATGAGCGATCCGGCGGGATTCTCGCGGAACCACCAATCGAACTCGGCACCGCTGAGCGCGAGCTTGTCCCAGGCGTCGTGGAGCAGACGGAGATAGTCCGAGCGCTGCTCGGGCTCGTAGGTGGCCAGCTCGTAATCGGGTCGAGGCACCGCTACTTCGTCGAGGTGCCGAGCGCTGCGTTGAAGATGCGGCGCGCGTGCGTGCCCGTCACCGTGTCCTTCAGAGAGATGAGGTCGCAGGCCCCGGCGAGCACGAGCTCGAACGTCCGCGGCGAGTACGGCTCGATGTTGTAGCGCCGCAGCTGGAGCGGATCGGTCGCGGGCGAGTTTGCGCCCGACACCGCCGTGAAGGCGACGTCGTAGCCGGCCTGGCGTACGAGCGAGAGGTGCACCGGCTTGTAGTGCGCCTCGGAGCCCTTCACGTAGGAGAATGCGCGCACCCTGCGGCCGAGGCGCTCCTCGAGCCGGAGCTTCGACAGCGTGATCTCGCGTGCGGACTCGTCCACCTCGAGGTCCGCGAGCGGCCGATGAGAGATGCCGTGCGACTCGATGCGAATGCCCTCGCGCTCGAGCTCGGCGAGCTCGCCCCAGTCGATCGTCCGGTTGAGGATCCCCTGCGCCGCCAGATGCTCCTCGTGCGGCAGCGGGTTCCGGTCGTCGAGGTAGCCGATCGGCACGAAGAGGACGGCCGGGTAGCCGTACTTGCGCAGCACCTCGGCGGCGTTCGCGAGGTTGTCGTGATAGCCGTCGTCGAAGGTGATCAGGACGGCGTGCTCCGGCAGCGGCTTGGCGTCGACGTAGTGGTCGAGCACCGCGTCGAGATCGACGACCCGGTAGCCGAGCTCGCGTAGCTGGTCCATCTGCTCGTCGAAGATCGAGACGGGCATGGTCAGCGGGTTGCCGGGCAGGTCGTTGACCTTGTGGTACATGAGCACGCGGAGGCTGCGGTCGCCGTTGCGGCCCGCGCCGATCGCGGTCGCGGTCTCGCCGATCGTCCGGTAGACGGAGTTCTTCAGCTGCTGCTTGAAACGGTCGGCCCGCACCTGGCTAGCTTAGTCTCAGGCGGCGACCAGATCAGAGTCGTCGTCGTACCCGAATTGGATGTCAGACGGCTCGCGGGCAAAGCCCGCGCGCCTGACTGGCGGCGCCGCCTAGTCGGCGCCTAAGCCTGCGGTCCGCTCGACCAGCGCGCGCAGCCGCGAGGCGAAGTCCTCGGGCGAGATCGACCAGAAACCCGCGCTCGACCGGGCTCCCTCGCTCAGCCGCCCCGCGAGCGCGCCGTCGGTGAGAAGCCGGACGAGTGCCTCGGCAAGTGCATCCGTGTCGCCCGGCGGAACGAGCAGGCCGTTGACGCCGTCGTCGACGAGGTCGGGGATCCCGCCGACGCGGCTCGCGACAACGGGGCGGGCGCGGCAGAACGCCTCCACGATGACGCGGCCCATTCCCTCCGAGCGCGAGGGCAGCACGAGCAGGCTCGAGTCGTCGAGCGCGGCGGAGACCTCGTCCTGCGTCAGGCGCTCCGTCCAGGCGGTCTGCTCCGGCAGGTCGCGCACCAGTTGCTCGACAACCGGCTGCAACGTGCCCGAGCCGACGAGGTGGAGACGTGCGGACGGAATCTCCACTGCGACACGCCGCCACGCGTCGGCGAGCCCGTCGACGTTCTTGTAGCGCTCGAGCACGCCGACGAAGAGCGCGCGCGCCCGTGCAGGCAACGGTCGCGGTGGGCTCTGGAGAAAGGAGTCGAAGTCCATGTACGCCGGGAACTCGTCGGCGGGCTCGAGTCCGAGGTCGCGCACGAGTCCCGTGGTGTACCCGGTGACGGTTCGGATGCCGTCGGCGTTGCGCAGCGCAGAGAGCGCGACGCGGTCAGCGACGGGATTGAGCAGGCCGCGCAGGCGCGAGCCATACAGCCGGGTCGGAGCGCGCCAGTCTCCGTGGAGATCCGCGATGACACGCGTGTCGACGCGTGCGAGCCTGCGCGCGCCCAGAGCAGCGGCCGTCTCGTGCGCCCCTTGCGCGAGCACGGCGTGCGGCCGGAAGGAACGCAGCTCGCGCGCGATGCGCGCCGGCAGCGCGGCGAAGAACGCCGGCCCGTCGAGAACCGGCAGCTCGCGCGCGAGGCGGAACGTACCGTTGCCGCCCGAGCCGCCGGCGAGCACGCGGAAGTCGAGCTCCGCCCCGATCGCCTCCCACTTGCGCGCGAGGCTCGGCGCGAGCGGAAGCTCGACGCGCCGCGACACGAAGAGCACGCGTGGCCTCACGTGCGCGCGACCCGCTCCAGCGTCGCCTCCAGCTCTCCGAACACGCGCGCCGGCGCGTACTCGGCCACCGACTTCGCCGCCTCCCCGCGCAGTCGTTGCCGGAGCTGCGCGTCGCCGAAGAATCGGCGCACGGCGTCGGCGAGCGCAGCCGTGTCGCCGGCCGGGACGAGCAGCCCGTTGACCTCGTGCTGGACGACCTCGGCGACGCCCCCGGCCTCCATCGCGAGCACCGGGGTGCCGACGGCGAGCGCTTCGACCACGGTGTGGGGGAAGTTCTCCCAGCTCGACGAGAGGATCGTCGCGTCGGCCGCGTGGAAGAGCTCGACGACGCGTTCGCGCGGCTGAGCGCCGAGGAAGCTGACGCGATCCTCGATGCCGAGCTCACGCGCGATGCGCTCGAGCGGCCCGCGGTCCGGGCCCTCGCCCGCAATCGCGAGCGTGACGCCCTCCGCCGCCGCGACCGCCTCGAGGGCGCGCCCGAGCGACTTCTGCGCGGTCAGGCGGCCGGCAAAGGCCAGCGACGCACCGTTGAGGCCGAACCTGCGCCTGAGCTCCTCGCGCGCGGGAAGCGCCGGCAGCGCGGGCGCAGGGTTCGGCAGGACGCTGACGCGATCGGGCGCGACTCCCCAGCCGACCGCGAGGCCCCGCAGGTACGCGCTCGGGGTGAAGACGTGCGCCGCATGACGGAGCTCGACGTCGCGGGCGAAGCGCATGAGCGCCGCCGCCGGCCCGCCGCCGCCGTGCTGGAACTCGTCGACGTCGCCCTCGACCAGGCCACGCCGCCGCGACCGCTCGAAGGCCGGGTCGGCAGTCAGCTTGACGACGTACGGCGTGCGCGCGAGCGAGGCGCCGAGGGCACTTCGCCCGAACATGCCCGTCGTGTAGACGACGTCCGCATCGCGGGCGCGGTGATGCACGAGCGCCGCACCTCTGAAGTGGCGCACGCCCACCCGGTGGTGACGAGGGACGGCGCGAACGGGATACGCCCGCTTCGGCGGCGGCGCGTCGGCAGTCGTCACGACCTCCACCTCGTGGCCGCGTCCGCGCAGGAACTCGACCACGTCGGGCGCGTGGCTCGCGGGGCCGCCGACGTCGGGCGGCCAGATCCCGCTGACGACCAGAACTCTCACGGCAGCACCGGCTCGAGCGGCATGGGATCGACCACCGGCTCGGCCGGCGGCGGCTGGCGCTGGATCCGGACGAACAGCAAGGTCCACGCCGCACAGAACGCGACGCTCGAGATCAGCACGGCAGCAGCTGCCCCCGTTGCTCCCCAGCGCGCGCCGAGCACGCCGGCGAGCGGCACGAGCACGAGCATCTCGAGACCGTGCGTCCAGATGCGCAAGCTCGGACGGCCGATCGAGACCGGAAACGACTTCGTCCAGCCGTACACCATGCGCAGCGCGCCGGCGACGATGACGATGCGCGTCGCGTCGACCGCTCCGGCGTTCTTCGCTGAGAAGAGCAGCTTGGCCAGCTCCTCGGTGAAGACGAGCAGCGGCGGCAGGATCACTGCGGCGACGGCGGCCATCCCGAGCATGTAGCGCCGGATGCCCCTGAACACCGTGTCGCGGGTGCCGCTCTCCCAGGCGCGCGTCTGCTCGGTGAGCAGGATCAGCCGTGCCGGCGCGGAGACGACGGCGAAGGCCTGCTGGGGCGACATCGCGGCGCGGAAGAACGCGACCTGGCGCGTCGAGGCGACACGGCCGAGCACGAGGAGCGAGAGCGGCGCAGTGAGCGAGATGACCGCGGTTGCGACGCTCGACTGCGCGACGAACGACAAGAGGTTGCGGCGGTCCGCTCCCAGCGGAACGGCAGCCGCCTGCGGGAAGCGACGGTAGGAGATCCAGCCCGCCACGCTGATCGCCGACGTCGCGGCGACCTGCGCGGCGACGATGGCGGCGATCGTGGTCGTGAGACCGTGCGGCGCGCCGGCCGCGATCGCCGTGAAGCGCAAGGCCATCGAGACGAAGAGGAAGAACGCGCGGATGTCGTAGCGGCCGCGCAGGATGAGCGCGACGCCGCTGACGTTCTCCGTGCACTGCGCGAGCGGGAGGAACGCGGCGATCAACAGAGGCGTCGTCAACCCGCTCTTGTGCAGGAGCGAGTTGGCGGCGGGTGCGAGCGCGAGCAACAGGCCCGTCGCGAGCAGGCCGCCCGCGAGCTTGAACGCGACCGCGCTCTCGAACAGGCGCCGCAGCCGGCCCCAGTCCTCCCGCGTCGTGTAGCGGAAGCCGAACTTGACGAGCGCCTCCTCGACCGTCAGGTCGAGCAGGCTCTGGAAGAAGGCCGTGGCGGCCAGCACGAGGGCGTAACGGCCGAAGGTCTCCGTCGAGAAGACGTGGAGCGCGACGACGGTTCCGAGGAAGCCGAGCGCTGCCGAGGCGTACGTCCCGGCCGCGGCGGCCGAACGGCGCCAGAAGAGCCGAGAGCGCATTGAACGATCATTCTAGGGAGGCCAGTACCTACACTCGCTGCGTGGCCGTTCCGGAGACAGTCGGGGTCAGGGCGCGCACCTTCAGCCGTTCGGGTCTCAGCACCGGGGCGGCGGCGCTGGCGCTCGGCATCCCGTTCCTGTTTCTCCACGTGAAGTACCAGCCCGGCGTCCGCGTCCCGCTCGGATCGACGCACCTCGGGCTCGAGCTCTCCGACCTGGTCGTTGTCGTGGTCGCCGCTCTCGCGCTCCGTGACGGCCTCCGCACCGGCTTCGCCGCGTTGCGCCCGGCAGTCCCGCTCTGGATCGCCTCCGCCGCGTTGCTCCTCTGGATCCTCGTCCGCTCGGAGTCGCTCGTCCATCTCGTCACCGCGGCCAAGTTCGCCGAGTACGCGCTGCTCGCGGTCTCGGCGCCGCTCGTCTTCCGCCGTCGAAGCGACTGGGAGCTCGTCGCCGCCGCGATCGTCGCGTGGAGCGTCGCTGCCAGCTGCTTCGGCCTGCTGCAGTTCTTCGGCCTCGACGTCGCCGACGCGTGGGCGGCGGGTAGGCGGCAGCCGTCCTTCCTGGGCCACTCGGACTTCGCCGCGCTCTCTGCCGCCGCGCTCGCCGTCGGTCTCGCCGCCGTGCTGATCGCCGCGCGACGAATCGGCTGGGTCGCCGTCGTGAGCGGCGCACTCGGTCTCGTCCTCTCCGGTGCAACGGCGGGGCTGATCGGGATCGCAGCCGGAACCGCGGCGTTCCTCGTCGCCGTCGCACGCCGGCGACCGCTCGCGGTCCGTGACTTCGCACTCAGCGGGATCGTCGTCGCAGTCGTCGCCGCGGGTGTCCTCGTCTTGCGCGCGGGCGACTTCGAGAACTTTCTGCGGTTCTTGCATATCAAGGGCACCGAGACGCAGACCGTGAACATCGAGACGTACTCGCACCACACGCTGCTCGCGTACATCGGCTACCGCATCTGGCGCGATCACCCGCTCGTCGGAGCAGGCTGGCAGGCCTCGACCGACCCCGACGTCGTCGATCCGCAGCTACCGGCCGCCCGCCGGGAGTTCCCCGACGTGGCGAAGCTCGCGTTTCCCACCCGCGAGCACGAGTGGGGCGTTCAGAACGCCTATGTGCAGGCGGCCGCCGACCTGGGCCTGGTCGGGCTGGTGCTCTGGCTGGCGCCGTTCGCGCTCGGCCTCGTGATCGCGCTGCGGGCCAACGCACCCCCCGGGGCGGTGGCGGCCTTCGTGACACTGGCGGCGATGGGAATCTGGGCGGCGCAGGGTCTCGTGGCCGGAATCCCGCTCGACGCGCTCACCTGGCTCGGACTCGGACTGGCGGCCACGGCTGCCGCGCAGAGGAATCAGGTCGCCGCTCAGGGAAAATGGGAGTGATGAAAGCCCTCGTCACAGGTGGGGCCGGTTTCATCGGCTCCAATCTCGTCCGCGCGCTCGCCGAGCGCGGCGACGACGTGCGCGTCCTGGACAACTTCTCGACGGGCAACCGCGCGAACCTCGAGGGCCTCGACCTCGAGATCGTCGAGGGTGAGCTGCGCTCGTACGAACGCGTGCACGCTGCAGTGCGGGGAGCCGAGGTCGTGTACCACCTCGGCGCTCTCGGCTCGGTGCCGCGGTCGGTGCAGGATCCGCTCACCTCGAGCGCGGTGAACGTCGAGGGCACGCTGAACGTGCTGCTCGCTGCACGCGACGAAGGAGTGCGCCGTGTCGTCTTCTCGTCCTCCACCTCCGTCTACGGCTCGACGCGCGAGCTGCCCACGTCGGAGTCGACGCCGCCGGACCCGATCTCGCCGTACGGCGTCACGAAGCTGGCGGCCGAGCGCTACTGCATCAGCTTCAGCCGCGTCTACCACTCGTTCGAGACGGTCGTCCTGCGCTACTTCAACGTCTTCGGCCCCCGCCAGAGCCCTTCGTCGCAGTACGCGGCCGCGATACCGCTCTTCATCGCGGCGATCGACCAGGGCGAGCCGGTGACGATCTTCGGCGACGGGGAGCAGTCGCGAGACTTCACCTACGTCGGCAACGTCGTCGACGCCACGATGCGGGCGGCCGACACGCCGGGAGTGAGCGGCCGGACCTTCAACGTCGCAGCGGGCTCGCCCGCGAGCGTCAACGACGTCGCGGAGACGATCGGCGTCATCCTCGGCAAGCCGGTCGAGAAGCGCTTCGAGCCGCCGCGCCCCGGCGACATCCGCGACTCCTGGGCCGACATCTCGGCCGCACGCGAGACGTTGGGCTACGAGCCGCAGGTCGACCTCGCCACCGGGCTCGAGCTGACGGCCGAGGCGATCGTTGCCCGCGTCTGAGCAGTCCTCCGAGCCGATCAAGGTTCTCCGCGTGATCGCCCGGCTCAACATGGGTGGGCCGGCGTTGCACGTCGCCTACCTGACCTCCGGCCTGCGTTCCCGGGGCTACGAGACAACCCTCGTCGCCGGCTCGCTCGCGCGCGGCGAGGACTCGATGGCCTTCGTCGCGGACGCCCGCGACGTGCAGGTCGTGCGCATCGACGAGCTCGGCCGCGAGATCTCGCCGCTCCGCGACGTGCTCGCGACGATCCAGCTGGCCAGGCTGATCCGAAAGGAGCGCCCGCAGATCCTGCACACCCACACCGCGAAGGCCGGGACGGTGGGGAGGGTCGCCGCGCTGCTTGCCGGCCGCCGGCGGCCGCCGATCATCGTCCACACCTTCCACGGCCACGTGCTGCGAGGCTATTTCGGGCCGCTCCGGTCCCTCTTCTTCCGCCTGCTCGAGCGCTGGCTCGCGGCGAGGACGACCGCGCTCGTCGCCGTCAGCCCGCAGGTGCGGGACGACCTCGTCGCCCTCGGCGTCGCCCGGCGCGACCGGTTCGTGGTGATCCGCCTCGGCATCGAGCTCGAAGAGCGCGTCGCGGCGGAGCACAACGGTCGTCTGGAGAGCCGGCGCTACCTCGGCATCCCCGAGGGCCGCTTCACGGTCGGCTGGATCGGGCGCATGACTGCCGTCAAGCGCACCGACGACATCCTCGTCGCCTTCGAACGGCTGCGCAGCAAGGGCGTGGAGGCGACGCTCTGCCTCGTCGGCGACGGCCCGGATCGCGAGCAGCTCGAGCGACGGGCACACGAGCTCGGCATCGTCAGGGACACGCTCTTCCTCGGCTACCAGGAGGACGTCGCCCAGTTCTACGCCGCTTTCGACGCGCTCGTGCTGCCCTCGAGCAACGAGGGCACGCCGGTGAGCGCGATCGAAGCCCTGGCCGCAGGCAGGCCGGTGGTGGCGACCCGGGTCGGAGGGGTCCCCGACGTCGTGCGCGACGGCGAGGACGGCTTCCTCGTGGAGGCGGGCGCGACCGACGACCTGGCGGAGCGGCTGGCGCGCCTCGCACGCGACCCAGCGCTGCGCGAGCGCCTGGGCAGCCAAGGACGCGAGCGCGTCCTGCCGCGCTACGCGGTCGAGCGCCTCGTCGACGACGTCGACGAGCTCTACCGCTCGTTGCTCAGTGAGGCAGGCGCGCGAAGGCGCTGAACGCCGGCTTCTTCTTGCCCGACGCGGTCAGGAAGCCCGACTGCCAGCCGATGCCGATGTTCGTGTCGTCGCGGAGCATGAACCAGACCATCAGGTCGATCCGCGGATTCGCTCGCGCGATCGCGTATGACTGGCGCACGTAAGCGGCCTGCCGCGCGAACGAGACGCCGAAGAGCCGGTCGGGCGGTGTCTGCCAGCCGTACTCGGTGATCCAGATTCGCTTCTTGCCCCACAGCTTGTTCACGCGGGCGATCAGCGTGTTGATGTTGCCGAGCGTCACGGCGCTGCCGCCGGGCCTGCTGGCGGGCGTCTCGCTGGGCTTGCCGTAGTACGGGTTGTGCGCGTACGCGTCGAGGTTGCGCAGACCTGCGCGGCGCGTGAGGGTCATGAAGGCGAGCGGCGACAGCGACGGACGGCTTGAACGCGGCGCGTTGTTGCCGCGGGGGCCGGTGACCCCGCAGGCGACCTTCTCCCCCGCGAAGTTCGTGAAGTGCACGCCCTGCCAGATCGCGGTGCAGATGCGCGCGTACGACCGCGGGCTGACGAACCGGCCGCCGGACGTCTGCTGGAGCCAGATCGGGTTGCTCGGCTCGTTCCACGCCGTCCAGTACTTCACGGCAGGCAGATACACCTCGTCGAAGCTGTCCGTGTTCGGGATGTAGTGGCCGCTGTACCGCGAGGCGGCGGCGTAGGCGAAGTTGCGCAGGTCGGTGAAGTTCGACGGTGGCACGTTCTTGGCGCTCCCACCGTTTGCCCACGAGGGCGTGAAGAGGATCGTGAGCATGACCTGCATGCCGTTCTGCCCCGCGTAGCGAATCGCACGGTCGTAGAGACGCCAGTCGTATGCGTCGTCGGCAGGATCCTGAGGGTGGGCCGGTCGGCGCTTCGCGACGTCGTTCCAATTCAGGTTGATCCGCACGATCTGCGTCCGAAGCTGTTTGAGCATGCCGAACGTGAACGTCGGATTGCCGCGCAGCGTCATCGCGTCGTCCTGGATGCCGACGAGCATGTGCCGCTTCGCCTGCGCCGCGGGTACGGCAAGACCCGCAGCGACGAGGAGGATCGCCGCAAAGACCCCGATACGCCTACGCAACGACCGGCTCCCGTCCGAAGCTCGGCAGCATGCGTCGCAGGCCTTCCTCGAGCTGGATCTCGGGCTCCCAGCCGAGCAGCTGGCGCGCGCGGGTGATGTCCGGCTGGCGCACCTGCGGATCGTCGACGGGCAAGGCCTCGTAGACGATCTCGCTCTTCGAGCCCGTCACGCGGATCACGGCTTCCGCGAGCTCGTTGAGCGTGAACTCACCCGGGTTGCCGAGGTTGACCGGCAGGTGCTCGCCCGATTCGGCCAGCAGCACGAGGCCGCGGATGAGGTCGTCCACGTAGCAGAAGCTCCTGGTCTGGGTGCCGTCGCCGAACACAGTCAGGGGCTTGCCCTCCAGGGCCTGCCTGACAAACGTCGGAACCGCACGTCCGTCGCTGGGGCGCATCCGGGGCCCGTAGGTGTTGAAGATGCGCGCGATCGCCGTGTCCACGCCCTGCTGGCCGTGGTACGCCATCGTCATCGCCTCGCCGTAGCGCTTCGCCTCGTCGTAGACGCCGCGCGGGCCGATCGGGTTGACGTTCCCCCAGTAGGTCTCCGGCTGGGGGTGAACCTGCGGGTCGCCGTAGACCTCGCTCGTGGACGCGAGCAGGAAGCGCGCTCGCTTGAACTTCGCCAGCCCGAGGGCGTTGTGGGTTCCGTACGAACCGACCTTCAGCGAGTGCAGCGGCATGCGCAGGTAGTCGATCGGGCTGGCGAGCGCGGCGAGGTGAAAGACGACGTCCACCGGCTCGTCGAGCTCGAGGTGCAGCGTGACGTCGTGGTTGCGGAAGAGGAACTCGTCGTCGCGCAGGTGCTCGATGTTCTGCAGCGAGCCGGTGTCGAGGTTGTCGACGCAGACGACGCGGTAACCCTTGCCGATGAGGTGATCGCAGAGGTGGGAACCGAGGAATCCGGCTCCGCCGGTCACGACTGCCGTAGGCATCGGCGGGATGCTACCGAGGCGCTCCGCCGGAGGCGCCAGGCTTTACCTGGCCCTTACAGAGCGCTGAATTAGCGCAGATCCTTGTTCGACTCCATGTCGAACCACATCGCAAAGAGGGTGAACTGGGAGCCGAAGATGAGCAGGAGCGCGACGAGGACCACGGTCCCGACGGAGACGGCGTTGCCCATGAGACGGAGGACGACCTCGGCGATCCCGAGGCCCAGCCCGAGCAGCGTCATCAGGAACCCCAGCGCGTAGAAGAACACAAGCGGGTGGAAGTCCCGGATGACGTACTTCTCCCGCATGCGCCAGAAGAACCCCTTCACGAGCAGCCACGAGATGCGCGGAATGACCTTTCGGATCTTGATCCCCGACCGCTCGCCGACGCCGTAGACCGGGCGCGACGGAATGTCGCGGACGCGTGCGTTCCACACGTTCAAGTGGACGAGCATGTCGTTGGGCATGCCGTAGCCCGGGTAGATCCGCTCGAGGTCGAGCTGCTCGAGGATCTCGCGGCTCGCCGCCGTGTAGCCGGACTGCGAGTCGGCGACGTGCCAGTAGCCCGAGGCGATCTTCGTCAGGAACGACAGCACCGCGTTCCCGAGGTAGCGCGACCGCGGGATCACGCGCCAGGCCTCGCCCGAGATCAACCGGTTCGCCTTCGCGTAGTCGAGCTCGCCGCGCACGACCGGCAGGACGATCTTCTCGAGGTCGCTCGGATCCATCTGATTGTCGGCGGCCATGACGCAGGCAACGTCCATGCGCTCGGCGATCGCGTGCTGGTAGCCGGTGACGATCGCAGCGCCGACTCCCGAGTTGCGCTCGTGCGTGACGACCTCGACACGTGGGTCGCCGGTCGCGCGTGCAGCCGCCGCGGTGCCGTCACTCGATGCGTCGTCGACGACGAAGATCCGATCGACGAAGGAGGGAACCCCGCGGACCGTCGTCGCCACGAGCGCCTCCTCGTCGTAGGCAGGCACGACCACCGCCACCGTCTTGCCCTCGAGCATCAGCGGGAGCGGCGACGCACAACCGGCTCCCACAGGAGCGCCGCGAGCAAGCCGACCAGCAAGCCGAGGAACGCCGCCACGACGACCGAGTTTCGGCGGCTGCGCGCGGTCGTCTTCACTCCAGCTGCGCGGGTTAGCACCTTCGGTCGCTCGATCTCCTGCGCCTGGATGAGCAGCTGCCTCGCCTGCAGCTGGTCGTCGAGCACGTCGGCGAGGTGGACGCCGAACACCGCCTTCGCGGTCGCGTCGCTCGAGCTCCGTGCCTGTCGCCTGATCGCGTCGATCTCGTCCTGGTCGGCAGCGATGCGCGCGTTCAGGTTCTCGATCTTGCGGTCGGTGTAGGGCGCGAGGCGTTCGACGACGATCCGGGCGAGCGCGTTGGCGGCGGCCTGTGCCTTGCGCCGAGTGGCGGCCTGCACGGTGATGCGCACGAGCGGATTGGCCGTCGTCCGCACCGTGCTCGTGCCGGTGCCGGTCGAGATCGTCTTCGTGGAGACGTTGCCGCGCAGCTCGCCCGCACGCATGCCGGCCTTGACGGCGGCACGCTCGATCGAGTCCTCCGCCCGTGCGATCGTCCCGACCGTGGCCGGGTTCGTCTGGGGGCCGAGCAGCGGGACGCTGCCGATCACGCTGTACGGAGCGCCGAGGAAGAGCGTCGCGCTCGCCTGCCAGACCTGTTTGCCGCTGAGCGAGACGAGATAGCCGATCAGCGCACCGACGAGGAGCCCGAGCAGGGGGAGCCACCAGCGCGCGACGATCGCGCTCCAGTACCGGCCGAGATCGACTTCCTGCTCGGCGTCGAGGTCGACGTCCCGCGTGCTCACCGCGCGGCGACTCTAGCGGAGGCCCATTCCCACTGGGCCTGCAGGCCGTCCTCGAGCGTCGTCGTCGCGCGCCAGCCGAGGTCGCGCTCGATGCGAGTCGCGTCAGCCGACGTCCGCCGCACGTCACCCGCCGCAGCCGGGCGTTCGACGAGCTCGAGCGTACTCCCCGCCACCCGCTCCAGCGTGTCGATCACGTCGCGCATCGTCGCCTCCTGGCCGCCGCCGACGTTGTAGACCGCGCCGGGCGGAGCGTCCGCCATCGCCGAGATCGTCGCGTCGACGCCGTCCGCGACGTACGTGAAGGACCGCGACTGGAGGCCGTCGCCGTAGAGCTCGAACGACGAGCCGCGCGCGAGCGCGTCCACGATGCGCGCGAGCGCCATGTCGGGCCGCTGCCGCGGACCGTAGAACGTGAAGTAGCGCAGGACGACCGCGTCGAGCCCGAAGCCGCGCCCGTACGCATCCGCGAGCTGCTCGCACCCGAGCTTCGTGATCCCGTAGGGAGAGATCGGACGCGGCACGGCGTCCTCGGACGTCGGGTAGCTCTCGGCGTCACCGTAGATCGACGAGGAGGAGGCAAACACGACGCGTATTCCAGCCGCGGCGGCTGCCTCGAAGACTCGCCTGCTCGCGAGCAGGTTCCTGCGCACGTACTCCTCGAACACCTCGCCGAAGCTGCGGACGCCCGGCTGGCCGGCCAGGTGAAAGACGCCGTCGGCGCCGCGGAGGTCGAGGTCTTCCTCGGCGAGGTCGATGCGCGCCACCTCGAACGCGGCCGCGTTCTCTTCCTTCAACGCCGGGTCGTAGTAGTCGGTGAACGAGTCGACGGCGACGACGTCGTGACCGGCGTCGAGCAGCTTCTCGGTCAGCTGCGAGCCGATGAAACCTGCCGCTCCGGTGACGACGTACCTCATCGCAACCCAGCTTGTGGCTCAGAGCCACAAGCACGCCTTCGTGCCACGAAAGCCGTGGCGGCAAGCGGCATCCGTGACGTTCGTGGCTCTGAGCCACGAAGTTGGTCACGGCTTCCTTGGACGGTGTGCTTCATTCCGCCGGCGCGAGCGGCTTCAACGCTCCGTCGCCGTTCCGGGTGAGACTCAGGTCGGAGAAGAACCGTGTCATGACGATGCCCTCGCGGAAGTCGCCCAGCCGCGGCTCGGGGCGCTCTCCCCGCGCGAGCGCGAGCGCGAGCTCCGGGTAGCGTCCGCCGGCTGCGAGCGGCAGAGGGAAGCCGCCGCCGAAGCGCGTGTTGATGTCGGTGACGAGATGCGAGCCGTCGGGCTCCCGGAAGCACTGGATGTTCGCCGGCCCGACGAGGCCGAGCCGCTCCGCGACGTCACGCGCGAGCTCGATCAGCTGCTCGTCCCTGATCGTCATCCCCTTGATCGACTCGCCGCCCTTCGACTCGATCATCGTGCGCGGAATCGCGTTCAGGCAGCGGCCTTCCAGATCGCAGAACACGTCGATCGAGAACTCCTCGCCGGCGAGACATCCCTGCACGATCGAGTCGACCGGCGAGTAGCCGAGGAAGAAGCCGAGCTGCGCGGCATCCGCCGCGCGATAGATGTGGCGCGAGCCGAAGCCGTGCCGGGCCTTCACGAGCAGGGGGAAGGACGCGTCCTCCGGGACTGTCCCGGGCAACCAGGTCGGCGGCGAGGGGATGCCGCGCTCTTCGAAGAGCACATGCGCCAGGTACTTGTCCGCCAGGCGCTCGACGATCTCGGTCTCGGGGAGCAGCACGAGTGCGCGCAGCTCGTCGCGGGAACGCGCGAGCAGGCCCTGGTCGAGATCCGTCAGCGGGATGATCAGCCGGACGTCGTGCTCGTCGACGAGCGCGCGGAGCGCGGGGACGTAGCCGGCGTCGTCGATCCGCGGCACGAGGGCGTGCTCGTCGGCCCGGTAGAGCGCAGGCGCGAGCGGATTGGCGTCGGCGGCGATCGTCTTGGCGCCGGCGTCGCGAAAAGCGCCGACGATGTCCACCCGCTGTCCCGCACAGGTGAAGAGCACGGCCGTCACGGCGGTCAGTACAGCAGGAACGGCAGCGCCGCGAGTGCGGAGGCGCCCAGCACGACGGCCGCAACGGGACGCAGGCGGCTCGGCAACCGGTCGACGGCATACCCGAAGGCGATCGCCCAGGCCGGCGCGGTCGTGAGCATGTAGCTCGCCTTGAGCACGTCGCCGTCCGGCGTCGGATAGCCGACCGTGAAGTAGAGATAGCCGAGCAGGCCGAGCCCGGGGAGAACCGCGACCGGGAGCCGGGCCGGGCTCCCGCGCGAGCGGACGAGCAGCAGGAGCCAGCCGGCGACTGCCAGCAGCGTCGGCAGCAAGCCGAGAACGCTCTGCCGCTCGCGGCTCCCGCGCCAGACGCCGAAATAGTCGCCCCAGATCTCGCTGTAGGTGGTCGGGATGGCCTCGTTGCGGAAGTGCGGCCGGATCGGCTGGGTGACGACGTCAGGGAGTCCCAGGCACACGTAGAAACAGGCGGGCCGCCGCGACCAGACCGGCTCGTCCTTCGTCGGGCGGTCGAAGACCGGATTGCCGTACTCGACCGTCTGCCGGACGTACCACGGCGCGGTGACGACCGCCGTCACGAGGACGACGACGGCGAGCGGCCGCCAGGCGCGCGCGACGGCAAACGCGAGCACGACGGCGGCGAAGGTCCAGAGCGAGAACGCACGCACGAGCTGGCCGAGCCCGAGCGCGACGCCGGTCGCGAGTGCGAGCTGCCAACGCAGATCCCCGCGGCCGAGCATGCGCGCCGCGAGCAGGACGGCGACGGCGCTGAGCAGCATCGACAGGGGCTCCGGGTGGAACATCGCGCCGACGCGCAGCACGACCGGCAGGAAGCAGAAGAAGGCGAGCGCCGACAGCTGCAACCACGGACGTCTTGGGAAGAGCTCGCGCGCGAGCAGCCAGACGACGGCGGCGGTGGCGACGAGCACGAGCCAGTTGAGCACCTGCCCGAGCTTGTGCGGATCGCCGGGGTGGACCTGCTCGCCGACGACGCTCGCCGCGCCGGCAAGCGCGTAGAAGAGGGGCGGCGTGTAGTACTCGCTCCTCGTCTCGGGGCCCGGGATCTTCCCGTGGTGGATGAGCAGGTCCGCGTACTCGCGGTGCTGACGCACGTCGTAGCCCCCGCCGCTCGGGTACCTGTAGGCGTTCCAGCCGGCGCCGAGCGCCAGCGCGGCGATCAACGCCGCGGCGAAGAGACTAGTGCCCCTGCCAGTAATGCCGTCTGGCTTCTGGGTCGCGAGCACCAAGTCAGAGGCCGCACTCGACCGAAGCAAGGCTGGACTGCCTTGCTGAGGGAGAGGGTGGACTCTGGCGCCGTGTGATCGCGGGCCAGAAGCAGGCATGTAGTGCTGGAAGGGGCACTAGCGACGCTGCGGGGCGGCCTCGTTCGTCAGTTGCTTCAC
>DASTZS010000079.1:0-16350 GCA_035764165.1 Gaiellaceae bacterium | reverse complement strand
GGCGGCCGCCTCGACCGCGCTGCACGGCTGCTCGACCCGGACGCACGCGCGCGCCGGGCCGCACTCCTCGACGCAGCACGAGCCGTCTACCTCGACGAGTCGCCGGACCCGGCCGCGGCAACGGGCGTCGTCCTCGAGTCGGCGCGCACCCTCGCAGCGGTCGCCCGCGAACGCGAGCAGGCTCTCGTCGACGGGCTCGACCTGCCGACGCGCGACGCCGAGCAGCGGGTCCGGCGCGCCGAGTTCGGCGCGGAGCGCGCGGAGCTGCTCGCCTCGCTCGACGACCTCGGCGCCTGGTACCGCGACCTCGTCGTCGTCGGCGCCGGCGCGGAGGACGCCGTCGTCCACGCCGACCGGCTGGAGGAGCTGCGCGCCGACGCCGCCGCCGGGGCGGCCGAGGGGGCCGAGCAGGCCGCGGAGCTGGTCCGCCAGGCCTGGCGCGAGCTCGAGGAGTTCAACCTCAACGCCTCGCTGCTCCTGGAGGCCCTGTTCGTGCGGCTCAGGCGGTCGGTCGGCGCTGCAGCCCGAGCCTGACGACCAGGCGATAGCGTCCGGGCTGCGTGCCCGTGTTCGTGATCGAAGCCGTGCACGCCGCCGGACCCACACCGGTCAGCCCGAATGCCGTCGTGGGCGTCTTGCCTGTCAGCCCGCGCCGCCGCTGCCTCGCGTCGCACACGACCTCGACGTGGCCGCGCGTCACTCCGGCACCGACGAGGACGCCCTGGAGGCGAACGTAGCGGTTCGGCCCCAGCAGGCCGAAGTCGACGGTGATGCGGCCGTTCGGCTGGAGCGTGCCCTCGCGGGTGATCACGACCGGCTTGATCGCCGGCCGCGTGTCCGTGATCGTGGGCGGGGCGGCAAGGCCCAGGTCGGCGAGGATCGCCTGCTGGACGACGCGGGTCGGCGGTTCCAGCCAGCCGATCTTGAAGCTCCGGCGCAGGTTCGTGTAGGCGTAGTCCTCGGCGAACACCTCGCTGATCGCCCGGTCCCATCCGACCTGGTAGCGGTTGCGGACGCTGCGAACCGCGACGAGCTCGGCCATGCCGCGTGCCTTCCACCAGAGCGGTGTCCCATTCGGCTCGACGAGCCCGCCGTGGCGCCGGCTCGCGTCGACGTGGTGGCCGTACTCGTGGACGACCGTGTGCGCGATGCCCGAGCTCCGGCCGGCCGGCACGACCATCAGACCGCGGTTTCCGTTGCGCCGTGAATAGCATCCGGCGGCAGCGTCGGTCGAGCACTGTCCCGCGAGCTCGCGCCAGTCGACGATTCGGATCGTGACGCGCTCGATCTCGTTGCCGTGGGCCGCGCGCCGGAGCAACCCCGCGTACCAGTCGACATCGACGTCGGCTCGCACGTCGAACCGCATCGCCCGGCCTTCGTCGTCCCGGAGGACGACCTCGTGCGCCGACGCCGGCGCCGCGACGGCCGCACCGAGGAAGAGAGCAAGAACCGCGACGAGGACAGTCCGTGCCATGACCTCACGGTAGAAGGCGGTCGGTATGCCCCGGGTTAAGAGAGCGAGGCGCCGGAGGCGTGACAACGAGCCGCCGGCGCTACACTTCGCCGCCGGCGCCGACGTAGCTCAGTTGGTAGAGCACTTCACTCGTAATGAAGGGGTCCCCGGTTCGAGTCCGGGCGTCGGCTCTCCGATTAGCAGGGGTTTCGGCTGCGGATCTCGTCGCTAGGTCGGCTCGCCGTCCCTTAGCCGGCCGACGCAGGCTCCGTGTCCGGCGTTCCGATCCGGCGTGGCCCGGCGAGGGCGACCTCGAGCTCGACCCCCTTCGGGGTCAGGCGTCCCGCCAGCCGCACCGGCGCTCTGGAGGCGCGCTGCACGTCGCCGATCGAGAAGGTGATGCCGGCGGCCAGCGGCTCCGCCGCTCCGGTGAAGACGATCTCGCCGTCGCTGCGGACGACGTCGATGTGCGCCGCATCCTCGACCGGCCGCGTCAGGAGGACGTACTGCGTGGTGGCGATCGTCCGCACCGGGTACCACCAGCACAGCACGGCCGCGATCCAGGGGCGGTCGCGGAGCCTCGCGAGCTCACCCGACGATGGGTCGAGCTCCGTGTTGACGAAGACGGTCCACTCCTTCTCTCCGCACTGCAGCGCATAGCCGCGCGGGGCGACGACGATGCCGAAGAGCGGCCCCTGCACCTTGCCGAGATCGGTTGCGGTCGCCTTCGGGGACTTGGCGCGCAGTGAGAGCTCCGTCGTCTTCGACCGGGCGGTCAGCCGCGACCGGGCTGCGGGGGCTGCGGGGAGGAACGGGCCGTCGAGCCCGTGCCGGTGCACAGCGAGCGCGCGTGCGAGCTCGAGCCGGCGGCGGGCATGGACGTCTGCGGGCCGGATCTTGCCGAGCTCGCGGGCGACCGCCGGGCCCCCGAACCAGCCGAGCGCGGTGAAGACCGCCTGCTGTATGCGAGGGTCGCCGTCGCGAGCGGACTGGAGCAGAAGCGACTCGGCCTCCGGGGTCGCGACGACGCCGAGCCCGCGTGCCGCCGCGACCCGGTCTGACCGCGGAGCATCGGGGTCGGCGAGCACCGCCTCGAGGACAGGCACCGCAGCATCGGGCCGACCGAATGCGAGAGCGGCGAGCGCCCGCGGAGCGCTGACCTGCTCGTCGAACTCCCGCTTCCGGCGCGCAACCAGGGCGAGTAGCTCGGCCTGCGCCTCAGTGAGCCGCCCCACCGGAGGCCGGCCGAGCCGGTCGGCGGCGACCAGCTCGCGGAGCTTGGGGGTGAGCCGAACAGGAGTGTTCATAGACATCGCCTGTCTCCCTAGCAGGGGCCGTTGACCGAGCAGTGCGAGCGCATCGTGTTTCCCTCGCTGACGGAGACGGCCGTGCTGTTGCTGTCGATCGAGCCGATTCCGTCGCCGTCGGAGTCGTCTCCCATCATGTTCGCCACCGAGTTCGTGTGGCCGAGCCCGAGGTAGTGGCCGACCTCGTGACCGGCGAGAATCCCCGTGAACCGCCGGGAGCCCAGGAGCTCGAGGACCGCGCCGGTCCGGCCGTCCTTGGAGTCCTTGTCGCAAGGCCCGTCCGTGTTCGACCAGCCGGCGGCGACGCCAACCGTCTGGACCCAGAAGACGTCGACGCCGCCGTTCGGCCCGTTCCAGTCGTCGGTGAGGTCTTCCGCCTCCGAGCCGTCCGCGATGTCGACATACCCGCCCGCATCCGCGAGTGGGATCCGCTGCCAGTTCAGACGACGGATCCCGACGTCGACCTGGGCGTAGAGGTCGCGCATCACCTGCACGGCGTACTGCACCTTGGTCACATCGTCCCGGTCGGTGACGCCCGAGACAAAGTCGTTCTCGTGCCCGACCAGGATCAGCACGAGATCGGTCGCATCGCCGGAGATGGTCTCGAGGTGCCGGCGTAGCGACCGAGTCGTCGGCTCGCCGCTGCCCGGGAAGGTGTCGTTGCCGCCCAGCGTGCCGAAGACGGAACCGTCGGCCTCGCGGAAGATGTAGCCGTAGACGTCGGAGTTCACGGACAGGTTGCCGGTCTTGCCGAGGCAGCTCTGCGCGATCTGTCGCACGCTCAGCGTCGCCATGGCCTATCGGAGCGTGAGGACGACGGGGATGAGGCCCCGTCCCTCGTCGAGGGAACCGAGCGCCTTGCCCACGATCGCTCCTGCCGCCGCGGCCGGATCCAACACCCGCATCGCGTGACCGGGAGTGTCCGACGTCGTCAGCAGATCGCCCGCCTCGATCGGCCCAAAATCCGCGTCCGCCTTGCAATAGACGCGGCCGACCATCGCCACCGGCACCCGCTGCTCGCCGGGGCGGCTCCCGAGCCGCAGGGCCGACGTCAAGCCCCCGGCGCCGGAGACGACGCCGATCACGCGCCGGTCGTTGGCGGCCTCGGCGAGCGTCACGTCGTCCGGGCCGGTTGCGATCAGGACCGAGCCGGCTTCGACGTCCGCCGGGGCAGCAAACTCCTCCGCGAGGTCGGCTCCCATGAGGCGGATGTCGCCCGAGTTGCCGTCGAGGTGGATCACGTCGGTGCCGGCGCCATTGCGGACGATCAGGTCGCCTTCGTTGCCGTTCGCTCCGAGGTAGAGGGCGGCGTTCTGCGCGTTCATGTGCATGACCTCGCGACCCTCACCGTCGCGGACGAAGAGGTCGCCCTCGTTGCCGTCGGCGCCGATGTAGAGAGCGGCCGTGTCGCCGGTCATGTGGAAGACCTGACGGCCCGCGCCGTCGCGGACGATGATGTCGCCCTCGTTCCCGTCGGCCCCGACGTAGAGCGCGGCGTTCCCCCCGTCCATGTGCATGACCACCCGCCCGGAGTTGTCGCGGACGTAAATGTCGCCCTCGTTGCCCTCGACGCCAACCGTGAGCAGCGCGAACTGGCTGTCCAGGTGGAAAGCCTGGCGGCCGACGCCGTCGCGCACGATCACGTCGCCTTCGTTCCCTTCGCTCCCGACCCACAGCGCGGCCGCGTTGCCGTCGGCATGGATGACCTCGCGACCGGCGCTGTCGACGACGACAAGGTCGCCCTCGTTGTCGGCCGCACCGACGTAGATCGCGGCATTGGCGCTCTGCAGCCTGATCACGTCGCGGCCGGCGGCGTCGTTGACGCTGACTTCGCCGTCGTTGCCGAACGTGCCGACGTTCAGCCCAGCGCCCGCGCCGAACGCCGTGATCACCGGCTGGCCGCTCGCGTCGTTGATGACGAGGTCGCCGGCCTCGCCGCCGCCGCCGACGAGCACCGTTGCGTCGGTTGCCCTGAGCATGATCGCCTCGCCCGCGCTGCTCAGCACCCGCACGATCCCGGGGACCGCCTGGGCGCCGACCGAGAGCTGGGCCACCGACCCGACGAACTCGAGGATCTCGGACAGGCCGGCGAAGTCACGGCGGATGATCAGGTTGCCGTCCTGGTCGAGCCGGGCGATCTCGTTGTCGTTCGCGTCGAGAAGCCGGAGGTTGTGCTCCTCGATGTTGACGTCCTGCTGGAAGTTCGGCATGGATTCCCCTCTCTCAGCAGTGCAGGACAAGACGTTTCGGGCGGCAGGTGTCCGGGTCGTAGAACACGGTCACCCGCAACTGTCTTTCGCACGCGGTCAGCGCGACCGCCGCGATGCCGTGCTCGTGCGAGGAGAAGCGCCGGCGCTTCCCGCAGTCCTCGACCTCGAAGCCCTCGAAGTCGCCGAAGCAGTCGTAGTAGAGACGAACGACCCTCCCGGTGAACCGCTCGCGCGCGTCCGGCTCGTACGGCTCGGGCGCTGGGTGGCTGTCGCCCGTGGGAGACGGCCGGACCGAGCCGGGGTCGCCGCCGAAGGCGCGGATGCGGTCGCCGAGCTCCGCCAGATAGCGCTCGAAGACCGGATACCAGCGATTCGCCGTCGGGATCGAGAGGGCGATGTGCTTCAGAACCGCGAGGTCGTGGAGGAACTGTGGCAGGAGCTCCTGCGCCTTGGCGACCTGGATCCGGAACTCGGTCGTGCCCAGCACCTTGCGGCTGCGTCCCGAGATCTGCCGCAGCACGACTTTGTAGGTCTTGCCGTAGGGCACGCCCGGCGGCAGCTGCACGCTGATGAGCCCCGCAATCGTCTTCTGCAGCGGCCCCGGGATCGGCATGAAGCCGACGTCGGTCACCTTGCACGCGACCATGCCCGGGCCGACCGCCTTCAGGTTCGGAGGCGCCTGGCGCAGCGCGGACGCCCGGACAATCTCGGCGGCGTCGACCTGCGGCATGAAGAACGTCACGAGGGCGTCGCGCGGCAGCTCGCCCCAGTCGATCGCGAGCTCGTCCGGGTGCATGCGCCCGGCGACGGAGCTGGCACCGATTTGCATCGGGGCAGCCGGCGCCTCTTGGGGAAGCGGCGTCGCCGAAGGCTCCAGCTCGAACGTGTGGTGGACGAGGTGCGCTGCGAACGTGCCGGGGTTGTCCGAGAAGTCGAACAGGATGTTGCGCTGGGCGAGGTTGTCGCTCGAGCCGGGCGTCGCCCCGCTCTGGATCGGGTCAAGCGAGTAGTGGATCTCGGCGACGAGGCACTGGTGCAGGCCGCGCATCAGCGTCTGGATACTGCGCAGCCCGTCGGGATAGTCGGCCTCGCTGTACGGCCCGTTGCCCACCGGCTCGAGCGGGAACCGCTCCACGTCCTGATTCACGTCCAGCCAGCAGCCGAAATAGCCGAAGACCTCGGCTCCGCCTGCGCCCTCGAGCGTGCGACGGTTCGTCGTGTCCGCCTGCTGCTCCATGTTCGCCTCGCGTGCCTCGGCAAAGCATGGGACGTTGTTGATCTCGCCGCCCCGCAACCCGAGCAGCGGTGTCGCCGACGGGCCGTCTCCGAAGCGCCGGTAGCTGCCCGAGAGGCTGTACTCGAGTGCCGTCCAGCCGGTCGTCCACATCCGGAAGAAGACGCGCACGTCGGCCGCGTCGATCCCCTCGGGTGCGACGAACCGAACGCGCGCGATCGCGTAGTTGAAGACCGGGTCGCCGTTGACGTCGTTCGTGCCCAGCTCGAGCCTGTTCGTGCCCTGGTCGTCGGGGAGGTCGCTGAACGGGTGCGCGGCCTCCGGCGATTCGTCGTCGTTGAACGCCTCCAGGACGTCCTGGATGTACCCGTAGGCGCCGGCTTCTCCGTCGCTCGCCGGCGGGTGCTCGATTCCGGCGACGGGGCTGTCGCCCGGGTTTGTCCTGAACACCCGCAGGTCGATGCTGAGGTAGGGCGGGTCGCCGTCGCTCATCCGCGGATTCGGGTTCTTGCTCAGCTGGAGCGGCGCGAAGCCGATGAAGAGGCCCATCGTCACGTAGAAGCCCACCGCCTGGAAGTCCTGGTCTTCGGGGATCTCCTCGAAGGCGTCCAGGCTGTCGAACTTGATCCGGACGGGGTAGACGATTCGCTGGGCGACGTCCGCCTGGTCCTTGCCGGCCTCGTACTTCGGCGGGCCGAACGACGCCGACATTCCCGGAACGGGCGAGTTGTCGGGTCGGAGCAGCTGCCAGTCGGGCGCCGTCACCTCGGACGGGAGGAAGCCCTCGCAGGCGACGTAGAGCGCGTCCTTGAACTGTGAGGGCGGGCCGAGCGCGTCGACCTCGAAGATCGAGAACGTCGAGACGTCGGCCGAGACGACGAGCTTCTGCTTCGAGACCCTGACGAACCATGCGCGCTCGCACGGCCTGCCCTCGTCGTCGATCAGCCAGAGCATGTAGTAGCCCGGCGGAGCGATGTCGGCGCTCGGCGGCGGCGCCACGCTGAGCGTGTTGCCATCCTTGACCGAGAACGTCAGCCCCACGTAGCGCTGGTCCGAGTTGAAGCCGTGCGTGATCGAGCCGCAGCGGATGAGAGCCACCCGCTCGATCGAGCTCGCCTGCGGGGTGTCGACCGTGAACGCCGTGTCGTAGCTGATGTTGCCGGGGCAGTCGTCGATCGTCGGCCGGCCGGCCGCGTAGGCCGGGTCGAAGACGTCGATCTCCTTGTTGCTCCCGTCCGCGGTCGTGGTCGAGCCGCCGACCCACACCCGCCCGTCGGGGAGCAGGAGCGCGGTCGAGTGATAGCCGCGCCGATTCGGCGCAGGGTCCTCGATCGTCTCCCAGTCCTCGTCGCCCGTGCTCGCGAAGTCGCCGTTCGCCCAGTCGATGCCCGGGGTGTAGAGCTCGGGCTTCGTCACCGCCACAGTGGGATCGTCCGCGCCCGCGTCGCCGACCCAGCCGCCCGTGACGAGGACCTGCCCCGTCGGGAGCAGCGTGGCGCAGCCGTGGTCTCGCCTGAGCCCTGCGGCCGTACCCGTTCTCGCCACCGTTGGCGTCCAGCTCGGGCTGTCGTCGACGTCGATCCGAAAGGCCGTGGGGTCGGGGCTGTTGCAGGCCAGCACGCGGGCGGGATAGCTCGGCGGCAGCAGCGGCAGCAACACCGAGGTGGCGCTGCTGCCGCGGTCGTAGAAGCCGGTGAGCGTCGTCAGGCCGCCGACGTCCGGTCCCGTCCAGACGCCCGCGAAGGCATCGAAGAGGCGCTTCTTGCTCGACCCACCGCCGCCCGTGTCCTTGCCCGCCGTGGCGGAGAAGAGCAGACCGCCGGGCAGCAGGTGGTAGCGCGGGTAGCCGTCGGTCGAGAGGCCGGACGGCGCAGTCACATCGGCGGTCAGCAGCGTCCACTGGTTCGAGCCCGGCGAATAGCGCTCGGGCGTGTTGTTGTTGTGGCGCTTATCTGCCGCGGGCGCGTTCAGCGGATAGGAGTCGTCGGCCGACGGATGCCCGCCGACTGCGAAGCCCTCGCCGTTGGGGAGCGTGACCACGGTCGGGTACCAGCGCCCGCCGCCGATCGAGTCGCTGTCGGGCTGGAAGCGCAGATCGTCGATCCGCGTCCAGCGCTTCGCGCGTGGCAGGTACATCCAGCATGTCCGCTCCCCGTCGTAGTGGGGGAGATGGATGCCCTCGTGGCCCTGCGCCCAGCCGAAGGTGCCGCCCGCGGTCAGCAGCCGCCCGTCGGCGAGGAACGACTGCCCGCCACAGAAGACGTCCGTGTCCGGAAGATCGCCGTCCTCGAAGTCTTCGATCGGGTCGGCCAGGCCGTCCTCCAGGTGATGAAGGCGGCTGTAGGTGAGCTCCTGCACGCCGATGTTGCCCGTGAGGCCGCCCCAGTCGCCGAAGTAGAGGACGACGCCGTCGGGCTCGGTCGGCAGGAGCGCGGCGTGGATCGCGACGATCTCGGAATCGTTCTCGATCGTGACCCAACCCATGCCGCTCAGCCCGCCTCTCGTTCCTCCTCGCCCTACGCCTGCTCTCGCAGACAGAAACCGACCTGGATCTCGTTCCTGTTGTGCGAGCCGGGGTAGCTGTTGACGATCGACCGGTCGACGACGTCGAGCTCGACGACGTAGCCGCACGGCTTCATTGCCACGGGGCTCGCCGTGTTCAACGTCCAGCCGTGACCGCCCGGCCCCGGTGCCGGCGTCGTGCCGGCCAGGAACGGGCTCGGCTGCGGCGGGTTCGACGGCGTCGTGAACGTGTTCGGCTCAGTCGAGAGCGACCAGCCTCCGAAATGGGTGTCGTCGGCCACGAAGCTGCCGCTGATCGTGACTCCTTCGTCGAAGTCCTTGCAGTCGCCGCCGGCGGCGATTTCGATGTCCATCGTCGGGAAGAGCGCCGGCGGTCCGACAGGCCCGGTGTTGTCGATCAACACCTTGTACCAGGGGCTGCTCGCGATGATGCTCGGCTCGCTGGGCCCCGTCGAGATGTCGAGCTGGACCTCCCAGAGGCCGTCGTCGCCCGAGGGCCACTGGGCCAGGATCCTCGTGAAGTAGAGGAACGGATCGGCGTACTTGAAGAAGCCGCCGACGGACGTCTGGAGGTCGTAGCCGGGCAACCACGCCCGCTCGAGCAGGAAGCTCGACCCGAGCGTCGTGAACGACAGCGGCGGATCGGTCGTCTTCCGGACCTTGACCCGGTACCAGAAGCCGAAGAAGAAGTTCCCCTCGACCTGGACGTTGCCCCCGAACGGGCATGGCCGGCCGAGGCCCCAACCGTCGGCGGGATTGCCGGGGAAGTGCGCGAAGATGGCGGTCGGGACGGTCAGGCCCGAGACGACGGTGTCGATGTCCTCGACGGCGATTCCGCCCAGGTTGCGGATCGAGGCGAGCACGTCGCCGGGCGGAATCACGTCGCCGGGCTCGATCTGGACATGAGCGTCCAGCCGGTCACCCCAGTACTCGAGCTTGTCCGGATCCGTCGTCGATGGAGGAACAGCCCAGGAGAGCACCGCACGGACGCGCCCGATCTTCGGCTCCTTGCAGCTCCGGCGCTCGTAGGTCAGGTCGACCGGGAGGATCGCCGAGTAGCAGAGCCCCTCGGCCGGGATCGTCGCGATGTCGTGGACGTTGACCGCGACCGTACCGAGGTAGGTCCAGTCGCAGGTGTCGTCCCAGTCGGCCCAGAACGCGACGTACTCCTGGCTGCCCGCGCGGCAGAGATCGCCCGAGTAGCCGGTCGGCTTCTTGACCCGGAAGGTTGCGACGAGCCGCTCGGGCACGTCCTCGTCCAGGCCCAGACACTCGAGCTCCTCGTAGGTCACGTTCGCGTTCGTGCTCTCGAGGTCGTCCAGAATCTGCGCGAGGTCGACGCCGATCGCCTTGAAGCTCTCGGCGATCGACAAGGAAAGCTCTTGCTTGAAGACGCCATGCGCGAGCAGCGGCTGGAGCGTGGTGAGCCCGAACCGGTGAGGCTCGACGGCGAGCTTCGCCACGGTCCCCTTGCTCGCCTTCGTGGTCTTGCCGCCCGCATACAGCTCGGCCAGCTCCGCCAGCTCGATCGGAGGCGGATCCGGGATCGGGATCGGGTCGAGCTGCACCTGCTCGAAGAGCTTCGGCACCTCGAGCTTGGTGCCGATCTCCGCGCCGAGGTCCTCCAGCAGGCAGAAGATGCTCCACGGCCGGGGCGCGATCTGGATCGCGCATTCGAGCACGTTGCCCCAGACCGGATTCCAATTCGCGTTCGCGGCGCCCGCGGGGGGAGCCCACTGCCACGAGAGAATCGCGCGGACGCGTGGGAGGACCTCGTCTCTGCAGCACTTGCGGTACGGGTCGATCCTGAGGCTGACGACGTAGATCAGCGGCTTGTCCGGCCGGCCCTCGCAGTCGCGCTGGTTCGGGATGTCGTGCACCTGGACGGCGGCGAGGCCCGCGTCCTCCCAGCCGCTGCCGTAGTCGAGGAAGAAGCGCACGTACTCGGTGCTGCCCGCCTGGCAGAGATTGCCCCCGTAGCCGGTGGCGCGCTTCACTGCGATCGTCGCCTCGAGGAAGTTCGACTGCGGGTTGAAGCCGACGCAGGTGGCCTGCTCGAACGCGGTATCGCCGACCACCTTCTTGGCCGGCTTCCACTCCGTGTCCTCGAGGTTGCCGAAGTAGTTCGGGTTCTTCGCGAGCAGCGCCGTGAAGCTCGCACGCTCCTTCAGGACGGCCGAGTCGCGCGTTGGCTGCTTCGCTTGTGCCATGGTCGTGACTCCTCTGGCCCGGGGACGGAATGCGAGTGCGGACCAGCCTCGCGCACGACCGTCACTCCGCCGTTCCGTCGGCGTCACTCCCGCGTCACACGGCGCCGCGGTAGCCGGCGAGCTACTTGACGAAAGTTACGGGTGCGCCTCGGGCGCCGGCACCGGGGCCGGGAGGCGGCGACGCCGGCGCGGGCCGCGGCGGCGCAGCGACCGGCCGCTTGCTCGAGTCAACTGACTTGCGCTTCTGGCCACAGCACATCGGGCACTCCTTCCTGGACGGGGTCGTCGGTCGTGCCGGTGACGCCCTCGAGCAGGCAGGCTGCACCTGAGAGCGCCAACAACGCGATCGGCGCATCGCGAGGACGACGCGCGACCGCAAGCGTCGCGGGCGCCGCCACCCAGATGCTGAGACAGTAGAAGCAGTCCATCAGCGCTCCGAGCTGCCCCTGCCCGAGGTGGGTCCGGACTCGAACCATCGCATCCCATGGGCCGTCCTCCTCCGCGAGGAGATGCGTCACCCGCCACGTCGCGAGCGACGCGAGCGCGAAGCGCAGGCCCACGCCGGGATCGGCCACGGCGGGAGGTCTAGCCGGTCAGCGTCACCCGGCCGTCACTGCGACAGAGAGCGCAGCCATACCCGCACGGCGCGTAGGATCTCCGCCTCGGAAGCGACCACGGTCTCGAGCGTCCGGGACTCGGAGGGGTCGCTCGTCCACGTGATTCGTGCGCGCAGCGCGTTCGATTCCAGCTCCTCCTCGAGCCAGGCCCGGATCACCAGCACCGCTGCCTTCTGGACCATCACCACTGGTCGAAGCCGACCCTGCCAGAGCTGGCGTCACCGGACCGTCTCCGGAACGTCAAGGCCCCGCAGCAGCTCATCCATCCGCTCGGACGGCTCGATCCCAAGGTGCTCGTTCAGGAGCCGTCGGCACAGCCGGTATTGGCGGATCGCCTCGGCGACGTTGCCCTCGGCGAGATGCACCCTGACAACGGCGCGATGAGCGCTCTCACGCAACGGTTCGCCCGCGACGGCGGCCAGCCCGGCGTCGAGCGCTTCGCCGAGTCGATTGGCCTGGGTCAGGCGTTCGCAGAGGGCGTCAAGAGCGCGCAGACGCACTTGCCGGTAGCGCTCGCGCTCGATCAGAACCCAGTCCTCGTACCAATCAGGCAGGAGATCGGCGTTGAGCGCCGTCGCATCCACGCCGAGCGCATCGGGGTCGGCCGTGTCGAGCGCGCGCCGGGCGAGCGCCTCGGACCGACGGAGATCGACCTCGACGTTGCGCCCCAGCGCGAGCAGCTGTCCGTTCGTCACGACGAGCTGCCGACCGGTGCGGTGGAGGCGCCAAAGACCGGAGCGAAGGCTCGCAGAGGCACGTTCCTCGGGCGAGTCGAGCCAAAGCGTGCCGGACACGTACAGCCGGCGCAGCGGGCGGTCGTGGAGCGCCACGAAGGCGAGCACGCGCTGCGCGGTCATCGGCAGTGCCACCGGCTCACCCTCGCAGCTCAACTCGAAGGCGTGGAGGAGCGTCAGCCTGACACGGGTCACGGATGCACCGGCGCCGCCCCGAGCGCCATCCAGCTCGCGCCTCGCAAGAGCAGGGCGGAGGTCCGGCTTCGGAGCCGGAGCGATAGCCGCAGTGACGAGTAGACCGTGCGGCTCGTCACCGGTATCCCCTTTGATAGTTCCTGGCCGCTCCAAGCTATGCCCATCCGCGGGGTCCGTCAACGTTCGCCAGTGCGCGCGCGCCGTCTCGAGACCGTCGCGGGAGCAGGCCGCTGACTCCCTCGTGTCGAGTCCGTCGGCGGAAAGCCTGACCGTCGATCGGTAGTTCACCGCAGGCCGAGCAGGGGGCGCGCCGATGGAAGGCGCCCCGTTGTCGTCGAGCATTTCGAGCATGACATCGAACAACGGGCGATCGGTGAGCGCGACGTCAGGCGCTCTCATTGCCTTGAAGGAGGCAACATGATGAAGCTCGGGATCGCCGCGACCTCGGTCGTGATCGCCGTTGCGGCCATGCTCGCCGGGCCCGCCTTCGCGCGCGAAGGGACAACGGCGAAGATCATCGCCTTCACCGCGAGCTACAGCGGCACCGCCGTCGTGCAGGTGAACGAGTCCGTCGCCGACATCTCGGCGACCGGCACGGGCAAGGGCACCGTCATCGGGGCCAGCAAGATCACCGGCGTCGGGAAGGGCGACAGCAGCGTTCAGCCCTGCGTGCCGTTCACAGGGCCGGGAACGATGGCCGCAGCCAACGGCACGAAGCTGATGTTCACGGTCATCGCCGGTTCGCAAGGCTGCGGCGACGAAGCAGGCCAGGTCTTCAGCATCTCCGGCAAGGCCAAGGTCACCAAGGGTGCCGGGAAGCTCAAGAAGGCGCGCGGGACGCTGAAGTTCAGCGGGGTCTACGACCGTGGCCAGGGCACGTTCTCGGTGAAGTTCAAGGGCTCGCTGACCGTATGACGGTTTCGTGCCCGCTCAAGGAGGAATGATGCGAAGGATCCTTACTCTGTCGGCCGCAATCGGCCTCGCCGTCTCGTTCTCGGCGAGCGCGTCTGCGGCTGATCCTTCCGTGACTCCGTTCCCGTCACCGCAGGTGGGGCAGGTCTTCATCGCGGCGCAGACGGTGACGACGGACGGCGCAGCCGCCAACTTCTTCAAGCCGGGCTCGAGCGTCGTGCTCCGCGCATACGCGGTGGACAGCAAGACGCACAAGGTCCTCGCGGCCAAGGACGTCAAGTACTTCTACGTGACGATCCCGAACCAGCCGAACCTCAAGCTGAAGTTCGACCCGAACGCGCGGGGAGCGTCGGCGCGGCTTCCGTGGTCGGGCACCTGGAACGTGCCGGCCACCTACGCGGTCGGGATCGTCAACTTCAAGATCCTGATCAAGACGAACGCGAAGCGGCGCGGGCAGTTCGTCCAGCTTCCGGTCGCGTCGTCGCAGCTGACGATCTCGAACAACCCCCCGTCGACGCTCGCACCCGGGCCGATCGGCAAGACGCCTCCGTCCGCCGCGTCGCTCGACGTGTCGATCTATGTCGACAGCGTCAACGGCACGCGTCCGCCCGCGGCGGCCCCGAGGCCGGTCGGCTGTTCGCAGACGAACGTGTACAAGCGTGGCGAGCAGTTCGTGCTCCGGACCTGGGGCGTCGACATGGCGACGGGCGAGGTGCTCTCGACCGAGAACATCGACACCGCCACCGCGACGATCCCGGGCGTCGCCCAGCCTCTGACGCTGAACTGGGGCGCGCACGGCGCCACCTCGAACAGAGTCTGGTTCTGGACGGTGCCCTGGAACATCCCGAGCGACTATGCGCTCGGCGAGGCGACGATCCGCGTCTCGTTCAAGACGGATTCCGGGAAGACCGGAGTCTACGACTACACGATCACCATCATCCCGTAGCCGAGTGCGAGAAGGGACCACGACCATGATCAGCATCCACTCCGCTTCCCTCCGGAGGGTCGCCCTCGGCGCGGCGTCAGCGGCGTTGCTCCTGCCGTCGGCGGCCTTCGGAGAGGCGAAGCCCGTCACGCCGCCGGCGATTCGCGGCGTTGCCGCCCTCCCCGGGCCCGTCGTCGATCCGGGTAAGCCTGCGGCCGCAATGGGCGTCCTGAAGACAAAGCCCGACATCGCGTTGCCCGGCACGCCGGTGACGATCTCCGGGAAGGGCCTTCCAGCCGCCAAGGAGGTCACCCTCGTCTGGAGCACGGCGAACGTCGACTGGGTCCTCGACCCGCGCCCGGACAGCGTCGACTACCTCGGGCGGAAGGCGACGAAGTTCGCCGTCCGGCTGGCGCTGGCGCGGACCGACACCGCCGGGTCCTTCAGCGTGAAACTCAAGGCGCCGGCCGACTTCGGCGGCATCCACGACGTCTACGCCGTGGTTGACGGCCTGCAGGTCGCGAAGGGCGGCTTGCTGATCGCCAGGTCAGCCTCGATCAGCCCGAAGCAGGGTCCGATCGGCACGATGATCACCGTCACGTACACCGGCCTCGGGTCGTCCCTCTACGAGGGCGGCGCCTCGCTCCTGTACGACAACAAGTACGTCGGCGCGGTCATGGCGAACTGGACCCGCGGGGTGGCGAAGGTGCGCATCCGCGCAGCCGGCCCCGTCGGCAGGCACACGATCGAAATCGCCGACGCGATCAGCTTCAAGTACCTCAACATCCAGCAGTCTCCGATTCCGTGGGGCACCGGCTTCAAGTTCGCCTTCACCGTGACGAAGGATCGCGGTCGGCCGGCGCCGCAGATCGACTGGCCGGCCGCGGTCGCCGCCACGGTCGACTCGCGGACGACCCTCGATGCGGCGAATCTGACCGTCGGCACCAGTGGGGCGGCCGCGACGTTGAGCACGACGAGCGGCCAGGTGCTCAGCAAGGTCAACGTCACGGCGACGGGGCTCACGCCGAACGAGCCGGTCGAGCTCGCCTGGTCGACCGTCGTCGGCAACCGTGTGAACTGCACAGGAACCTGCTGGTCGTTCGTGTCGGTGCCGCTCGCGACGGCCAAGGCCTCGGCCAGCGGGAGCTTGACGCGCGCGATCCAGGTGCCGGACGGGCTCGGCGGCTGGCACGTCGTTCAACTGAGCCAGGCGGGCCAAGTCAAGGCCCAGGTGCCGTTCTTCGTCAAGCGGAGCTTCGTCGGAAAGGGTGTGTCGAGGCTCGTCCTCAAGGAGGGCCAGCCGTTCACGATCCACCTCAAGGGCGTCGGCTGGACACAGCTCGACAACACGATTGCGGTCAACTACGACAACAGCTACGTCGGCTACGGCTGCGGGTTCAACTCGAACGGCGACGTCGTCATGAACATGGTGGCGACAGGCGGTCCGGGCACGCACCTGATCGACATGTACCCGCTGCTCTACACGCAGCAGCCCTCGTACGCGAATACGCCCTACGGCATGGTGCCCGTGCTCACCTACGAGCGAGACGCGCCCGGTCTCGCCCTCGGATACCAGCTGCCGGCGATGCGGCTGGCGATCACCATCGTCCCCTAGTTGTGGTCCCGGGAAGTGAGGGAGGGCAGAGCGCCCTCCCTCACGCCTTCTTGGAGAGCGGCGACGGCGGCACGCGCAGGAGCCGCGCAACGCCCGCCGGGAGCCACCAGTTCCACCGGCCGAGCACGGCCATCAGCGACGGGACGAGCACGGCCCGCACAAGCGTTGCGTCGAGCAGGATCGCCAGCGCGAGGCCGAGCCCGAGCTGCTGCAGGCCCGGAACCCGCCCGGCTACAAAGCCCGAGAACGCCGCGACCATGATCAGCGCCGCGGCGGTGACGATACGGCCGGTCCGTTCGAGCCCGTGCGCGACCGCCGCGGCGTTGTCGTTCCCCATGTCCCAGGACTCCCTCATTCGCATCACGAGGAAGACCTCGTAGTCCATCGACAGGCCGAAGAGCGTCGCGAAGAGGAA
>DASTZS010000078.1:0-4086 GCA_035764165.1 Gaiellaceae bacterium | reverse complement strand
CCACGTGCCTCGGCGACGCTGTCCGCGATCATGGTCGCTGCGGCGCGAAGCGCTTCGTGCTTTCGCAGCCAGGGGACGTCGGGCGAGGACAAGGACATTTCGGGCCGCCGGTCGACGACGATCACGACCCGCGGCGCGTCGTCCGCGTAGTGCTCGCGGACGATGAACTCGTCTGTGCCCCGCGCCCCCGAGAGGCGCGCGGAGGCCGCCCAGTCGATCGCGTCGCGGTCGTCACCCCGGACGTACGGCCGCGAGCCCGCGACATCGGTGCCGATGCCGCGGCGGGCGCCGTGGATCGCGCCGAACGCGAGACCGAGCAACCGGCGTCTCGGGACGAGCGGGAACGCGGCGCCCTGGGGGCTCATTGCGCCCCGGACTCCTCTCCGTCGCCGTCGAACACGGTGGCAGGCGCCGGGACGAGCTCCAGACACGTCCCGCGGAACTGCGCGAGCATCGCCTCCCATCCGAGCCGGCGTGCGTCGGCCAGGGTCTTCGGCGTGAAGACGACCCGGTGCCCGAGCACCGGCAGGAACAGGTGCTCGACGTCGACGGGCGTCACGTAGGAGCGATCGTGCAGCAGCGCCCATGCGCGAGCCGCGCGCTCGAGCGCGAGGGAGCCGCGGACCGAGGCACCGACCGCCACCTCGGGAGAGTCGCGCGTCGCGCGCACGAGCTGCACGATCCAGCGGGCGAGCAGCGGGTCGAGGTAGACGTCCTGGACGGCTGCCGTGACCGAGCCGACCTCGGCGACGGTGACAACGGGACGGAGGCCGGCGAGCGGGTGGTGGACGCGCTGGTCGTCGATGATTCGGAGCTCCTCGTCGAGTGACGGGTAGCCGAGCGACGTCTTGAGGAAGAAGCGGTCGAGCTGCGCCTCCGGCAGCGGGAACGTTCCCTCGTACTCGATCGGGTTCTCCGTCGCGAGCAGCAGGAACGGGCGCGGAAGTGAACGTGTCAAGCCGTCGGACGTCACCTGATGCTCGGCCATCGCCTCGAGCAGCGCCGCCTGGGTCTTCGGCATCGCGCGGTTGATCTCGTCGACGAGCACGACGTTCGCGAAGATCGGCCCCGGCTGGAACTCGAACTCGCGTGTCTTCTGGTTGTAGATCGAAAGGCCCGTCACGTCGGTCGGCTGAAGGTCGGGGGTGCACTGGATGCGAGAGGGGATCGCACCGTCGATCGACCCGGCGATCGCACGTGCGAGCACCGTCTTCGCCGTGCCTGGGACGTCCTCGAACAGCACGTGTCCGCCGCAGGCAAGCGCGCTCAGGACGAGTCGGATCTCTTCGGACTTGCCGTGGACGACGGTCTCGATGTTCTCCCGCAGCCGCGTCGCGACAGCGGCAGCCTCGATCAGCCGCGCGTCGGCTTCGGCCTCTGCGGAGGCAGTCACGAGTTGAGCGTAGCGACCCGCCCCGGTGCCCGTTCCCATCCGGAGACGAGCTCTTCAGACGGTCGGCTCGAGCGGTGGCTTGCGCGCGCCGATCCCGCCTTCGCCGTCCGCGACCGCCTGGTGCTGTCGTGAGACGAGCGTGGGCCGAAGCACCTCGATCAGGAGGTCGTTCGTCGATGCCGGTCGGCTGAGCGCAGACGCGATCAGGGCGCTGTCGCCGCCCACGCCCGAGCGATCGGGCGCGGCCTCGACGCCGAGGAAGGCCAGGGCCGCCACGGCTGCAGCGCCGGCTGCGCCCGCGAGCCGGCCCGCCGAGAGCCAGCCGGCACGCCGCGGCGAAGGCAGCAGGATCGGCATCGACAGCCGCTCGAGCGGTGTTGCCCGGACAGCAGCCGTCAGATCGGTGATCCGGAGCTGGAACGCGAAGCACGGCTCGCAGCGCTCGAGGTGGGCGTCGACGAACGCCTGCTCGAATTCCGTGAGCTCATGGTCGAGCGACACGGAGAGAGATCGCCGCGCGCGCTCGCATTCGATCGGACGGACATCGCCCATCACAGCGTGAGACGACCGGCAGGTCGCTTGGTTAGAACGATTACACGAAGCCGGTGTCCGACTTCAAGTCGGACACCAGACGCCAGGCTCGCGCAAGGCATTGACGGTTCAGACGATCGATGCCGAGCCGTCGATCACGACGCCGAGGCCGATCAGCCAGATGCCGACGGCGAGGAAGATCCCGGCGGTCGCGATCGAGTCCTTGCGCTCGGTCTCCGTTGCGGCGCGGGCACCCTTCGACGAGATGCCGACACCGAACATGCCGGTGACCGGGTCGCTCGCCTCTTCCGAGCCGCGCGGCCGCAGCGGACCGCGCGTTCCCGCGAAGAAGCCCAGTACCAGGAGGAACGCGCCGACCACGTAATACGTGACCGAGATCGAGCGGCCGGCCGAGCTGCCGAACGCCAGCCCACCGAGGGCGGCGACCCCTCCGAGCCCCACGGCGGTCGCAACGAGGAGCACCGCAAGCCGGCGAAGCCCCGCGACCATGGCGCCTGCCTCGCGTCCTACGACGCGACTTCCGCTTCCACGGGCGCCGTCGCGCCCTGGCGCATCTCCGCGACCGTCATCGGCCAACGCTCGAGCGGGTAGTGGCACGCCGCGATATGGTCGTTGCCGTTCATCGGCCGCAGCTCCGGCGTGTCGACGTCACAGTGGCCTTCGTGGAAGCGGGGGCAACGCGGGTGAAAGTTGCACGCGGACGGTGGGTTGATCGGGTTCGGGACGTCGCCCTCGAGCACGAGGCGCTGGCGCTGCCGGCCGAGCTCGGGATCCGGGATCGGCACCGCCGTGAGGAGCGCGCCCGTGTACGGGTGCTTCGGCGACGTGTACAGCTCGCTCCGCGGCGCGAGCTCGGCCGCCTTGCCGAGGTACATCACCATCACGCGGTCCGAGATGTGCCGGACGACGTTGAGGTCGTGCGCGATGAAGACGTACGTGAGCCCGAACTCCTTCTGGAGGTCCTTCAGGAGGTTGAGGATCTGGGCCTGCACCGAGACGTCGAGCGCCGAGACGGGCTCGTCGCAGATGATCAGCGACGGGTTGATCGCCAGCGCCCTCGCGATGCCGATCCGCTGGCGCTGTCCGCCCGAGAACTCGTGCGGGAAGCGGTTGTAGTGCTCGGGGTTCAGCCCGACGACCTCGAGCAGCTCCTTCACGCGCCGCCTGCGCTCGTTCGGCGTGCCGATGCCGTGCACTTCAAGCGCCTCGGCGACGATGAACCCGACGCGCTTGCGTACGTTCAGCGATGCGTAGGGATCCTGGAAGACCATCATCATCTCGCGCCGCAGCGGCCTCATGTCTCCACGCGAGAGCTTCGAGATGTCGCGGCCCTTGAACATGATCTTCCCGTCGGTCGGCTCGAGGAGCTTGAGCACGCAGCGGGCCATCGTCGACTTGCCGCAGCCGGACTCGCCCACGACCCCGAGCGTCTCGCCTTCGTTGAGCGTGAAGCTGACGCCATCGACCGCCTTCACGGCAGCGATCTGCTTCTTGAAGATGATCCCGCGCGTGACAGGGAAGTGCTTCTTCAGTCCCTCGACGACCAGCAGCTCGTTCGCCATTGCGTTCGCCTACCCGGTTTCCGCCGTCACCGCGGCGTGCAACCGCGCCGCCTCGCGGGCCTTCGTCTGCTCATCGAGGAAGCATGCCTGCTCGTGCGCCGGATCGGTGGAGACCGGCTCGAGCTCGGGCAGCTTCTGCTGGCAGATGTCCATCACGTAGGGGCACCGTGGGTGGAAGCGACAGCCGCTCGGCGGGTTGAGGAGCGACGGAGGCTGTCCGGGAATCTGGGTCAACCGCTCGACGTCCGCGTTGAGGCGCGGCAGGGAGCCGAGCAAGCCCCAGGTGTAGGGATGCTGCGGCGAGTTGAAGATCGCGTCGACGGTGCCGTGCTCGACGACCTTCGCCGCGTACATGACGACGACGTCGGCGGCGGTCTCCGCGACCACGCCGAGGTCGTGCGTGATCATCACGATCGCAGTCCCGTGGTCGCTCTGCAGCTTCTGCATCAGCGAGAGGATCTGCGCCTGGGTCGTGACGTCGAGCGCCGTGGTGGGCTCGTCGGCGATCAGCAGCTTCGGGTCGTTGATCATCGCCATCGCGATCATCACGCGCTGGCGCATTCCCCCTGAGAACTGGTG
>DASTZS010000077.1:0-207192 GCA_035764165.1 Gaiellaceae bacterium | reverse complement strand
CGGGGACTGGCGAGATCAACTTCCGCTCGATCAAGCGCGTCCTCGACGAACGCGGCTATGACCGGCAGCTCACCTTCGAGGTCGTGCCGGCCGGTGGCGACAGCGAAGCGGCGGTCGCGGCGATCAAGGAAGTCTTCCCCTTCTGATGCGCGGGCTCGAATCGCTGCGGGTGCTCGTGACCGGCGCTGCCGGCGGGATCGGCACTGCGGTCACGGAGCGACTCGTCGCCGAGGGCGCGCGCGTCGCGGCCGCTGACCTCCAGGCTCCGGGCGGCGTCGCGGAGGCCTCCGTCGGCGGCGACGTCACCGATGAGGATGGCGCGGCACGCGTAGTCGAAGAGGCGCACGCTGCGCTCGGAGGTCTCGACGGGCTCGTCCTTACCGCGGGGATCCACTACGTCGGGCCGACGCACGAGATGGCTGCCGCCGACTTCGACCGAGTACTCGCGGTGAGCGCTCGCGGTACGTTTCTCTGCCTCCGCGCGGCGCTGCCGGTGATGCTGCAGCAGCGGTCGGGCCGCATCGTCACGTACGGGTCAACGGCAGCGCTCGTCGGGGCGCCGGGCCTGACGGCGTACGCGGCCGCGAAAGGCGCGGTGCTCCAGATCACGCGCTCGGTGGCGGCGGAGTACGCTTCGCAGGGGATCCGCGTGAACTGCCTCTGCCCGGGCGCGACCGACACGCCGCTGCTCCGTCGCCTGATGGCCGACCGCCCCGACCCAGAGCACTTCGCGCAGGCGCACCCGATCGGCCGCTTCGCCGACGCCGACGAGATCGCCGCTGCGACTGCCTTCCTGCTCAGCGACGACGCGTCGTACTTCATTGGCTCCGCGGTCGTCTGCGACGGGGGGTTCACCGCGGTATGACCGTCGCCTTTGTCACTGGGGGCGCGCAGGGCATCGGCGCCGCGGTCGCCCGCCGGTTCGCGGCCGACGGACTGGATGTCACGGTCGGCGATCTCGAGGAGAAGCGGGTCGCAGCGGAGAGCGAGGACCTCCGCTTCGCACCGCTCGATGTCACCGACGAAGGAAGCGTCCGGCGCGCGATCGGCGACGCCGGCGAAGTCGACGTGCTGGTCAACTGCGCCGGGGTCACAATTGCGGGCCATCCCGTCGACGAAGTCTCGCTTGCGGATTGGCAGTTGCAGATCGACGTCAACCTGACCGGCACGTTCCTGACCACGCGTGCGGTGGTGCCGTCCATGCGCCGGCGTCGCCACGGAAGGATCGTCAACCTCGCCTCCGCGCTCGCCACCCGCGGGCTGTCCGGGAGCAGCGCCTATGCCGCTTCCAAGGCCGGGGTCGCGGGCTTCACGCGCGCCGCCGCGGCCGAACTGGCGCCGTACGACGTGACGGTGAACGCGGTCGCGCCCGGCTACGTGGACACGCCGATGACGGCGAGCTTCCCACCGGGCCTGCGAGAGCAACGCCTCGCGGAGATCGGCGTGGGACGTTTCGCGACTCCCGAGGAGATCGCCTCAGTCGTCTCCTTCCTCGCCTCCGACGAGGCAAGCTACGTCACCGGCGCGTTGATCGAAGCGGGCGGAGGCTTCCGCATCTGAGTGAGAAGGGTGAGCAGGTGAACGAAACGACGCTGTCGCTGGAGCGGCTGGTCGACCTCTACCGGCTGCTCGTGCTGATCCGCCGGTTCGAGGAGCGTGCCTCGGAGCTCCGACTAGCCGGCTTCATCCCTGGCTTCCTGCACCCGTCGATCGGACAGGAGGCGGTGGCCGTGGGCGTGTGCGCCGCGCTTGGGCCGAACGACGCGATCACCAGCACGCACCGCGGTCACGGGCACATGCTCGCCCGGGGCGCCGATCCGCGGAGGATGTACGCGGAGCTGTACGCGCGTCGAGACGGCTACAACCGCGCCAAGGGCGGTTCGCTGCACATGATCGACACGGAGCTCGGCTTCCTCGGCGCGAATGGAATCGTCGGCGCGGGCATCCCGCTCGCCACGGGCGCTGCCCTCCAGCTCAAGCGGCGCGGCGCCGGCGCTGTGGCTGTGTCCTTCTTCGGCGACGGCGCGACCAACGAGGGCGCGTTCCACGAGTCGCTCAACCTTGCGTCGCTGTGGAACCTCCCCGCCGTCTACGTCTGCGAAAATAACCTGTACGGAGAATTCACGCGCCAGGACAAGCACCAGACGGTCAAGGACGTCGCGGTGCGCGCGGATGCCTACGCGATGCCCGGCGTGATCGCGGACGGAAACGACGTGCTGGAGATGCTGCGGGTGACGAGCGAGGCGGTCAGCCGCGCGCGCGCGGGCGAGGGGCCGACGTTGATCGAGGCGAAGACCTACCGGCACCGAGGACACTACGAGGGCGATATGGGTGGCTACCGGCCGCCGGACGAAGTCTCGGAATGGCTGGCCCGCGACCCGATCATCCTCTTCGGCCGGCGGGTCGTCGAGGAGAACGGCGTCACCCAGCAGCAGCTGGACGAGGTCGCCGCGGATGTCGAGCGCGAGCTGGAGGAGGCGGCGGCGTTCGCGGACGCGAGCCCGCACCCGGCGCCGGAGGAGGCGCTCGAGGACGTTTACGCCGAGACCTACGAAGGGGCGGCCCTGCGATGAGGAGCGTCACCTACGCGGCGGCGATCCGGGAGGCGCTCGCCGAGGAGCTCGAGCGCGACGAGCAGGTCTTCCTGATCGGCGAGGACATCGGCGAGTCCGGCGGCGTCTTCGGCGTCACGAAGGGCCTGATCGAGCGTTTCGGCACCGACCGCGTCCTCGACACGCCGATCTCGGAGGAGGCGATCGTCGGCGCGGGCGTCGGCGCATCGCTCCTCGGAGGTCGGCCCATTGTGGAGATCATGTTCAGCGACTTCGCCGCGCTCGCGATGGACATGATCGCGAACCAGGCGGCGAAGACGCACTACATGACCGGCGGGCGCCTGACCGCGGGGCTGACGATCCGCCTTGTGACCGGCACCGCAGGCGCGACGGCGGCGCAGCATTCGCAGAGCCTCGAGGCGTGGTTCGTGCACGTCCCGGGCTTGAAATGCGTGGCCCCGTCGACGCCTGCCGACGCGAAAGCGCTCCTGAAGGCGGCCGTCCGCGACCCCGACCCCGTCTGCTTCTTCGAGCACAAGCTGCTCTACAACCGCAAGGGCGAGATCGACGACGAGGTCGAGCCGTTCGCGTTCGGTCGGAGCCGCGTCGCGCGGGAAGGAACGGATGTGACGGTCGTCGCCTACTTGAAGACACTGCACGACGCGCTCGATGCCGCCGACCTGCTCGAGTCCGAGGGGCTCTCGCTCGAAGTCATCGACCCGCGCACGCTCGTCCCGTTTGACCGAGAGGGTTTACGGGCCTCGCTCGAGAAGACCGGCCGGCTGTTGATCGCGCACGAGGCGCCGGTGCGCGGCGGCTTCGGCGCCGAGATCGCCGCCATCGCCGCAGAGGAGATGTGGGAGACGTTGCGTGCGCCGATTGTCCGAGTCTGCGGGACGAATACGCCGATGCCGTACGCGCCGGAGCTCGAGGGCTTCGTCATTCCCGACGCCGCGCGGATCGCACAGGCGGCGCGATCCCTCGTCGGAGTGGGGGTTGCCTGATGGCCGCGACGGTGAAGCTGCCGAAGTTCGGGCTGACGATGGAGGAGGCGACGATCACCGAGTGGGCGATCGGAATCGGCGAGCCCGTGGAGCAGGGACAGACGCTCGCGACGATCGACAGCGAGAAGGTGACGATGGAGCTGCCCTCGCCGGCGAGTGGCGTGGTCGCCGAGTACCTCGTCGAGGTCGGGGAGACCGTCGCCGTCGGCACTCCGCTCGCCGTGATCGTCGCCCCGGACGAGTTCGAGCAGTACGCGAGCAAGGAGGTCTGACATGCCCGTCGTCACCGTCGAGCTCTGGGAAGGACGGACCGTCGAGCAGAAACGCAAGCTCGTCGGCGCGATCACCGACGCAATGGTTGAGCACGCCGGGGCGAATCCCGACGCGCTGCATGTGATCATCCACGAGATTTCGCGCGAGAACTGGGGCCGTGCCGGCGTGCTCGGCCTCGACAGGACTGACGTATGAGCCTCGAGTCGCTCTCGCTGGACACGACTGCGCTGCTCGCCGTCGACATGCAGAATGCGTTCTGCCATCCGGAGGGGACGCTCGGGATCTCCGGCGTCGATGTGGGGCCGGCGCAGGCGACGATCGAACCCGTGCGTCGACTCGTGGAAGCTGCCCGCGCGGCGGGGGTGCCGGTGCTCTGGACGCAGCAGGAGCACTTCCCGGTTGACGCCAGCCGCGCGCGGAAGCGCCTCGCGTCCCACACGGCGAAACGAAAGCGCGTCGCCGCGCTCACCGGGACCTGGGACATGGCCCTTGTGGACGAGTTGGAGCCGCTCGCCGACGAGCCGAGCTTCGTGATCCGAAAGCACCGGTTCGGCGCGTTCTACGAGACGCGGTTGGAGCAGGTGCTGCGGATGCTCGGCACCGAGGCGCTGCTCGTCTGCGGCACGACTGCCAACGCGTGCGTCGAGACGACGCTGCGGGAGGCGTACCTGCGCGACTACGACGTCGTTGCGATCACGGATGCGATCGCCGCCGTCCGACCGGAGTGGGAGGCGACCGCACACGCCGTCTGGGCGCAGTACCTCGGTGAGCTCGCGACCACGGAAGACGTGATCGCCTGGTTCGAGCGTGAGCGGGCACCGCGTGCTCTCGCCCTGGGACACCTCCTGATCCAGGCCGCCGACCTCGAGCGCAGTGAGCGCTTCTACCTCGAGTTCCTCGGCCTGACGGTACGCAAGCGGGACACGTTCCGCGACGGGCGTCCACTCGTGGTCACAAACGAGGGCATCGGTCTCACGAACGGGCGACCCGACAGCGGGGACGGTCCGGTGGAGCACGTGGCGCTGCGTGCGCGGGGTGTGCGCGAGCTGGCAGAGCGCGCGCCGGGCGCCGGTGTCCCGATCGTGCGCGGGCCGGAGCCCTCCGCCTATGGGACCTCGCTCTACCTCAGCGATCCCGACGGCAACCAGATCGAGGTCTTCGAACAGGAGCCAGAGTGAGCGGCACGCTCTCGACCGGGATTGCAGACGAGATCCTGGCAAAAACGCGGCGCGCGATGGACGAGATGGGGCTCGATGCTGTGCTTGCGACCTCGCCCGAGAACGTCGCCTATGCGTCAGGGGCGGCTCCGCCTTCCCAGAAGACCGTCCGCTCGAGGCTCGCCGCCGCGATCATTCCGGCCGAGGGCGAGACCGAGGTCGTCGCGATCGCACTCGAGGGGCCAGTCGTCCGCACGCAGTCGCGGCTCGACTCGATCAAGCTCTACCAGGAGTTCGTCGAGGATCCGATCGAGGTCTTCGCAGATTCGCTCCGCCGGCGTGGACTCGACGGGGGCACTGTCGGAGTCGAAGAGACGCACCTCTCGCACGCCGACTACTCGAAGCTCGAGGCAGCCCTCCCGAAGGCGCGCCTCGTGTCCGTGGACGAGCTCCTCTCCAACCTGCGGATGGTCAAGACCCCAGCGGAGATCGAGGCGATCCGTGACATTGGCGCCGCCGCTCAGCGCATCCACGGTGACGTCTGCGCGACGTTCAGCGCCGGCGCGACTGAGCGCGAGATCGCGAACTTCGTCGCCGAGCGCTACGCAGAGGAAGGCGGGGACGGGCTGACGATGCTCGTCGTCGGCTCGGGGCCACGGTCAGCGGCGGTCAATGCTCCTCCGACGGGTCGGGTGCTCGAGCACGGTGACCTGCTGCGGCTGGACATCATCGGCACCAAGGCGCACTACTACTCCGATGTCGCGCGCACCGTTGTCGTCGGCGAGCCGAGCGAGGAGCAGCAGCAGGTCTACGATCTCCTGCTCGGCGTCCACCGTCGCTGCCTCGAGGCGTTGCGCCCCGGTGTGCTGAGCTCGGACGTCTACCGCATCTACAGCGAGGCGATGGACGCCGCCCGCCTTCCCCCGTACCACTTCGTCGGCCACGGCCTGGGGATCACGCTGCACGAGGAGCCGTTCGTGAACGAGCTCAAGTCGATCCCGCTCGAGGAGGGGATGGTGCTCTGCATCGAGCCGCTGACGCTGCTCGAAGGTCGCTTCGGCATTCAGATCGAAGACGAGGTGCTGATCACCAACGACGGCTACGAGCCATTCTCAGAGGCCGGCGAACTACTGCGGCTGGGCGCGACCCCGTGAAGATCGCCGGCTGCGAGGTGTTCCTCGTTGCCGTTCCGTCGCGGCGCGAACACACGTGGGCGAGCAAGATGGAGACGCCGATCGGTCACCACGCCATCGTCCGGCTCGACACGGACGAAGGCGTTTCGGGTTGGGGAGAGGCGCCGGCGATCGCGACCTGGGGCGGTGCACACATGCGCTACTACGGAGAGACCCCGGAAACGGTCAAGCACATCGTCGAGAGCTACTTGCTGCCGGCGATCCGCGAGCTGGATCCCGCCGAGGTCGCGGTTGTGCACTCGCGAATGGACCGGGTCGTAAAGGGCCACCCATACGCGAAGGCGGCCGTCGACGTGGCCTGCCACGACCTGGCCGGGAAGGCGCTCGGCATTCCCGTCTGGAAGCTGCTCGGCGGCCGGCAGCGAGACGGGATCGAAGTGACGCACTCGCTCGGGATCATGGAGGTCGAGCGCTGCGTCGCTGAGGCTGAGCAGGCCGTGGGAGAGGGAGTCCGGACGATCAAGTGCAAGACGGGCCTCGATCCCCAACGTGACGTCGAGCTCGTGCGTCGACTTCGCGAGACGGTCGGCCCCGACGTGAAGATCCGCGTCGACGGCAACGAGGGCTACCGGACCGTCGCGCAGGCGGTTGAGACGACGCGCCGTCAGGAGGAGTACGACCTGCTTCTTTGCGAGCAGCCGGTGGCGGGCGCGGAGGCGCTCGCGGCGGTGGCCGCGCGGATCGAAAGCCCTGTGATGGCGGACGAGTCGGCCTGGACTGTCCGCGACATCCTCGAGCTGCACGAACTCGATGCGGCCGCGTCCTTCTCCTGTTATGTGACGAAGCCCGGTGGCCTCCACCGCGCGCGCCAGCAGGCAGACGTCGCAGGCGCCCTCGGGTTCGTCTGCGACATAGGCGGCTCGATCGAGCTCGGGATCGGGAACGCCGCCAACCTGCACCTCGGCGCGGCGCTGTCGATCGCCGAGCTGCCGAGCGTCTGTCCGGTGACGAAGCCTGCCGGCACGGCCGGCCCGGAGATCGCCGGCATCTACTACACGGACGACGTCGTCACGACGCCGTTTCGCTTCGAGGACGGCCGGGTCTTCTGCCCGGAAGGTCCGGGCCTCGGCGTCGAGGTCGACACGGACAAGCTCGCGCAGTACGCCGTATGAGGGTCGCGATACTGGGAGCCGGCGCGGGCGGCGCGGCGGCCGCCGTCGAGCTGACGCTCCGGGGGAACGCCGTCCGCCTCTGGAACCGTTCGCCCGCCACGCTCGAGCCGTTCCGCGGGAGCGTCCGTTACGAAGGCCTGCTCGGCTCCGGCGAAGTGCGGCCCGAAGCGCTCTCCGCGGAGCTGGGTGAGGTCCTCGACGGCACCGACGCCGTGCTCGTCTGCCTGCCGGCGCTCGCGCACGAAGCTGTTGCGGAGGCGCTCGCCGTTGCGGGCGTCTCCGTGCCGATCGTCCTCAACCCAGGTCACACCGGCGGGGCGCTGCACTTCCGCCGGGTCTTCGGCGATGCAGGCGTCGCACTGCCGCCGCTTGCCGAGTTCTCGACGCTGACGTATGTGGCTCGGAAGTACGCGCCGGACACCGTCACGATCTCCGGCGTCGCCGGACGCGTGCGAGCCGCGGCGCTTCCGGGCGGCGACGAGGCGCTCTCGGTTGCGCGAGAGCTGTTCCCCGCGGCGGCGCCCGAGCGGGACGTGCTGGCGCCCGACCTCGCGAACGTCAACCTCGTCTTGCACACACCCGGCGCGATCCTCGGGGCCGCGTGGGTGGAGGCGACCGGCGGTGACTACCTCTTCTATGCGGAGGGCGTGACGCCGGGCGTGGCGCGGATGATCGCGGCGCTCGACGCAGAACGCTTGGAGGTGGCGCGCGGCCTCGGGCACGAGCTGGAGCCGTTGCATCGAGAGATGGCAGCGATTGGCACCGCCGACCGCGACGCGGCGGAGCGGGACGATCTCGCGGGTGCGATCCGGGGTGGTGCTGCGAACGCGCAGATACGAGCTCCCGATTCCCTCAACCACCGTTACTACCTCGAGGACTTCGGCTACGGCCTCGTGCCGTTGCTCGCGTTCGCGCGGATCGCAGGCGTCGGCGCTCCGGTGGCCGCAGCGCTACTCACGCTCGCCGCGAAGTTGCTCGAGCACGACTTCGAGGCGGAGGGCCTGAACGCCGCGCGGCTCGGCATCGACAACGTCGACCGCGCGGGCCTCCTCGACATCGTCGCGGGTGCGCGCGTATGAACTGGTCGGAGGTCCAGATCGCGATCGTCGGCGGCGACGAGCGCGAGCGCGAGATCGCGCGGCTGGCTGCTGAGACGGGCGCGACCGTTCGCGTCTACGGCGTCCCGGTTCTCGACGGCGGAATCCCCGGCGTGACGCAGACGGCAAGTGCAGCGGCGGCGATGCGCGACGCCAACTACGCGCTCTTCCCGATCCCCGGCCTCGCCGCAGACGGCGCCCTCTATGCCCCAGCGGCGGACGAGAAGATCGTTCCGGACGAGAAGCTACTCAGCCTGCTCGCGGTCGGCGCGCACGTTATCCTCGGCAAGCCGGACGATCGCCTGCGTGCGGCCGCCGCCGCGACCGGCGTCGAGCTGCACGAGTATGAGTCGGACACGGAGCTGATGCTCCTACGCGCGCCGGCGATCGTCGAGGGAGCGCTCGCGGCGGCGATCGAGAACACCGACGTCACGATTCACGGGAACGAGGTCGGTGTGGTCGGTCACGGGAACATCGGCTCCTTGCTCGCGCGCACGCTCAACGCCCTCGGCGCGCATGTGCACGTCTTTGCACGCAATCCCGTACAGCGCGCCGCAGCCCACGCGGCGGGGGCCACGCCGCACGCGCTCGAAGAGCTGAAGGAAACGGCTGCCCGGCTCGTGCTCCTGTACTCGACCGTCCCCGCGCCGGTTGTCACGCGCGATGTTCTCGAGCACATGGTGCCGGGTTCTGTTGTGATCGATCTCGCTGCGCCGCCCGGCGGGGTCGCGCTGGACGCCGCGTCGGAGCTCGGCCTCAAGGGGATCTGGGCGCGAGGCCTCGGCAGGCGCGCCCCCGTTACTGTCGGCGCGAGCCAGTGGCGCGGAATCCGGCGACGAATCGAAGCGATCAAGGAGGAACGATGAAGGCCGATCTCGTCATCCGCGGCGCGCGCGTCGTCACACACACGGGTGAGTTCAAGGGCGGCGTCGCCTCGTCCGAGGGCCGCATCGTCGCGGTCGGCGCCGACGAGTCCCTGCCGCGGGGCCACCGTGAGATCGAGGCCGGCGGCCGCACGCTCCTCCCGGGCGTGATCGACCCCCACTGCCACCTCGGCGTCAACTACCCGTACGACGAGGACATGCGGACGGAGACGGCGCAGGCCGCGCGTGGGGGGATCACGACGGTCCTCCTCTACATCCGCACGAAGGAGCCCTCCTACATCCCGTTCTACGAGGAGCGTTCGCGCATCGGCGAAGAGAACGCCCATGTCGACTTCGGCTTCCACTTCGGAATTCAGCGCGAGGAGCACGTTCACGAGATCGCGCAGATCGTCGAGGAGACCGGCGTGCGCTCGTTCAAGCTCTACTTCGGCTACGAGCCCGACAACCCGATCGGGATCGTCCCCGCCACCGACGGCTGGGTCTACGCGACGATGCGGGCGGCAGCGCAGATCCCCGGCGGAGTCGTCTCCGTGCACTGCGAGAACACGGGCATCGCGACTTGGCTGAAGGAGGAGCTGAAGGCGACCGGACGCCAAGATCTCGCCGCGTACTCCGAGTCCCGCCCGGCCTTCTGCGAGGTCGAGACAGTCGGCCGGATGATCTTCCTCGCCGAGCTGACCGGCTGTCCGCTCTACGTCGTCCACACCACGGCCGGCGCGAGTCCTGTTGTCGCCGAGACGGCCCGGGCACGCGGGATCGACGTGACGATCGAGACCTGCCCGCACTACCTGACGCGCACGGCGTACGACCCGGACCTCGACATGCGCGCGAAGATCTCACCGCCGCTGAGGGACCGCGAAGAGGTCGAAGGCCTCTGGCGCGCGATGCTGAACGGAACGATCCGCAGCCTCGGGTCCGACCATGTGCCCTTCTTCCCGAAGGAAGGCAAGGACCTGTGGACCGAGAAGCCGGGTATCGTCTCCTTTCCCTGGGAGCTCGCCCTGCTCCTTGACGAGGGTGTCCACAAGCGGGGCTTGCCGCTCACCCGGCTTGTCGAGCTCAACTCCTACGGGCCGGCGCGGCGATTCGGGCTGTACCCGAAGAAGGGTTCGCTGCTCGTCGGCGCAGACGCAGACATCGTGCTCGTCGATCTCGACGAGGAGCGAGAGGTCGTGCACGACGGTAAGGGCACGTGCATCTACGAGGGAATGCGACTGAAGGGCTGGCCGGTGCTGACCGTGTCGCGCGGTCGCGTCGTCTTCGAGGACGGCGAGGTCGACGAAAGCACATCCGGCGGAGGGCTCTGCGTCACTCGCCCAGATCGCGCGAGCGCAGGTACGGGTCGTCCCCTCCGGGCCGGATAGACGTCCGTAGCGTCATGGCGCCAGCTCCTCGCCGGCGCGGAGGACTGTGCGTGCGCCCGGACGGCGCGCCAGCGCCTCCCGGACCGAGCCCGCGTCGAGAAGGACGAGATCGGCCGGATCGCCCGCTTCGACGCGCGTCCGGCCGGCGCAGATCCCTGCGAGCAGGGCGTCCTCGTCGTCGACGTGTGCGGTGAGCGCGGCGAGAAAGGCGCTTTCGAGCGGGTCGGCGTCGCCGTACGGGTAGAAGACATCGCAAACGTTGTCGCTACCGAAGCGCACCTCCACGCCGGCGTCGAGCAGCTCGCGGACGAGGGTCACTCCCCGCCCGCGCGGAGTCCCCTCACCACGATCCTGGAGGTAGAGGTTGAGCGCCGGCTGGGCGATCACAGTGATGCCGGCCGCGGCGACCTTCTCGATCGTCCGGCGCGCGGAAGCCTGGGGAACGCTCGCGAGCGAGCAGCAGTGGCTCGCTGAGACGCGTCCCTCGAGGCCGAGTGCGAGCGTCTCGTCCGCCACGCGCTCCAGGCGGAGGGCGGACGGATCGGTCGTCTCGTCCACGTGCAGGTCGGCTCGGACGCCGAGGTCGCGCGCGAGGGCGAGGACGGCGGCGATCGAGGCTCCCGGATCCGCGTGGAAAGCCGGTACCGCGCCGACGAGATCCGCACCCGTCTCGACGGCGGAGACGAGGCGGCGCCTGCCGTCGCCGTTCGTCGGGTCGCAGAGCTTCGTTCCGAAGGCGACGATCTCGACGTCAAGGCGGCCGGCGAGCTCGGCCCGCGCGGCGAGCACGCCGCGGAGCGCGCGCTCATCGACCAGCTCATCTACGTCCACGTGCGTGCGCACCCGCAACGTGCCGTGGGCGAGCGCGCGCCGGAGCAGTCGCAGCGCGCGCTCCCGAACGGCTTCTTCCGTCGAGACGCGCTTGACCTCCGAGACGAGCTCGGCCGCGTCCGCGAGTGAGCGGGGCGGCCGCGGGCCGCCGGCGTAGGCCCGATCCGCGTGAACGTGGAGGTCGGCGAAAGCGGGCAGCGCGAGCCGCGGTCGCTCCGCGTCGACGGGACGAATCGTCTCGATCTGCCCGTCAGCGATGTCCAGCTCGAAGGTGCCGGCCGCACCCGGCAGCACGACGGGGCCGAGCGCCATCACTCGTAGAGCGTCGTCGTGACCGGCGTCGTGACGGGGTCGAGGCCTGCACGGCGCACAATCGCAGCGGCTCGCTGCCGTGCCTCTGCGTGGATCACGACCTCGTCGACGGTCTCGACGCGGCCGTCACGGTACAGCGGCACGCCGTCCACCCAGGTTTCCGCGATGCTCGCCGGCGATGCCGACCAGACGAGAGCCTGGAGTGGGTCGTCGTACGGCGTCCACTCGAAGTTGTCGAGATCGAAGAGGACGAAGTCGGCGCGCTTCCCCGGCTCCAGTGAGCCGATCTCGTCGTCCCAGCCGAGCGCACGGGCGCCATCGATCGTCGCCATCCTGAGCGCCTCGCGGGCGCCGATCTCTTCCGGGTCGAGCCGCGCGTCCTTGAAGAGCCCAGCTGCGAGGTAGAGCTGCCGCATCAGGCTCAGGTTGCCGGCCGCCGACACGCCGTCCGTCCCGAGCGCGACGGTCACGTCCGCTTCGCGCATTTCCGGATACTTGCCGATCGCTGTCGCTCCCTTCGCGAGCTTGAGCGACGTTGACGGGCAGAACGCGACCTTCGTGCCGTGCTTTGCGAGCAGGGGGATCTCGTCGTCTCCGGTCGCGACCGCATGGGCGATCACGAGGTTGGGACCGAGCCCGCCCAACTCCGCGATTCGCGTGATCGGCCACCGACCGTGCCGCTGTTCGGACAGGTGCGCTTCCTCGATGCTCGACGCGAGGTGGTAGGTGGTGCCGACGCCGAGCCGCTCCGCCAGAGCCCGCGCGCCGACGTGGAGCTCCGGGCTGCAGGGCTCCTTGCCCTCGATGTTCACCCAGCAGCGAATCCGCCCCTCGGCGTAGCCGTCCCAGTCTCGGACGCATTGCTCGAGCACCTCGAGCGCGACCTCCGCGCTGGGGAAGAAGTGGTGCTTGACCATCTCCTCGGTCCAGCCGCGCGGCAGTTCGCGCGGCGGGTTGTCGGCCGCGTGGCGGCCCGTGATGCCGCGAATTCCCACCTCGGCCGCGGCCTGCACCGTCACGCCCGGGTCGTTCTGGGCGCCCATGTCGAGGAAACAGGTCGTCCCGCAACGCAACATCTCGGTCGTCCCGAGCAGCACGCTGATCCGTTCGTCCTCGTTGTCGACGTGAGCGTAGAACGGCTTGGCCCAGTTGAAGACCCACGCGCGCGTGCCGAGGTTGTCGGGGAAAACCGCCCGGGACAACGTCTCGGAAAGGTGGACGTGGGAGTCGACGAAGCCCGGGACGACTCCTCGCCGACGGCCGTCGACGACGGTGTCGACGCCTTCGCGCGAGACCTCCTCCGTCGTGCCGATCGCCGTGATCCAGCCATCCTCGACGAGGATTGATGCATCGCGGATGACGCTGTCACCGGCGTCGACCGTCAGCGCGAACTCGAGGTGCTCGATCAGCGTCGAGCTCATGGCGAGCTCCGGGGCCGGACGTGGGTCCGGCCCCGCGAGTCGCTGGCTACTTTTTCGCGCAACCCTTCTTCGGCAGCCCGATCTTCGGGTCGATGAAACGGTTGGTCGCGATGTTGCTCGCCCGAAGGTTCGGGTTGATCGTGTCCAGCCCCTTCGCTTTGAAGATTGGCAGGACCTTGTTGATCACGCCCTGGAGCCGCTTCATGTTGAAGTTGCCGAGCGTGCAGTCCGGGCCGTTTTGGACGAGGCCCAGCTTCTTCTGCGTTGCGCTGTTGTAGACGTCCCCGGCCGGGGTGAGCTTCCAGAAGGTTTTCAGCTCCGCGACGAGCTTTTCGAGCAGTGCGTTCGTCGGTCTCGGATGCTGGAGATAGGCGATCTGCGCCTTCTGCACCAGGGGCACGAGCAGCTTGAAGCACGCAGCCTTCGACTTCACGACGCTTGGCTTGGCCGCGAGCGTTTGCGGATAGGGCGTGTAGCCGGAATCCTTGATCAGTAGGTACTTGACGGGCTTGCCGTACTGCGGGATGTCGTGCTGGTACTGCCACGGCTCGCTGGTCGCGAAGCCCTGCTGGACGATCTTGCCCTTGGCAGCGACGAAGCGCGTCGGCGATCCGTCATAGGACGTGTCCACCTGGCTCGACGAGACCCAACCCTTGCCCTGGAGGTAGTCGATCCAAGCCCCGCCCGCGAACACGAGGACCTTCGCGCCTGTTCGCTTGATGTCGGCGAAAGTCTTGATACTCAGCTCTTGCGGGTTCCACATCAGGATCTGCGGGCTGTATTCGAACGGCGAGACGATCGAGACGAGAGGGAGCTTCTTTCCGAGCTGGATCTGCTCGTCGCTCGTCGCGAATCCGAGCGTGATGCTCGAGTCCTGGTAGATCTGCGAGATCGGCTGCTGGAAGCCCGTGAACGGGCCGCCCGCGCGGATCTCGATCCGGACGCCCTTTGCGCTGCCCGTATAGCGGCCCTTTTCCTTGTCGAACGAGCCGTTCGTGCCAGCGAGCTGGTAGACCGCGCCATGCTCCGGCTCCGGGAACCAGTCCGTCTGGATCACGATCTTCGAGCCGCAGGCTTTCCTCAGTGGGCTCTGCGCCGATTCGCCTCCCGTTTTCGCGGACGCCTGGCCCAGGCCGGTGGTGAGTGCTGCGAGCACGGCCAGAGCCGCAAGCCCCAGCAGAGCAGCCGTAGCCGCAACGACTCCTCGTCGCCGCCGTGTCTTCATGTCGCTCCTTTCATCCGCACCGCGGAAAAAGGCGCCACGCAGTGCGAGGGGTGGCGCGCGCCTCGTAGGATCCTCCTCCCGCCAACTGGTCTGATATGTTGATACCTGTTGGATCGTGTGTCAAGCGGCTTTGACTTAGCGATTCCCTTCCTCGTACCAGCTCTTGGTCAGTTGGCGGCCGAGGATTCCGACGGCCAGGAATGAGATCAGTCCGAGGGCCACGCAGAAGAGCAAGGTGCTCATCATCAGGTCGGTCTCGAGGTATGCCCGGTAGACGTCGAGCAGGCGGCCGAGTCCCGGCGTCCCTTGCCGGAAGAAGAACTCGCCGACGATCGCGCCGATCACCGACAGGCCCGCAGAGACGCGGAGGCCGACAAACACGTCCGGGACGGCGTGCGGGATCTGCAGCTTCACGAGCCGCTTGATCCGCCCCGCGTGGTGCAGCGTGAACAGATCGTGAAGCTCGCTGTCCACCGTGAGCAGCCCGTGCAGCGTGTTCGTGATGATGGGGAACACGGCGATCAGGACGCAGACGACAACGCGCGCGGTGAAGTCGTAGCCGAACCACGTGGCGATCAATGGCACGATCGCGAGGATCGGCGTGACCTGGACGAAAACGGCGTACGGATAGAGCGAGCGCTCGATCCATTTCGCCTGACTCATCAGGAGTGCGACGGTGGCTCCGATCGCGAAAGCGATCAGCAGGCCGGCGATCGACACCTGGGCCGTGTCCCAGAGCGCGGTGAGCTGCTCGTGCAGGTTGCGGCCGTTCAGGAAGCCGTTCTTCACGATCTCGTGCGGCGGCGGCAGGAGCCAGCGGCGCCCCGGGCTCAGGATCACGTAGGTGACGACGTACGCAAGCCCGACAAAGACTCCCAACAACGCAAGCGGCGGCCCGAAGTTGAGCGCGAGCCGCCTTGGTAGCCCTTGGCGGCGCCTGCCCCCCAGTTCCACGACGGGCTCGAGCGTGTTCACCGCCTGGTTTGTCATTCGTAGCCCTTTCGGAGCGCATGGGACACGTCACCGGCGATCCGCGCGAAGTCGGCATCGAAGCGCAACTCCGGTGACCGTGGGTAAGGGAACGGCACCTCGAACTCCGCGACGATGCGCCCGGGCCGAGGACTCATCACGAGCACGCGCGAGGAGAGGTACACCGCCTCGGAGATCGAGTGCGTGATGAAGATCGCGGCAAACTGCTCGGTAACGTAGAGCCGCATCAACTCCTCGTTCAGCGCACCGCGCGTGATCTCGTCGAGGGCGCCGAACGGTTCGTCGAGAAGAAAGATCGGCGGCTTCGTCGTCAGCGCGCGCGCGACCGAGGCGCGCATCTTCATCCCGCCTGAGAGCGCCTTCGGATAGTGCTCCTCGAAGCCCTGGAGTCCGACACGGTTGATCGCCTCCCGTGCGAGGCGCTCGCGCTCGGAGCGCCTGACGCCGTCCAGCTCAGCGAGCAACTCGACGTTCCGCTGCACCGTTCGCCATGGCAACAGCGTCGCGTCCTGGAAGACGAAGCCGAGATTTCCGAGGAGCCGCTCGACCTTTCCGGACGTCTCGGGCGAGAGCCCCGAGGCCATCCGCAGAAGGGTCGACTTCCCGCAGCCCGAAGGACCGACGACGGAGAGGAACTCGCGGCGGCGGAGCGTGAACGAGATGTCTCGGACCGCCTCAGTCCCGTCCGGAAAGATCTTGCCGGCGGAGCGGAACGAGAGCACGTCGCGCCCAGCGTCGATGGCGTCGTCAGAGACGTCGGCGAGCCGAGCCTCAGCGCCACCACGGTCCACCTTCCGCCGCGCGATCCCAGAGCCCAACCGGCCGACGGCCCTCGGGTAACGCCCTTTTCGCTCGCTGCGTCGGTTCACCCGGCGTCGCCGTCGCCCGCGGCCGCGTTCGCGGCCTCGAGCTCGATGTTCGCGGTGACGACCTCGCGGACGGACGCGATGTGGCGCGTCGTCGCGAGCCGGGCGAGGGTGGCGTCGCGCGCCACAATCGCGTCCACGATGAGCCTGTGCTCGGACGCAGACTTCGCGGGCCGGCCGGCCGGCGCGAGCGCGACATGCCGCGACTCGGAGAGGTACGAGTGGAGGTCGGAGAGCAGGTCGTAGAGCAGGCGGACACCGCTCGCCTCCGCGATCGCTAGGTGGAGGTCGATGTCGAGCGAGACCAGCTCGTCGGTCGGGGCCTCCCTTTCCACCGCGGCCGCGAAAGCGGCATGTGCCGCGACTATCGCCGCCACCTTGTCCTCGTCGTAGTTCTCGACGGTGGAGGCGGCCGCCAGCTCGTCGAGCGCGCCGCGCACGCCGAGCAGCTCCAACACCTCGCCCCGGTGCATCTCCAGCCACCGTGTCATGGGCTCGCCGAATCCCGAGCGGCGGTCGGTCACGAAGGCGCCGCGCCCCTGGTAGACGCGGACGAACCCGAGCGCCTCGAGCGAGCGGATCGCCTCGCGGACGCTGACGCGGCTGACGCCGAATGTCTCCACGAGCTCGCGCTCCGAAGGGAGGCGATCGCCGGGGGCGAAGTCGCCGGCCCGGATCGCGCGCTCGATCTGGAGCCGTACCTCTTCGCTGCGCTGGGTCCGCTTGATCGTCGTCAGCGGGCTGCCGCGTGTTCCTTCTTGTTCGTCGGCGATTGCCATCAGTAGCTCAGCTCCCGTGACTGGTTAGTCATCTTGCATCTTAGTATGGTCGGCGGCGGAATTTGAAATCGACCCGGATACGCATCGGCGTCGTCGGCTGTGGGGCGATCGCGCAGGTCGCGCACCTGCCCGTTCTCCGCGAGCTCGACGACCGTTTCGACCTTGTTGCGCTCTGCGATCTCGATCGTGCGACGCTTGACGCGGTCGGCGAGGCGTTCAATGTGAAGCGCCGTCACGTCGAGCTCGGGGAGTTGCTGACCGACCCGCCCGACGTCGTGGCGGTGCTCACCGGCGGAGACCACGCCGAGGCCGTGCTGGCCTCGCTCGAGGCGGGGTGCGACGTCTTCGTCGAGAAGCCGTTGACGTACACGCTCGGGGCTACTGACGAGATCGTCGCGGCCGCGCGGACGCAGAAGCGGCTCGTCCTGGTGGGGATGACGAAGCGCTACGACCCCGGCTACGAGCGCGCGGCTACCGCGGTGCGTGAGCTGCGCGACCTCCGCTGCGTCGACGTCCGCGTCCTGCATCCGGAGAACGACCAGTACCTGGCGCACCTTCGGATTCACCGGGCCGAGAACGGGCCGCGCCGTGTGCCCGAACGGCTATTCGGTAGGGAGTTCGATGAACAGCTTCGACAGGCGATCCTCGGCAGTCAGCCCGTCGAATCTCTGGCCGAGCTCGCCGGCTCGAGCGAGCCGGACCGGCTGTTCACGGCCTTCTGGCTGCTTGCGAGTTGCATCCACGACGTCAACGCGTTGCGCGGGGTTCTCGGCGAGCCGACCGAGGTCGTCGCCGCTCACGGCTGGGCGGGAGGGACCGAGCTGAGCGCACTCTTGGCGTTCGGGGACAATGTGCGCGCCACTTACACGTGGTCGTTCCTCCCCTATCTCCGGCACTACGTCCACCGCTATTCGTTCCTGTCCCCGGAGAGCCGCGTCCACCTCGACTTCCCGTCGCCATTCCTCGCTGCCGTGCCCAGCGTCGTGGAGCTGGAAGCAATGGAGGACGGCCGGCTGCAGCGCACCTACGTGACGCCGTCCTACGAGTCGCCGTTCAAGCGCGAGCTGATGAAGCTCCACGACTGTGTGGTCAGCCGCCGGGCGCCCCTGACCGACGCGGTCGATGCGCGGCGCGATCTCGAGGTGCTCCAGGCGATCGCCGCTGCGCTTCGGTGAAGTTCGGTCTCAAGCCGACCGCGGCGGAAAGGCGTAGCGCGAGCGGAGGAAGAGGAGGTCACCGGCACGGTGCACGGTCAGAGGCCGCGACCACGGGTGCGAGGTCGCCGGGAAGATCACACCTTCGACGAGCCCGGGCCGCGGGGCGTCCGGCGCAGAACCGACGACGACCGGCGAGAGCGTAAGGAACTCGTCGTCGAGGCACGCGGCGGCGAGAAGCGACCCGTACGCGCGCGGGCCGCCCTCGCAGAGCACCGTGGCGACATCGTACGAGTCGCGCAGCAGGTCGAGGAGCGCGCGGACGTCGACGGCCTCAGGGCCGAACTCGAGCACGTCCACGCGGGCCCGGGTCGCCGGCAAGGCTCGCGCGCGCGCTGCTCCGCGGGTCGTCGTCGCAATGACGACGTGGTCGTCCCGCGAAAAGATCGCCGAGGCGCTCACGTCGACATCCCCTTCGAGCGACAGGATCACCTGCAGCGGCGCGGGTGTCCGCCTCTCGGCCCGGCGCAGCGCAGCGAAAGCACCGGCGTCGTCGGGGAAGATGTACTCCGCCGTCCACACATGATCCGGCTCGATTCGCAGGGTGTTGTCGCCCATCAGGATTGCGTCCGCCCGCGCTCGGAGAAGCGCCATCAGCCAGCGGTCATGGACGGAGAAGCCGCTCACATTCGCTCCGCTCATGTGCCCTGGCTCGTTGAACGAGACGCGTCCATCGCGGGACAGCACGAAGTTCGAATACACATACGGGCGAGCCCTCTGTTGCGGAAGACGCCAGTCACTGCCGTAGACCAGGCGGAAGCCATCAGGGAGGCCCAAGCCCTCGTCGGCCGACTCGTCGAGCAAACAGACGAACCCCGACTCGGGTCCCCTGGGTCGAGCATTCATCGCGTGTTCCTCGATCGTCACTGAAGTTCGAGCCGGCTCATGCCCCCCTCCGGCCTAAGGCTGCCCGGGGAGCGATGGTGACCTGCAGATCCACGAAACGCTGATGGAAATGTGTCAGCTCCTGCTCGATCTTGGCCGCCGGAACCTTCCACGTTCGCGGAGAATGGCTCAAGAGTCCGCGGCTGTGTCCCTGAGTCCACACTCGCACTCGCCTTACACGCAGGAGGTCGGCGGTCGATCCCGTCACCGCCCACTGCCTCGGCGTGACCTTCGGTGGGCCGCACGGCCCGACTAACCTCCCGGCACGGCCCACGACCACGAACACCGGCTCGTCGCCGACCGCCGCGCCCTGACGGTTGCGCTCCTGCTCGTCGTGCTGCTGATGGCGGCGGAGCTCGTCGCGGGCATGATCGGCCACTCGCTCGCCCTGCTCGCCGACGCCGGCCATCTGCTCACCGACGCCGCCGCGCTCGCCTTCGCCCTCGTCGCGTCCGCGATGGCCGCCCGGCCGGCCGCCGGCCGCTGGACGTACGGCTACTCGCGCCTCGAGATCCTTGCGGCGCAGGCGAACGGGATCACCCTCGGGCTGATCGCCCTCTGGGTGGTCTGGTCGGCCGTCCACCGGCTGGTCGATCCACGCGACGTGCGCGGAGGGCTCGTCCTGGCCGTCGCACTCGCCGGCGTCGCGGTCAGCGTCGCCGCGAGCCTCGTGCTCGCGCGCGCGAGCCGGGAGAGTCTCAACGTCCGCGGAGCGTTCCTGCACGTCCTGACGGACGTGGCCGCTTTCGGAGCGGCGGCGGTCGCCGGCGGCCTCATCCTCGCCACCGGCTGGGACCGCTTCGATCCGATCGCCAGCCTGGTGGTGGCCGCGCTGATGCTCTGGTCGAGCGTGCAGCTGCTGCGAGAGTCGACTCTGATCTTCCTCGAGCGCGCGCCGGGCGACGCGGATCCCGAGGCGATCGGCCGCGCACTCGTCGGCGACGGGGACGTCGTCGAAGTACACGACCTGCATGTGTGGACGGTGACGAGCGGCTTCGCCGCGCTCTCCGCGCACGTTCTGGTCACGCCCGGCGCCGATTGTCACGCGGCGCGGCGCCGGCTCGAGATGATCCTCTCGGAGCGCTTCGGCCTGACGCACACGACGCTCCAGGTCGATCACGCCACCGCGGGCACGCCGACGGTCGAGCTCGGCGAGGCGGTTGCGCGCCGCGGTCCGCTCGGCCGTTAGGCTCCTGCGGTGCCCAGCCTGGATGGAAAGACGGCTGTCGTCACCGGTGCGTCCAGCGGGATTGGCGCCGCGACCGCACTCGCGCTCGCCCGGGAAGGCGCCAGGGTCGTGGGCGGCGCCCGTCGGGTCGACCGAATCACGTCGCCCCTGATCGGACTCGAGCTGGACGTGTCGGACCCCGACAGCTGCGAACGCTTCGTCAGCGCCGCCGTCGACGAGCTCGGCGGCATCGACATCCTCGTCAACGCGGCCGGCCTCGCGCTCGGCCGCGAGTCGTTCGACGACAGCAGCGAGGCGGACGAACGCACGGTGCTCGAGACGAACGTGAACGGGCTCATCCGCATGACGCGTCTCTGCCTGCCGCACATCCGCGACCTCGGCTACATCGTCAGCATCGGCTCGGTCGCAGGGCGGCAGGCGTACGAGAAAGGCTCGATCTACGTCACCTCGAAGTTCGCGGTCCGCGGCTTCACCTACGCACTCCGCGAGGACCTGCTCGGGCGGCCGATCCACGTCTCCACGGTCGATCCCGGCCTCGTCGAGACCGACTTCTCGCGGGTGCGCTTCCGTGGGGACGAGGAGACGGCGCGCAAGGTCTACGAGGGCGTCGAGGCGATCAAGCCGGACGAGATCGCCGACTGCATCCTCTTCGTCGTCACCCGCCCGCCGCACGTGAACGTCGACGAGCTCGTCGTCAAGGCCCTTGCGCAGTCCTCCGGGGGCCGAATACTTCGTACCGAGAGCTGATGGCCGAGCAGCTGCGCATCCTCGAGGGCGCCACCTTTTGCATCTGCGACGAGGTCGGCGACCTCCAGCGCGAGGGAGAGGGCCTCTTCTCGGAGGACACGCGCTACCTCTCCCGCTTCCGGCTGACCATCAACGGCCAGCGCCCGTTGTTGCTCTCGTCCGACAAGATCGAGTACTTCTCGGCCGCGTTCTTCATGCGCAACCCGCTCGCCGGCGGCCTGGAGCAGGACATCCTGTCGATCCGGCGCGAGCGCTTCGTGGGCGAAGGGCTGCAGGACACCTTCGCCGTCCAGAACCAGGGAATGCAGCCCGTCGAGTTCGACCTCGAGCTCGAGGTGGGGTCGGACTTCGCCGACATCTTCGCCGTCAAGGACTACGACTTCGCGCTCGGCGATCCGCTGCGCGCGAAGCCGCTGCCGCCGCAGAGACCGAACGAGTACGACGCGGAGCGCAACCAGTTCCTGATCTCGGACAACAGCGACCTACCGCTCAAGACACAGGTGATCTTCTCGCAACGCGGAGAGGTGAACGGTTCGTGCATCAAGTTCCACCTTGCGCTCGAGCCGCGCGAGCGCTGGCAGCTCGACGTCGAGGTGATTCCGCTTCCGGACGGCGAGACCGTCGCGCCCCGGTTCGCGCAGCGACGCTTCGGCGAGGAGGTCGGCCGCGTGCGCGACTCCCTCGCGGCGTGGCAACTGCGCGTGCCGCAGCTGCGCACGACGTGGGATGCGCTCTCGCACTCCTTCGGTCAGTCGGTGGCGGACCTTGCCTCACTCCGCATGCAGTCGTCCCACGCCGGCATCGGGAGGCTGCCGGGTGCCGGCGTGCCCTGGTTCATGACGGTGTTCGGGCGCGACACGATCATCACCTGCCTGCAGACGCTCGTCTTCGGCCCCGAGCTCGCGCGGACGGCGCTCGGGGTGCTCGCAGAGCTGCAGGCGAAGGAGGACGACCCGAGCATCGACGCCGAGCCGGGGAAGATCGTGCACGAGGTCCGGCACGGCAAAGCGGCCCGCACCTGGTTCGAGCGCTACTACGGGACGGCCGACGCGACGCCGCTCTACCTCATCCTGCTCTCAGAGGTGTGGCGCTGGACGGACGATGCGTCGCTCGTGCGGGACCTCAAGGAACCGGCCCTGCTCGCGCTCGAGTGGATCGACAAGTACGGCGACCGCGACGGCGACGGCTTCGTCGAGTACGAGCGGCGCACCGAGCGCGGACTGGAGAACCAGTCGTGGAAGGACTCCTGGGACTCGCAGCGCTTCCACGACGGCACCCTCGCGATCGCTCCCATCGCTCCCTGCGAGGTGCAGGGGTACGTCTACGACGCGAAGCGCCGTACGGCCGATCTCGCCCGCGAGGTCTGGCGGGACCGGGAGCTCGCGGCACGCCTGGAGAGCGAAGCCGAAGAGCTCCGCCGTCGCTTCGACGAGGCTTACTGGGTGGACGAGCGCGGCGGCTTCTACGCGCTGGCGCTCGACGCGAAGAAGCAGAAGGTCGACTCGCTCTGCTCCAACATCGGCCACCTCCTGTGGAGCGGCATCGTTCCCCCCGAGCGTGTCGACGCAATCGTCGACCAGCTGATGGGAGACGAGCTCTGGTCGGGCTGGGGCGTGCGCACGATGTCCACCGGCGACGCCGGCTTCAACCCGCTCTCGTACCACAACGGCACGGTGTGGCCGCATGACAACTCACTCGTCGCCGCCGGGCTCGCACGCTACGCGCGCTGGCCCGAGGCGCAGCGGATCGTGCAACGGATGATGACCGCGGCTCAGCACTTCAGCTACCAGCTGCCCGAGGTGTTCGCCGGCATGCGCCGGTCCGAGACGCCCTTCCCGATTGCCTACCCGACCGCTGCGCGGCCGCAGGCGTGGGCGGCGGGAACGCCGGTGCTTCTGCTGCAGCTCCTGCTCGGGCTGCAACCGGACCGCCGTCGCCACGCCCTCGACACGGTCGCTCCGCTCGAGCTCCCATCCTGGGCGGGGACGATCAGGCTTTCGGGCATCCGTGCTTTCGGCCGGCTCTGGGACGCACGCCTCGACGGCGGCCGCGTCCGAGTCGAGGAAGCGTGACCAGAGCCTAGTGGTTCGACCGGCCCCATCCACCGGCCCCCGGCCCGCTATCACGCGGCGGCACAGACCACCCGCGTTCTTGCCAATGCTGTCAGCATTGCCTGCGAACGCGTGCGGCCTTTGCCTTGGTGCTAGCGACCCGGAGTCTCGCCAATGAGACCGGCCGAACCACTGAAGATCGCGGTCCTCGCGCCGGTGTGGTTCGCGGTGCCGCCGACGGGCTACGGCGGCATCGAGTGGATCGTTTCGCTCCTCGCCGACGGCCTCGTGGATGCAGGGCACGAGGTCAGCCTGTTCGCGTCCGGCGACTCGCGCACGAAGGCGAAGCTCGAGGCGATCTATCCGGAGGCGCCCAGCCGTCAGATCGGGCGCACCTTCTGGGAGCTCAAGCATGCGCTGGCGTGCTTCGAGCGCGCCGGCGAGTTCGACGTGATCAACGACCACACCGGCATGCTCGGCGCGACACTCGGCGCGACGACGTCGACGCCTGTCGTGCACACCGTGCACGGGCCGCTGACCGGGGAGGCCGGCGAGATCTACGAGCAGATCGGGAGAGTGGCTCCGAAGGTCGGCCTGATCTCGATCTCGATGAACCAGCGCAAGCCGAAACCCGACCTGAACTGGATCGCGAACTGTCACAACGCGCTCGATTTCTCCGTCTACCCGTGCAAGCCGCACATGGGGGACTACCTGCTCTACCTCGGGCGCATGAGCCCGGACAAGGGAGCGCACCGTGCCGTCGCCGTCGCGATGGAGACCGGACTCCCGCTCAAGCTCGCCGGCAAGATGCAGGAGCCGAAGGAGCGCGAGTACTTCCACGAGCTCGTCGAGCCGCACCTCGTGAACGGAATCGAGTACCTCGGCGAGGTGACGCACGGCGAGAAGGTCGAGCTGCTCCAGAATGCACGGGCCACGCTCTTCCCGATCGAGTGGGAGGAGCCGTTCGGGCTGGTCATGATCGAGTCGATGGCGTGCGGGACGCCCGTGATCGCGACGCGCTGGGGCGCGGTGCCCGAAGTGATCGAGCACGGGAGAAGCGGGATCGTCGTCGACAACTACCGGCAGATGGCAGACGCGCTCGCGGAGGCCGACAAGCTCGACCCGAACGAGCTGCGCCGGTACGTCGTCGAGGAGTTCTCACCCGAGCGGATGGTGCAGGACTACCTCGACGCCTACGAAAAGGCGATCGGCTAGCACTCGCGCGAGCGGTTCACGGCCACGGCCCGGCGTCGGACCAGCCGTGCCAACGCTCGGGCTCGAGCCAGGCGCTGACACGCTTCGACCGCCGCCGCGCGAACGGCCGGCCGGTGTAACGCAGCGAGAGACGGTCGATGTCCGCCAGATCGGTGTCGTCCTCGAGGGCGACGACGCGCCCGATCAGGCTGACGTGCCGGTACCAGCTCTGCCCGTCGAGCGCGGTCAGGGCGGCGCGCGGGTCTCGGCGCAGGAAGCGCAGGCGCAGGCGGCTCTCGTCCATGTTCAGCAGGACTCGCCCGTCCTCCCAGTCGTACCAGGTCGGGACGCTGTGCGGCGATCCATCGGGACGCAGCGTCGCGACGACGGCCGGATTCGGCCGAGAGAGGAACTCGTCGACTTCGGGAGGGACCGGAACGCGCGGCATGGGGAGAGCCTACGAGGTCGCCGTTGCGGGCGCGATCTCCAGAGCCTGAACGCCGGCGGCCTCGAGGCGGAAGTCCTTCACATCCCTGACCGAGATCACCACCAGCGTCGTCAAGACGATCCAGGCCACGCCGATCCAGAGTGACGTGGACATGCCGATCACGTTCGCAACGGGACCCGCGATCGCGTAACCCGCGGGCAGGAAGGCCATCGCGCCCATCCAGTTGTACGCACTGACACGCGCCAGCTTCTCCGGCGCGATCGTCTGCTGCAAGGCCGTGTCCCAGATCACGGTGCCGTAGGAGAACGCGAAGCCGGCGAGCACTGCGGCGGCTCCGATGGCGAGCGGCGGCGCGTGGAGTGCCAGCAGAGCGCACTGCAAGCCGGTCAGGATGAAGAGCGCCCCGATCGCGGCCATGGCGCGGCGCGGACGCAGGCGAAGCCCGACGAGGCCACCTGCAAGCGCACCGATCGCCTCCCCCGTGACCACGATCGCCCAGGCCGTGGCGCCGCCAAGGGAGTTCTTGGCGATGTACGGCCCGAGCACGAAGAAGGGCGCATAGGTGACGAGGAAGTACAGGGAGATCCATGCAGTGAGGAGCCACACCCAGGTGTGCTCGGTGAACGCCTGCCAGCCCTCGTGCAGCTCCCGCAGGAAGTTCGGGGCAGCCGTGGTCCGCGCCCGTCCGGCCAGCCGAATGCGGCTGAGCAGGAGTGCGCTCGTCGCATAGGTCGCCGCATCGACGAGCAGGGCATAGCCGCTGCCGACGGTTGCCACGATCGTCCCACCCGCCGCTGCGCCGACCGGAAACGCCAGGTAGCGGGAGATGCTCATGAAGGCGTTGGCCTGCTGGAGCAAGGCGGGACGAACCGTCTCGGGGACGAGACCGGTCGACGCGGGCGAGTAGAAGGCCGTCGCTGCCCCGCCGAGCGCCTGCAAGACGAACAGCTCCCAGATGCGGGCGTGGCCGCTGACGAGCAGGACGCCCATCGCGCCGCGAATCGCGAAGTTGGCCGAGTCGGAGGACAGCATCACGAGTCGCCTTGGGAGGCGGTCTGCGACGACGCCTCCGACGAGGAGCGTCGAGATCTGGGCCAGCGTCCAGCAGGCGAAGGCAATGCCGACGTCCGTTGCCGAGCCAGTCAGATCGAGGACGGCGAAAGCGACTGCGATCGGCGCGAGATTCGTGCCGAAGAAGGAAATCGTTCGCGCGGCCGCGAGCAGGCGAAAGTTCCGTTCTCGCAGTGGGTTGAGGCTACGCAGCATTGCGCTTGTCGACGAACCGCTTCAGCCCGGCATACGACTGCCAGAACGGCATCGCCCGCTCGTAGGTGTCGACGTCGGAGCCGGTCGCTTCGACCTCGCTCCGGACAGCCCGGTCGAACTCCTCCTCCGTCGTGCCTGCGGCGACGCGGTCGACCCACGCCGCCAAGCGTTCGCGCAGCTCTGCGAGCTGCCGTCCCGGATCGTCGGCAACCCCGAAGTGGATCAGCGCGAGCCTGGCAGGCTCGCGTCGCTCGATCTCGTCGAGCGTGCGACTCCAGGTCTCGAGGTCGAACTCCGGCGGCGGCGTCGGCGGCAGCACTGCCGGGTCGGGGAGGATTCGCACGCCCGCCGCGTCCCCGGCGTAGAGCGTTCCCGCCTCGTCGAGGTAGGAGACGTGGTGACTCGCGTGCCCCGGAGTCGGGAAGCACTCGAGTCCCAGGACCCTCGGGCCGACGATGCGCACGTTCTCCTCCGGGACGGGAGCCAGCTCGCCCCAGAGCTCGTCGAAGGTGTCGCCGTAGAGCCGGCGTGCGCTCGACTCGAGCCGGCTGGGGTCGACGAGGTGGGGGGCCCCGATCTCCGACACGTGCACCTGCAGGCTCGGGTGCTCGCGTGCGAGGACGCCGGCCGCGCCGGCGTGGTCGAGGTGGATGTGCGAGAGCAGGAGGTGGCGGACGTCCGCGAGATGCACGCCGCGCTCGCCGAGGGCGTCTTCGAGCCGCAGCCGGCACGACGACGGGCCGCAGTCGAAGAGCGCGAGGCCGTCCTCCGTCTCGAGGAGGTAGCAGCCGACGGAGTGCGGCACGTTCTGGTGAAGGAGGTCGAGAGGATCCGGGCTCACGCGAGCCCGAATCCTCCCATGCGAATCAGCCGGACGGGTGCTGACGGCGACGGCGCAGCGCGAGCAAGCCGGCGGCCGCCGCGACACCCGCGCCGGCGGCGATCGCCACCCCGATCCTGTAGCCGCCGGTCGACTTGCGGGCAGGTGCGGCGGCGGGCAGTCCGGCCGCGACGAGCATCTGCCGCAGCGAGGAGGTGCCGCGAACCCAGCCGCCGATCGTGGACTGCACCTCCCAGAACAGCTGGCCGCGTGCCATGTACGTCGCCGGGCCTTTCGCGGCATACGGATACAGCGCCTGGCGCAGCTTCGAGTCGCCGTTCTGGCCGGGCATGGTGTACGTGACCAGGTAGCGCGGCCCGAGCCACTCGGCCGGCCGCTTGAGGAAGGTCGGGTCCGGGCTCTGCCCGAATACCTGCGCGAAGAAGCCGCCCTGCATGATCAGGACACCGAGAGGCGAGGATGGGCTCCCCTCGCCGTCGCCGGCGATCGTGATCGCGTGGTCGAGGCCGGGTCCGGTGATGGTGGCGGAGGCCGGCCCTTTCGCCGCGGCCGTGGCGGGCAGGAGCAGCGCGGCCGCGAGCGCGGCCGCGAGCAGGAGCGAACGTCTCATGGTCCCTCTCCTTGGTCGGTTGACCTCCTTACACCGAGCGGGCCGAGCGGGTTCCGCCGGCGACGTGCGCGAAGGCCTCCTCGAGATCCGCGACCAGATCCTCGGCTGACTCGAGGCCGACGGAGAGCCGGATGAGGTTCGGCGGCGCTGCGAAGGGCGCGTCTGCCGTCGAGGCGTGCGTCATGCGGGCAGGCAGCTCGATCAGGCTCTCGACTCCGCCGAGCGACTCGGCCAGCTTGAAGAGCTTCGTGCTCGCGACGAGTGCCGCGGCCTCCTCCTCGGATTCGGCGAGGAACGAGATCATCCCGCCGAAGTCGCGCATCTGCTTCGCCGCGATGCGGTGGCCCGGGTGACGCGGCAGACCGGGGTAGAGCACCTGCTGAACGCGGGGATGCCGTTCGAGGAAGCCGGAGAGGACATGCGCGTTGTGACAGTGCTGGCGCATCCGCACGGCGAGCGTCTTGACTCCGCGCAGGACGAGCCAGCAGTCGAGCGGGCCCGGGATCGCACCCAGCGACTTCTGCAGGAAGAAGAGCCGCTCGGCGATCGTCGGGTCGTTCGTGGCGGCGAAGCCGCCGACGACGTCCGAGTGCCCGCCGAGGTACTTCGTCGTCGAGTGCACGACGATGTCGGCGCCGAGCTCGAGCGGACGCTGCAGGTACGGCGTCGCAAAGGTGTTGTCGACGGCGAGGATCGCACCGGCGGCATGCGCGGCCTCGGCAGCCTGAGCGATGTCGACGACGTTCAGCATCGGATTTGAAGGCGTCTCGATCCAGACGATGCGGGTGCGCTCGTCAAGATGCGATCCGAGCTGCTCGAACTCCGCGGCGGGGAGGTAGTCGAAGACGTAGCCCTTGGGCTCGTAGACCTGTGAGGTCATCCGGTAGACGCCGCCGTACACGTCGGCGATCAGCACCATCCGGTCGCCCGGGTTCAGCAGGTGCATGATCGTGGTCACGGCGCCGAGGCCGGACGAGTAGGCGATGCCGTGCTCTGCGGACTCCAGCGACGCGAGGCATTGCTGCAGCGCGCTGCGCGTCGGGTTGGCGACGCGGGAGTAGTCGTAGCCTTTGTGCTCGCCGACCGCGTCCTGCACGTACGTCGACGTCAGGTAGATCGGCGTCGTGATCGCACCGGTCGCGGGATCGGGCTCCTGGCCTTCGTGGATCGCGCGGGTCTCGAAGTCCACGCCTCGATTGTAGGGTTCGCCCCGGGATGCTCGTCTACCTTCTGCGGCGCCTCCTGCTCGCCGCGGCGGTTTTCGCCGTCGTGTCGTTCATCTCTTTCGTCGTCTTCGCAGCCCCGCTCGATCCGACCTGGCGCGAGTTCGGGCCTGTCAACAGTCCTGCACGGCAGGCCCTGAGAGAGCAGTTCCATCTCAATGACCCCGCCGTCGCGCAGTACTGGCGCTGGGTGAAGGGGACGGTCACCGGCAACCCCGACGTCACCCACTCGGTCTTCGCGAGCATCCGCGTCTGGCCGGAGGTCTGGGCCGCGCTCGGCCACACTGCGCTGCTGGCGGGACTCGCCCTGGTTCTCGTGACCGTCTTCGGCGTGGGGATCGGGGTCGTCGCCGCGTGGCGTCCCGGAACGGCGCTCGACACGCTCGTCCGCACCGGCTCGTACGTCACCTGGTCGATCCCTGCGTTTCTGCTCGCCGTCCTGCTGCAGCTGCTGCTGACACGGCTCGCGCTCAACTACGACGTGCACCCGTTCCCCGTGCGGGGCTTACCGGAGCCCGGCGAGGCGGGAACCGGTATCCACTTCGTCGCCGTCTGGTTGCAGCATCTGGTGCTACCGGTCGTCGTCATCTCGGTCAGCTTCATCGGCTACTACGCGCGAGTCGTGCGCTCGGCGATGCTCGTCTCGCTGCAGGAGCCCTACGCGTGGACCGCGCGTTCCAAGGGGCTCGACGAGTGGCGCGTTGCCACGCGCCATGCCCTGCGGAACTCGCTGATTCCCTTCGTCAGCCTGCTGACGCTCGACTTCGGTGCCCTCTTCACCGCGTCGCTCGTCGCCGACTTCGTGTTCCAGCAGGAAGGCCTCGCCTCGTTCCTCGCACTGGCGGTGCGCGACGCCGATCCGTTCGAGGTCCAGCCGCTCGTGCTCGTCGCGGCTGCGTCCGTGCTGGTGTTCTCCGTGCTCGGCGACCTGATGACCTCTTGGCTCGATCCGCGGATCCGGTTCGGCTAGCCGTCAGGCGGAACGCGGGTTGAGCGCCTCGTCCAGCGTGTCGCCGACGTAGTTGATGCACAGGAGCAACACGACGATGACGAGCGTCGGGAACGTGTACAGCCACCAGAACGCCGTTGCCGTCCCCCTGAGCGGGTCCTTGAGCGCGTCGGCGACGAGGCTGCCCAGCGTCGGCGTCACGGCGGAGTAGATCCCGAAGCCGAAGAAGTCGACGGTGGCCTCCAGCAGGATCGCCTGGCCGATGACCGCCGTCACCGCGACGATGATCGGCCCGACACTGTTGGGGAGGAGGTGCCGGACGATGATGCGGCTGTCCGATGCGCCCATCGCCCGCGCCGCCTCCACGTACTCGCGCTCGCGCAGCGAGAGAAACGTCGCCCGGACGACGCGAGCAACCGGCGTCCAGAGCAGGAGCGAGAGGATCACGCCGATCTCGACCAGGCCGATGCCCTGCAGCGTTGCGAAGGCCGCCAGCAGCACGACGAGGGCGGGAAAGCTGGCGACGATGTCGACGAGCCGCGTCAGCAGGCTGTCCGCCCAGCCACCGAAGTACCCGGCGAGAGCGCCGATGGCGACGCCCAGGACGCCGGACATGAGTGCGACCAGGAATGCGACCTTCACCGAGGTGCGCGTCGCGTACATCGTCTGGCTCAACATGTCCTTGCCGGCGTCGTCGGTGCCGAAGAGATGATGCCCCGCCAAGCTCGGCGGTTGCGGCGCCCCGAGGTGCGTGAGGTCGATCTTGTTGTACTCGTACGGCGCGAGCACGCCGGACAGCGCGCCCCCGGCGAAGATCAGGACCAGGACAGCGAGCGCGAGCAGTCCGAGCGGGCGCCGGCGAAAGCGGCGGAGCGCCATTCGCCACGGGCCGACGCCGCGCAACGCGGGTGTCTCGGCGGCCGGCCGCTCCGTCGTGTCGGCAGCACTGGTCAGGCTGCGATGCTAGCCGCGCCGAGGAAGGACGCGAGGCTCCGGAGTGGCTTGTCGAGCGCCACCGGCTTCGCCCCCGGCTCCCACCACACGCCGTTCACGCGCAAGAGCTTGCTCTTTCGGTCGAAGACGGGTTCGATCCGGCCGATCAGCTTGTCGCCACGCAGGATCGGCAGCACGTAGTAGCCGTACACGCGCCTGGCCTTCGGCACGTACATCTCGAGCCGATAGAAGAAGTTCCAGAGAGCCTCGGTGCGGGCGCGGTCGTGGACGAGACGGTCGAACGGGGAGAGGAACGTCGTCCGTGTCGGCACCGGGTCGGCGCTCGCCTCCGGATGCGCGACGAGCTTCCCGCGCTCGAGCTTCACGCCGAGCGCACCGAAGCGCTTCTCCTCGATCAGCCTCTTCGCCTCGCGCCACGGGATCGTGTCGGTCTCCGGGTACCAGCGCTCCGCGAGATCCCACACGCGCTGGTTCCCGCGGCGCCCCACGACCGCGACCTTGCCCTGCGCGGCGAGGATCTCGAGCATCAACCCCATCTGGCGCGACCCCCACCAGTCGTGCCGGTCCTTGCCGACGCGGCTTCGATGAGTGTCGATCTCCCGCGAGAGGAGCGGGCCGCGCTGCTCGAGCTCACGCAGGACATAGCGCCGAAACGGGCGATGCTCCGCGAGCCACTCGGTCGCGTTCTTGTTCAGCGGGTTGCTGCGCATGCGCGCCCGCAGCAGCGGCAGGTCTTCCATCGGGTAGATGAAGGCACGCCACTCGAAGAGCTTTCGCTCCTGCCAGAGCAGCCGGTCGAGCTCCTCCGTGTCGTGCGGGCCGAGGCGGCTCCAGAGCACGAGACGCTGCGGCGGCGCGACAACCGAGATCGGGTCGATCTGGAGAAAGCCGAGCCGCCGCACGGTGTCGAGGACGCTGCTCGCGCTGCCGTCGAGCAGCTGTGCCCGCACGGCGATGCGCCGAGCCTCGTCGGCGCTGACGGCTCTCAGCTGCACTACGAGATCGGCTCGGCAGGGAGGACGAGCTCGAAGCGTGCGCCTCGCGACGCCGGGTCGTAGATCAGGTCGCCGCCGTGCGCGCGGGCATACGAGCGGGAGATCGAGAGGCCGAGGCCCGCGCCGACGCTTGACGAGCGTGCTGCGTCGCTGCGCTGAAAGCGCTCGAACAGATGGGGGACGAAGCGCGGGTCGATCCCCTTGCCGTTGTCCTCGACGATGATGCGGAGGTGCTGGTCGGTCTGTCTGGCGACGACGCGAACGGGCGGCTCCCCGTAGCGCAGTGCGTTCGTAACGAGGTTCGCGACGACTCGCTCGATCACTATACGATCGGCCACGACGTCCCCGGTCTCGGGCGTCTCCACGAAGACGTCGCCTTCCTGGCCGGCCGCACTCAAGCCGACGATGTCGACCAGCTCGACAGCGAGCGTCATCCGCTCCGGCCTCACTTCGATGCGCGCCGCGTCGAGACGCGAGAGATCGAGGAGCTGCTCGACGAGCCGGCGCATCCGGTCGGATTGCACGTGCAGCGTCTCGCGGATCTCAGCCACGGTCTCGGCCGGGAGGTCGGGTCTCTGCGCGAGGGTCGCCGCCAGGCCGTAGACCGTCGTCGCGGGCGTGCGCAGCTCGTGCGCGGCCAGGGCGATGAACTCCCGCTGAAGCTCTGTCAGCCGCACGACCTCGTCGTACGCGAGCGCACGGTCGATCGCGAGTGCGGCGCGCTGCGCGACGACCTCGAGCAGGGCCACGTCGTCGGCTGTGAAGCGGCGGTGGTGCAGCGTGCCGACGTGGACGACGCCGAGGATCCGCTCTTCGGTCAGCAGCGGGGCGCCGAGCAGGGACTTGATCCCTTTCTCGCGCAGGATCGGATTGAGGACGTCGGCGTGAGAGACGTCGTCGATCACGACGGTCGTGCGTGTTGCGGCGATCCTGCCTGCGAACCCCTGGCCCACGGGGATGCGAACACCGCGTTCCACCTCTTCCTCGATGCCCTTGGCCGCGCGCGCGATCAGCTCGGTGCCGGACTCGTCCAGCAAGAGAAACGCCGACGTGTCTGCGCCGAGTGCGTCGCGAATGCGGGTCAGCAGCGCCTCGAGCAGCTGGTCGAGACCCAGACTCCCGAGCGCGGCGTCGGTGACGGCCTGCAGGCGGCGAAGCTGGTCGGTCGGATCCGGTGGACCGCCGGGCGAACGGTGCACGGTCAAAGTATCTGCGAGGGTACTCGCTGTCGCATGGGATTCGCCGACTTCGTCCTGCGTCAGCTTCCACCTGCTCCCGCGCGCATCCTCGAGGTCGGCTGCGGCCGCGAAGGCGGCGTCGCGCCCGTGCTTGCCGGGGCCGGCTACGACGTCCTCGCGGTCGACCCGGACGCCCCGGAGGGGCCGCTCTACCGGCAGGTCAGCCTGGAGGAGCTGGACGATCCAGGGCCTTTCGCCGCAGTCGTCGCGGGGCGCGTGCTGCACCACATCCACCCGCTGGCCGGGGCGCTCGACAAGCTGATGGGTCTGGCGCCGCTGCTCGTCCTGGACGAGTTCGCATGGAACCACCTGGATGAGCCGACGGTGGACTGGTACGAGTCGCACCACCGCCTGCTCGTCGCCGCCGGGCGCGAGCCGACGGGACCGCCCGACCTGGACGACTGGCGGCGGCGTCACCCGGGTCTCCATCCCTACGAGACGCTGCGCGCGGCCGTGGACGAGCGCTACGAGGAGCGCCTGTCCGAGTGGCGGCCGTACCTCTATCGCTGGCTCGAAGGGCCGGCGAGCGAATCGCTCGAGGCGGCTCTCATCGCGGCCGGCGCGATCCGGCCGATCGGGTTTCGCTACGCGGGAGTGAGGAGGGAGACCGTGCGCTCCTCTGCCGACTCGCGGTAGTCGGCACCGAGCTTCTCCTCGAGGATGCGGCCCAGCTCGCCGCTCGCGGCCAGCTCCTCGGTGATGTCCGCACCGCCGATCAGCTCGCCCTTGACGAAGACCTGAGGGATCGTCGGCCAGCCGGAGACGGCGGACAGCTCCAGGCGGATCGACGGGTCGGGCAGGATGTCGACGCCGGTCACCGGCGCACCGGCCTCGCGGAGTGCCCGCAGGGCCCGGTCGGAATTGCCGCACATGACGAACTGCGGCGTGCCTTTCATGAAGATGGCGACGGGCTCGTTCTCGATCACGTCCTCGATGCGCTGGCGCAGCTCGCTCATTCGCTTCCTTTCGTCTTGATTCGCAGCTCGTGGATGGTGCCGTCACGGAGCGGCTCGGCCAGCGCGTCGTTGACGAGGCGATGCTGGTCGAGGAGCGACAGCCCCTGGAAACGCGGGCTGGTCACGGTCACCTGAAAGTGGTCCCCGCCGCCCGTGCGGTCCTCGACGCGAAGCTCGGTCGCGTCCGGGAACGCGCGCTCGAGCAGCGCCTGCAGGGGTTCGGTCGACACGGAGGTCATGCTAGCCACGCCGGCGCTAGCCGCGCTGGTGCGCCAGGTACTCGAGCAGGTCCGACCGGGTCAGGACTCCGACCGGCTTGCCCTTGCTCGCGATCACGACCGCGTTCGTGCGCCCGGTCAGAGTCGCGAACACCTCGTCGAGCGTCACGTCGGTCTCGACCGCGGCCAGCGGCGGCTGCATCGCGGACGCGACGTCCTCGTGCAGCGCGTCGGGATTCTTGAACACACGGTCGAGGAGGTCGCGGTCCTGCAGCGAGCCGATCACGTCCGCGAGCGACTGCACCTCGCCGTCTCGAACGACCGGGACCTGCGAGATCGAGTAGCGCTGCATCACGTCGATCGCCTCGCCGACCTTCTGGTGTGCGGCGATCGTGATCAGCGCCGGGACGTCGATCTCCTCGAGGCGCTTCGACTTCAGCAGCTCCGAGACCGTGGGGATGGGAGCGCGCCGCTCGACGAAGCCGTGCTCGAGCATCCAGTTGTCGTCGTAGAACTTCGACATGTACGAGCGCCCCGAGTCGGGGATCATCGAGAGGATCTTCGCGTCCGGGCCGAAACGCTTCGCCACCTCGAGCGCAGCCCAGACCGTCGTCCCGCCGGAGCCGCCGACGAGCAGCCCCTCCTCGCGCGCCAGCCTGCGTGCGACCAGGAACGAGTCCCGGTCGGAGACGCGCACCCACTCGTCGACCACCTTCGGGTCCATGGTTTCCGGCCACGTGTCCTTGCCGATGCCCTCGACGAGGTACGGGTGGACGCCGCGCTCGTCCTCGGCCGTGTAGACGGACCCCTCGGGGTCGGCGCCGACGATGAGCACGTCGGGGTTGCGTTCCTTGAAGTAGCGTCCGACGCCCGAGATCGTCCCGCCCGTGCCGACCGAGATGACGATCGCGTCGATCTCGCCGCCGGTCTGTTCCCAGATCTCGGGCCCGGTCTGCAGGTAGTGCGCCTCCGGGTTGGACATGTTCGAGTACTGGTCCGGCTTGAAGCCGCCGGGGATCTCTTCCGCCAGGCGGTCGGAGACCGAGTAGTACGACTCGGGTGAATCCGGCTCGACAGCGGTCGGGCAGATCACGACCTCGGCGCCGTAGGCGCGCAGCATCGAGATCTTCTCCTGGCTCATCTTGTCGGGCATGACGAAGATGCAGCGGTAGCCCTTCTTGGCCGCTGCGATCGCCAGGCCCACGCCGGTGTTGCCGGAGGTCGGCTCCACGATCGTCCCGCCGGGCTTCAGCTTCCCCTCCGCCTCCGCCTTCTCGATCATCGCCAGGCCGATTCGATCCTTGACCGAGCCGCCGGGATTGAGGTACTCGAGCTTCGCGAGCAGCTGGGGCTGGACGTCGCGTCCGATCGAGTCGAGCCGGACGATCGGCGTGTTTCCCACGAGCTCGAGGACGGAGGGGTAGTTGCGCGCCATGGCGGGGGAAGCTTAGTCGGGCGGAATAGCGCTGCCGGCTGCTGGGTTACGGGATCTGCAACGGAGAAGGGGAGGACATGAAGATCGCAACGATCGGAAGGGGCAACGTCGGCGGCGGCCTGGCGCGCAGGTGGCGAAGCGCCGGCCACGACGTGGCGGAGATCGGCAAGGACGGGGGAGACGTCTCCGGGGTCGATGCCGTGCTCGTCGCGGTGCCTCGGCGTCGATTGCGGAGGCGCTCGGCAAGCTCTCGGGCCTGCAGGGCAAGCTCGCCGTCGACGCGACGAACCACTTCCAGGGCGAGCGCCCGCCGTTCGAGTCGCTTGCGCATGAGGTGAAGTCGATCGTCGGCGGACCGGTCTCGAAGGCGTTCAACCTCAACTTCGCGCGTATCTACGACGTGATCGACACGCAGCCGATCCGGCCGAGCAACCTCTACTGCGGCGCCGACGAGGCGCGCGAGGTGACCGAGCAGTTGATCCGGGACGCGGGCTACGAACCGACAAGGGCCGGGGGTCTCGAGCATGCGCGCCTGCTCGAGGAGAACCTCCGGCTCCTGATCGCACTCGACGGCCCCGTCTTCTACCGCTACTGGAAGCCGGGCGAGCTGAGCTAGTGGCTCAGAGCCACAAAGTCGGTCAGTGCCGGAAGTGCCGGCGGCCCGTGAGCACCATCGCTGCACCCGCGGCGCGCACGGCTGCGACCACCTCGTCGTCCCGCCTGGACCCTCCCGGCTGGATGATCGCGCTGACGCCGGCGTCGAGCGCAACCTGGGGCCCGTCGGCAAACGGGAAGAACGCATCTGACGCGAGCACGGCGCCGCGCACGTCGTGGCCGTGCTCGCGTGCCTTGTCGAGCGCGATCTTGACCGAGTCGACCCGGCTGGTCTGGCCGCCGCCGATCCCGATCGTCGCCAGGTCCTTCGCGAGCACGACCGCGTTCGAGCCAACGTGCTTGCAGACGCGCCAGGCGAAGACGAGATCGCCCCAGCACGACTCGTCAGGCTCGCCCCAGGCGACTTCCATCATCTCGCGGTCGTCGACGTCCCAGTCGCCGTCCTGGACGAGCAGCCCGCCGAGCACGCGCTTGAAGTCGCGCTCGCCGCGCGGCAGGCCGCGGCGCTCGCGGTCGCGCAGGATGCGGATGCCCTGCTTCCGTTGCAGCGTCTCGAGTGCCTGCTCGTCGTAGTCGGGAGCGAAGAGCACGTCGACGAACCGGTCGGCGAGCGCCTCGCCGAGCCCGGCCGAGACGGGGCGGTTGACGGCGCAGACCATCCCGAACGCCGAGACAGGGTCCGAGGCCAGCGCTCGCTCGTACGCCTCCTCGATCGTGCTCGCAACGGCGACCCCGCAGGGGTTCGCGTGCTTGACGATCACGCAGGCGGGTAGCGCGAACTCACGGAGCACGAGCCGGGCCGCGGAGAGATCGAGCAGGTTGATCAGCGAGAGCTCCTTGCCGTGGAGCTGTTGCACGCGCGAGAGCAGGTGCACGCGGGCGCCCTCCTCCGCGTAGTAGGCCGCGCGCTGGTGCGGGTTCTCGCCGTAGCGCAGGTCCATCACCTTCGTGAACGCCGGGACGAGCGTGTCCGGGAACGCTTCGACGTCGGCGAACCACCGCGCGATCGCCGCCTCGTAGGCGGCAGTCGTCGCGAACGCCTCAGCGGCGAGAGCGCGTCGCGTCTCGAGCGTGAGGTCTCCTCGCTCGCGCAGCTCGGCGAGCACGAAGTCGTACCGTTCCGGCCGGCACACCGGCGCGACGTGGGCGAAGTTCTTCGCGGCGCCGCGGAGCATCGAGGGCCCGCCCACGTCGATCATCTCGACGGCCTCCTCCTCGCGCACGCCGTAGCGCCCGGCGACCTCGCTGAACGGGTAGAGGTTCACGCAGACGAGGTCGAACGGCTGGATGTCCTGGTCCTCGAGTGTCGCGGCGTCTTCCGGATGGTCGCGGCGCGCCAGGATCGCCGCGTGGATGCGCGGGTGGAGGGTCTTCACCCGCCCGCCCAGCAGCTCGGCGACGCCTGTGAGCTCCTCGACCCGCTCGACGTCGAGTCCCACCTCGTTCTCGAGGAAGTCCGCCGTGCCGCCGCTCGCGACGAGGTCGAAGCCGAGGTCGGCAAGCCCCCGGGCGAAGCTCTCGAGTCCCGTCTTGTCGTAGACCGAGATCAGCGCGCGCACAGCTCGCTCACCACCTCCGGGAGTAGTCGGTGCTCGACGGCGTGGATCCGTTCTATCAGGGTTGCGCGAGGCTCGACCGGCACGTGCTCCTGCCGGATCACCGGACCAGTGTCGACGCCCGCGTCGACGTAGTGAACGGTCACGCCCGTCGTCTCGACGCCGGCTGCAAGCGCCTTCTCGATGGCGCGTGCTCCCGGAAACTGCGGGAGCAGCGACGGGTGGACGTTGACGATCCGGTCCGGGAAGCGGTCGAGGAAGGCCGGCGTGAGCAGGTGCATGTAGCCCGCCAGTACGACGAGGTCGACGCCTCTCAGCTGGAGCCAGTCGGCGAGCTCGCGGTCACGCGCAGCCCGGTCGGCGTAGCCGTCCAGCTCGAACACGCGCCGCGGGATGCCGGCTGCGTCCGCGCGGGCGAGCGCGCCTGCGTCGCTGCGATTCGATGCCACGGCGGCGATCGGCAATCCTGCGTCGATCAGCGCCTGCAGATTCGTGCCTTCACCGGAGGCGAGCACGCCGATCACGCGAGCTCGCCGATGACGAGCGCGTCCGCTGGCGCCTCCGGCACCACGGCGCACATGCCGATGCCGAGGTTGAACACGCGCCGAAGCTCCTCTTCCTCGATTCCCTTGTCGGCAAGCCACTGAAAGACGGGCGGGCGTTCCCAGGCATCCCAGTCGATGCGAGCCTGCACACCGTCCGGCAGGACACGCGAGAGATTGCCCAGGATCCCGCCGCCGGTCACGTGTGCGAGCGCGCGCACGTCGGCTGCCGTCCTCAGCGCGCGCACCTCGTCGAGGTAGAGCCTGTGCGGCGCGAGCAGGAGGTCGGCGTCGAACTCGCCGTCACCGACGAGTGCGCGCACCAGTGAGAAGCCGTTCGTGTGCAGGCCGTTCGAGGGAAGGCCGATGACCAGGTCGCCTGCGCGGCAGCCGGACCCGTCGATCACGCGGCCGCGCTCGACGAGGCCGACGCAGGTGCCGGCGAAGTCGAGCTCACCTTCCTGGTAGATGCCCGGCAGCTCCGCCGTCTCGCCGCCGATCAGGACGCACCCGCCGGCGCGGCAGACCTCGGCCGCGCCTTCGACGAGCTCCACAACCTCCTGCTCGTCGATCCGGTTCGCTGCGACGTAGTCCAGCAGGAAGAGCGGCTCGGCGCCGCTGCACAGCACGTCGTCGATGCAGTGCGCGGCGAGGTCCATGCCCGCCCAGCGCAGGCGGCCGGCGCGGCGGGCGAGCATGAGCTTCGAGCCGACGCTGTCCATCGAGGCGGCCAGGAGCCGCTCGTCGTCGAGGGGGTACAGCCCTGCGAAGCCGCCGAACTCTCTCGCGCCCGTCGACTCGGCGGCCGCCCGCAGGCGCTCGACGATGGAGACGGCTGTGGCGAGCGAGACTCCGGCCCCTGCATACGTCTTCGGCTGGCTCGTCAGGGGCCGAAGTCTAGTGCTCGCCTCTGCCGTCAGGCCGCCGTCAGTCGCCGACCTCGATCGTCTGCGTCTCCGCGGCCGAACCGACCGTAACCGAGTCGCCCTCGACGCCCCGGAGGACGAAGGAGTTGCCTTCGATCCCGACCCGCTTGCCGTTTGCCTCGGCATAGGTGTGGCCGTCGCCGACGAGCCCAAGCACGTCGAGGCGGCCGTTCTCGCTGCGATCGGCCATGAAGATGCTGCCGGTCAGGAGCACGCCGCGGTCGGCGCAGGCGGCCCCGGCCGTCTGCGCCGCGTTGTCGACCTCGACGAGACAGAGCATGCCGGCCTTGCCCGGGACCGTGTACAGCCTCAGCGAGCCGTCGGTCTGCAGCAGGCGCGAGCCGGCTCCGGTGGGGCTGGCGAAGTTGCGGGCGGCGAAGGGGTACGACAGGACCTGCGCCGGCAAGGCGTCGGCCGCGCGGGCGGAGCGTGCGAGCGCCGCCACCGAGCCGGTGCCGATCTGTGTTCGGTCGCCACCGCCGCGGCCGACCTGGGAGGTGGCCGCAGTGATGACGGCCGCAGCGGCGATGCCGGCGAGGGCGAGCAGTCTGAGCTTGCTGCGCCGCTGCACGGTCACCACTCGTCCCTGCAGTCGTAGACGAAGTGCGTCGTTCCGTTCGGGTCGCGGTTCGCGCAGTACGACGTCGCGTAGTAGTACGGCGGATGAGCGTAGAAGCAGTTGCCGCTGCAGAGCCGCACGAAGTGCGTGTAGCCCGCCGGCGTTACCTCCCACAGCCGCGCGGTCCAGCCGGCGTTCGGACCGAAGTAGAGCTCGTTGTACGTGTGGTTGTGGGCGAACCCGTCATGGCCGACCGTGTTCGTCGGCATGTTGTGCTGCCACCAGTAGATGTACGAGCCGCCGCCCGCGACCGGAACGGCCAGCAGCGCGAGCGCGACGATGAGGATGAAGAGTGCAGTGCGTGACATGCCGTCGAGGATGACCTCGCGCGGTGCACGCGTCAATTCGCAGTTTTGGACAGTGCCGGGCGGAGCGACGTCCTACACGAACAGCTCCGCGTGCAGCTGTGGCCGGCCCTGGGGACCGTCCGGAAGAAAGCGAACGAGTGTCTCGCCGATCGTCACCGTGTCCTGCGTGTACGGCACGTCGAGCAGCTCCCCGAGCGCAGCCGCCTTCAGCTCCGGGTCGTCGGCGCGAAGGTGGAGCTCGGCCAGCTTCAGCTCCGACTCGCCGGCGAGGAAGTCGTCGAGCCACTCGCGCGGCGGGTGCAGCTCGAGACGGTAGCCCGCGTTCGTCGACACGAACGTGCGTCGTCCTCCGTGCTCCTGCACGCGCAGCTCCCGCAGCTCGGCGCGCGCGAGCGTGGCGACGAAGTCGTCCTCGTCGAGCGCGAAGCCGAGGTGGTCGAGCCGCGGCAGCTCCCACTGTCCCGGCTGGACGACGACGTTGACGGCCCCGCGCTCGAGCTCGGACAGTCGGAGCTTGAACCCCAGCTCGTCGAGCTCCTCCCAGCCGTGGCCCGACTCGAACGAGGTCGTGTCCTCGTCGATCCGGCCGTGGCGCGCAACCAGGCCGAAGCCCAGCTTGCCCAGGTAGCGCGCCTCGACCTCGCGCACCTTGCTCGTCACCAGGTGGTAGTGGAAGAGCTGCACGAAGGCAGACTAGTAGCGTGCTCTACCAGCTGCCCGTCGACACGAGCTGGACGCTCGACCCGGTCCAGATCGTCCCGGTCGTGCTGTTGGCGCTGGTCTACGGCCGCCGCGTCCGCACGTTGCGGGCGCGCGGAACCGGTGTGCCGGCGTGGCGGACCGCGCTCTTCGCCACCGGGATCGGGCTCCTTCTCGTCGCGCTCGTGTCACCCGTGCACGCGCTCGGGGAACAGCTCTTCAGCTTCCACATGCTGCAGCACGTCCTGCTCGGCGACCTGGCGCCCCTGGCACTCCTCGCCGGCCTCACCGGCCCGATCCTGCGGCCGGCGCTCGCCTTCTTGCACAGGTTGCGCTTCCTCGCCAACCCGCTCGTTGCGCTGCCGTTGTGGGCCGTGAACCTCTACGTGTGGCACCTGCCGTTTCTGTACGAGGCCGCCGTGCGACACGAGGCCGTGCACGCGCTCGAGCATGGCGCCTTCTTCACGGGCGGAGCGATCATGTGGCTGCCGGTCCTGGAGACGCTGCCGGCGCCAGAGTGGTTCGGCACCGGCGCGAAGCTCGGGTACGTCGCCGTCGTGCGGCTGGTCGAGACGGTGCTCGGCAACGTCTTCTTCTGGGCGGGCAGCGTCTTCTACGCGGGCGTCTACACCGAGCACCTGTGGGGACTCTCGCCGCTCGAGGACCAGGGGCTCGCCGGAGCCGTGATGATGATCGAGGGCTCGATCGTCACCATCGTCGCGCTCGCGTGGCTCTTCCTGCGCATGGCCGGTGAGGGAGAGCTGCGCCAGCGGCTGCTGGAACGCGGCCTCGACCCGCGCACGGTGAAGCGCGCGGTGCGCTACGGGCGCGCGGAGGAGCTGACGCCTCCCCGCTGAATCCGATCAGGGCCACGTGCGCTCGTCAGGCGTCCACCACGTCGACCTGGTCGTCTCCTCGATCGAGCGCAGCCTGCCGTTCTACACGGGACTGCTCGGCCCGCTCGGCTACGACCGCGTCGGCGAGGTCGAAGGCGAGCGCGGGGAGACGATCTGGTACATCGGGGGCCCGGGCACCGCGATCGGATTGCGCGAGGCCCAGTCGGACTCCGAGCCGTACGACCGTTACCGTGTCGGTCTGCACCACCTCGCCTTCGAGGCCGGGTCACGCGGTCAGGTCGACGACGCCGCCGCCTGGGTCCAGTCACAGAGGCTCGAGCTCGAGAGCGTGCCGCAGGAGTACGCCTACATCCCGGGGTACTACGCCGTGTTCTTCTACGATCCCGACGGTCTGAAGCTCGAGATCGTCCACGTCCCTGGACTGGTTGCCGCCTGAGCGAAAGGAGCAGGATGTCAACGACACCCCCGGAGCAGCCCACGACACCACAGGCGGGCGGGTACGGAAGTGGAGGGCCGAACGTCAACCTGAACCTCGCGGCCCTCATGCCGGCGCCGGGCAACGCCGAGCTCGTGGTCTACATTCTCGCGACGATCTTCGTCGGGATCATCACGCTGGCCGACAGTCGCGTCGACGCGCCGGAGTTCGTGACGGCGTTCACCTTCATCACCGTCGCCTATGTGCTCTCCCGCGGCATCGCAAAGGCGAGCCGCGTGCTGGAGCGCTAGTGCCCCTTCCAGTGATGCCGTCTAGCTTCTGGGTCGCGAGCACCAAGCCAGAGGCCGCACTCGACCGAAGGAAGGCTGGACTGCCTTGCTGAGGGAGAGGGTGGACTCTGGCGCCGTGTGATCGCGGGCCAGAAGCAGCCATGTATTGCTGGAAGGGGCACTAGCTCCGGACCGGTTCGAACTGCAGCTTCGCCGCCTCGCGCGGGAGTGCCGTCGGGTAGTCCCGCGTGAGGCAGGCGCGGCAGAATTGCGAGGCCGGCCGTCGAGTCGAGGCCTGCAGGCCCTCGAGCGACAGGTAGGCGAGGCTGGTGGCGCCGAGGTGCTCGCGCACCTCCTCGACCGTCTTGTCGGAGGCGATCAGCTGCTCGGGGTCGGCGAAGTCGATGCCGTAGTAGCACTGCGAGATCACGGGCGGCGAGGAAACACGCACGTGCACTTCGGCCGCCCCCGCGTCGAACAGCAGCTGGACGATCTGCCGCGTCGTGTTGCCGCGCACGATCGAGTCGTCGACGACGACGATGCGCTTGCCGGCGAGCTCGGCGAGCGGGTTGAACTTGAGCTTCACGCCCTGCTCGCGCAGGCCCTGGTCGGGCTGGATGAACGTGCGGCCGACGTAGCGGTTCTTGATCAGCCCCTCGCTGAACGGGATGTTCGCGGCGCGCGAGAAGCCGATCGCCGCAGGCGTGCCCGAGTCGGGAATCGGCAGCACGAGATCCGCCTCGACCGGCGACTCTTCTGCCAGGCGCTCTCCCATCCGCACGCGCGCGCCGTGAATCTCGACTCCCGCCAGGCGCGAGTCGGGACGCGCGAGGTAGAAGAACTCGAAGATGCACAGGGCGCCGCCGTCTTGCTGCGGTACGACCTGGTGCGCGGCGACGTGCTCGTCGATCACCAGCAGCTCGCCCGGCCGAACGTCGCGTTCGAACTCCGCGCCGACGAGGTCGAGCGCACAGGTCTCCGACGCGACGACCCAGTCGCCGTCGAGGCGTCCGAGGCAGAGCGGGCGCATCCCGCGCGGATCGCGAAACGCGATCAGCTTCCCTTCGGAGAGGGCGACGACCGAGAACGCGCCGTCGAGCTTTCGCATCGCATTCGCGACGGCCTCGGCCAAAGGCGCCCCGTCGCCTGCGATCAGCGCCGCGATCACCTCCGTGTCGGCCGTCGTCGCCAGGCGATGGCCCTGCTGTGCGAGCTCCGCGCGGAGGTCGGCCGCGTTGGTGAGGTTGCCGTTGTGCCCGAGCGCGATCGTGCGTGCGCTGCCGTGCTGGACGAGCGGCTGCGCGTTCCACCACTGCGAGGAGCCGGTCGTCGAATAGCGCGTGTGTCCGATCGCGAGGTCACCGCGCAGTCCGCGCAGCTTCTGCTCGTCGAAGACCTGCGTGACGAGTCCCATGTCGCGCAGTGCGGTCAGCCGGCCCTGGTCGGAGACCGCGATGCCGGCCGACTCCTGTCCGCGGTGCTGCAGGGCGAAGAGCCCGAAGTAGGTCAACCGCGCGACATCGCGCTCCGGTGCCCGCACGCCGAACAGGCCGCACATTACGAGACGAGGCCGATCTGCTCGAGGCCCTTTGTGCCGAGCCGCTCGACGTTCTCCGGCGAACACGCGAGCAGCACCTGGCCGCCCAGGGCCGCCGCCGGCAGCTCGACGTCGGCGGTGATCCCGCTGTGCGCCTCCGCTTCCCGGATCGCCTGGGCCAAGCCGCCGTCGGAGACGTCGTGGGCGAGGGTCAGCACCGGCCCAGCCTTCCAGACGAAGCGGATGAGCGCAGCCTCCGCCCGCAGGTCGAGCTCTCCGGGAGCGGTCGCGAGCAGCACCACGTCGCCGCTGCGCCAGGCGCCGGGCACGAAGCGCACGTCCGGCACGAGGCCGACGCAGCCGACCACCGGGGTCGGGGGGATGGAGCGGCCGTCCGTGTCGTTGTAGAGCGAGACGTTGCCGGAGACGACGGGAATCCCGAGCGCGCCGGCCGCCTGCGCGATGCCCTCGATCGCCTGCTCCAGCTCCCAGCCGATCACGGGCTTCTCAGGGTTGCCGAAGTTCAGGCAGTCGGTCAGGGCGAGCGGCTCGCCGCCGGCGCAGGCGACGTTCCGCCCCGCACCGAGCACGGCGAGCACGCCGGCACGGAACGGGTCCCGCTCGCCGGGCGGTGGGCCCTGCAGTGAGACCGCGAGTCCACGCAGCGAAGGGCGCAGGCGCAGCACTGCCGCGTCGAGGCCCGGCCGGCGCACCGTCCGCGAACCGACGAGCTGGTCGTACTGCTCGTAGATCCACGCCTTCGGTGCCGCGTTGTGCGGGGACGGCGCGACGTTCTGCCGCGACTCCGGCTCGCGTTCGACCGCGTAGCGCGGGCACTCGTCGGTGAGCAGGACGGCCGGGACCGCGCCGACGAGCTCGTCGTCGAAGAAAGCGCGCAGCTCGCCCGTGTCGGTGACGTCGCCGATCGGGGTGCAGGGAAGCTCCCAGGTCTCGCAGACACGCTGCACCGCAGCCAGCATCTGCGGGCGGACCACCGCAACCATGCGCTCCTGCGACTCCGAGATCATGATCTCCCACGGCTCCATCCCCGTCTCGCGCAGCGGCACGCGGTCGAGGTGCACGTCGATGCCGGCGCCGTCCCGCGCCATCTCGGAGAGGGCGGAGGCGAGGCCGGCCGCGCCGCAGTCCTGCAACGACTCGACGAGACCTCCTTCGACGAGCTCGAGCGACGCCTCGATCAGCTTCTTGCCCGTGAAGGGGTCGCCGACCTGGACGGACGGGCGCTTGTCGCCGTCCTCCTCGCCGAGCTCCGCGCTCGCGAGCACGGAGGCGCCGCCGATGCCGTCGCGGCCGGTCGTCGCGCCGTAGAGGACGACGTGCGCGCCGATCGCCGTCGCGCGCGCACGCGTGACCCGATCGGCGGGGAGGAGGCCCAGGCACATCGCGTTGACGAGGCAGTTGTTGCGGTAGGCCTCGTCGAAGACGGCCTCGCCGCCCACCGTCGCGACGCCGACGCTGTTGCCGTAGTTGCCGATACCGGCGACGGCGCGGCGAAAGTGATGGTCGGGCTCGGCGAACCTGAGGCCGTCGAGCAGCGCGATCGGCCGCGCTCCCATCGCGACGATGTCCCGCAGGATCCCGCCGACCCCGGTCGCCGCGCCCTGGAACGGTTCGACCGCCGAGGGATGGTTGTGGGACTCGACCTTGAACGCCACCGCGTCGCCCTCGCCCAGGTCGATCACCCCGGCGTTCTCACCGGGGCCTTGCAGGACGCGTTTCCCCTCCGAAGGGAGCCGCTTCAGGAGGAGAGCCGAATGCTTGTAGCCACAGTGCTCCGACCAGAGGAGGGAGAAGACCGCGAGCTCGAAGTGGTTCGGGTGGCGGCCGAGCAGCTCATGGATACGATCGAGCTCCTCGTCGGTCAACCCCAGCGCGCGGTGGAGCGGCTGTTCCGGCGCGACCTGCGTCAAGGATCCGAGTGTAGCCGGGAAGGCAGACGGGCCACGGATAGGTTTGTACTCGTATGAGCCGTCGCCACCTCGTCATGCTGTCCGCGCTGGCTGCGATCTGGGGCGCCTCCTTCATGTTCATCAAAGTCGCCGTGAAGGAGCTGGCCCCCGGGGAGGTGGTCTTCGGCCGCGTGCTGGTCGGGACGCTCTGCCTGCTGCCGGCGGTGCCGTTCTTCGTCGGCTGGCGCCGGCTGGCCCAGGAGCTACGGCGCCACGCGTGGCCGCTCCTCCTCGTCGGGCTCGGGAATGCGTCGCTCCCGTTCTGGCTCCTCGCGTGGGGGGAGAAGCGGCTCGACTCGGGGCTCGCCGCGGTGCTGCAGGCGGCGATGCCCCTCTTCACCGCGGTGCTCGCAGTCCTTTTCAGCCGCAGCGACCGTGTCGCCGGGGCCCGCCTCGCGGGCGTCGTGATCGGCTTCGCCGGCGTCGTCCTGCTTGTCGGCGCCCAGCCGAGCGGTGACGTCCTCTCTGCCCTGGCCGTACTCGGCAGTGCCCTCTGCTACGCGGCCTCCGCCCTCTACGCCGGCGCACGCCTGCGCCAGACGCCGCCGATGGTCACTGCGCTCGGCACGCTGATCGTCGCGACGGTGTCGATGCTGCCGCTCGGGATCGTCGACCTGCCCGCGCACGCCCCGAGCTGGAAGGCGATCGGCTCGATCGTGGCGCTCGGGGCGGCCGGCCTCTCCGTCGCCTACCTCCTCTACTTCGGGCTCATCTCCGGCGCCGGTGCCTCGTACGCAGCGCTCGTGACGTACCTCGCGCCCGCGCTGGCGCTCGTGTACGGCGCCCTGCTCCTCGACGAGTCCGTGACCGCCTCGGCGCTCGGCGGGTTCGCGCTCATCCTGGCCGGCGTTGCGCTCGGAACGGGGACGCTCCGGCTGTCCCGTCGCACACCCGTCGGCGAGACGCCGTGATCTCGATCCGCCGCGCCCGCGCGGACGACCTCGACTTCCTCCACGAGCTCGTGAACGACGAGGACGTCGAGCCGTTCCTCGGGGGCCGCGCGGCGCTCGACCGTGAGAGCCTGCTGCAGGAGATCGAACGGTCGAACGCTGAGCCGCAGGACTACGGGCGCTTCGTGATCGAGCTCGACGGCGAGCGTGCCGGCGTGATGGGGTTCGAGGTGTCGAACCGCCGCTCGCAGATCGCACGCCTCGAGCGGTTGGCCGTGCAGCCTGCCTTTCGCGGCCGGCGGGTCGCCGACCGGGCCGCCCGGCTCTTCCAGCGCCACCTCCTCGACGAACTCGGCTACCACCGGCTCGAGCTCGAGACCTACGGCTTCAACGAACGCGCCGTCGCCCACGCCGAGCGCGTCGGGTTCGTGCGCGAGGGCGTGAAGCGAAAGGCCTACCGCCGTCACGGCGACTGGGTCGACGCGGTGCTGTACGCGCTCCTGCGCGAGGACCTGGACCTCGAGCTCCTCCGTCTCCACGTCGAGCGCTTCAACGCCGGTGTTCGTACCGGCGACTGGAGCCCGATGCTCGAGGGCTTCGACGACGCGGCCGAGCTCGAGTTCCGCGGCGTGCCCGTCGGGCCGTTCGCCGGTAAGAAGTCGATTGCGGAGGCGTACCGCACCCGTCCGCCCGACGACGAGCTGCGCGTGCTCGAGGCCCGGGTGCGCGACGGATGTCTCGAGGCGCGCTACGCCTGGCTTGCAGAGCCCGACGTCGCCGCGGGCGAGCTGCTCCTGACGCCCGGGAGCGGCAAGATCCGCAAGCTCGTCGTCACCTTCGACAGAGGAATTGCCTGGGACTGATGGCCGGACACCACGCTCGCCGACCTCGAGGGACAGAGGATCGAGCCCGAGCGCGAGCCGTACCGCGCGCGCGAGCGCGCGTCGAGGATCTGCTTCGTCCAGGATCCGGACGGCTGCTTCTAACATCGAGTAGCCGACGGCGGCCGGTGGCGACCGGCCGCAACGATCGGCTCGAAGTGAGCGGCCGCCAGATAGCGGCCGCTCGCGCAACGAACTGAGCTAGTCGCTCGGCGCGTCCTGGACGACGATGTCCCCCTCGTCGACCTCCAGATAGACCGGCGGTCCGGCAGCCGGCCAGCCGCTGGTCGGAGATGGACAGGTAGACGGGAAGCCCGCCGGCCAGCCGAGCGAGTCCAATGGATCGAGCAAGCTCGGGCTCGCGAGGTCGCGATCGCCGAGGCCAGGCCCGCCGCGGTCGACGAAGTACTCGACGTAGCCGAAGCCGGCGTTCGCGCCCGACTCGATGACGCCTCCGATCACCGCTCGGTTTCCTTCGACGCGCAGGCACCTGACCGAGCGGAAGTTCTCCGTGAACCCAGGCGTGCCGTAGGTCGAGTTTCCGGCGGTCTCGCTCCCGTCGCCCTCCGCGTGCGCGTCGACGGCGAAGTTACGCGGGTTGGCGAAGCAGAGCGTGCTGTTCGAGAAGCAACCCGGGCCGAACTGGCCACCGCCGTACACGCGGTCCTGCTTCTGCAACTTCGTACTCGGCGAGACCGCCGAGTAGGCCACGCCCGCTCCGACGAGCGCCGCGAGCGTGACCAGGTACAAGCCGAACTTCTTCACCTTCTTCCTCCTTTTGGACTGCCATCCAGCCTGAGCCACCCCGCTAACAGCGATCTGTCAGGTGGCTCGCAGAGGGTTGTTGTCGCCGCACGGCCGGCGGTCGCGATCTGAAACTCCGGAACGGGGCGTCTCAACAGAGTCACGCGAGCGAAACCTCGCGACTGCTGAGCGGCGGTCGAGCGCGCCGAGACGCGCCGCCGCCGAGCCTATGTGGCGTCGCGCCGTCGCAGGCGCGACTCCCAGCCGCAGCGCGATCTGCTTCGTCGTCAGCCCTTGGGCGAGCAGCTCCAAGACCTGCCGTTCCCTTGGGGTGAGGTCAAGTGCGTCCTTGATCCCACCAGGATTGCTGCTGTTCCTCCCGTCTCCCTCTCAAACCGCTGTCAAAGTCTTCAATCGCGCGAGCGCGCGTTCCAATCGCGGCCGGACGGTGTTACGTTCGATGCAAGGATGGAGTTCCGGATTCTCGGCCCCGTCGAGGTTCGCCGTGACGGGCAGGCCCTTGCGCTCGGCGGGTCGAAGCGCCGAGCACTCCTCGCGCTGCTCGTGCTCCATGCGAACGAGGCCGTCTCGGGCGATCGCCTCGCCGACGATCTCTGGGGCGAGCACCTGCCGCACAACGCGGCGGCTGCGCTGCATAACCACGTCTACCGCTTGCGGAAGCTGCTCGGCGCACACGTGCTGGTTACGCGGCCCGGCGGCTACAGCCTCGTCGTCGATCCATCGGCGATCGACCTGCACCGCTTCGAGCAGCTGGTCGCCGAGGCGGAGACGGGGGATCCGATCGCGCGGGCGGCGCTCCTTCACGAAGCGCTGGAGCTTTGGCGCGGCCCCGCGCTGGCCGACCTCCTGCACGAGCCGTTCGCCGCCGCCGAAGCGAATCGGTTGGAGGAGTCGCGGCTCGCGGCGCTCGAGCGGCGGATCGACGCGGACCTCGCGCTCGCCCGGCACGCGGAGCTCGTCGGCGAACTCGAGCGGCTCGTTGGCGAGCATCCCCTACGCGAGCGGCTGCGCGGGCAGCTGATACTCGCGCTCTACCGCGCCGGCCGGCAGGCGGAGGCGCTCGAGGTCTATCGCGAGACGCGCCGTGTGCTCGCTGACGAGCTGGGACTAGAGCCGAGTCCGGCGCTGCGCGAGCTCGAGCAAGCGATCCTGCGCCAGGATCCTGTGCTGGCGCCCGCGCCGGAGTCTCCACCGCTGCGCGGGTCGCGCAAACGCGTGGTCCTCGCCGCCATCCTCGCCGGCCTGCTTGCCGGCGGGGCAGCCGCAGGGTTCGCGACGTCGCGGACCGGGGATCCGAAGCAGTTAGCCGCTCGTCCTAGGCTCGCGACCGCGTCCGCCCTCAGCACGAGCAAGGCGGCACCGGTTCGAGAGCCGGTGACCACCTCCCGGCGGCCCGTTCGGAAGCCCCACCGTACGACGCACGCTCTTCGCGGGCCGCTGCGGCGCGCGCCTACCACCCATGCGACGATTCCTCCGAGACGGGTGACGAAGCCGGCGTCCGCGCCCAGACGACCCGCCCCTCATGCGGGCACGACGACAGCCGCACCCTCTCCCGCGCCGCAGAAGGGGTTCCGGCTCAGAGACGACTTCGGCGATGGAGTGCTCAATTCCCTCATCTGGTGGACCGGCTCGTTCGGGACGGGGACGGAGCTCGTCGAGCGGAACGGCCGCCTCGAGATGATGATCGCGGCGGATGCGACTGGGAGTTCCGAGCACTGGATCATGGGTCAGTACGGAACGAAGTGCTGGTTCGCGGGCGAGTTCGACGCCCGGGTCCAGTACACGCTGGTGGATTGGCCCGCGGCGAACGGCGTCGCGGCGATCCTCCAGGCGTACCTCGGTCAGATCGGCTCGGCGCAGTCGTCGCGCAGCAGCAACGCCTGGGGCGAGCAGTACTCGTCGTGGATGCCGAGCCGGTCGCGCAACCTGCCGACCGGAGACGCTGCAGGCGCACTGCGCGTCGCGCGCACAAAGGGCGTCATCACGACGTACTACCGAGCGAAGGGCCGCTGGATAGAGCTCGACACGAGCCGGTCGTCCGTGGCCGTCTTCATCGGGCTCCAGATCTTCGCGAGCAGCGAGAGCTTTGCGGGGAAGGAGGTGCGAGTCGCGTTCGACAACTTCGTCGTCGAAGCGACGGACGCTTCTTGCACGTAGACCTCAGGGCGACGCGGAGCCGAACACTTCGACCTCGCGCCACGCGACCCACGACGGGCTCGCGCGGGTCTCGACGCGCAGGTAGCGGATTCCCTCCCAGGACGCCTGCGGCACGTACTCCAAGAGTTCGCCGCTCGTCGTCCGCCCCCGAAAAACGTGCAGCTCGCGGTAGGAGCCTCCCGGCGGCCTTCCGAGCACGGCGTGCACGGTGTCACCGTTCGGGAACTGGTTGACGCCGAGTCGGATCGCGGCGATCGAGAACGTCGCGCCGAGGTCGATCTCGATCCACTGCGGCGCGAAGTCGCCCGCGATCCACGATGTGGTCACGTCGCCGTCGACGGCGTATGCCGCGGGCTCCGTCGTCTGCTCCGCCGACGCGACCACCGGCCTGCCGCGCGCGACGTTGCGCAGGCCGGAGCCCGCGACCGCGTATGCGGGCCAGTAGCGCGCCGAGCCGCGATACCGTGCGACGATCGCAGCGCCGGGCGGTGCGGTCAGCACGGCGCGAAACCGGCCGCCGGCGCCCGTCGTCGTCGAGGCGGTCGTGAGGGTGCCGCTCGAGGGGTAGACGCTGCCCTCGTACGTGCGCTCCACGGAGAGCCGGATCGGCGAGCCCACCAACGGACGTGCACCAAGCAGCCTACCCTTGACCTCGCCCGCGCTCGCTTCGAGCTCGAGCCGTGTGCGCGGGCGCCCGTACCGGAGGATCAGATTCGTGAACGTACGGCGCGTCTCGGGCAGGACGCGGTCGGGCTTGTCCACCCACGACTGCAGCACGGCGTGATCGGGACGGCCGCTCTCCGTCTCGTACAGCTCGAACCGCTCCTGCGCTTTCGCGAGCCACGCGTAGTCGCTGGCGTCATGGCCATCGCCGTTGTAGATGAGGCCGAACGCAACGCCTCGCGACTGCGCGAACGCCTCGAGTTCGTGCGCGAGCTGCGGCCAGCGCGGCAGCGTGTACCACGTATCGAGGTGGATGAAAGCGAGGCTCTCGCCGGTCACCTCCCAGTACGCGTCGATCCATTCCTTGTACCGATCGATGTGCGCTCCGGTCGTGAGCGGCTCGGTGTCTCCGAACTTCACGTGGGGGAACACCGTCCTGATTCCGCGGATGTATGCGGCCACGCTCTCGGCGATGTGGCGCGTGTCCCAGCGGCACGCATTCTGGCCCGCGTACAGCGCCCCGTAGTAGAAGGGCTCGTCGAAGGCGACGTATCCGAGCGTCCCACCGGCCTCCTTGATCCGATTCGCCGTTGTTAGCCCCTCGGCGCCCGCAAATCCCTCGACTCCCTGGCCGCACTCCGGCGGAGGTTCGAGTGGTCCGGTCTCGACCGCGATGGAGATCTTGCGCCGCTTCAGCTCCTTGACCGCCCGCCGGAGTTGCGCGCTCGTCGCCGTGTGCGCGACCCACTCGCCGTAGAGCTTGAAAACCGAGACACGGCGTGCGGCGTTCGGCCACGCGGCCCTCTTCGAGAAGAGCTGCATGAAGTCGGTGGAGCCGACAAAGGGGCGCGACTCAACGATCCGCAGCGGCGGCAGGGGCGCGAACCAGATCGCCGGCCCGGCTGGCGGCGCGGACGCGGCGCCGGGCAGCAGCACCACGGCGGCGAGGCAGGCGGGCAGCAGCACCACGGCGGCGAGGCAGGCGGCGGCTCTCACGCGAAACACTTCAAGGATTCTGCGAGCATGCAGCGCGCCTCGCAATACTGGACGTGCCTACGGAACGACGACGTCGAAGCCGACAGACTTTACGGGTGTGGGACTTGACGGTGTCGCCGCGTCCCAGGTCGTGACCTGGAGCTCGTTGGTTCCGCAGTAGACGTTGGGGATTCCGCTCCGCCGCACGGTCACGAGGCCGAGCGTCGACGACAGGCTCTGCTCCTGCGTCGCGACCGGTACTGACTCTGCCAGGTTGATTCGGGCGTTTGCACGAAGGCAGTAGATGCCTTCGCCCGGCGAGCTCACGAGCACGATGTTCTTCGACTTGACGAGCACCGGCGATCCGCCGTTCGGGTCGACCTGGGCCCAGGCACGATCCCCCGGGCCGTCGTCGTCCTGCGCGGTCGCGTAGCCAACGCCTCCTGTCGCGAGAACCGCCGAGGCGACGGCCAGCAGGATTAGAGCGCGCTTCGTTGGCATGCCAACTCCTTTGTCGTTGGGCGTCACGGCTGACTGTGGCTCCGGCTCCTGTCAACGCCCTGTCACGCGGCTCGCACGGTCTTGCGCGCCGCCGAGACGGTGTTACCGTCATTCGCGGGATGGAATTTCGGGTACTCGGGCCTCTGGAAGTACGGCGCGACGGCCGGATCATCGAGCTGCGCGGTTCCAAGCGCCGGGCCGTGCTCGTCCTCCTCATTCTCCATGCGAACGAGGTTGTCCGCACGAACCGCCTGATCGACGAGTTGTGGGGTGAGGCTCTTCCGGCGAACGCGTCGGCCGCACTGCACAACCACGTGTCGCGTCTTCGCAAGGATCTTGGGAGCGAGGTGCTGGTGACGAAGCCGTGGGGTTATGTCCTGCGCGCTGGTCCCGAGGAGGTCGATGTCACGCGCTTCGAGCGGCTCATCGTCGAGGCCAAGCCGCTGCCCGCGCAGGAGCGCGCGGCGAAGCTCGCAGAGGCGTTGTCGCTCTGGCGCGGTCCCGCGCTTGCCGACCTGGCGCAGGAGCGGGCGCTCGCCGCGGAGATCGGACGCCTGGAGGAGCTGCGGCTGTCGGCGATCGAGCAGCGAATCGACGCCGACCTGGAGCTGGGCCGGCAAGAGGACCTGGTCCCGGAGCTGGAAGCGTTGATCGCCGAACAGCCGCTTCGCGAGCGCCTGCGCGGGCAACTGATCCTTGCGCTCTACCGCTCGGGCCGTCAGGCGGAGGCGCTCGAGACCTACCGCGAGACGCGGCGGGTGCTGGTCGAAGAGCTGGGGATCGAGCCGAGCGCCGAGCTACGCGAGCTCGAGCGGGCGATCCTGCGCCAGGATCCCTCATTGGCCTCCGCGCCGCCGCCGCCCCCCGCGGCCGTCAAGGCTGAGCCGGGAGGGTCGCGCTGGCGCTGGCCGCGCTCGCCGCTCGTCGTCGGTGCCGCCGTTCTCCTGCTCGCAGGCGCTGCGGCTGCCGCGGTCGTCGCGACAAGGGAGAAGGCTCCGCACCAGGGGAAAGCCGTCTCGCTTGCTCGCGGTGCCGAATCGTTGCCGAAGACGACGAGCTCGACCTCGAACGCGGAACCAGCCGCAGTGACGACCAACACGACCAGCAAGCACGCTTCTGCGTCGAGATCACATGTGACGCGGGTTCCGCGCGGGGTGTGGACGAATAGATCCGTTCAGCACCCTGCCCGCACGCGCCGAGCCCACCCGCACGCGGCAAGCCGGGATAAGCCCGGAAGCACGCTGCCCTCGAAGCCGTCGAAGCCGCCGCAGCCGACGAAGGTGTACTGGCTCGCCGACAACTTCGACGACCCGGCGATGGACCACGGGATGTGGCATCTGGCGAGCCATGGCCAGGGCGTCGACGCCGCTGAACGGAATGGGCGGCTCGAGTTTTCGATCTCACCCGATGCAGTCGCAGACAGCGTGTACGGCGTCGACCAGCACTACGGCACGATGTGTCTGGTGAAGGGCGACTTCGACGCCATAGTCGAATACGACCTGCTCACATGGCCTCCATTCGACGGCGTCAGGGTGACGCTCGGCGCGTACTTCCCCCCACCGGCAGAGAACTGGCTTGCCGTGGAGCGCTCCGGCGGCCAACTCGACGGCACGCCCGAGGCCTACGACTCCAACCTGGGGCCGAACGCGTGGGCGCGGACGGATGACACCACCGGGGCGCTACGGCTCGCGCGCAAGAACGGAGTTCTCTCCGGCTACTACCGCTACCGCGAAACCTGGGTGAAGTTTGACTCCAAGACTGCGGGGGCGCCCGTGAATCTGGTGCTGAGCTTCAACTCGGCAGGAATCCCCGCATTCGGACGCAAGGCTGCCGTCGCCGCGTTCGACAACTTCCACGCCGAAGCGGAGTCCGTCGAGTGCCGCGGCGTCCCGATTCCGCCGCGCAGGCCTCGCCCCTAGGGAGCCGAGATTGCGTCTCGCCGTCGCCGCGCTCGCGGCAGTGTTGCTCGTCGTTCCCGTCGGCGGGTCCCACGCGGCTGCACCTCCTGCGCCCCTCATCGGCGCTGCGTTCTCGCGTTGGGGTGTCGCCGGGTGCGACACGTACGGCATGGGGATCCTCGCCACGTACAACCAAGCCGGGATTCGCCGGAGGGTCCGCCTGCAGCTCGCGGCGATGCACGCGGCAGGGCTCAGCTCGCTGAGGCTGATGATCTGGCACAGCGTGCACGACGATCCATTCGGGATGGTTTCTTCGCAGAGCGGCCGCCTCGACGAGCCGTACCGGACGAACCTGGTCCGCTACCTGACCGATGTCCGCGAAGCGGGCTTCGATTCGCTGACCGTCGATTTCGCGCCGCAGGGTCCGAACGATCCCATCGGGACGCCCGAAAACCTTTATGAGCCGAGCCTCTTCGAGCAGAACTGGAGCTTCATCAAGGATGTCCGTCCGCTCGTGAAGACGTACGGGCCGACGCTCACGCGGATCGACCTCCTGAGCGAGGGCGCACCGAGTGACTACTGGCCGTACAAGGGCCAGATGATGGCCTACGTCACCGAGATGTACCGACGCTATGCAGATGCGTTCGGAACGGATGACGTCGTCGTTTCGGCCATCGCACCGCCCGATCCGTACGCCGACATCACGCAACCGGAGGGAGGTCACCGGCTTCAGAACCTGATCGACGCGCTGCGCGCGAGCGGCCGTGATCTGCCGGCGGCTTTCTCCGTTCATGTGTCGACCTGGTGGGGCCCATCGGCCGCGCACACGCTCTACGCGCTGCGCCAGGAGGACGCGACGCTGACGGCGAACGGGCTGTCGCAGCCGCTGATCGTGGGGGAGACGATCTACAACGATCCGGAGCTCGCGGGTGCGATCGCTGAGTTCCGGCGGACTTCGTCACGTCCGATCCTGGAGGTGCAGGAGTGGCCGCTCGAGCGCGGCAGCTCGTGTAGGGATTTCTCCGTCGCGCCGCCGTTCATCGCGGACGCGTATATCGAGGCGCTCATCGGAGGCCCGCGCCTGAAAACGCTGACGGGAGGCCTCACGCCGGCGGGGAAGGTTTCGCTCGTCGCTCCGTATGGGAGTCCCGCTACGGCCCTCGTCGCGGGCGCGTATTCAGTCGTCTTCGAGGACGAGTCCCCCATGAAGGGCCTTCGGCTCGTCGGTCCGGGCGTTCGTCTCAAGACTGGATCCCGATTCACAGGTAGCGTGACGTGGCCGTTGGAGCTGCGGCGGGGCGTCTATTGGTATGGGTCAGGCCGAAAGCTTCGCCACCGGCTTGCCGTGCTCTGAGGGCTGGCTCCAGTGGCCTGAGTCCCTAGCGCCAGCACAGACGCGTTCTACGAGGCGGTGTGCGCGAAGGAGGCTCATGCATAACGTTCGTCCCGCGATCCCGACGGCTACCGTCGAACATTGATCTCTCTCCGCCTCCTCTAGCCGCCTCCTAATCGCTGCGCTTAACCAGGCCGCGGAGAAATCGCTTTCGCGAGCCAGTAATGCTCCCAGCGCGCGAATTTGTGGCACACGAAGTCGCACTCCTGAAACAGTCCGAAGACCGTGCTGCCGCGAGGTGGAATCCCGCCGTCCGGGAGAGTCTCGACTCGGGCTGAGGGCAGTCCGACCTCTGCCGCGTGCCAGCGCGCCTGCGCCTGCGCTCCGCGATCGTCGTAATCGATATAGATGGTTTTCCCGCTCGCGAACGCCTGCTGGAGCAAAGGCTTCACGCCGGCGTCGAAAAGGACGAGCCGAGCGGGACCACGCGTCCGATATGCATCGAGGAACTGGATGAACTGCACGGCGATCGTCGCGGCAAGCACGCCGAGTGCGAGTCGGGCGATGCGCCCACGTCGAGCCGCGCCGACGAGCGCCTCGAAGGCGGGAATCGCGAGCACGAGCCCGAGGATGGGCAGCGCCGCGAGCCGGATCGCATTGTGCCGATCGACTGTAAGAGCTGCAGGAATGGGGGCGAGAAGCGTCGCAAGGAGCACATACCGCCACCAGAGGTCCGCTTCCTTTCGCGTGAGCACGATCACGCCGCCGACGATTGCGAGCGCAACGACTGCTCCATAGAGGGCGCCATAGCCGCCGTTATGGACGTATGGCGCTGGGTCGCCCGCGGTCGCCCAATGCCAAGGATTGATGTCGTGGAACCAGTTCGCGATCGCCTGCGCGACGACCCAGAGCCTCGATCGTCCCTCCTGAGAGATCGTTGTCGCGCCGTAACGAGCTGTCAGGGCACCCGGGTGGCGAAGTGCATACACACCGAGCAGGAGGACGAAGGCCGCGAACGATCCCCAGGCAGCGAGCAGCCAACGCCAGCGCCCACGCCCCGAGAAGACTGCCAGAGCACCGGCCAGGAGGGGCGCGAGCAAGCGGTTACCCGTATACGAGTACAGGAGCAGCCCGAGAACTGATCCGACGACGAGCCCCTCCGAGATCGTCCACTGCTTTCTGCGCCACGCGCGTTCGAGCGCGACGAGCAGCAGAGTGACGAGCAGTGGCTGGGTCGAGACCTCGAGGGCGACTCGTCCGAGCTCGAAGAGCCACGGGGTAACGCCCGCCAGGACAAAGACGACGACGCCGATCACTGTGCTTCCGGTGACACGTTTCGCGAGGAACCCGAGCAGCAGGACGGCCGCAAGCCCTAGCACCGCCGAGAACCCCCGCGCTACCTGTGCATGCGGACCCGTGAGCCTGAACACGCCGGCGAGCAAGTACGGGTACAGCGGGCTCTTGTAGTCGCCAAACGACCGAAAGAACAGTGGGAGAAAGCCTCCATCCTCGTCCCGGAGGCTCGTCGAGATCGAGTACGCGTTGTAAGAGAGCGCCGCCTCGTCCCGGTGGTATCCCGGCGGGTTCGAGGGCGTGATCCAGAGCTGGAACGCCACGACCGCAAGTACCGCACCCCCACCGAGAAGAACTGCTGGGCGTTCGAGGACCGAGCGAGCGTGCTTCACCGGCGTTGCAGCGAGAGATCGTCGATTTCGGCCGCTGATGATCGACTCTTCATCCGTAGCTCCGACCCGAATAACCTGACAGGAAACCTCGTTGTTTGCCGCTCCACCCGACCGCAGATTGCCGCAAGCGCGAGACCGGCAGAACTAGGATTGACGCATGGCCGAATACCTGCACACCATGCTTCGCATCACCGACCCCGAGCAGAGCCGCCGTTTCTACGAAGCGCTCGGCTTCACCTTCAGCCGCGACATGGACATCGTTCGCGACGGACAGCTCGAGGCGACGAACTACTTCTACTCGCTCGGCGACCGAGAGAACGTGCTCGAACTCACCTTCAACCACGACGGGCGCACCTACGATCTCGGCTCGGCCTACGGGCACATCGCGATCGGCGTCGACGATCTCGACACCACGCTCGCTGATCTGAAGGGACAAGGGATCGAGCCCGAGCGCGAGCCGTACCGCGTGCGCGAGGGCGGGTCGAGGATCTGCTTCGTCCAGGACCCGGACGGGTATCGCACCGAGCTGATCGACCGCAGCGGCAAGTAGGCCAACTGTTGTCCGACCGCGACGCCGCCGTGGTTCGTGCCGGTGGGTGCCTGTGCGGGGCGGTTCGCTACAGCGTCAGAGGGGAGCCGTTCCACGTGGGCCGGTGCCATTGCGCCGATTGCCGGAAGGAGTCGGGGAGCGCCTTCACGGTGTATGCGCAGTGGCCGCTCGAGGCATTCGAGCTCAGTGGGGAGCTGGCCACGTACGAAGGGCGGAGCTTCTGCCCGCACTGCGGCTCTCGTCTCGTTTGCATCGACGAGTCGGGCGTCGAGGTTCGCATCGGCTCACTCGACGAGGCGCCGTTTGGACTCCAGCCGGAGGCGGAGATCTGGACCAAACGACGCGAGCCGTGGCTGTCACCGGTCGTCGGCGCCTCCCAGCACCGCGAAAACCGGCGCTGATTCGCTCGCTCGCGCACGCCTAGGAGTTTCGACGCAAATGCGTCACAAACGCGTCACACGTTGAGCGCTACGTTGCCTGCCATGGCGACGAAGACGAAGACACGGCCGAAGACGAGCGCGACGCCCTGGGGCGCGGCGCGGACGCTCGAGCAGCTGACCCTGCCCCAGCGGGCGGGCGAGAAGCGCTTTGCGACTGTCGTGCAGCTGCTCGAGACCGACAGGGGCGAGCGCTTCGTGCGTTTTGCGTACACGACCGGCGGCGTGGCGCGCCGCGGGCCGGTGACGATGAAGCTGCGCGACCTCGAGCGTCTGCGTGCGGCGCTCGCCGAGCACCCCGGCCTTGCGGAGGCATTCGGGTTCGGAGGTGGTGCCTAGTGCCCCTTCCAGCAATACAAAGCGGCTGTGCCGGCAGAGCCGGCACAGCCTCCGATGGTCGGCATCGCAAGCGATGCCTTGGTGCCTGCTTCTGGCCCGCGATCACACGGCGCCAGAGTCCACCCTCTTCCTCAGCAAGGCAGTCCAGCCTTGCTTCGGTCGAGTGCGGCCTCTGAGCTTGGTGCTCGCGACCCAGAAGCCAGACGGCATCACTGGAAGGGGCACTAGGCTGCGGCTATGCCCCGGGCTTCGGCCAGCCGTGAGCTGCTCGCGCCGCGAGAGGACGTCTGGGCGTTCGTCGCGGAACCGCATCACTTTCCCGACTGGTGGCCGGGCGTGGGCGGGGTCGAGCCGGACCGGCGCGGCGTCGCGGAAGGCGCACGCTGGCACGTGCGCGGCATCGACCGGCCGACCTTCATGCGTCGCGCGTCGTCGAGCGGGATATTGCTCGTCCGCCGTGTTCAGCGGCCTGAGCGCTTTGCGTGGACCCTCACGGGCGACCACATCGAGGCGGAGCTGCGGCTCGAGGAGGCGACGCCGGACCGCACGATCGCGACGCTCGACGTCGAGGCGCCGTGGTTGTACGGCTTCAGCCGGGCGTTGCCGCGGCGAGCGCTGACCCGCCTGCACGCCTTGTGCCAGACTGGCGCCGAGCTCTAGCTTGCCCGCCCGCCCATGTTCGATCTTCGCTACCACGTTGCGTCCCTTGCCGCTGTCTTCATCGCGCTCGTGATCGGCATCCTCGTCGGCGTCGCCCTCGCTTCGCACGGACTCGGCAACACCGAACGGGACCGCCTGCAGGAAGACCTCAGACGAGCGCAAGCCCAAAGCGATGCGCTCAAGCTTCAGGTCGACACCCTCGCCGAGGGCGGCATCGGCGACAGGGCGTTCGTCGAGCGCACGTACAAGCTCGTGATGGCGAACCGGCTGAAGGGAGCGAAGGTTGCCGTGCTCTTCGTGGGCTCGATCGACGGCGACCGCCGCGCGATGATCACGCGAGCGCTGAACGACGCCGGCGCGCAGCCGATCCGCGTTCGTGCGCTCACCGTTCCGATCGACGAGGCGAAGCTCGAAAAGCGGCTCGCGAACCGGCCGTTCCTCGCCGCGTATGCCGGCCCGAACCAGCTGGAAGAGCTGGGGCATGCGCTCGGGCAGGAATTCGCCGCCGGGAAGGACACACCGCTTTGGAACGCGCTGCAGAACCTGATCGTCGAGGAGACGATCGGCTCGCCAAAGCGTCCGGCGGACGGCGTCGTGATCGTGCGCACCGCGGAGCCACAGGTGGGAGCGACCGCGCGGTTCCTCAAGGGTCTGTACGGAGGGATCGACGACGTCGGCGTGCCGGCGGTCGGCGTCGAGACGAGCCGTGACACGGTCTCGTCGGTGAAGGCGTTTCAGCAGGCGGGGCTCTCGACGGTGGACGACGTCGAGACGCAGATCGGCAAGCTCGCGCTCGTCGCGCTTCTGAGTGACCCGTCGGTGGCGGGCGACTACGGCATGAAGAAGACCGCGCACGACGGTCCGCTTCCCGACATCGCTCCGCTGCCTGCAACTGCGGGTGGTTGAGCCGCTGACGATCCTCGTCGCAGCCCGCGACGAGGAGGACGTCATCGGGCGGACAATCGCGAGCCTGCGGGCTGCGTTTCCCGCTGCAGAGGTGATCGTCGCCGACGACGGGTCGCGCGACGGGACGGCCGACGTGGCAGAAGAGGCGGGTGCACTCGCCCTGCGCCTGCCGAGGCGTGGCAAGGGCCAGGCACTCTCCGCTGCGGAGCGCGCGGCTCCGCCGGGGGCGCTGCTCCTCTGCGATGCGGACCTGACCGGCGAGCTGACGACACTCGTCGACGGCGCTGGAGACGTGAACGTCGCCGCCTTCGCGGGACGCGTCGGCGGAGGCTTCGGGATCGCGAAGCGGGTGGCCGGTGCGCTGATCGAGCTGCTTGCCGGTCTCGCGACACGCGAGCCGCTGTCGGGCCAGCGTGCGCTCTCGCCTGCCGCGCGCAACGCGTGCTTTCCGCTTGCGGCGGGCTTCGGCTGCGAGGTGCGGATGACGATCGACGCCGCTCGCGCCGGGCTACGGGTCCGGGAGGTGGAGCTTCCGCTCGGCCATCGCGCCACCGGCCGCGACCTGCGTGGCTTCGTCCACCGCGCAAGGCAGTTGCGCGACGTCCTCTATGCGTGCGGTCCGCAGGGGGTGAACTTCCGCGGCTTGCGGCTGCCGCTCGTGGGCTGGAAGGTCGGAACGATGTACGGGCCGGCCGTCGCAGCTGTCGCGGCGCTCGGTTTGGCGGACGACCTCTGGAGCGGGCCTGAGCGCGGCTTTCTCGCCCATCTTCGCAGCGGCCGCACGACCGGAGTGCTCAAGCTCGTCGGCATCCCGGTCGTCGGGCTCCTGGCGACCCGCAGGCTCTCGGGCGCACTGCTCGTGGGGCTCGCCGCGAACGCGCTCAATCAGCTCGACACCCGTCCCGGGCGGGCGCTGAAGGCGTACCTTGCGGCCGCCGTCCCGCTCGAGGCACCCGTTGGCGTCGCCGTCCTGCTGCTTCCTTACGATCTTCGCGAGATGGCGATGCTCGGGGACGCGGGGTCGAACGCGCTTGGTGCCATGCTAGGCTTGAATTCCGTGAAGCGATTCACGGGACGAGGCCAGTGGGTGGCAATCGGCGCCCTTGCCGGCCTCACCTTCCTCGGAGAGCGACGGTCGATCGGAGACTGGATCGAGCGCACGCCCGTGCTTTCCTGGCTCGACAGGCTGGGCCGCGCATGAGCACTGCAGGCAGGCCGACGAAGTACGTCTTCGTGACAGGCGGGGTCGTCTCGGCGCTCGGCAAGGGCATCGTCGCCGCTTCCCTCGGCCGGTTGCTCAAGGCCCGGGGTCTGCGAGTGCAGGCACAGAAGTTCGATCCGTACCTGAACGTCGATCCCGGCACGATGAGCCCGTTTCAGCACGGAGAGGTCTTCGTGACGGAGGACGGCGCCGAGACCGACCTCGACATCGGTCATTACGAGCGCTTCATCGACGAGAACCTCACCCGCTCGGCGAGTCACACGGCCGGCGCCATCTGGGACTCCGTCCTGCGCAAGGAGCGCAAAGGCGAGTTTCTCGGTGCGACCGTGCAGGTCATCCCGCACATCACGAACGAGATCAAGACGCGCATCCGCGCGAGCGCGGTCTCGACGCCCGCCGACGTCGTGATCAGCGAGATCGGCGGCACCGTCGGCGACATCGAGTCCCTCCCGTTCCTCGAGGCTATCCGCCAGTTCCGGCGCGAGGTCGGCGCCGAGAACGTGCTGTACCTGCACGTGACGCTCGTGCCGTTTCTCGAGGCCGCCGGCGAGTTGAAGACGAAACCGACGCAGCACTCGGTCAACGAGCTGCGCCGGATCGGTATCCACCCGGACATCGTCGTCTGTCGTTCGCACGAAGAGCTGTCCGCCGACATCCGCGACAAGATCGCGCTCTTCGCCGACGTCGAGCCGCAGGCCGTGATCGCGAGTCCCGACGTTCCGGACGTCTACCTCGTTCCTTCGCGCCTCAAAGCAGAAGGCCTCGACAGGCTGGTGACCGAGAAGCTCGGCCTGCCGCAAGGCGACGCCGATCTGGGTGACTGGCTCGACCTCACGGAGCGGATCCAGCGGAGCGACGACGTGGTCGAGATCGCCCTCGTCGGGAAGTACGTGAAGCTCCAGGACGCCTATCTGTCGGTGCACGAGGCGCTCAAGCACGCCGGCGCGCACCACGGCGCGACGGTGCGTGTGCGCTGGGTCGACGCTGAGGGTATGTCCGTCGACGAGGCGACGAGGCTCCTCGAGCAGGTCGACGGCGTGCTCGTGCCGGGGGGCTTCGGGTCGCGCGGCTGGGAGGGCAAGATCCTTGCGTGCCGGGTTGCGCGCGAGCGCCAGATCCCGTACCTCGGCATCTGTCTGGGCATGCATGTGGCGGTCTCGGAGTTCGCGCGACACGTGCTCGGTCTCGAGGGCGCCAACTCCACCGAGATGGACCCGGAGACGCCGCATCCCGTCATCGACCTGCTGCCGGAGCAGAAGGAGATCGAGGATCTCGGCGGCACGATGCGCCTCGGCGCGCAGGCGGTCGAGCTCGCGGAGGGAACGGCCACCCGGGAGGCGTACGGCGAGCCGGTCGTCCACGAGCGTCATCGCCACCGCTACGAGGTGAACAACCACTACCGCCCCGCGCTCGTCGAAGCCGGCCTGGTCGTGTCCGGCACGTTCCAGGAAGGCCGGCTCGTCGAGGTCGTCGAGCTACCTGATCACCCGTGGTTCGTGGCGAGTCAGTTCCACCCCGAGTTCAAGTCGCGCCCGACGCGGCCCGCGCCGCTGTTTCGCGACTTCGTCGGCGCCGCGCTCGAGCGCTCGCGCGAGCGCCACGCGGTCGCCGCGGTCTCCGCCTAGCCGGGCATAAGATCGCGCGGTGGCTTCCGAGGTCGTCGATCTGTTTCTCGAGCTGGCCATGTTGCCGAGCCCGCCCGGGGACGAGCGCGCGGTGGCCGACGTCGTCATCCGCTATCTCCGCGACCTCGGCCTTGCGGTGGACGAGGACGACGCCGGGACGAAGGTCGGCTCGAACGCGGGCAACGTCTATTGCCGGCTCGAGCCGACGGACGGCGGCAATCCGATCTTCCTGTGTGCGCACCTGGACACCGTTCCGCCGGAAGGGCCGATCGAGCCCGTGATCGAGGACGGCGTCGTGCGGAATGCGGCCGGCACGATCCTCGGCGCCGACAACAAGTCTGCTGTCGCTGCGATGCTCGAGGGAGCGCGGCGCGTGCTCGCCGAGAACCGCCCGCACGGCGGGATCGAGTTGCTGTTCACGCCCAAGGAGGAAGTTGGACTGCTGGGCGCGGCAGCGTTCGACCGGGAGCGGCTGCACGCTCGGGTCGGCTACGTCTACGACCAGGCGGCGCCCATCGGCGAGGTCATTCTCGGCGCGCCCTACTCCAGGGCGATGCAGGTCCGCTTCCACGGGCGCGCAGCGCACTCGGGCATGTACCCCGAGGAGGGGAGGTCCGCGATCGCGGCAGCCGCCCGTGCGGTCTGCGACCTCCGGCTCGGGCGTATCGACGAGGAGACGACCGCGAATGTCGGGATCATCCAGGGTGGCACCGCCGGAAACATCATCCCCGAGTGGTGCACGCTCGACGCCGAGGCGCGCTCGCACGACGAGCGCAAGCTCGAGGAGCTCGTGCAGGAAATGGTCGACGCGTTCGCGTTCGCCGCAGGTCTCGAGGACTGCGACGTGGAGACGAAGATCTCGAAGAGCTACCGGGGCTACCGCTTCAAGCAGGACGACGCCGTCGTTCGGCTCGCGCAGGCCGCGCTCGAGCGAAGCGGTTACACGCCGACGTATGCGCTCAGCGGCGGCGCGGCCGACGCGAACGTCTTCAACGAGCACGGCCTCGCGTGTCTCAACCTGGCGAACGGCATGCAGGACATCCACACTCCCGACGAGCGCATCGCGGTCGACGATCTCGAGGGAATGGTCGAGGTTACGCTCGGGCTCGTGGAAGCGGCTCGAGATGCTGACGCTTAGGCGCGGCCGCGTCACCGCCGTCGTCGAGCGTGACGAAGGGCTCTCGCGTCTCGAGGTGGACGGCCGGCCCTGCATCGCCTACCCACGCCTCACCGGGCCTGTCGCACTCGGCGACGAGGTGATCGTGAACACGCAGGCCCGCGACCTCGAGCTCGGCTCGGGTGGGTTCGACGTGCTCTACGTCAACCTCACGCGGGGTCTCGACCTGCCGGCCGATCCCGGTGCGCACGTGATGAAGCTGCCGTACACCCCCGGGCAGCTGGCCCGTCTGCACGCCGAGGAGGGCCGGACGCTGCCGGCGGATCTCGCCGGTCTGCCGGTCGTGTGCTGCTCCCTGCACAGCCAGCTCGCGCCCGTCTGCGCGGGAATCGGGACTGGATTCCGCGTGGCATACATGCAGCTGGCGGGCGGGGCGCTGCCCGTCTCCTTCTCCGACACGCTGCGCGAGCTGCGTGAGCGAGGCTTCGTCGAGACCTCGGTCGCGGTCGGCGCCTGTCTGGACGGCGAGGTGGAGTGCGTGAGCGCGGCAGCCGCGCTGTTGTGGGCTGCGGCGGCGGGCTTCGACGCGGTCGTCTGTGGGATCGGGCCCGGCATCGTCGGAACCGGCACGACCTTCGGCCATGGGGGACTCGCGGCAGCCGAGGCCGCCAACACGGCGTCTGCGCTGACAGGAACGCCGGTCGTCGCAGTGCGTGCATCGCAGGCCGACCCCCGCGAGCGTCACCGCGGCGTTTCGCACCACACGCGGGCGGTGCTCGAGCTTTGCCTCGGCGACGTCGTCGTCGCCTGGCCTGCCGGCTTCGATGCGCCCGCCTGGCTCGAGCGGCGGGAGGACGTCGACGTCGGCGGGTGGGAGCAGGCCTGCGCCGGCCTCCCCCTGTCACACATGGGCAGAGGGCCCGGCGACGATCCCCTCTTCTTCGCCACGGCGTTCGCCGCCGGACGCGCCGCTGCGAGCCGGATGCGGTGATGGAGGAACGGCGGCTCGGTCCGGTCGTCGGCCTCGGCACCTGGAATACTTTCGACGGCGACGAGAGCCTGGCGCGAACCGTGGTCGATGCGGCACTGGAATCGGGTAGCCGGCTCTTCGACTCGTCGCCGATGTACGGCGGGGCCGAGGCGGCTCTCACCGCCGGGCTTGGCAGCAGACGGTCGGAGGCGACGATTACGACGAAGATCTGGGCCGGCTCGGTCTCCGAGGGTCGCGAGCAGTACCGGCGCCAGGTGGAATGGTTCGGGCGCGTCGAGATCGAGCAGATCCACAACCTGGTGGAGTGGGAAGAGCATGTGCAATGGCTCGAAGGCGAGCGTCAGGCGCGCCGCATCGACCGGCTCGGCGTGACGCATTACGCCGCCGGCGCCTTCGCCGAGCTGGCGCGGGCGCTCGGCACGGGCGCCTTCGACACCGTGCAGGTGCCGCTCAACCCGCACGAGCGCGCTTGTGAGCACGAGATCCTTCCACTCGCTGCGGAACGCGGTATCGCCGTGATCGTCATGCGGCCGCTGGGCGAAGGCGCTCTCCTACGTCGGCGCGTCCAGGCCGACGTGCTCGCGGAACTCGGCGTCGACTCCTGGCCGCAGGCTTTGTTGAAGTGGGCGCTCTCCGACCAGCGTGTGGACGTCGTCATCCCGGGATCACGGAACCCCCAGCATGTCCGCTCGAACGCGGCCGCCGGTTCGCCGCCGTGGTTCGACGCCGACCAACGACGCCTCGTGGAGCAGCTCGCCGCATGAAGCCGGACTCGACCCGCACCGTGTACGACGGGAAGCTGATCGACGTCACGCTCGAGCGGTGGGGCGAGCACGAACGCGAGATCGTCGAGCATCCCGGCGCGGTCGCGATCGTCCCCGTCGATCGCGACGGCCTGGTGACGCTCGTCCAGCAGCGTCGCGAGGCAGTGCGGGCAGAGCTGCTCGAAATTCCTGCCGGGACGCTCGAGGAAGGCGAGGCGCCGCTGGACAGCGCGCGGCGCGAGCTCGCGGAGGAGACGGGACTCACGGGCGGTACGTGGCGCGAGGTGCTCGCGTTCTACACGACGCCGGGCTTCTGCCGAGAGCGGATGCACCTGTTCTTCGCGGAAGAGCTGGACGAGGGCACGGCGAGTCCGGAGAGCGACGAGCAGCTCGAGGTCGTCCGCTGGCCGCTCGGTGAGGTCGCCGCCAACATCGGCCGGTTCGACGATGCGAAGACGCTCGTCGGCCTGCTGCTTTATCTGCGCGAGCGCGAGTCGAGCGGCGCGCCCTGAGCGCGCCGCTGCAGTTGCGAGAAGGGCGCGCATACCCCACCCAAAGGGTGGGGTCCGACCCGCCGTCCCTCGAGGCCGACGCTACCGAGAGTTGACGCGCTTGTCCGTGCCGCGATCGGCTCGAATGCGTGCCGATCTCTGCACAAGGTAGGGTGAGCGCCGCTTGAAGATCGGAGTTGCCAAGGAGATCAAGACCGACGAGTACCGCGTCGCGCTCACGCCTGCCGGGGCGCGCGAGCTGGGCTTGCGCGCCCACGACGTCATCGTCGAGACGGGTGCGGGGGAGGGCAGCTCCTTCCCCGACGAGGCCTACGAGGCTGCCGGTGCGCGCATCGCTTCCGTCGACGAAGTCTGGGACGAGGCCGAGCTCCTGCTCAAGGTGAAGGAGCCGATTGCGCCGGAGTACAACCGGCTGCGCGAGGGCCTCGTCGTCTTCACCTATCTGCACATCGCGGCGGACGAGCCGCTCACGCGAGCGCTGGTCGACAGCGGCATCACTGCGGTCGCGTACGAGACGGTCGAGACCGACTCCGGCGCTCTGCCCCTGCTGGCACCGATGAGCGAGATCGCCGGCCGTCTCGCCGCGCAGGCCGGCGCGTACTTCCTGGAGAAGCCGCTCGGCGGGCGCGGGCTTCTGCTCGGCGGCGTGCCCGGCGTCGCGCCCGGCCGCGTCGTCGTGATCGGCGGCGGCATGGTCGGCTACAACGCGGCGGTGATCGCGATCGGGCTCGGCGCGAACGTGACCATCCTCGAGCGGTCGATCGACCGGATGCGCCACCTCGAAGAGGTCCTGTCGGGCCGGGTCAGCCTCGTCATGTCCTCCAGCCTCCAGATCGAAGAGTCGGTCCGCGACGCGGATGTCGTGATCGGCGCAGTGCTGATTCCCGGTGCGGTCGCGCCGAAGCTCATCACTCGCGAGATGGTCGCCGGCATGAAAGAGGGTGCGGTGCTCGCGGACGTTGCGATCGATCAGGGAGGCTGCGCGGAGACGTCACGGCCGACCACGCACAGCGAGCCCGTGTACACGGTCGAAGGCGTCACGCACTACTGCGTCGCCAACATGCCCGGGGCGGTTCCGATCACCTCCACGAAAGCGCTGACGAACGCGACGCTGCCGTACGTCGAGGCGATCGCAGAGCACGGTCTCGCCGAAGCCGTTGCGCGTGATCGCACGCTCGCGCGCGGTGTGAACGTCGTCGACGGCAAGGTGACCTACGAAGCGGTCGCCGACGCGCACGGGCTGGACTATCAGCCGCTCGAGGACGTCCTGCCGCTCTCGGCGGTCTGAGCGCTAGCTTGGCTTCTTCGCGGGGGAGAACCTCACGACGAGCCACGTGACGCCCGCCGCGAGCGCGATCACGCACGCACAGAAGAGGAGCATTCCGAGCAGTCCGAGGGCGTCCATCACGGCCGACCTAGAATAGCCGCATGCCGAGGGCGTGTGTCATCGTGCTCGATGCCGTGGGTGCCGGCGAGCTCCCCGACGCCGCTGAATACGGCGACGCGGGCTCGGACACGCTCGGCAACGTCGCCCGCGCTGTACGTGGTCTCGACCTGCCGAACCTCGAGGCGCTGGGGCTCGGGAACGTCGAGCCGCTCGAGGGCTGCCCGCCGCAGGCCGGGGCGCCGGCGGTCGCCGGGAGGCTGATCGAGCGCTCGAAGGGCAAGGACACGACGACCGGGCACTGGGAACTGATGGGAGTCGTCACGCCCCAGCCGATGCCGACGTACCCGCACGGCTTCCCACACGACGTGATCGACCCGTTCATGCACCGCACCGGACGGGGCGTGCTCGGGAACAGGCCTGCCTCGGGCACCGAGATCATTCAGGAGCTCGGCGAGGAGCATCAGCGCACCGGCAAGTGGATCGTGTACACGTCGGCCGACTCGGTCTTCCAGATCGCGGCGCACGAGGAGACGATTCCGCTCGAGGAGCTTTACGAAGCCTCACGCGCGGCGCGCGAGATCCTCACCGGCAAGCACGCGGTCGGACGGGTGATCGCCCGGCCGTTCGTCGGGGAGCCGGGCAACTACGAGCGCACCCCGAACCGCCACGACTTCTCGCTCGAGCCGCGGCGCCCCAACTACCTGACGCTCGTGCGTGAAGCCGGGATGACGGTCCACGGCGTCGGCAAGATCGGCGACATCTTCGCCGGCCAGGACATCGACGAGTCGCATCCGACGAAGTCGAACGTCGACGGGATCACGCAGACCGAGCGGCTCCTGCGCGAGCTCGACGAAGGGTTGATCTTCACGAACCTCGTCGAGACGGACATGCTGTGGGGTCACCGCAACGACCCCGAGAACTTCCACCGCTGCCTGCAGGACTTCGACCGCCGCCTGCCCGACCTGCTCGACGCGTTGCGGCCGAACGACCTGCTCATCCTGACTTCCGACCACGGCTGCGACCCGACCACGCCGTCGACGGATCACTCGCGCGAGCATGCCCTGCTCCTCGCATACGTCGAAGGCAAGAACGCCGCAGGTCGCAGGCACTCGGGCGAGTTCGCCGACGTCGGCGCGACGGTGAACCACTGGCTCGGCGGCAAGCCGCCGTCGCGTGGCATTCCCGGCCAGCCGATCGTCGAGCGCTGACACACAGCACGTGATCCACGCTGCGGAGCTGATCCGGCGAAAGCGCGACGGCGAGGAGCTCGCGGCCGGCGAGCTCGCCGAGCTCGTGCTCGCGTACACGCGCGGCGAAGTGCCCGACTACCAGATGGCCGCGTTCTGCATGGCCGTCTTCTTCCGTGGCCTGAACGGGGCCGAGACGTTCGCACTCACGGACGCGATGATCAGGAGCGGCGAAACGATCGACCTCGGCGCCGCGATCGGACGCAAGGTGGTCGACAAGCACTCGACCGGCGGCGTCGGCGACAAGACCTCGCTCGCCGTCGGCCCGATCGTCGCCGCCTGCGGCGTCCCGTTCGGGAAGATGAGCGGCCGCGGCCTCGGGCACACGGGCGGCACGCTCGACAAGCTCGAGTCGATTCCCGGGTTCCGTGTCGAGCTTACGACCGAAGAGTTCATCCAGCAGGTGCAGGACGTCGGCCTCGCGATCATCGGCCAGAGCGCCGACCTCGTCCCGGCGGACAAGCTTCTCTACGGGCTGCGCGACGTGACGGCGACGGTCGACAACGTCTCGCTCATTGCGGCGAGCATCATGTCCAAGAAGATCGCCGCCGGCGCCGACGCGATCGTGCTCGACGTCAAGGTCGGCGACGGCGCGTTCATGAAGACGATCGAGGACGCCCGCGAGCTCGCCGAGCTGATGCGCGAGCTCGGAAGCCACGCCGGGCGCGAGGTGGTGTGCGTCCTGACCGACATGGACCAGCCGCTCGGCCGGGCCGTCGGGAACGCGCTCGAGATCCGCGAGACGATCGCGACGCTGCGCGGCGAAGGTCCATCCGACTTCACAGAGCTCGTGGTCGGCGCCGTGGCTCACCTGCTCGCCCTGTCGGACCTCGGGATCGGCGAGGACGAGGCGAGAGCCCGTGCAGAGATGGCGATCGAGGACGGCTCCGCGCTCGCCGCCTACAAGCGCTGGATCGCAGCGCAGGGGGGCGATCCGAGCGAGGACGCGCTCCCGCGCGCCCCCGTCGTTCGCGAGGTGCGCGCCGGACGCGCCGGGTTCGTCGTCCGGATCGGCGCGACTGACATCGGGCTCGCAGCTCTCCGCCTCGGAGCCGGACGGCAGATGAAGGAGGACGAGATCGACCACGCCGTCGGGATTCGCTGTCTGAAGAAGCGAGGCGATGCGGTGCAGGAGGGGGAAGTGCTCGCCGAGGTGCACGCGCAGGACGGCGCGGCGGCGGAGCGGGCCGAGGCGGACGTGCTCGCGGCCTACGAGCTCGGTGGCGAGCCGCCGGCCGGGCGTCCGATCGTCCTCGAGACGATCGGCTAGGCGATGCCCGAGCTGCCGGAGGTCGAGACGATCCGGCGCGCGCTCGAGCCGCACCTCGTCGGCCGCCGCTTCGAGCGGGTCCGCATCGACGACCCGCGTCTCGTGCGGCCCCTGGAGCCGGCCGCGGTCGCCGCGGAGCTCGAGGGAGAGCGGGTGTCGGCGCTCGACCGTCGCGGCAAGTACCTGATCGTCCGCTTCGAATCGGGCCGGGCGCTCCTGATTCACCTCCGGATGACGGGAAGCCTGCGCCACGCGACACCCGGCTTGCTCGCCGACGATCCGCACCGCCGCGCCGTGGTCACGCTCGACGACGGCTCCGATGTCGCCTACCGCGATGTTCGCCGCTTCGGCACGTGGCTGCTGCTCGAGCCGGAGGGCGTCGATGCCTACCTGGCAGAGCGTCTGGGCGGTGAGCCGCTCGAGCGCGCGTTCACGGCGCGGCGGCTCGCAGAACGACTCGCGGGGCGCCGCGCCCCGGTGAAGGCGGCGCTGCTCGACCAGCGCACGGTGGCGGGGCTCGGGAACATCTACGTCGACGAGGCGCTGTGGCGGGCACAGCTGCATCCCCTCAGGGCGGCCGGGACGCTCGACGAGGACGAGCTCGCGCGCCTCACGCGCGGGATCAGAGAGTCACTCCGGGCCGGGATCGCACGGCAGGGCGCGAGCCTGCGCGACTACTCGACACCGGACGGAGGACGCGGGCGCATGCAGGACCGCTTCCGTGTCTACGGCCGCCAGGGCGAGCCCTGCCCCCGCTGCGGGACGCCGATCGACAAGATCCGCGCCGGCGGACGCGGCACCTGGTACTGCCCGAGCTGCCAGCGTCTCGGGGACTACGCCGCGAGCCGCTCGTCGAGTCGACCGTCGCGGTCGAGCCGCCAGAGCTCCGTGTAGCCGCCGATCGGCTCGCCGTCGATGAGGATCTGAGGCACCGTCCACGCGCCGGTCAGATCGAAGAGCTTCTGTCGAAACGCTGGATCGTCGTCGAGCGAGACCTCCTCGTAGTCGAGCCCCTTGCTCTCGAGCAGCGCCTTGGCGCGAACGCAGTAGCCGCACCAGCGGGTCGAGTAGACGCGGATCCGGGCCATCCCTCTGTGCAACGCAGAATCCGCCGCAAAGGTTCCCTCCACCCTCAGGACTAGACTGGCCGGGGCCATGGCCGGGCGCTCGTACAAGACCGAGGCGGTCGTGCTCCGCTCGATCCGTTTCGGCGAGGCCGACCGCGTCCTCCACCTCTACACCCTCGACCGCGGCCGCATCGGCGCGGTCGCGAAGGGCGTGAGGAAGACGAAGTCGCGCTTCGGCGCGCGGCTCGAGCCCCTGTCGCACGTCGAGCTCCTGCTCCATCAGGGCTCGGGCGAGCTCCAGACCGTGACGGGCGTCGAGCTCGTCCGCTCGCACCACGCGACGCGCGAGCACCAATATCGCCTCGGGCTCGGGCTCGTCGGGGCAGAGGCGATGCTCCGGCTCTTCACCGAGCAGGAGGCGAACCCGCGCGCCTTCCAGGCTCTCGTTCGTTTCCTCGACCTCCTCGACGAGCTCGAATCGTTGCCCGCGCGGCCGTCGCTCGATCCGTTGGCACTCTCGTTCCAGCTCAAGCTGCTCTGGCTCTCCGGCTACCTGCCGCATCTGACGAGCTGCGCCGAGTGCGGGGCGGAGGGCGAGCCGCTCGTCGGGTACTCGGCCCAGGCGGGCGGAGCGGTCTGCCGCGACTGCGGCGCTGGCGCTCTCGCTCTCTCGCCGGCAGGGATCGCCGGCATCGAGACGCTGCTCGCGCGGCCGCTGGCGGAGGCACGCGACGTCGGCCTCGCCGAACGCTCGACGAGAGACGCGCTCGCGGTCATCACGGCGGCCTACGAGTATTTCGGAAACTTCCGCCTGCGCACGCTCCGAAGCGCCTAGCCGCCCCCGTCTCCGTTGCGTTCGATGTGCTTCGCGACGAGTTCCTTGAACGGTTGAAGCACGCCGAGGTCAGTCCCCTTTCGGCGACTTCCAGTCCCGCTCGAGGGCGTCGTCGAGCCAGGCGGGCGCGCCGGCGAGCGCGATCCGCTCCTGCGCGAGCGAATCGCGGTCCCGCACCGTGACGGTGTCGTCTTCCAGCGTCTGCTCGTCGACGGTGAATGCCCACGGAGTGCCGATCTCGTCCTGGCGCCGGTAGCGGCGGCCGATCGCACCGCTGTCGTCGTACTCGCTGCTGTGCCGCCGTCGCAGCGCCTCGTACAGCGCGCGTGCCTTGGCCACCATCTCCTCGCTCTTGCCGATCAGCGGCAAGACGGCGGCCTTGACCGGTGCGATCGCAGGGTGCAGGCGCAGCACCGTGCGCTCGCGGTCGCCGACGACCTCCTCGTCGTAGGCGTCGACGAGGAACGCGAGCAGCGCACGATCGACACCGCCGGCCGGCTCGATCACGTACGGCACGTAGCGCTCGCCGTCGGAGCCGACGTACTCGAGCTTCGTCCCCGAAAACTCGCTGTGCCGGGTCAGGTCGAAGTCACCGCGGTTCGCGACGCCCTCGAGCTCGGACCAGCCGATCGGGAAGAGGTACTCGATGTCGGTGGTCCCGCGCGAGTAATGCGACAGCTCGTCCTCGCCGTGCACACGCTGCTGGAGGTGGCTCGGGCGGATGCCGTAGCGCGTGTACCACGAGTACCGCTCGCCGATCCAGTACCGGTACCACTCGTCCGCCTCGGAGGGCGGGACGAAGTACTCCATCTCCATCTGCTCGAACTCGCGTGTGCGGAAGAGGAAGTTTCCGGGGGTGATCTCGTTGCGGAACGACTTGCCGATCTGGGCGATGCCGAACGGCGGCTTCCGGCGTGCGAGCTGCAGCACGTTCTTGAAGTTGACGAAGATCCCCTGCGCCGTCTCCGGGCGGAGATACGCCTTCGACCCCGACTCCTCGACGGCACCGACTTTCGTCTCGAACATCAGATGGAACTGGCGCGGCTCGGTGAGGTCGCAGTCCGGCGTCTGCCCCGGCTTCTTGCTCGGCTTGCGCCCGCACGCCGCCTGGTCGAGCTGGTCGGCGCGGAAGCGAAGCTTGCAGGTGCGACAGTCGACGAGCGGGTCGCTGAACCCCTCGACGTGTCCGGAAGCCTCCCAGATGCGGGGGTTGAGAATGATCGCGGAGTCGAGCGCCACGATGTCGTCTCGCTCCTGCACCATCGCCTCGAGCCAGCGTGCCTTGACGTTGTTCTTCATCAGCACGCCGTAGTGGCCGTAGTCGTAGGTGGAACCGAGCCCGCCGTAGATCTCCGAGGACGGAAAGACGAACCCGCGGCGTCGCGCGAGCGAGACGATCTTGTCCATGGTCACCGCCTCCGGCATTGGAGCCGGACGTTAGCGATCTAGTGCCCCTTCCAGCAGTACATGCCTGCTTCTGGCCCGCGATCACGCGGCGCCAGAGTCCACCCTCTTCCTCAGCAAGGCAGTCCAGCCTTGCTTCGGCCGAGTGCGACCTCTGGGCTTGGTGCTCGCGACCCAGAAGCTAGACGGCATTACTCGAAGGGGCACTAGCGCGTGATCGCGAGCAGCGAGCCGGCGCCGACGAGGAGCGCCGCGCTGATCGCGACGACGAGGAGCGGCGAGACCCCGCCGCCCCGCGCTGCGAGCCGGCCGCCGCGGTCGGCTCGGAGCGGCTCTCGAGCCGCGCCTGGAGCGCGCGCGTGATGTCGCTCTCCGCGCTGGAGTAGATGCGCAAGTCCTCGGGGAGGTTGGCCAGGGCCTCCCGGTAGCACTCAACGGGGTAGATGCGGTCGATGCGCCCGTCCCGCCAGTCCGACAGGAGCCGCGACCCGCACGCCGGCGCGGCGTCCGCCGGCTGTGCGGCCGAGAGCGTGGCCAGCAGGGCGATGACGGCGAAGAGCCCCAGGCGCAACCTCGGAGCCATGCTTCTACGGTGCCCACGGGCGCTAAGAACACGCTGAGAAAGTCGTAAAGGCTTTCTAAGGACGTGGGCCGGCCATTTCCGGCCCACCAACCACTAGCCTCTGAGCGGATGGCACAAGCGGTCGAGCTCCACATCGTCTCCGATTCCACCGGCGAGACCGCCGCGCGGCTCGTGCAGGCGCTCGAGGCCCAGTTCCCGATGCAGGAGTTCGAGGAGGTCAGGCACAGCCGGGCCGAGACCGTGGAGGACCTCGAGCGTGCGGTGGCAAGCGCAAGGGGGCACGCCGCGGTCGTCATCTACACGCTCGTCGACCCGGAGTTGCGTGACGCAATGCGCCGGCTCTGCCGGCGCGCGCGCGTTCACTACTGCGATCTGCTCGGCCATCCGATCGACGCCGTCGCGCGCGTCTCGGGGCAGGCGGCGCAGATGACGCCGGGCTCGCGGGCGCCGCTGAATCCCGCGTACTTCCGCCGCATCGAGGCGATGGAGTTCGCGGTGAAGTACGACGACGGCGTCGGCGCGGGGCTCGACGAGGCCGACATCATCCTCGTCGGCGTCTCGCGCACGTCGAAGACCCCCCTGTCGATCTACCTCGGCTATCTCGGCCACAAGGTTGCGAACGTTCCGATCGTGAAGGGCATCGAGCCGCCGAGGGAGCTCTTCGAGCTCGACCCGCTCAAGATCGTCGGGCTCACCATCAACGCCGACCGCCTCGCCGAGATCCGCCGAGCACGCGTGCGCCAGCTCGGCGCGAACAACCGCCGCTACGCCGAGCTCGGCGAGGTGTACGACGAGCTCGAGGAAGCGCACGCGGTCCAGCGGAGACTCGGTTGTCCCGTCATCGACATCTCGGAGCTCTCCATCGAGGAGACGGCGCAGCGCATCCTCCGCACCGTCGAGGCGAGGAAGGCGCGGGAGGGAGTCTCCGCGACGTGAGACCGAAGCCGCCGGTGCCCTGGTGGCGCTGGGCGATCTGGTGGAGCCTGCTCGTGGTCGCCCTGGGGATGTTCTACGTCGTGCTGACGCCGATCTGGATGGGGCTCCGAGGGCTGGCCTGGCTGGCCGAGTTCCGCGCGCGACGCCGCAAGGCGTCGGCTACGTGAGCAGCCTCTCCTCGAGCGGGTGCTCGCCGTCCGCATCCACGCGATACGCCCGTGCGCCGGGGCGCGCCGTCACGACTTCCTGCAGCTCGGTGCCGACGTAGTGCAGGCCGACGTCGTCGTCGGCGGCGACGCCTGGGGGGAACCCGCCCGCGACCAGCTCGGTGTACACCGGGCGCCGGCGCTCCTCGCTGTCGTAGTGAGGGCACGCACTGCCGCGCAGCAGCCCGAGGCAGTCGAGCGGCGCGAGCTCCGGTCCGAACGAGTCGGTCACGCCCTGCTCGTACCAGCAGATCATCCCGGCGCTCCAGCCGGCCAGTACAACACCTTCCTGCCACGCCTCCTGCACGATCTCGTCGAAGCCGTGTGCCCGCCAGATCGCGAGCGCATTCGCCGTGTTCCCGCCCGGGACCAGGACGACGTCGTGGCGCAGCACGAGTTCCCGCAACTGCGGCGGCGGCCAGGGGAAGAAAGACAGATGCGTCATCTCGGCTCGACCGCGCAGGCGCGTGTACCAGTCCACGGTCCGGGCGGAATCCTCCATGCCGGCGGTCGGGACGTAGAGGACACGATTCCCCGCGGCGAGGCCGAGGACGTGGTCGAGGAGGACCTCGCCGGGAGATCCGCCCATCGCCACGATCGTGGGCTCAGGCATAAGCCGAGTATTGCAGGGGATTTGTGAGAGGATTCCCGCGCTTGGACGCCCGGCGCTACGTCTACGACTTCGACGAGCCGTCCGAGGGAGGGCGCGACCTCCTCGGCGGCAAGGGCGTCGGCCTGGCCGAGATGACACAGCTCGGTGTGCCCGTGCCCGCCGGCTTCACGATCACAACTGATGCGTGCCGCGCGTACCGAGCAGGCGGCCAGGCATTGCCGGACGGGCTCGAGGTGGAGATCGAGCGGCATCTCGGCACGCTCGAGGAGAAGACGGGCAAGCGCTTCGGCGATCCTGCTGATCCGCTGCTCGTCTCCGTGCGCTCCGGCGCGGCGATCTCGATGCCGGGGATGATGGACACGATCCTCAACCTCGGGCTGAACGACGACGCCGTGGATGGTCTCGCGCGCGCGACCGGCAACGAGCGCTTCGCGAACGACTCCTACCGCAGGTTGATCCAGATGTACGGAGAAGTCGTCGACGGCATCGCCGGCAATTACTTCGAGCAGGCGCTCAGCGACCTGAAGAGCTCGCGCGGCGTCTCGCAGGACGTCGAGCTCTCGGCCGAGGACCTCGCCGAGCTGATCGCGACGTACAAGCGGATCTACCGCGACGACACCGGCAGGGACTTCCCGCAGAGCCCGCGCGACCAGCTGATTCGCGCCGTCCGTGCCGTCTTCGACTCATGGGACGCGCCGCGGGCTCAGGTCTACCGCCGCAAGTACGAGATCTCCGACGATCTCGGCACCGCGGTGAACGTCGTCCAGATGGTGTTCGGCAACAAGGGCGGGCAGTCCGGTACCGGTGTCGCGTTCACGCGCGACCCCTCGACCGGCGAGCCCGGCCTGTACGGCGAGTTCCTCGAAAACGCGCAAGGCGAGGACGTCGTGGCCGGGATTCGGACGCCGCAGCCGCTGGCGGAGATGCAGCAGCAGCTTCCCGCCGCGTTCGAGCAACTCGTCGAGACGATGCGCCGCCTCGAGGAGCACTACCGCGACGTGCAGGACATCGAGTTCACGGTCGAGGAAGGCGAGCTCTTCCTGCTGCAGACGCGCTCCGCGAAGCGCACCGCGGCCGCGTCGGTCAAGGCGGCCGTCGACATGGTGGAGGAAGGGCTGATCTCGCGCGAGGACGCCGTGGCGCGAATCGATCCCGGCCAGCTCGACCAGCTGTTGCACCCGATGCTCGACCCGAGGGCTGACTGGGAGATCGCCGCGAAAGGGCTCAATGCCTCACCGGGCGCAGCGTGCGGCAAGATCGTGCTCGACGCGGACACGGCCGAACAGCGCGGCAAGGCGGGGGAGAGCGTCGTGCTCGTCCGCTGGGAGACGACCCCTGACGACATCCACGGCCTGATCCAGGCGGCCGGGATCCTGACCGCTCACGGCGGCATGACGTCGCATGCGGCCGTCGTCGCACGCGGCATGGGCAAGCCGTGCGTGGCCGGCTGTGAGGCGCTCTCGATCGACCTGAACGATCGGACCATCTCCCTGGGGGAGCAGACGTTGTCCGAAGGCGATGTGATCACGATCGACGGCGGCAACGGCACCGTGATCGTCGGCGAGGTGCCGCTGGTCGCCCCCGAGGTCAACGACGACCTCGAGACGATCCTCGGTTGGGGCGACGTGCACCGCAGCCTCGGCGTGCGGGCCAACGCGGACACGCCCGAGGACGCTGCGAAGGCACGGGAGTTCGGTGCAGAGGGCATCGGCCTCTGCCGCACCGAGCACATGTTCATGGCGGAAGATCGCCTCCCGGTCGTGCGCGAGATGATCCTCGCCGACAGCGAGGAGGGACGAAGGAAGGCGCTCGACAAGCTGCTCCCGATGCAGCAGAGCGACTTCGAGGCGATCTTCGAGGCGATGTCGGGCCTGCCGGTGACGATCCGCCTGCTCGACCCGCCGCTGCACGAGTTCCTGCCGCCGCCCGAGCAGGCGACGGACGACCGCATGCGCCGCCGCATCAAACAGCTGCAGGAAGCCAATCCGATGCTCGGTACCCGCGGCTGCAGGCTCGGCCTGCAGTGGCCGGAGATCTACGAGATGCAGGTGCGGGCGATCATCCGCGCCGCGCGCGCTGTCGAGGAGCGCACCGGCGAGTCGCCGATCGTCGAGATCATGCATCCGCTCGTCGGCTTCGACGAGGAACTACGCCGGCTGCGCGAGCTGACCGTGCGGGTCGCAGAGGAAGAGGGGCCCGACGTCGACTATCGCTGCGGCACGATGATCGAGCTGCCGCGCGCGTGCATCCGCGCAGACGAGATCGCCGGTCACGCAGACTTCTTCTCCTTCGGGACGAACGACCTGACGCAGACGGCGCTCGGGTTCTCGCGCGACGACGCCGAAGGCAAGTTCCTGACCCACTACCTCGAGGAGGGAATCCTCGAGCGGAATCCCTTCGAGACGATCGACGTGGGCGGGGTCGGCGATCTCATGCGCATCGCGGTCGAGCGTGGGCGGGGCGCGAAGCCCGACATCAAGCTCGGCATCTGCGGCGAGCACGGCGGCGAGCCGAGGTCGGTCGCGTTCTGTCACGAGCTCGGGCTCGACTACGTCAGCTGCTCGCCCTATCGGGTGCCGCTCGCGCGGCTCGCCGCCGCACAGGCCGCGCTGGCCGCGAGCGGCGCGCAGCACTACGTCGCCGCAGGCGGCTGATGCGATACGCGATCCTGCTCGACGGCGAGCGCGTCGCGCAGGCGACGGGCGAGGCGGATGTGCGGGCATGGATCGCGAGGTACCGCGAGGAGCATGCGGAGGACGATCCGGCGGCGGCGCACCTCCAGGTTCTTGAGCGCGGCGCGTTGAGCTGGTTGACGGGCGGGAAGCTCGCCGACCGCGAGCAGTTCCTCTAGCGCTGCGTCAGGGGCGAATGACGACCGGCGTGCCGGGGGGCACCGTGCGCATCAGGTAGTGCAGATGCGCGTCGCTCGCGTGCACGCAGCCCGCCGACACCGCGCGGCCGAAGTCGCCTGCGTGGAGCGTCCCGTGGATCGCGATTCGGTTGCCGCCGGTCCAGCCGGCCGGCAGGTTCGGCTGCGTCGCCGACAGCGCGAGGATGCAGCAACCGTAGGCCGTGCTGTAGGCGCTCCCCGCGAGCTTGTCGGTGACGGCGAAGCGCCCGGTGGGGGTGGGGGAGTCGGGACGGCCGACGCCGATGCTGAACCGTTGGCGCACAACGTTGCCGCGCAAGACCGTCAGCGTCCGGCTCGAGAGGTCGACGACGAGCGCGAGCTGCGTGCGCACGTAGCGCAGGCCGCCGGCACGCGCGTCGACCCAGACGACGCGGTTGCCGCCCACGCTCGCCTCGGTGACCGCGAGCCAGCGTCCGTGCCGTGTCCCGACGACGCCGAACGTGCGCCGAGAGCCGAAGGGCGTGGTAGCGCCGACGCGACCGAGGACGGGGCCGAAGGGCCTGCCGCGCAGGGCCAGTGTGCGACCGGGCCGGACCTGTGCGATCACGTGTCCTTGCGGCCTGGGCCGCGGCCGAACCTGCGACCAGCCGCCGGTCGCGGGCCGGTCGAGCTGCACGCGACCGACGGCCGTCGTCGGTGCGAAGGCAGCGGCGCCGGCGGCGACGCAGACGAGTGCGAAGGTGGCAAGGACCGGGCGCCCCACACCTCGTGGATCGGCAGAGCGCCGCGCTCAAATGAGCGTTCCCTCGAACGAGTCCCCCGAAAGGGGGAGCGCGCCTACGTGTTTCGCAGCTCCCGTGCGAACGAGCCGCCGCCGATGATCCGCTCCACGTGGTCGTGCACGCGCCCCCGCAGTTCACGGTCCGACGTGACGACCCAGACGGGCGGTTCGAGCTCGCCGGCGAGCCTCGCGATCCGATCGTCGCCTGACTCGCGTCCTTCCCAGACCACCTGGACGTCGTGCCCGTTCTGTCCCGCCCACCGGGCACTCCGCTCTTCGAGCTCGCTCCCGGACATGTTCGGCCAGAGAGAGCGGCGGACGTTCTCGGCGTCGACGAGGACGGTCGCCATCACTTACGCGTAGCCGCGGACCTTCCAGTACGCGACGGCGATCGAGATGATGCCGACCGCGACGATCCCCGCGATTCCGACCAGGCCGGCTCGGCCGTAGACGGCGTGGCCGCGGCCGAAGCGTGACAGGGCGAGCGTCGCCGCGGCTCCGCCGATCAGGCCGCCGATGTGGCCGCCGACGGAGATGTTCCCGCTCCAGGCGAACGTCAGCACGAGGTTGGCGATGATGACGCCGAGCGCGCTGCCGCCGAAGACGTAGTCGCGCTGCTGCTCGAGCACGAGGCCGGCACCGAGGATGCCGAAGATTGCGCCCGACGCCCCGACCGTGGGGCTCGTCGGGCTGACGACGAGCGCGCCGGCGGAACCGGCGAGCCCCGAAACGACGTAGAGCAGGACGAAGCGTCCGGAGCCGATGCGCTGCTCGAGCAGCGAGCCGAACCAGTAGAGGCCCAGCATGTTCAAGAGGAGGTGGAACGGTCCGTAGTGGAGGAACGCCGCAGTGAGGAGCCGCCACCAGTCGCCCTGTGCGACGAACGGCGCCCAGAGCACGCCTTTCTCGTAGACCGTGCTGGCGGTGCCGTAGACGCCGCCACCCTGGACCAGCTCCGCGACGTATACGCCGACGTTGAGCCCGATCAGGACCCGTGTCACCTTTGCGCCCGCACCCTCGAAGCTCGCGCGCCGGACCCCGCGCGTGACGCGCTGGACGCCCTGCGGCTTCCCGGAGTGCTCCGGGCAGCGGATGCCGACAGGCGCCATCGTCATGCACTCGGTGCAGATGGGCCGGCCGCATTCCGAGCAGGAGAGGCCCGTCACCCGGTCCGGATGGCGGTAGCAGGTCTTCTCCACGGCGCCTTCCATGTGCGAAGTAGCGTAGTGGCATGCGCGTCCACGTCGCCTTCACTCCCGCCGAGGCGGCTCCTGCCCCGCTCGGAGTGGTCGTGGACGTCCTCCGCGCCACGTCGACGATCGCCCAGGCCCTCGCGGCCGGGTACCGGCGCGTGCTCTGCTGCGGCGAGATCGAAGGGGCGCGCGCGCTGCGGCACGAGATTCCCGACTCGCTCGTCGGCGGCGAGCGCAAAGCGGTGCAGATCGAAGGCTTCGACGTGGGGGCGTCTCCGCGTGAGTTCCTCGAGCCCCGCGCCGAGACGCTGATCCTGTCGACGACGAACGGGACGAGGGCGATCCTCGAGACGGCGCGGCTGTGCGACGACGTCGTGCTCGGCAGCCTGCTGAACCTCGATGCGACCGTGCGTGCAGCGTCGCGGCGAGACACGATCGTCGTCTGCGCGGGCTTCCAGGGTGCGTTCGCGCTCGACGACGCCTACTGCGCCGGGCGAGTCGTGGAGGGACTCGACGCGGAGCGCACCGATGCGGCGATCGGTTCGGAGCTGATCGCGCGCGTGTTTCCCACGGCACTCGAGGCACTGAATGCGCGAACCTACGGTCCTCCGGGCCTCGAGGAGGACATCGCCTTCTGCGCACGGGAGAACGTCCTCGACGTCGTGCCGCGATTCGCCGGCATGATCGGGCCTGCGGCCGAGATCGTGGCCTCGTGAAGCTCGCGGTCGCGATCTTCGTGTTGGCGGTGCTCGTGCTTCCCGCCCGCGGCGGAGCCGCCACGCAGAAGCCCTGGCTCTGGCAGTGCACGCAGATCCACAACGCGGAGGCGCAGTACCGCTGCTACGTCCGCCTGCTGCGGGAAGACGTGGAGACGCACGATCCGGCGCGCGAGCTGCCGCGGATCGACCGGCGCGTCCGGCGGGTCGGGGGTTCGGTCGAGGCCGGCTGTCACGTCCTCATGCACCAGGTGGGACGCGAGTTCGCCCGCGACCGGCACGTCACGCTCGAGACGCTGCAACGGTACGTGCCGCGTTCGAACGATCCAAACTGCTCGGCGGGCTTCGGCATGGGACTCGTGATGTACCTCGGCCCGCAGATCATCCGCTCGGGCGGGCGGGCGGCCGCGCGCGCCTGCACGCAACTGCCGACGCGCTATCGCGAGTACACGTGTCTGCACGGCCTCGGCCATGCGCTGCTCCGCGGCTATCACGGCAATCTGCGGCAGGCCGTAGCCGCATGCCGCGGGCTGCAGCGCCGGTTAGCGCCCGATTGCGCGCAGGGTGTCTTCCATGACTACTGGATCTCGCTTCGCGGGGCGGACGGGACTGCGCAGCCGCGCGCAAGCCTGTCGCCACGCGTCCTCTGCGACGGCCGCCTGACCTACGTGAGGCCCTGCTGGTACCGCTACTTCCTCGAGCAGCCCCTGGCGCGGCCGGTGCGCAATGCCGCGGATCTCCGCCGGTCGTGCCGGGGGCTGCGCGGGCTCGACCGTTTCGGGTGTATCAGCGCAGCGACCCTCATCGTCTCCTCGAATCCCTTCGAGCAGATGCGCGTCTGCGCGCACCTCGGCGTCGCCGATGCGGCCGCATGCGTGCACGGGATCGCGGATCAGGCCCTGGCCGGACGGGCCCGGGCGCAGCTGCGGCTGATCCGAGCCTGTGCGAGCGTCGTGGCCGGAGCACGAGACGGGTGCTTCGAGTGGCTCGGCCGCACGTTGGCAGTCGTGACGAACGGCGCATTTCGCGTGCAGGGCTGCACGGCGTTGCGCCCGTCCTGGAGAGCGGCGTGCGTCAGCGGTGCGAAGCGCGAGAACGCCGCGCTCGTGACGTTCTCGTAGATCAGGCGCTCAGGGCAAGGCGCGCGACGGATCCACCGCGGCTCCGCGAATGCGGACCTCGAAGTGGAGGTGCGGTCCCGTCGCGTGTCCCGAAGCGCCGACAAGCCCGACGCGCACGCCCTGTGCGATCCAGACGCCGAGCCGCACGTCGATGCGCGAGAGGTGCGCGTACATCGAACGCTCGCCGTGGCCGTGGGCCACGACGACGAGGAAGCCCCAGCCGCCGTCGCGCCAGCCGGCCCAGACGACCTGGCCCGAGCGCGCCGAATACACCGGAGTTCCGAGCGGCGCCGGGAAGTCGACGCCCGTGTGCCAGGCTTCACCGCGCGGGCCGAACTGGTCGCCGAGAATGGGCACGGTCAGAGGCCACGCAAGCGGGAGCGGGATCGCCGGCGGCGCCGCCGACAGCGCAGCGAGTGTGGCCGGGCCCGCGACGCCGTCAGTCGTGAGGCCGGCCCACTCCTGGAAGCGCTGCAGCGCACGTTCGATCCGGGGCCCGAAGATCCCGTCGAACGGCCCGGAGGGGAAGCCGTGCTCGGCGAGCCGGAACTGGAGCGAAGCCACGTCCCAGCCGACTTTTCCCGACTCGAGCACGCGGCTGCCCAGCTGGTGTCGGCCGAAGCGGCCGAGGGCTTTGCGCGTCTGCGGGCCGACGACGCCGTCGACGGTGATGTGTGCGCGCTTCTGGAGCCTCCGGATCGCTTTTGCCGTGCCGGGGCCGGGGAGCCCGTCGATCGGGCCCACGTAGAGCCCACGCGCATGCAGGCCGACCTGGAGGGCGGCCACGGCCGGGTCTCTCGCCGACGCCTGGGGGACGGCGACCGCGGAGAGGACCGCGGCGAACAGAGCGAACAGCGCTCTGGGACGCATGGATTGTCCGATTTCGACGGGTCAGAACCGATCCCTTGACGCCGAACGTGTGTTCGTGTAGAACAGACGTTCCCATGGTCGCCTGCCTCCTCATTCCCGGCTTCGAATTGCGGGCGGCGCTGCGGAAGCAGCCCGGGCTTGCCCTCCGGCCCGCTGCGCTCGCGCCCGCGGCCGGGACCGAGCCGCTGCTCGGCCCGGTCACCGCCCAGGCGGAGCGTCTCGGCGTCCGGCCTGGGATGCGGCTCGGCGAGGGGCTGGCGACCTGCCCGGGGCTCGTGCTCGTCGAGCAGGATCCGGCGGCAGCCGAACAGGCGTGGGAGGAGATCCTGCGCGCGCTCGAAGACTCAGGCTTCGCGGTCGACCCGGCCGGGATCGGCTGCGTCTACTTCGAGACGCGCGGGGTCGAGAGGTTGTACGGCGGCCTGGAGGCTGCGCTGCGGCGCGCCCTGGCCGCCGTCGGTACTGCCTGGGATCCACGCGCGGGCGCTGCGCAGCGCCGGTTCGCAGCTTTGGCCGCGGCGAACGTCGCGCGCCCCGGGCAGATCTTGGTCGTCTCCGACGAGCGGTTGCAGGAGTTTCTTGCGCCGCTTCCACTCGAGCTCGTGCCGATGGAGCCGCGCCGCCGCTCCGAGCTGCACGAGCTGGGGGTGAAGCGCGTCGGACAGCTTGCCGGGCTTCCGGGTGGCGCCGTGGCCGAACGACTGGGGCCGGACGGCCGGCGCGCCTGGAGCCTGGCGAGAGGCGGGAGAGCCGCGCGCGTCCGCGGCCGCCGTCCGCCGGCGGAGATCGTCGAGGCGCTGGCGTTCCCCGAGGCGATTGGCAATGAGCTGACGCTGCGCCGTGCCTTCGGCGCACTCGTGGAGACGTTGCTGGCCCGGCCTGAACGGGGTGATCGGTTCGTGCGCAAGCTCGCGCTGTCGGCGCGGCTCGTCGGCGGCGGCTCGTGGCGGCGCACTGCGACGCTGCGCGACCCGACCACCGAGATCGAGCGCATCAAGGCTGCGCTCGGCCCGAAGCTCGCCGAGCTCCCCGCACCCGTGCTGGAGCTGCGGCTCGAGCTCGTGGAGCTGACCGAGCACGACGGCCAGCAGCTCGAGCTGCTGCCCGCTGCGGGCGGCGAGCTCGACGTCCGGTTACGCGAGGGCCTGCGCCAGGTGCGTGCCAGCACCGGCTCGGGATCGGTCAACCAGGTCGTGGAGGTCGCACCGTGGTCGCGCATCCCGGAAGCGCGGGCGCTGTTCGTGCCGCGGGACGACTAACTGAGGCGTCGCTTGCCATGCCGCCCATAGAGGCCGTGCGTGCTTCGCAGGCACGGCAGATCAATCAACCGCGTGCAGCGGTCGTCGAGGCCCGCGTCGACGGCACACCGGTGCGGGTGAACCGCCTCCTGGTCGAGGTCGTGCGCGAAGAGTGGCGTGTCGTCGATCGCTGGTGGACTGCAGAGCCGCTGTCGCGGCGCTATTTCGAAGTGGTGTTGCAGTCAGGGGAGAACGCCGTTGTCTTTCGCGACGAGGAGCGCAGCTGCTGGTTCACCCAGCGCGGGGCTTGAGTGCCTGCTGGGCGAGCTTTGCCCAATTGGCCGCGTCAGCCGCGGGGACGACGACCCATTCCTTCATCGGAGCGCGCTTTCCGCCGGGCGGGTCGTCGACGTCGTCGTTTCGTGCCGCGAAATTGTCGGCGAGCCCGTCGTAGCGCGCTCTCGGGTCCATTCAATGCGCTCCAGCGGAGTTCGTCGCCAGCAGAGTCTTATGGAGCTCCTGCGTTGCGGCTGCGAGAGCGACACCGAGCTCGTCGCGCAGCAGACAGCGGAAATCTTCGTAAACGCGCAAGGCCTCCGCGATGTTGTCGCGGCGCGCCAGCGCTTGCATCAAGAGGCGGTAACCCGTCTCGCGGAACGGCTCTTGTCGAATCAGTTCTCGGGCGGAGCGCTCGGTCGATGCCAGCTCAGGACCGTCGAGACCAAGGCCCACCGCGGCGACGCACTCGAGGGCGCTGAGCCGGAGCGCGTGCAGGTAGCGGCGCTGCTCTTCGACCCAGGGCGAGTCGAAACCGTGCATGAACTCGCGAGTCGCAACATGGAGTGCGATTCTGGCCGGCGCCCTAACGCGCGTGGAGCCCCTCGGCGGGCTCCTCGCCGCGTTGCTAGGAGCTCCCGTTTCTGAGCCGCTCGTGAAACCCGCAGCTCGGCGCGTGAACGTTGAGCAGCCTTGCGCGATCGGGCCCCAGGTTCGCAAACGTGTGCACGACGCCGATCGGTGCTGCAACGAACGAGCCGGCCGGCAGCCGAGTCCACTCGTTTCCGACGAGGAAGTCGACCTCGCCGTCGAGGACGTAGAACGAGTCGACATGGTCGTCATGGGAGTGCGGGTCAGGGCCCTCGAAGCCGGGACGCAGCTCGAGCTCGATCAGCGCCAGCTCCACGTGGCCGACCTTGATCGTCGCGATCCTGTTGTTCCCTTCGAGCCGTTCGCCTTCTCCGGCGTGGAGCGCAATCGCGTCGGGGCTGGGAGAGCCGCTGCCGGCGGGAACGTCGACGTTGTCGAACCCGCCCGGCTCGCCGCGGTCCCGCGCACGGAGATTGTCGGCGAAGCCTCCGTCCGGCGTGTGGAAGTTGAGAAACCGCGCGGGGGAGAGGCTCCTGAACCCGTGCACGACAGTGGGAGGTGCGCAGACGCACGCGTGTGGCGCGAGCGTCCGCTCTTCGTCTCCGAGCAGGAAGGCGAGCTCGCCCTCGATGACGTAGAACGAGTCCGCGTGTTCGCGGTGGTAGTGCGGGCTTGCTCCGTCCCGCGCATCGGGATAGAACGACTCGGTGACGGAGAGCTGGTCGAAGTCGGCCTTGAGCACGATCCTGCCGCCGAAGAGCGCTTCCCCCTCGCCCGGTCTGAGCACGACTGCGTCCATTCCGGGCGAGTATGACGGAGCGCTTTCCTCTGACGGGTAGCGCCTCGAGCCGGGCGCCGGCTGCACGCGCACGGCGTGAGCGCGCCGCCAAGGTTCCGTACGTCGAGCTGCACGCTCATTCGTCGTACTCGTTCCTCGACGGGGCGTCGCTGCCGGAAGAGCTCGCCGTCAGCGCCGCCGACCTCGGGTATCCGGCACTAGCGCTCACCGACCACGACGGGGTCTACGGCTCGCTCGAGTTCGCCCATGCGGCGAAGCACTTCGGCGTGCGTCCCATCACCGGCGCCGAGCTGACGCTCGCGGATCGCTCGCACGTGATCGTTCTCGTCGAGACGGCCAAGGGGTACGCGAACCTCTGCCGGCTGATCACCGCGGCACACGCGCACACACGCCCGGCAGGAAGGGAGTCGCAACCGCCGGCGGACCCCGCGCTCGACCAACACCTGCTCGAGGAGCTGAACGAGGGGCTCGTCTGCCTCTCCGGCTGCGCTCGGCACGGTCTCGCCGTGCGCAACCCCAATGCTGCTGCCCGGCTCGCGCGCGTCTTCGGCCCCGACCGTTTCTTCGTCGAGCTCCAGCGTCCCTACGAGCGTGGCGATGCCCTGCGCAACGCGCGCCTGCGCGACCTGGCCGAGACCCTCGGCGTGCGCACGATCGTCACCGGCGACGTGCACGCGCACCATCCGCGGCGGGCACCGCTCCAGGACGTTCTCGTCGCGGTTCGCCACCGCAGCTCGCTCGACGGCTGCGAGGCCGAGCGGCGTGGAAACCACGAGTGCGTCCTGCTCTCGCCGGCGGAGATGGTGGAGCGCTTTCCCGAGGACCGCGCGGCCGTCGCACGCACAGTGGAGCTGGCCGAGCGCCTGCAGTTCGACCTCACCGAAGAGCTCGGCTACCGCTACCCGGACTTCTCCGACAGTCCCGAGCCCGCGATCGTTCAGCTCGCGCGCGTCTGCAGCCGCAGTTTCGAAGATCGCTATCCGCGGGGTCATCGCCTTCGCCGCGAAGCTCGGGCCAGGCTGGAGGAGGAGCTCCAGCTGATCGAGGAGCTCGGTCTCGCCGGTTTCTTCCTCCTCCACTGGGACGTCCTCGAGCTCGCTCGGGCGTGTGCGCTCGAGGTGCGTGGGCACGACTCGCCCAGGCAGGCGCTGCCGCCGGGACGCGGGCGCGGCTCGTCGGTCGGCTCGCTCGTCTGCTACCTGACCGGTCTCTCGCACGTCGACCCCGTCGGCGCCGAGCTCTCGCTGGGCCGTTTCCTCAACCGCGAGCTGGACTCGGTGCCCGACATCGACCTCGACTTCCCCCGCGACATCCGGGAGAAGCTCATCGTCGCGGTGACCGATCGCTATGGCCGCGAGCATGCGGCGCTCGTCGCGTCCTTCGCGACGTATCGCTCGCGCGGCGCGATCCGCGACGTCGGCAAGGCGCTCGGCCTGCCGTATGCGGAGCTCGAGCGCATCGCCCGCGTCTCGGAAGGCTGGAACGCCAAACGCGTCGCCGAAGAGCTGCAGCTCCTGCCGGACGCGGACCGCAAGCTGCTCTCGCCGCGCTGGCGCGCCTTCGGCGACCTGTGCCACGAGATCGCCGGGCTGCCGCGCCACATCTCCCAGCATCCGGGCGGGATGGTGATCTCGTCCCGTCCGCTCGTCGAGCTCGTCCCCGTCCAGCCGGCCGCGATGGCAGGGAGACAGATGTGCCAGTGGGACAAGGACTCGTGCGCCGACGCCGGCTTCCTGAAGATCGACCTGCTCGGGCTCGGGATGCTGTCGGCGGTCGAGGACTGTGTCGACCAGATCGCGCGGCTGAAAGGGGAGCCCATCGACCTGTCGCGGATCCCGCTCGACGACCAGGCGGTCTACGAGGAGATCCAGCGCGCCGACACGGTCGGCGACTTTCAAATCGAGAGCCGCGCGCAGATGCAGAGCCTGCTACGCACACGGCCGGAGAACCTCGACGACCTCACCGTGCAGGTGGCGCTGGTGCGACCGGGGCCGATCCAGGGCAAGGCCGTCCATCCGTACATCGAACATCGCCAGAAGCTCCGCGAGGATCCGGCCTTTGTTCCGCCGGTCGACCATCCGCTGCTCGCAGAGTGTCTGCACTCGACGCTCGGCGTGGTCGTGTTCCAGGACCAGGTGCTCGAGGTGGCGATCGCGCTCGCAGGCTTCAGCGTGGGGGAGGCCGAAGGGCTGCGCCGTGCGATGAGCCGCAAGCGCTCCCATGACGCACTCGAGGCGTACCGCGAGCGCTTCGTCGCAGGCGCGCTGCGGCAAGGGGTCGACGCGAAGACCGCCGACCTGGTCTACGACAAGCTCGTCGGTTTCTCGGGCTTCGGCTTCCCCAAGTCGCATGCGGCCGCTTTCGGGCTGCTCGCGTATCAGTCGGCCTGGCTGCGGCATCACCATCCGGCCGAGTTCCTCTGCGCGCTCCTCAATGCGCAGCCGATGGGCTTCTATCCGCCGGCGACGCTCGTCCGGGACGGCCAGCGGCGCGGAGTCGAGACGCTTCCTCCCGACGTCAATGCCAGCGGCGCGAAGTGCAGGATCGAAGGCCACGCCGTTCGCATCGGCATCGACTACGTCAACGGCATCGGCGAGGAGGAGGCAAAGGCGGTCGCCGGGGAACGCGAGCAGGGCGGACCCTTTCGAAGCGTGCGTGACCTCGCTCAGCGCACGCAGCTGTCGGAGCACGGTCTCGAGACGCTCGTCGTTTCAGGTGCCTGCGACTGCTTCGGGCTGCCGCGTCGTCAGCTGCTCTGGCAGCTGGGACTCGTGCCGCGCTCCCAGAGCGTGCCCGGCTCCGGCGGCGAGGAGAAGCAGCTCGCGCTGCCGCTCGAGCCGACCGCAGCCACGCCCGACCTGCCCGAGCCGACGGTCTGGGAGCGCATGCTCGCGGACTACCGCACGACGAACCTCTCGGTCGGGGTGCACCCCCTCGAGCTGCTGCGACCGCACCTGCCGCCGGATGTCCTCTCGTCGCGCGAGCTCGAGCGCGCGCCGGACCGGACCCAGGTGACGGTCGCGGGAATGGCGGTCGCGCGCCAGCGGCCTGCGACCGCGAACGGCGTCGTCTTCATGTTGATCGAGGACGAGTTCGGCGCGGTCAACCTGATCGTGCCGCCGTCCGTCTACGACCGGCACCGCGCGATCGTGCGCGGCGAGCCGCTCATCCTCGCCCGCGGCCGCTTCGAGCGGATCGAGCGCAACCAGAACGTGCTCGTCCGCTCGCTCGAGACGCTTGGGCCGCTTGCCCGGCACGTCTCACAGGAGACCGAGGTGGGCGCCAGCCTTCCCGGCGCCCACCACTTCGGTCATCGCTAGCTCAACGCATCGTGCCCGGAATCGCCCACGTGATGTGGGTGATCCGGCGCGAGCCGTCCGCGAAGCTCTCGACGATGGTCGAGTCGCTGATCCGATCACTCCGCGTGACCGCGATCGGGGCTGCGTTGTCGGACTGCGCCTGGCTTGCCGGGGCGGCTGCGCCGACCGTCGTGTGGTTGTCGAGATGTGTGTAGATCGTGACGAGCTCGTCGTAGTCGTGCTGGTTCGGATGCTCGTTGTCGGGTGGACCAGTGGGGTTGCTCGTGTAATCCATGCAGGTGCCGAGGTTCGTGTTGGAGAAGTTCTCGTCCTGATGGTCGAGACCGAACGTGTGCCCGACCTCCTGGCACATCACGAGATTCCGCCACGGGGTCGTGTTGTACGTGGGCGTGTTGAAGTAGGTGTCGTTGACCTTCACGGTCCCCTGCGTGATGTGCAGGCTTCCGCTCTCGAGCCAGATCGTCGCGACGCCCAGCCAGCCGTTGCTGCCGTACGTGCCGTTGCAGATCTCGTCGCGACCAGCGGTTGCGCGGCAGCGACCCTTGGACTGACCCGCGACCACCGTCGTGTCGAGAACGGTCGACCGCGACCAGTCACTCGATGTCGTGTTGAGGTACGCGGGCCAAACCCCGGTGAGGTTGTTGCCGAGCTTGACCGTGAACGGATTCGAGGTGCGGGCCCAGTGGTATCCGCCCCAGGAATGGTTTGCGGCCGCGGAGGAGACGAGCACTGACGCAGTCAGAACCGCGACCCCGAGCGCCAGCGTGAAGCGCTTGCACATGAATTGTCCTCCTCGGAGAGTTGACGACCCACCTCATCGTAGGGGGTCGTGCCGACAGACACAAGACCAGGAACGGCGAAGCGGTCTGCAGGTCGCCGATGAGGCCGTCGTCCTCGAGCTTCAGCGGTCTTCGATCTCGAGCGCGAAGCGGCGGAAGCGGCGCGCCACGGCCCGGTTGAACTCGCGCTCGTACTCCTCCGCCGCGTCCTCCGCGAGCGTCCCGGCGAAGTTGTCCCGCAGGTCGGCCAGGGCCTCGGTCCCCGTCTCGACGAGATCGACGTAGTCGCCGTAGCGCTCTTCGGCCTCGTCCCGCTCGGCGCGGTCGTACGCGCGCTCGGCCTCGACGCAGTCGTCGATCAGGCCGCGGTGCTCGCGCTCGAACAGGTCGAGCTGGCGCTCGACCACGTCGGCGAAACGGCTGCGCCTCAGTCTCACGCGAGCTCGCGGTAGAGCCTGAGGTGCGCCTCCGCGGCCGCGTCCCAGGTGAGCTCGGCGCGTGCACGGCCCGCACCGGCGCGGGCGGCCTCGAGCGCCGCCGGATCGTCGAGCAGCTCCTCTGCCGCAGCCGAGAGCGCCTCGACGTCGCCCGCGGGAACGACTCGCCCCGCACCGAAGCGCTCGATCGGCTCGGCGAGTCCGCCGACGTCGTACGCCACCGCAGGAACGCCGGCGCCGAGCGTCTGCATGAGAGCGCCGCTCTGGTCGAGCTCGGGCCGGTAGGGAAAGAGCGCGACCGTGGCGTCGCCGAGAGCCCGCTCCAGCTCGGCTGGCGCGAGGTAGCCGAGCCGCCACTCAGCGAGCTCGCCGGCGGCCGAGCGGTAACCGTTCACGGGCTCGACCGGATCTCCGGCCACGAGCAGGCGCGCCCCGTCGATGCGTTTCGTCGCGGCGATCGCGTCGCCCAGGCCCTTGTACGGGCGGATCGTGCCCAGGCAGAGCAGCGTGCGGCCGTCGTCGCCGCGCGGCGGGTCACTCGGGAACACCGGGTGCGGAATGACGGTCGCCTCCACGCCGAGCTCGGCCAGGCTCGCCCGCCCACGTTCGCTGTGGACGACGATGCGGTCGAAGCGCCGCAGGAGCTTGCGCCAGAGGGAGCTCCTGCGCGCAGTGCGGCGCGGCAGCAGGTCGTGGGCCGTGAACACCAACGGTCGCGCCGACCGCAGCAGGAAGCGGTCGAGCTCCGGTGCAGCGAGCCACTGCAGGTGGAGGACGTCCGGACGGCGCAGCGCCAGTGCCGCGCTGCCGGGAAGGTGCTCGACGACCTTCAGCGGAATGCGCAGCGGCGAGCGGCGAAACAATCTCGACGAGAGCGGGTAGAAGAGCTCGCTGCGCCGGTACCCCGCCGGCTCGGGCGTCTCACCGAAGCGGAAGCGCGAGGTGACGAGCTCCACGTCCACACCGTGGCGGGCGAGCGCGGCCGCCAGCTCGTGGTCGTAGGCAGGCGTGAAGGCTGGCGGATCCGCGATGACGACGCGCATGGGTGAGTACAGTAGAGCGCCTGCTTGTTCGGACCTGGAATCTCTTCCACGGGAACACGCGGCCGCCCGGGCGGAAGGAGTTCCTCGAGCACATGGTGCGGCTGGCGTGCGCAGACAGCCCAGGCGTGCTCTGCCTGCAGGAGCTGCCCGTCTGGGTGCTCCCTGAGCTCGAAGAGTGGAGCGGCATGACCGCGGTCGGCGCCGTGGCACGGCGGCCGAGCATCTTGAGCGTGCGGCTCGGCCGGGCCGTCACCGAGCTGAACCCCGGCCTCTTCCGCTCCGCCTTCGGCGGCCAGGCGAACGCCATCCTGCTGGCGCGCGGCCTCCGCGTTCTCGAAGTGCGGCAGCTCACGCTGAACCCCTTCCGCTTCCGGCGCGCACAGGCGCGCCGGCTCGGGCTCGACCTGCGCCAGAGGCTCGCCTGGGCGAAGGAGCGGCGTGTGTGCCAGGCGGTGCGCCTCCAGCGCGGCGACCAGACGCTTGTCGTCGGCAACCTCCATGCGACGAGCTTCCCGGACAAGCGTGTGCCGGATGCGGAGCTGCTGCGGGCAGCGGTCTTCGTCGACGGCTTCGCGCAGCCGCGCGAGCCGGTGCTGCTCTGTGGCGACTTCAATCTCAGCGTGCGCAACTCGCGCACGCTGGCCGAGCTCACGGGCGAGGAGTGGGGCTTTCGCGGACCCACGCCCACGGGAATCGACCACGTCCTCGTGCGTGACCTCGACGCAACCGAGCCGCGCCGGTGGCCCGAGGAGCACCGCCGTCACGAGGGGCGGCTGCTCTCTGACCATGCGCCTGTCGAGCGGGAGGTCGTGTGAACGTCGAGGAGGCTCGTTCGCAGTTCCCCGTGCTGGAGCGATTCGCCTACCTCAACGCCGGCACGCTCGGACCGCTCTCGCGGGCGACGCTCGCCGCGACCGAGGAGCGGCTCCGCTTCGACCAGGACTCGGGCCGCGGCGGGAAGCGCTGGTTCGAAAGCGTGGTTGCGCTGCGCGGAAGCGTGCGCTCGGAGCTCGCCACGCTCGTCGGCACGACGCCGGAGCATGTCGCGCTGACGAGCTCGACGACCGACGGCTGCAACATCGTCCTCGCGGGGCTCGAGCTCGGACCGCACGACGAGGTCGTCACGACCGACTCCGAGCATCCCGGTCTCCTTCTGCCGCTGAACGTGTCGGGCGTTCAGGTACGTGTCGCCGACGTGGCGGGCAAGCCGACGGTGCGGGCGCTCGAGACGATCCTCTCCTGCATCACGGCGCGAACGCGCTTGCTGGCGCTCTCGCACGTGCTCTGGACGACGGGGCAGGTGATGCCCGTACACGAGCTCAAACGAGAGAGCGGTCTGCCCATGCTGGTCGACGGCGCGCAGTCGGTCGGCGCGATACCGGCCGAGGTGGGCGAGCTCGACTACTACACGGTGTCGTGCCAGAAGTGGCTCTGCGGCCCCGAGCCGTTGGGTGCGCTCTACGTCCGGGACCCGGACGCGCTTCAGGTCAGGATTCCGAGCTACTTCGCGCAGCGCTCGATCGAGCAGAACGGCGCCTTCGTCCCCGCCGAAGCGGCGGGGCGGTTCGACTCCGGCTGGCTCGCGACTCCGGCCCTCGCCGGCCTCGAGGCCGCGCTCCGCAATGCACCGGACTGGCGCTTCGAACGCGCGGCGGAGATGGCCGAGCGCTGCCGTGCGGCGCTGCGCGAGCGGTTCGAGGTGATCGGGGACGGAACCGCGACGCTCGTCTCGTTCGTCGCGCCGCCGGGGGACGCGGCAGAGCACGCCGCCCGGCTCTACGACGCAGGTGTGATCGTGCGGGATCTGCCCGGGACCGGGTGGCTGCGTGCCTCGTGCGGCTGGTGGACGAGCGACGACGACATCGAACGCCTCGTCGCGGCGCTCTAGCGTTCGGGCAGAGGCGCGTACAGGTCGAGCACCGTTCCGTCCGGGTCGCGCAGCTGCGCGTAGCGCTGGCCCCAGAAGGCGTCCCAGGGCTCCTTGTGCGGCGTCCCGCCTGCAGCGAGCAGCTCGCGATACACGCTGTCCACCTCTGCGGGCGACTCGCAGCGGAACGCACCGCCGCTCGCGTGACCGTCGGTCGGACGCTTCCACTCCGGGTCGAAGCTGCGCAGGACGTCTTCGGTGTCGAGGGCGTAGCGCATCCCGCCCGGCAGCGGCGCCTCGACGTGCTGCTCGTTCTCCGCCCCGTGGGGGAACTCGAGGCCGAGCTTGCGGTAGAAGGCAACCGAGCGGGCCATGTCGCTCACGACGACGCCGAAGAAGTCGAGCTGCGGGCTCATCGACTCGCCTCAGCCGTCTCCGCAGTGCGCAGGCCGAGCTGCTGCGCGATCGGTTGCAGCGCCTCGACGACGTTGCGGATGTGGTCGTCCAGCTCGATCCCGAGCCCTTCGGCGCCGGCGTAGACCTCGTCCCGATGCACGCCGGCAGCGAACGACGGCTGCCTGAGCTTCTTCTTCACCGACTTGGGCTCGAGCCCGTCGAGTCCCGTCGGACGAACGAGCCCGCACGCGTGGACGAAGCCCGAGAGCTCGTCACAGGCGAAGAGCGTCTTCTTCAGCGGCGTGTCGCGCGGCAGCTGCAGGTGCTCCGCGTGCGAGAGGACGGCCTCGATCACCTCCTCGGGATAGCCCTGCTCGCGCAGGATCGGCGCGCCGTCCTGAGGATGCTGGTCGAGGGTGGGATGGATCTCGTAGTCGAAGTCGTGGAGCAGCGCGACGACGCGCCAGAGCTCTTCGTCTTCGCCGAAGAGACGCGCATACCAGGCCGTCGACGCCTCGACGGCCAGGGCGTGGCGGAGCAGTGCCTCGCTCTTCGTGTACTCCGTGAGCGTCTCCCAGGCGCGTTCTCGTGTGGGATTCACGACGGGGGTAGGCTACCGCGATGTCCCAGACCGCGGTCATCGGCCGGGCGGCCGAGTGCTTCGTGATCGAGGGCGGCCGCCCACTGCAAGGGCGAATCCGCGCGGCCGGAAACAAGAACGGCGCGCTGCCGATCCTCGCCGCCTGCCTGCTCACCTCCGAGCCGGTCGTCCTCCACAACGTGCCGCGGATCGTCGACGTCGAGACGATGATCGACCTGCTGGGCGACGTCGGAGCCGAGGTCGAGTGGATCGGGCCGAACGACGTGCAGATCCACGCCGCGGAGATCTCCAAGCACGAGCTCGACGAGGAGCTCTGCAGCCGCATGCGCGCCTCGTTCTTGCTCGCCGGGCCGCTGCTGGCGCGCGCCGGCAGCGTGAGCGCGCCGCCGCCCGGCGGCGACGTGATCGGCCGCAGGCGCCTCGACCCGCACATCCACGCCTTCCGTGAGCTCGGTGCGCAGATCGACGTGGGCCGCCGGTACGAGATGCGCGGCGGCGCACTGCACGGACAGCACATCTTTCTCGACGAGGCGAGCGTGATGGCGACGGAGAACGCCGTCATGGCCGCGACTCTGACGCCCGGCGAGACGGTGATCGGCAATGCGGCCTGCGAGCCGCACGTCCAGGACGTCTGCCGGTTCCTCGTATCGCTCGGCGCCCAGATCGAAGGCATCGAGTCGAACGTCCTCCGCATCAAGGGAGTGGACTCGCTCGGCGGCGGTGAGTGGGAGATCGGGCCGGACCACATCGAGGTCGGCAGCTTCATCGGCCTGGCGGCGATCACCGGCGGCGACATCACGATCGACGGGGTGAGGCGAGCCGATCTCGTCTCGATCCTGAACGGGTTCGAGAAATTCGGCGTACAGGTCGAGCTCGGGGAGGGGACCGTGCGCGTGCCGCCGAGGCAGGAGCTCGTCGTGCAGGACGACCTCGGTGGGCACGTGCCCAAGATCGAGGACGGCCCGTGGCCCGCCTTCCCGTCCGACCTGACGTCGGTTGCGCTCACCGTCGCAACGCAGTCGGCCGGAACGATCCTCATGTTCGAGAAGATGTTCGAGAACCGGCTGTTCTTCACCGACAAGCTCGTCGGCATGGGCGCGCGGATCATCCTGTGCGATCCGCACCGGGCGGTGATCACGGGCCCGTCGAAGCTGCGCGGCCAGCGCATGGAGAGCCCGGACATCCGAGCCGGCATGGCGATGCTGCTGGCGGGCCTCTGTGCCGAGGGCTCCTCGACGATCGGAGCCGTCTACCAGATCGACAAGGGGTACGAGCGGATCGACGAGCGGTTGCGCGCGCTCGGCGCGCAGATCGAGCGCGTCGACGCCTAGGACAGGCGGTACGCTCCGAGCCATGGCGGCGACCGGACAGGGACGCGCGAGCGCGCGCGTGAACGTCGCCGGACGGGGAGAGACGAACGTCGCCACCGGCGTGCCGGTTCTCGACCATCTGCTCGCCGCGCTCGCCGTCTACGCGTCGTTCGACCTGGCCCTCGAGGTCGAGCCGGGCTCGGCAGAGGTCGAGATCACCGCGGCGGCCCGCTCGCTGGGAGAGGTGCTGCGGGAGCCGTTGCGCGAAGAGGGTGCGCGAGGTCACGGCTCGGCCGTCGTCCCGGCCGACGAGGCGCTCGCCCACGTGGCGCTCGAGGCTTCAGGACGGCCACTCCTCGTCTCGAACGTCGATCTGTCCGAGGCGCGCATCGCAGGACTCGCAGGGGACCTCGCCGCACGGTTTCTCGAGGAGCTTGCCCAGAACGCGGGGCTGACCCTTCATGTCCGGCTCGTGGAAGGCCGCGACACGCAGCACGTGCTCGAGGCGATCTTCAAGGCGCTCGGCGTCGCCCTCGCACAGGCATGCCGCCCGCGCAGAAGGGAGGTCTGATGAAAGAGGTCGTACGCACGGAAGCGGCACCCGCCCCGTTCCAGGGGGCGCCTTACTCGCAGGCGATCAAGGCAAACGGGTTCGTGTTCGTCGCCGGCCAGGTCGGCATCTCACCGGACGACCCGGCGCCGGTGAGCGACTCGATCGGCGAGCAGACCGAGCAGACGCTCACGAACCTGCGTGCCATTCTCGAGGCCGCGGGCAGCAGCATGGACAAGCTCGTGAAGACAACCGTCTTCCTGACGAACCTCGACGACTTTCAGGGTATGAACGAGGTGTACGCGAAGCACGTCGGGAGCCAGCCTCCCGCGCGGTCGACGTTCGAGGTCTCGAGGCTTCCGCCCGGGCTCCTCGTCGAGATCGAAGCGATCGCCCTGGCCTGACAGCGCCGTGAACAACGCGATCGAGGACTTCGTGCGTGCGCTCGGCCTCGACGCGTACCTCGTGGGCGGCGCGGTTCGGGACGAGCTCATCGGGCTCGAGTCGAAGGACGCGGACTTCGTCGTGCCCGGAGTGGACTACGAGGGGCTGCACGCCGCGCTCGCTCCGCACGGGCGGGTGGAGGAACTCGAGGTGGGCGGGCGGCGCGTCGGCGCGCGTCTCTATCCGACCGACAGAGCGCTCCGCGCGCTCGCGCCGGCCGGCATCGAGTTCGCGCCCCCGCGCGCCGAGCGCAGCACCGGACCGGGGCGGCACGACTTCGAGATCGTCGCCGATCCCGGTCTCTCGATCGAGGACGACATGGGACGCCGCGACTTCACCGTGAACGCGCTGGCGCGGCGGCTCGACACGGGCGAGATCGTCGACCCCTTCGGCGGGGCCGAGGATCTGAGAAACCGAGTCCTCCGGACCGTTCGTCCGCGCAGCTTCGCCGAAGACCCGCTGCGGATCGTCCGTGGGCTGCGGCTCGTCTCGCAGCTCGGCTTGGAGCCGTCCGCGGAGACGCTGGAGCAGATGCGCGAGGAGGCGTCGAGCGTGCGCCTCGTCTCGGGCGAGCGCGTGGGCGGCGGTCTGCACGCGGACGGGCTCGGCGAGCTCTCCAAGCTTTTGCTCGGCCGGGAGCCCGCGCGTGCGTTACGCCTCGCACGAGACACGGGAGTCCTGACCGCGCTGCTGCCCGAGTTCGAGCAGGCAGTCGGGTTCGAGCAGCGCAGCGACAGGCAGCACCTGCCCCTCGACGAGCACATCTTCGAGGTCGTGCAGGCAGCCGCCGACGCCGGCGCGCCGCTGGCGGTTCGCCTTGGAGCGCTCTTCCACGACGTGGGCAAGCCTCGGGCGAACGGCAAGCACGCGGAGCGCGGGGCGCGGCTCGCGGCAGAGGCGATGCGCCGCCTGCGCTACCCGACGCGTCTGCGCACGTACGTGACCCGGCTCGTGCGCGCGCACGCGTTCCCCCTCGACGTGGTGGACGAGCTCCATGCCCGGCGCTTCCTCAGGGAGCACGGGGACATGCTTGCGTTCGACCTCGTCGCGCACAAGGAGGCCGACCTTCGCGGGAAGCAGGTCTCCGACGAGGAGCTCGCGGCCGTGGCCCGGCTCCGGAGGCTGCTCGAGCAAGAACGGACCCAGCCGCACCGTCTCAGCGACCTCGCCGTCGACGGTTCCGACCTGATCGAGCTGGGCTACGAGGAGGGTCCTGCGCTCGGCCGCGCGCTCGAAGCGCTCCTCGACGCCGTCGTCGAGGAGCCCGCGCTGAACACCCGCGACCAGCTGCTCGACCGGGCACGCGCCCAACTCGCATGAGCCTGCCGCTGCTTCGATGGGATGCGCCGGGGCCGTACGCGGTCGCGTTCTCGACTCGCCGGGGCGGGGTGAGCGCGGGTCCGTACGAATCGCTGAACCTCGGTCGAAGCACGCGCGACGAGCCGGAGAACGTCGACGAGAACCGGCGCCGCCTATGCGGGGCGCTCGGCGTCGAGACGGAACGGCTCGCGCTGAACCGGCAGGTCCACGCGGCCACGGTCCACCGAGCCGAGGCCGGGCGGCGAACCACGGAAGGAGACGGCCTCTGGACGGACGAGTCCCGCCTGCCGATGCTCGCCTTCACGGCCGACTGCCTGCCGATCGTCCTGGCACGCACGAACGGCAAGCCTGCGCTCGCGCTGCTGCACGCGGGCAGGCTCGGCCTGCTCGAGGGCATCGTGGAGGCGGGCGCCCAGAGCGTGGGCGGTCCGCTGGCTGCGGTGATCGGCCCGGGCATCGGACCATGCTGCTACGAAGTGGGCGACGACATCGCCGACGCGTACCGCGAACGCTTCGGCAAGGGCGTCATGGCCGGACGCAACCTCGACCTGTGGACCGCCGCCGAGCGAGTCCTGCGCGACGCGGGCGTGCAGTCCGTCGAACGCCTGGACCTGTGCACCGCCTGCGATGCCGAGCGTTTCTTCTCGCATCGGCGAGACGGACCCGTCACCGGCCGCCAGGGAGTGATCGGCTACGTCACCTGAGTCGGTCCGCGCGAACTACGAATGCATCCGTGCCGAGGTCGGCGACGGCGTCACGGTCGTGGCGGCCACGAAGTACATCAGTGTCCCCGACATGGGCGTGCTGGCGGAGGCCGGCGTCGAGGTGGTCGGCGAGAACCGCGCGCAGGATCTCGAGCGCAAGCACGCCGAGTACGGCGACGCGTTCCGCTGGCACTTCATCGGCCACCTGCAGTCGAACAAGGCGAAGGTGGTCAACCGGATCTGCGAGCTCGTGCACTCGCTCGACTCCGAATCGGCGGCGGCCCGGCTGAAGGTCCCTGCGCTCGTCGAGGTCAACCTCGCGGGCGAGGCGTCGAAGTCGGGCGTCGCACCCGAGGAGCTCTCCCGGTTTCTCGAGCTCTACCGAGACGTGCGCGGGTTGATGACCATGCCGCCTCCCGCGGCGGATCCGGAGGGCTCGCGCCCCTACTTCCGGCGCCTGCGCGAGCTCGCGCAGACGCACGGCTTGCGAGAGCTGTCCATGGGCACGAGCCAGGACTACCGCGTCGCCGCCGAGGAGGGTGCCACGCTCGTCCGCGTGGGCGGGGTCCTGTACGGGGAGTAACATTTCGCGCGAAATGGGCTTCGCCGACGTGTGGAACAAGACGCTCGTCTACTTCGGCATCGCCGAGGAGGAGGACTGGGACGAGGACGCCTACGTCACGGACGAGGACCTGCAGCGCAGCTACTCGGAACGCCCGAACGTCCGCCGGCTCGCTCCCCGCCGGCGGGAGCGCGAGTTCGACGACTGGACCGATCCCGCGCCCGCCGACGAACGGACGGCGGTGCTGCGGCCGCGGGTGGCAGCCGTTCCATCACCGGCTTCGGTCCGCGTTCACCTCGTCGTCCCGCGCAGCTTCAACGACGCGCAGCAGATCGCCGACAAGTTCAAGGAGTCGATTCCGGTCATCCTCAACCTGCAGAGCTCCGACCAGGACCTGAGCAAGCGCCTGATCGACTTCGCCAGCGGGCTGACCTATGCGCTCGACGGCGGTATGCAACGCGTCGCCGACAAGGTCTTCCTCCTGACGCCGCGCAACGTCGAGGTGTCGGCGGAGGAGCGCGCCCGCCTGCTCGAGCGCGGCGGCTTCTTCAACCAGGCGTAGGAACACGGGGCCGGGCGCCGAATTGAGAGAGATGGCCGGCGGTGCCATGCTCGGCTTGCTCTACGACGCTGTCGACAACGTCGTCAGCTTCGTGCAGGTTTTTATCACCGTCTACTCGCTGCTGATCCTCGCGTACGTGATCACGTCGTGGGTGCGTTTGCCGTACTCGACGTGGCTGAACCGAATCCAGCGGTTCCTCTACGACGTGTGCGATCCGTACCTGCGGCTCTGGCGACGGATCCTGCCGGCGTTCGGCCCGCTCGACCTCTCACCGGTGGTCGGCGTCGCCTTTCTCTACATCCTCCTGGCGGTCCTGACGAACATCCTCAGCCGTCTCCACTGAAAGGGGAGACCATGACGCTCACACCAGTCGAGATCAGACATCTGAAGCCCGAGAAGAGCATTGTCGGCGGCTACAAGAGGGTGGCAGTCGACGCCCTGCTGGATGAGATCGCAGCGAGCTTCGAGGACGTCTGGCGCGAACGCGCCGACCTGCTCGACAAGGTCGAGCAGGTCGAAGGCGACCTCGTCCGTTTCCGCGAGCTCGAGGGCCTCCTGCGCACGACGCTGATCTCCGCGGAGCGTGCGGCCGTCACGCTCAAGGAGCAGGCGCGCAAGGAGGCGGAGCTCATCGTCGAGGAGGCCCGGACGGAGGCCAGGGCGATCACCCGGACCGCGAGGGGCGACCACGACCGGCTCCTCACGGAGGTGCGCCGCCTGAAGTCGGTCCTTCGCTCGGCGCTTGCGCTCGTCGACGAGGAACCGGCCCGAGACACCGAAGCCGAGGCGGCGTAGGAGGCTAGACTCCCTGCATGGAAGCGGTTTCGACGCGCCTGCACCTGCGCGTGTCCCCGGGTGCGAAGCGCGCCGGGGTCGTCGGTCCGCACGGGGACGGATGGAAGGTGCGCGTCGCCGCGCCGGCGGAGGGCGGCCGCGCGAACGACGCAGTTGTCCGGCTGCTGGCGGAGGCGCTGTCCGTGCCCCGCGACGCGGTGACGCTCGTTTCGGGACACGGCACGCGGGACAAGATCGTCCAGCTGGCGGGTCTCGGCCCGACTCAGATCGAGCGGCGTCTCTCATCTGCCGCGGGAAAGGAGCGGCTCGCGTGAGCGCCATCGACACGGATCGTTTTCGGGAAGCGCTGCTCGAGGAGCGGGCGCGCGTGGAAGCCGCGTTGCAGAACCTCCACGAGGAGACTGCCGGCACGCTGTCCGAGGACGCAGGCGAGGAGACGGCGTACGACAACCACTTGGCCGACACCGCCACCGAGACCTACGACCGCGAGCTCGACTACACGCTCGAGGAGAACGCGGAGCACCTCCTCGCGGAAATCGACGCTGCGCTGAAGCGCATCGAAGCGGGGACGTACGGGATCTGCACCAACTGTGGCAAGCAGATTCCGGAAGAACGCCTCGAGGCGCTGCCCTGGGCGACGCTGTGCATCGACTGCCAGCGCGACCGGGAGCGCCGTTGACCGAACGGGTGACGATCCGCCCCGCCGACATCCGCGTCGGCTCGACCACGGACGGGCTGACGCCGTTCTCCGTTGCGGAGCGCCAAATGGGCGCGAGTTGGCCGCAGTGGCTGAGCCTGGGCTCGGTCGCGTTCGCGGCGCTCGGGGCGGACCAGTTGACGAAGTGGATCGTGACGAGCCGCCTCGACCTGGGCGACGAGGCCCACGTCGCCGGCGCGTTCTCCATCCACCACGTGACCAACTCCGGCATCGCCTTCGGGCTCTTCGCGAGCGCGACCGCGATCGTCATCCTCCTGACAAGCCTTGCGGTTGCGTGGATGCTGTACTTCTTCGCGCGCTCGGGGTCACGGCACCCGGTCTTGCCGGTCGCGCTCGGGCTGGTGATCGGCGGCAGCGTCTCGAACCTGATCGACCGCGTCCGTCTCGGCCATGTCACGGACTTCCTCGACTTCAAGTACTGGCCCGCGTTCAATCTCGCCGACACTTTCATCGTCGTCGGCGTCGCGGCTCTGCTGCTTGCGCTCGTGGCCTCGGACCGGAAAGCGGCAACGCAGCGGCGAGTCGCCGCATCTCCCATCCGACGGGCGGACTAGTGCAGCGAGCCGGCCGGCGACAGCGTTTGCGATGTCGCCTGGAGACCGCGCAGGCTTTGCCTGTGCGGTCGTCCTCGACGCGTGCGTGAAGCAACGCGTTCCTGACGAGGCCGCGGGCGAGCGGCTCGACCGTTACCTCGCGTCCCTGCCCGAGGTCGGGTCGCGCGGCGCCGCCGAGCGGCTGATCGAGGCCGGCGACGTGCTGCTCGACGGGCGCGCCGTCACCAAGAGCCGACGGCTCACGGGCGGCGAGGAGCTCCAGTTCGAGCCGCCGGAGCGAAGGGAGCCGGGGCTCGAGCCCGAGCAGATGCACCTCCGCCTGGCGTACGAGGACGAGCACTTGATCGTCGTCGACAAGCCCGCGGGGATCGTGGTGCATCCGGCGGCGGGGCACGAGACCGGCACGCTCGCGCACGGCCTGCTGGCACTCGACGCCGCCGGCGGCGAAGACGATCGACCCGGCATCGTGCACCGCCTCGACCGCGACACCTCAGGGCTCATGGTCGTCGCCCGCTCGCAGGAAGCCCACGAGAGGCTGCAGCAGCTCGTCCGCGACCGCGCCCTCGAGCGTCACTACCTCGCCCTGGCGGTCGGCCGGCCGCGCTCGCGCAGCGGGCGGATCGAGGCGCCGATCGGACGCGACCGCCGCGACCCGCTGCGGCACTCCCTCGACACGGACACGCCACGCGACGCCGTGACGCACTTCGAGGTGCGCGAGCTGCTGGCGCGACACACGTTCCTCGACGTGAAGCTCGAGACGGGCCGCACGCACCAGATCCGCGTGCACCTCGCCGCGATCGGCCTGCCCGTGGCGGGCGACCCGGTGTACGGGCGTCCGCACGAGCTCGGGCTCGGACGCCAGTTCCTGCATGCCGGCCGGCTCGCCTTCCGTCATCCCTTCACCGAGCACGTGATCGACGTGGAGTCTCCGCTGCCGGGGGATCTGGCCGCTGCGCTCGCACGGGCCCGGGCCGAGTGCTAGTGCCCCTTCCAGCCATACAAGCCTGCTTCTGGCCCGCGATCACACGGCGCCAGAGTCCATCCTCTCCCTCGGCAAGGCAGTCCAGCCTTGCTTCGGTCGAGTGCGGCCTCTGGGCTTGGTGCTCGCGACCCAGAAGCTAGACGGCATTACTGGAAGGGGCACTAGCCGCTAGAATGCAGCGGTTTTCGCACCCGACCCGGCGGATCGACCTGGGTGGCGGTGCCGGCGTTCGACGGATGCCGGTTCCAGCCAGGCCCGCCGGCAGCAGTCACAACCAACCAGAAAGGGGACCTGATCCCGATGTCCGTCGTCACGATGCGCGAGCTGCTGGAGGCCGGGGTTCATTTCGGCCACCAGACGCGGCGCTGGAACCCAAAGATGCGCCGCTTCATCTTCACGGAGCGGGGCGGCATCTACATCATCGACCTGCAGCAGACGCTCCAGTTGCTGGAAGAGGCTCACGACTTCGCCCGCAACCTCGCCGAGCGCGGCGGCTCGATGCTCTTCGTCGGCACGAAGAAGCAGAGCCAGGGGGCAGTCGAAGAGCAGGCCAAGCGGGTCAACATGCCCTACGTCAACCACCGCTGGCTCGGTGGGCTGCTGACGAACTGGCGCACCATCTCCGACCGCATCGACCGCCTGCACGAGCTGCGGCGGCTGAAGGAGGAGGGCCAGCTCGACCTTTTGCCCGCCAAGGAGCGCATCTCGATGCTCGGCGAGCTTGAGAAGCTCGACGAGAATCTCGGCGGCGTCGCGGACATGAAGCGTCAGCCCGACGCGATCTTCATCGTCGACCTGCGCAAGGAGCAGCTGGCGGTTCGCGAGGCCCGCCGCCTCGGCCTGCCCGTCGTCGCGCTCGTCGACACGAACTGTGACCCCGACGAGGCCGACTACGTCATTCCCGGCAACGACGACGCGATTCGCTCGTGCGACCTGATCGTGCGCGCGGTCGCGGACGGCATCGCTGCCGGACAGCAGAAGGCAACGCCTGCCGACTTCGCGCCGCCTGCGAAGAACGGCGCGCCTGCACCGGAGCCGGAGGCCACGACTCCCGAAGGCGACTACGAGCAGGTGTCGGCCGGCGAGGAGCAGGTGGCTGAGCAGCCCGCACCCGAGGAGCCGGCAACCGAGGAGGTGCGGGCCGATGGCTGAGATCTCCGCCGCGCTCGTCAAGGAACTGCGCGACCAGACCGGTGCGCCGATGATGGACTGCAAGCGCGCGCTGCAGGAGACGAACGGCGACATCGAAGCCGCCGTCCGCGTGCTGCGCGAGCGGGGGATGGCAGGTGCCGCGAAGCGCGCGGAGCGCGTCACGCCCGAGGGCAAGGTCGGCTACCGCCTGGCCGAGGACCACAAACGAGGGACGATGGTCGCGGTCGGCTGCGAGACCGAGCCGGTCTCGAACAACGAGGAGTTCCTCGCGTTCGCGAAGAAGGTCCTCGAGACCGTCGAGGAGAACGGGCCCGGCGCCGAGGCGGAGCTCGAGGAGGACCGCGCGCAGCTCGTCGGCAAGCTCGGCGAGAACGTCGTCGTCACGGGCACTGCCCGCTTCGAGGCCGTCAACGGCGGCATGATCGCGGCGTACGCCCATCCTCCGCGCAACAAGATCGGGGTGCTTCTCCAGCTGCGGGGTGGCTCGGAAGACCTGGCGCGCAAGGTCGCGATGCACATCGCGGCGCTGAAGCCGAGCTGGATCGGCCGCGAGGACGTCCCCGAGGAAACGGTCAGCCAGGAGCGCGAGATCTATGCGAGCTCCGACGAGGTCCAGTCGAAGCCCGAGCAGGCGCGCGACAAGATCGTCGAAGGCATGCTCAACAAGCGCTTCTTCGGCGCCAACGTGCTGGTCGACCAGGAGTGGATTCACGACTCCTCGAAGAAGGTCGGCGACGCGCTCGCGGACGAGGGCGCGGAGGTGCTCGAGTTCGAGCGCTTCGAGCTGAGCTAGTGCTCCGACCAGCGACACTTGCCGGCCCCTGGCTTGGTGCCTGCGACCCAGAAGCTCGGCAGCACCACCGGCAGGAGCACTGATGGCCGTCCGATCCGAGGAGACGACGGCCGCGCCGGGGGAGGCCCGGTCCCTCTTCCGCCGCATCCTGCTCAAGCTCTCCGGCGAGTCGCTGATGGGGAGCCGCGAGTACGGCCTCGACCGCGCGACCATCGACGTGATCGCCGAGGAGATCGTCGACGTACAGACCTCCGGAGTGGAGCTCGCGATCGTCGTGGGAGCGGGGAACATCTACCGGGGGATGGCAGCCGCGGCGGAAGGGATGGACCGCGCGACGGCCGACTATGCCGGCATGCTCGCCACCGTCCTCAACTCGCTCGCGCTGCAGGACGCGCTGGAAGACCGCGGGGCGCACACGCGCATCCTGTCGGCGCTCGAGCTGAAGGAGGTGGCGGAGCCCTACATCCGCCGGCGCGCTATCCGGCACCTCGAGAAGGGCCGGGTCGTGATCTTCGCGGCCGGGACCGGCAACCCGTTCTTCACGACGGACACCGCAGCCGCGCTCAGGGCTCTCGAGATCAACGCCGACGCGATTCTGATGGCGAAGCACGGCACCCAGGGCGTGTACAGCGAGGATCCCCGCCGCGAGCCCGACGCGGACTTCCTGCCGGCGCTGACCCACCGCGAGGCGATCGAGCGCGGCCTGCGCGTGATGGATACCACCGCACTGTCTCTCTGCATGGACAACAATCTCCCGATCTACGTCTTCCAGCTCGCCCGGGGGAACATCCTCCGGGTCGTGGAAGGCGAACGCATCGGCACGATCATCTCGACCCCCGCGAAGGAGGAGGAGCGCTGATGGCCACCGTCGACGAGTTGATCCAGGACGCCCAGAAGCGCATGGACACGAGCGTCGAGCACACGAAGAGCGAGTTCAACACGGTCAGGACGGGCCGGGCGTCGGCCGCGCTGCTCGACCGCGTGCAGATCGACTACTACGGCCAGCAGACGCCGCTCAAGCAGCTCGCGACGATCAACGTCCCCGAGCCGCGCATGCTCACGATCCAACCGTTCGACCCAAGCTCGATCAAGGCAATCGAGAAGGCGCTGCAGGAGTCGGATCTCGGCCTGACGCCGTCGAACGACGGCAAGCTCATCCGCCTCCCGATGCCGCAGCCGACCGAGGAGCGCCGGAAGGAGCTCGTCAAGGTCGTGCGCAAGATCGCGGAGGAGGGGAGGGTCGCGGTGCGAAACGTGCGGCGAGACGTCGTGCAGCACCTCAAGGACCTGAAGGAGGTCGGCAGCGACGACGAGCACCGGGCCGAGGACCGCGTCCAGAAGCTGACCGACGAGCACACGAAGACGATCGACGACCTGCTCAAGCACAAAGAAGCCGAGATCATGGAGGTCTAATGCCTCTCCGGCGAATGACTTCCGGCTTCTGGCCCGCGATCAGCGGCGCGCTGCTGCGTCCTCGGCCGCATCCGTACGAGCCACCGAAGAGGCACTAGCGCCCGGACGCTGTCGCCTCCCCTTATGAGCCTCATCACGAAGATCAGGACTCTGCGACACGTGCGCCCGGCCCGTGAGCCCGAGCTGCCGGATGCCGCGCATGCGGTCGCGATCATCATGGACGGCAACGCCCGCTGGGCGCGAAAACGCGGGCTGCCGATCGCGGCGGGCCATCGCGCGGGTACGAAGGCGCTCCGCCGAACGGTCGAAGCGGCGATCGACCTCGGAGTCGACTCACTCGCGGTCTACGCCTTCTCGACCGAGAACTGGAACAGGCCGACCGACGAGGTCCAGCTCCTGATGGAAATCTTCACCGAGACGATCGAGCGCGAGCTGCCCGATCTCGTGCGGCAGGGCGTCCGGACCCGCTTCATCGGTCGTCGCGACCGCGCACCGGCGGCACTGCAGGACCGCATGGCCGCGCTCGAGCACGAGACGGAGGGCAACCGGGTGCTGGATCTCTGGATCGCCTTCGACTACGGCGGCCGCGCGGAGATCGTCGAAGCCGCCAACCGCGCGGTGGCCGCCGGCGAGCCGGTGGACGAGGACTCGTTCTCGGCCCATCTCAACGCCCCCGAGATGCCCGACCCCGACCTGCTGATCCGCACCTCCGGCGAGCTGAGGATCTCGAACTTCCTCCTGTGGCAACTCGCCTACGCGGAGCTCGTCTTCGTCGACACGCTCTGGCCGGACTTCGGTGAGGACGAGCTCCGAGCCGCACTCGACGACTACGCCAGCCGCAGGCGCCGCTTCGGCGGCCGGTGATTGTGCCCCTACCAGCGGTACTGGGTCGGCGGCACCACCGGCAGGGGCACTAGTGGCTCCGCTCGTGTCGCGCGTCATGGTCGCGCTCGTCGGCCTGCCGATCGTGCTGCTGGTCGTCTGGGCGGGCGGCTGGTGGCTCTTCGCGCTCGTTGCGGTCGGTGCAGTTCTGGCCCTGCACGAGTACGCGCTGATGATCCGCACCCTCCGGCCCGTGGTGCTCGCCGCGTATACCGGAGCCGTGCTGACTCTCGTCGGCGCGCGGCTCGGCGAACCGGACTGGATGATCGCGGGCTTCCTCGTCACGCTCGTGCTTGCCTTCCTGCTGCACTGGATCGCGACGACGCGGCAGTCCGCAACGGTTGCGATCGCTTCGACGGTGCTCGGTGCTGCGTGGATCGGGCTCGGCCTCGCGTACCTGCTTCTCCTGCGCGACATTCCGAGCAACGGCACGCTCGCGACCTTCACCGTGCTCCTCGCGGTGTGGGCCGGTGACATCGGAGCCTTCTTCGCAGGGCGGATGATCGGGCGCCACAAGCTCGCGCCCGCCCTCTCACCGGGAAAGACGTGGGAGGGCTTCGTCTTCGGCACTGCGGCGACCGTCTTCGTCACGTTCGTCGCGCTGTACAAGCAGGACTACCTGTCGATCGGCGAGTCGCTGCTCCTCGGCCTCGTCATCGCCGTCGCGGGCCCGCTCGGCGACCTCTTCGAGTCGGCGCTGAAGCGCGACATGGAGGTGAAGGACAGCGGGCGCCTGCTGGCCGCACACGGCGGCGTGCTCGACCGCATCGACTCGATCCTCTTCGCCGTCGTCGCGTCGTACTACCTGCTGCGCGTCTTCGACGCGACCTAGAGCCGCTTCGCGTAGCGAACCTCGTCGATCTCCATCCCGAAAAGCTCGAGCGTCCGCGTCTCGCCGTCCGGTGACCAGCCCGCGAGCTCGTAGAAGCGTCGCGCGCGTGGGTTGTCGGCGAGCACCCAGAGGACGACGTCGCGATAGCCGAGCCTGCGCAGCTCCTTCTCGCCTGCTTCGATGAGCTTGCGCCCGAGGCCGGTGCCCCAGTGCCCGGGCAGGACGTAGATCGCGTAGAGCTCGCCCTCGGCGTCGGCGTCGCGCGAGGCTCCGACGCTGACGAAGCCGACCACGTCGCCGTCGACCTCGGCGACGAACGGCGGGTGACGGCGCCATTGCTCGGCCCACCGGTCGACAGACAGGGACTGCAGCTGCTCGCTCGGCAGCGCATGGGCATACGCGGCCTGCCAGGTCTCGACCTGCACGCGGGCGACGGCGTCCGCGTCGTCGGCTGTGCCGGAGCGGATCATCGGCCCGAACCTACACTTCCCGGTGTGAAGCGAATTGCGCTCCTGGGCGCCACCGGCTCGATCGGGCGCCAAGCGCTCGAGATCATCGACGCGCATCCCGAGCTCGAGCTCGTCGCCGCCTCGTCGGGGTCCACGCCCGTGGACGGCCTCGCGCCGCTCACGCAGGTCGGAGGCGATCTCACCGAGCTGCTGGAGCGCGCAGAGCCCGACCTCGTCCTCAACGCCGTCGTCGGCTTCGCCGGGCTGCCGGCGACGCTGTGGGCGCTCGAGCGGGGCGTCGACCTCGCCCTGGCGAACAAGGAGAGCCTCGTCGCGGCCGGCGAGCTGGCGCTCGCGGCCCGGGACCGGGGAGGCGGCCGCCTGCTCCCGGTGGACAGCGAGCACTCGGGAGCGTTCCAGTGCCTCGAGGGCCGCGCCGGCGACCAGGTCCATTCCCTGGTGCTCACGGCTTCCGGTGGACCTTTCCGGGGCCGGGTGCGCGAGGAGCTGGAAGAGGTCACGCCGGGCGAGGCTCTTGCGCACCCGACCTGGAACATGGGACCGAAGATCACGATCGACTCCGCCACGCTCGCGAACAAAGGCCTCGAGCTGATCGAGGCGCACTTCCTCTTCGGGTTGCCGTACGAGCAGATCGAGGTCGTCGTCCAGCGGACGTCGATCGTCCACGCCCTCGTCCGCTTCCGCGACGGTGCAACGCTCGCCCATCTCGGGTATCCGGACATGCGGGTTCCCATCTCCTACGCCCTCACGTACCCGGAGCGGAGTGCGACTCCGATCGAACCGCTCGACTTCTTCGCCGGCCTGACGCTCGAGTTCGAGCTACCGGACCTGGAGACGTTCCCGTTGCTCGCGCACGCACGCCGTGCCGGCGAGCAGGGGGGCACGTATCCGTGCGCGTTCAACGCGGCCAACGAGGTGGCGGTCGCAGCGTTCCTGGAGGGACGGCTGCCGTTCCTCGGCATCGCCGACGTCGTCGCAGAGGCGCTCGCCGCGGCCGACGGTGCAGCGGCGCGCGACCTGGAGGAACTCGTCGCCGCCGATGCTGCAGCGCGGAGTTCCGTCGAGCAGGCGCTGAAGGTCGCGTGAACATCTTCCTCGCCATCCTCGGCCTCGCGTTCCTGATCCTCCTGCACGAGGCCGGCCACTTCTACGTCGCGCGTGCCGTCGGGATGCGCCCGCGGCGCTTCTACATCGGTTTTCCGCCCGCGCTCGTCAAGGTGGTGAGGAACGGCATCGAATACGGGATCGGTGCGATCCCGCTCGGCGGGTACGTGAAGATCCCGGGCATGCACCGCCCGGCTGCGTCCGATCTGGACGTCCAGTTCGGCCCGGCGCTCAAGGAAGACCCGAGCCTGTTCCCGAAGGTCACCCGCGTGAAGCGCCCGCTCGAGGCGGGGGACCTGGGCACCGCTCGCGACGCGCTGCCGGATCTGGTCACCGCAGTCGAGGCAGCGGAGCTCAGCCCCGCGGCGGCCAAGATCGCGCGGCGTGCCCTGGAGGAGCTGCGCGACTCGCTCAGTGACGACGCCTACTGGCGCCAGCGCACCTGGAAGCGCATCGCGGTGATCTTCGCAGGCCCGGGCATGAACATCGTGCTCGCGGTTGCGCTGCTGACGGTCGCCTACCTGATCGGCGTGCCCGGAGATGCCGATCGCACGGTGAAGCGTGTGAAGGCCGAGACGCCCGCGGCGCAGATCGGGCTCAGGCCGGGCGACACGATCATCGCCGTGAACGGCCGGGCAACACCGGGCTTCGACACGGTGTCGCGACTGATCCGCTCGTCGCGCGGGCGCCCGATCACCGTCACGGTCCTGCGCGGCGGCAGGCCGGTGACGCTCGGACCCGTGCGCACGAAGAAGATCGGCGACCGCTGGGCCCTCGGCTTCGAGCCCGGCTGGCAGAAGATCGAGTACGGGCCGGGAGCCGCGCTGTCACACGCCCTCGGCGACACGTGGACGACGGCGAGGGCGACGATCACGTTCTTACCGCGGCTCGTGAGCGACTCCGGCCGCAAACAGGTGTCGAGCCCGGTCGGAATCGTGGACTACTCGAGCCAGGCGGCGTCGCTCACGTTCACGCTGTTCCTCCAGATCATGGGGCTCGTCAGCCTCTCGCTCGCGATCCTCAACCTCCTGCCGCTGCTGCCGCTCGACGGGGGTCACATCCTCTTCTCGATCATCGAGGCCGTGCGCGGGCGAGCCGTCGGGCGGGAGGTCTACGAGCGGGTCTCCGCGATCGGGATCGCGCTCTTCCTCGTGCTCATGTTCATCGGGCTCTCGAACGACATCAACCGGCTCGGAGGCGGTTAGTGTCCCTACCGGCAACACTCGTCGGCTTCTGGCCCGCGATCACACGTCGCCAGGGTCCACCCTCGCTCTTGCCAAGGCTGCCAGCCTTGGCTGCGAGCGAGTTCGGCCCCCGGCTCGGCGCTCGCGGCCCAGAACTCCAACGGCGTTACCGGCAGGGACACTAAGATCGGAGGCCGGAATGGCCTCTGAACGGCAGATCAGCGTCGGCGGCGTGACGATCGGCGGCGGGGCTCCCGTCGTCGTCCAGTCGATGACGCTGACGAAGACGCACGACGTGGAGGCGACGACGGCGCAGATCGCCGCGCTTGCCTCCGCGGGCTGCGAGATCGTGCGCGTCGCCGTCCCGAAGACGGAGGACGCGGAGGCTCTCCCGAGGATCGTCCGCCTCTCCCCGGTCCCGGTCATCGCCGACATCCACTTCAACGCCAGCCTTGCCCTCAAGGCGATCGACGCCGGCGTCGCCGCCGTCCGCATCAACCCGGGCAACATCGGCGGCTCGGACAAGGTCGCGCAGGTCGTGCGGGCCGCCCAGAAGGCAGGGATCCCGATGCGCATCGGCGCGAACTCCGGGTCGCTGCCCAAGCACCTCGCCGGACTGGCACAGGCCGACCAGGCGGAAGCGCTCGTCGAGGCCGCCCTCGAGGAGGTGCGGCTGCTCGAGAGCCTCGACTTCCGCGACTTCAAGATCTCGGTCAAGTCGAGCCACGTACCGACGATGATCCGGGCCTACCGCCTGCTCGCCTCGAAGGTGCCGTATCCGCTTCATCTCGGCGTGACAGAAGCCGGGACGCCGTTCGCAGGCTCGATCAAGAGCTCGGTCGGCATGGGCGCACTGCTCGTGGACGGTATCGGCGACACCATGCGCGTCTCGCTCACTGCGGATCCCGTCGAGGAGGTGCGCGTCGCCTTCGAGATCCTGAAGGCGCTCGGACTGCGCGAGCGTGGACCGATCATGATCGCCTGTCCCTCGTGTGGGCGTGACAACGTCGGCGTGCAGACACTTGCGGAGAAGGTGGAAGAGCGGCTGCGCATGTACCCGCAGCACTTCGAGGTGGCGGTGCTGGGCTGCGCGGTGAACGGGCCGGGAGAGGCGGGCGACGCCGACTTCGGCATCGCCGGCGGTCGCGACACCGGCTTCGTCTATGCGCACGGGCGCGTCTTGAAAAAGGTCTCCTCCGACATCCTCATCGACGAGCTCTTCGACGAGATCGACAAGTGGATCTCAGAGGGCATGCAGCGTCCGAAGCGCCTCAAGATGGCGAAGCCGGCCGCGCTGGCCATGGCAGAGGCCTCGCTGATTCCGCTGGGATCCGTTCCGAGTGATGGGGATTAACGGCCGCGCGAGTGAATCGCGCGGCCTCTCGAGCGGCATCGCAAGCGACGCCGCGGTGGCTGAGGCCTCGCAGATCCCGCTCGGCGAATAGTCTGCCCGGACAACATGATTGCCCGGGCCTCACAGCTTCATCTACCGACCCTGCGCGAGCCGCCGGCAGACGCCGAGGCCGCGAGCCACAAGCTGCTCGTGCGCGGCGGCTTCATCCGGCAGGTCGGTGCCGGGCTGTTCAGTTTTCTCCCTCTCGGCTGGCGCGTGCACCAGAAGATCGTGGAGATCATCCGCGAGGAGATGGACGCGATCGGCGACCAGGAGATGCTCTGCCCGGTGCTGACGCCGGCGGAGCTCTGGGAGCTCAGCGGGCGCATCGCCATTCCGGAGGTCTTCAAGCTGGAGGACCGGTCCGGCCGGACGTTCGTGCTCTCGCTCTCCCACGAGGAGACGATGACCTTCCACGCCCGGGAGATTCAGTCCTACAAGCAGCTGCCGCAGCGCTGGTACCACTTCTCGACGAAGGAGCGCGACGAGCCGCGCCCGCGCGCCGGGCTGCTGCGAGTGCGAGAGTTCATCATGAAGGACGCGTACTCGTTCGACCGCGACGAGGCCGGCCTCGATGCGAGCTTCGACCGGCACAGAGATGCGTACGAAAAGATCTTCGAGCGGGCGGGGCTGAAGGTCTATTACGTCGAGGCGGAGTCCGGGATCATGGGCGGGAAGGAGTCGTCCGGATTTCTCGCGCCCGCCGAGTCGGGTCAGAACGAGCTGATGAAGTGCGAGAACGACGACTACTTCGCTGACATCGAGGCGGCAAGAGGGACGCCGCGAGCGCCGCACTTCCCGGAGCCGCTGGCATCACCTGAGGAGGTCCAAACACCAGGCGTGACGACGATCGAGGCACTCGCGGAGCTGCTCGGGATCGACGCGGCCGCGACGTCCAAGGCGATGCCTGTCGTCGTGGGGGAGCGCGTCGTGCTGGCGCTGGTCCGGGGCGATGACAGGCTGAGCGAGGAGAAGCTGACGACGGTGCTGGGCGCCGCGTTCCGTCCTGCGAACGAGGACGAGATCCTTGCGACTTTCGGCGCCGGGGGCGGATCGCTCGGGCCCGTCGGCGTCGAGGTCGAGGTCGTCGCCGACGAGACGCTCAGGGAGGGGCAGTTCGTGGCCGGGGCGAACCGCGACGGCTGGCACCTGCGCGGCGTGGAGGCCGGGCGTGACTACGAGCCCCGCTTCGCCGACATCCGCCAGGCGAACCCCGGAGACGCCTGCCCGAACTGCGGTGGCGAGCTCGTCGCGCAGCCGGCGATCGAGCTCGGCCACATCTTCAAGCTGGGCACGTTCTACTCCGAGCCCTTGGAGGCTACGTTCCTCGACGAGGACGGGCAGGAGCGGCCGCTCGTCATGGGCAGCTACGGCATCGGCCCGGCGCGGACGATGGCCGCGATCGTGGAGCAGCATCACGACGACGCGGGAATCCAGTGGCCGGCGTCGGTCGCGCCCTACGACGTCCACGTCGTGGTGATACCAGGGCTCGAAGAACAGGGAGAGACGGCGGCGGAGTCGCTCTCGGCAGCGGGGTTGGACGTGCTGCTCGACGACCGTGACGCACGCGCGGGAGAGAAGTTCGCGGACGCCGACCTGGTCGGGTGCCCGGTTCGTGTGACCGTCGGGCGAAAGGCGCGCGAAGACGGTACGGTGGACCTTCGCCGGCGCGCGGAGGGGAGGGACGATCCCGTGAGCATTGAGGAGCTTGTCTCGAAAGTGCGCGAGAGCCTCGGCTGATGGCACGCAAGCGGCGCTTCAGCGACGACTCCTTCGGGCCGACGATCGAGCGCCTGATGGCCGAGGGCAGTCTGACCTACCGCTCGCTCGCGGAGAAGACCAAGCTGTCCGCCGGATACCTCAATCACCTCGTGCACGGCAATCGGCCCGTGCCCTCCGACGACGTGATCAAGACGCTTGCGCGCGCACTCGGCGTCGAGGCCGAGCACTTCCGTGAATACCGCTTGCGCGTGATCACGGACCGGCTGGAACGCATGCCGGACCTGATCGACAAGCTGTATCGACGCTACGGGTCGTAGCCCTCGCCTGCAGGGAGGCTGCGCTACGATCGTCCTCGCGGGGCGTGGCGCAGCCTGGTTAGCGCGCTAGTCTGGGGGACTAGAGGTCCCGAGTTCAAATCTCGGCGCCCCGATGAACGAAAGCCCCGCACATCGCGGGGTTTTTGTTTGATAAGCCGGACGAGCGCCGCGCAACGAACGCGACGGCTCGGTGCTGGAGGTTTGTCCAGAGCCAGAAAGCTCGAACACTGTTGTAGATGCATGCGACTGGGAGATACGGGCCAGCGGCCCACGACGCAGCCCAGGTGGCCAGCAGCAACTTCCGCCGGTGCGAGCTTGGCACACACCGACAAGCGCGCACCGGGTTCGGGCGGCGACAAAGCGGAGACACGCAACCCGCGCAGCGGGAAGGCGGCCAGGCGAAACGTACGGCGGAAGCTGGCCGAGGACACTCCGGGCAACGGACCGGCTTAACCCCCGTGTCCGCGGTGAGCTCCGCGTGAAGGCACACGCAATGTGCAGTGACCTGTGGAGCTAGCGGTTCCGCGAAGCCATCACTGGGCCGCCCCGCCGCCCGGCGCCAGCGCAGCCGTAAAAAGACTGACAACGATTCCCGCAAAGGCAGAGGCCAGCGCCTTCACCTCGTGTGGCGACTGCACCTGATAGAGGAGCACCGTGAGAAGCGACCAACCGCCAACGAGCCCGTAGACCCAGAAAGCCGCCGTGCCGAAGGCGGCCTTTTTTGGTGGGTTGGCAGCGTCGGCTTTCACAAGCGTTGCTCCGGGACGCAGCTCTTTAGAGTCCGCTTTTGGGTCTTTCCGCTGTACTCCGACTGCGTTCCCAAAGAAGCCCGCCAGCACCGCTCCGAGGACGGATGCAACGTAGACCGCAGTTGAGCTCAGCTTCTGTGCAGGGCCCCCGGAACCAGCTTCCCAGATCGGAACGTAGAAGGTGATCCAGAGCGCCAGGTAGACGGCAAGCGCTCCCCAGATGGCTAGAAGGTTGAAGTACTGGACGCCTTCAGGAGCTGGCCGATCATCTCCGCCGATTGGTGGCATACAGAACAATCTACTGCCGGCACCGTGCGGGTGCCAAGAGCCTGGCCGGATGTTGAGATCATCCTCGCCAAGCTGCCCAGCGGCGCGCTTGCGGCGTAGACTCGCCGGGCATCATGTCTCAGCCGAAGCGAATTATCTGCGTCTCGCATCTCACCGGGGCCGAAGGGGAGGCCGTTGCGCGAGGCGTGGCTGAGGGGCTGGGCTTTCGCTACCTCGACGAGGAGATCATCGAGACGGCTGCTGAGTGGGTCGATCTCCATCCATCGTTGGTCGGCGAAGTGGAGCGGCGCAAGTCGCTTATGACGCGGATCAGTGAGTCGATGAGGGGGCAATCATTGCCGAGTCGACCGGACGCGTCGGGGCAAGGACGGAGCGGAGCCGCCGCCTTGAGGGAGGTTCCAACCGACGAGGATCTGCGGGCGCTGATCACTGACGCAATCCGAGAAACGGCCCAGGAAGGGGATATCGTCATTGCCTCACACGCCGCTTCGATCGTGCTCGCGGACCGAAAGGACGCCCTCCGCGTTCTCGTCACCGCTTCGCCGAAGACCCGCGTGGGCAGGATCGCAGGTGCGCGTAACCTCGACGCGCGACGGGCCGAGAGGCTTCTTGCCGAAGAGGACGCTGCGCGAGCCGCATACTTGAAGCGTTTTCACAGCGTTCAGCTCGAACTGCCGATCCACTACGACCTGGTCGTCAACACCGACGACGTCGCGCCGGAACGCGCCGCCGACCTGATCGTGCTTGCCGCGAAATGAGCTGAGTCAGCTCGCGGAGGGTCGGCGCAGTCCTGCGAGCTGCGAGAGCTGTCGAGCGCTTCTTCTCGTCAGCTTCCTCTCTGTCGTCCTCGGGTCGATCGCGGCCACGGCGCCTGCCAGCGGCGAGGACTCAGATAAGGGTTGCAACGTCCGCCTAAGAGGGCTTAAGACCCTCAGCGACCCGGAGCGAAATCGGGTCATCCTGCATCCAAAGCACACGACTGCAGCGGCGATCAACGCGCTCGCACAGCCCCACCCGACTCCGAAGACGCGCTCGACCGATTTCACTCGACGTGTCTGGCGGGTCACCGTGCAGATCACCGAGTTCAAGCTCGAGGGTGACAGCGCCATCCACCTGGTCCTCTTCGACGGAGGCGCCTACTTGATCGCGGAGATGCCAGCGGCGCAGTGTTTGCCGAAGAAGACCCGGGATCGTAAGGCGATCGTCGCGGCGCGCAAGAAGTTCGAGACACATTGCGGTAAGCCGACGAATCACTGGAAGCAGCTAGGGGCGGTCGCGACGATCAGCGGCGTTGGCTTCTTCGATATTCCTCACACGCAGGAACCACACGCGGCGAACTTCGCCGAGCTGCACCCGGTGACAGGGATTACGTTCGTCTCTGGCTGCGGTGCGTAAGGAGCCCGAGAAGCACGCCTCTCCCCAGAGGCTCGGCCTTCAGGGCCGCCAGCCCCGGACACACACCTCGGGCTCCTGCGTGTTAGACGCCGGCATCAAGCGCCCGCTTGCGCTGTGCGAAGACGCCCAGGGGCCGGTCAGGCTCAAGCCGCGACCTCACCGCGGATCACATCGTCCCGGTCATCGAGGGCGGCGCGGCCGGACCGCTCCACACGTTGTGCCGAAGCTGCAACGCTTTGCGCGGCGCTCGCGTCTAGGTCGGAGCTCGAGATCGCTGGGATCGGCGACACCGCGCCGTCATGCAGCGCAACATTCAACCCCGCCGCTGCGAACGCGATCGGCCGCATCAACGCCACGATGTGCTGCCGCATGAACACAACAACGACATCGGCGAAAGCCCGAGCCGTTGCCAGTCCCGAACATCCCTCGAACGCGCGCCTTTTGGCTTGGGGGAGCGGCGGACACCGCTGCAACGCTTTGCGCGGCCCTCGCCTCTAACTCCACCGAGACTTGGCGCAACCGGCCACGCCGGTCCGACGAATCATGCCTCGTGCTGATCGGGATCTCCGCTCTTACTGTCGGAGGCAACCTGCCGGTCGACCTCTCCAAGCCCCGCCACGACAGCTGTCGGATCGAGCACTGGTGGACCGCCGGCGGATCCCGGGTGCTCCGCGCTGGCTGCCACGGCAGCACTGTCGAACCATCGATTGAACCTTCCGGCCCATCGGTCGAGTCGGCTTACTGCGGCACGCAGCCCCCTAAAGACGGCACCGAGACGCATACTCGCGAAAAGCGTAGCCCCAGCCACTCAGGAGGTACCGCCTTGGCCACCTGCTCCTCGCTGGTTCTAGAAGAGCGCCGCGACGCGCGAGAACAGGTCGGCGATGGTGTTCGAGAGCAGCGCGATGGTGACGATGACCGCCGGAGTGATGACCCCGAGGACGACCGCGTACTCCGCCATCGTCTGACCCGTCTCCTGCTCCACCGTGGAACGGGTGCGTTCGGCCCGGCCGTAGAAAGCCATGCCCAGGCATCGGCGCCGAAGGGAGGAGCGGAAATGCCTCTTCCTGGGGATCCACGGGATCCGGCTTCGGTGAGAAGCTATGTCCGATGCGGCGCCCCCTCCTGGCCATCGTGCTGCTGCTTGCCCTGCCGGCGAGTCCCGCCCATGCGGGCGGGGTGCGGAGCGCCATCTTCTTCTACCCCTGGTACTCGAACATGCGCCACGACGGGTACTTCGCCCACTGGAACCAGGGCGGGCGCCGCCCGCCGCTCGACATCGCCTCGGCGTTCTTCCCGCTGCGCGGCGCGTACTCGAGCGCGGACCCGCGCGTCCTGCGCAGGCAGCTGAACGACATCGCGGCCGCGGGAGTCGACGAGGTCGTGAGCTCGTGGTGGGGCAGAGGCTCGGTCGAGGACAACCGCCTGGGCCCCGTCCTGCGACTCGCCAAGAAGGCCGGTCTCAAGGTCGGCGTCCAGCTCGAGCCCTACGAGGGGCGCACGGTCGACTCGATGATCTCGGACCTGGGGTACCTCCGTGGTCTCGGTATTCGCGACGTCTACGTCTACAAGACGATGGACTTCACCGCCGAAGAGTGGACGCGGGTGACTCGCCCACCGATGGGACTACGCCTGTTCGGGCAGACGAATCGTGTCGGCTTCGCCGCACGGGCAGGCTTCGCGGGCTTCTACACCTACGACATCGTCGTCTACGACGCGGCGAAGTTCGACCGCTTCTGCCGGCAGGCGCACGCACTCGGCCTCCTCTGCGCGCCGTCGGTCGGGCCCGGGTACGACGCCTCTCAGGCGACGGGCGACCCGAACGTCAAGTCGAGGGAGCTCGGCGCGACGTACGACTCGATGTGGAACGCGGCGCTCAGGGCCGGGGCGGATCTGGTCACCATCACCTCGTACAACGAGTGGAACGAGGGGACGCAGATCGAGCCCGCCGGGCGGGGCGGCCGGTACGAGACCTACGACGGCACGTACGGTCTCTACGGCCGCGCGGCGCAGCGCGCGTACCTCACGCGCACCGCGTACTGGACCTCACGGCTCTAGGAACACGTCCGCGCCGCAGCCCGCGACGAGCCCCTCGAACACATCCTCGACGCGGCGCAGCGACGGGTGCGCGAGGTCGACCTGCACGTCCTCCCACGTTTCGAGGCCGAGCGCGCCCCCTCCCTCGTCCGCCCCGAAACACAGGAGCGTCTCGGCGGAGAGGACGTTCCGCCTGCCGGTTTGCCGCCGCGCGATGCCCTCGAGCTCGCGCAGTTCCTCGAGCGGGTCGATACGCACGTTCGAGTCGGAGCCGATGCAGATGCCGATGCTGCGTTTGCAGACACGCTCGACTGGGAGGAATCCGTCGCCGAGGTTCGCCTCGGTGGTGAGGCACGCGCAGATGCGTGCACCTGCGCGCGCGACGAGGTCGAGCTCGTCCCCGTTCGCATGCGTTGCGTGCACCACGGTCGTACGCTCGCCGAGACAGCCGGTCTGGTCGAGCAGCTCGATCGGCCGGATGCCGTGCTCGGCGACACACTCCTCGACCTCGCGCGGCTGCTCGTCGGCGTGGACGTGCAAGGGCAGCCCTTCGGCCGCGGCGTAGCGGCCGATCTCCTCGAGCCACGCGCGAGAGCACGCGCGGACGGAGTGGGGAGCGACACCAACCGCGATCCCGCGTGAGCGGAGCTCCTCGATCTGTCCCAGATACTGCGAGACGGATTCCTGGCGGAAGCGCGGCAGGCCGCCGCGCTCGTATGCCGCGAGGAGGAGCACGATGCCGACACCTGCCTCCTGCGCGGCTTCCACCGCGGCCAGCGCTTCGTCGAAGCCGAGGTAGTGGAACTCGCCGACGGCGGTGAACCCGGCGCGGCGAAGCTCGCGATAGACCTTCACGTACTCCCGCCGCACCGACTCCGGCGTCTGCCGCTCGGCCTCGGCCAGCATCAGATCGCGCCAGGCCCAGAAGTCGCCCCCCGCCGCGCGACCGCGCAGGGCGCGCTGAAACCCATGGCTATGGGCGTCCACGAAGCCCGGCAGGCTGAGGGTCTCGGCCACGGGCGTATCCTTTCCACACTCATGGCGACCCGTGCCGTTCCGGCCACTTTGCAGCAGCTTCCCAACGCCCTCACCCTGGCGCGGCTGCTGCTGATCCCGGTCTTCGTCGTGCTGATGCTCCAGGCCGACGGAGGGCACAGCTGGCCCGCGGGAATCGTCTTCGGCGTCGCCGGGGTCACCGACCAGATCGACGGCTTCCTCGCCCGGCGCTGGCACGTCGAGTCCGACTTCGGCCGGATCTTCGATCCGCTCGCCGACCGCCTGATGATCGACGCGGCAGTCATCCTCCTCTTCGTGCAGGACCACATGCCGTGGCCGGGTCTCGTCATCATCCTCGGCCGCGACCTCCTGCTCCTCGCCGGTTGGAAGACGGTTGCGCCGGAAGGCTACGAACTGCGGGTGAACGTCATCGGCAAGGCGGCGACGTGGCTCCTTTACGCGGGCACCGGCTTCCTGATCGTGACGCACCGCTCGACCGAGTGGCCGTACTGGGTGTTCTGGAGCGGCCTGATCCTCGCGGTGCTCGCCGCCCTGGTGTACGCGTCGACGGTGTGGAAAGAGGCACGGCGATGAAGGCCCTGGTGATGGCGGGCGGCGAAGGCACGCGCCTGCGACCGCTGACGTCGAATCAGCCGAAGCCGATGGTGCCGGTCGTCGGCAAGCCGTGCATGGAGCACATCCTCGAGCTGCTGCGCGAGCACGGCCTGACCGACGTCATCGTCACCGTCGCGTTCCTGCCGCAGTCGATCCGGAGCTACTTCGGACAAGGCGAGACGCTCGGCATGCAGATCGGCTACTCCGTCGAGGACTCGCCGCTCGGGACGGCCGGCTCCGTGAAGCACGCCGCCAAGCAGCTCGACGACACCTTCCTCGTCATCTCGGGCGACGCCCTCTGCGACGTCGATCTGTCGGAGCTGATCGCCTTCCACAAGGAAAAGGGCGCCGCCGTCACGATCGGGCTGAAGGCGGTCGACAACCCGCTCGAGTTCGGCATCGTCGTCACGGACGAGGAGGGCCGCATCGAGCGCTTCCTCGAGAAGCCGTCCTGGAGCCAGGTCTTCTCGGACACGATCAACACGGGCATCTACGTGCTCGAGCCCGAGGTGTTGAAGCACGTGCCGACCGACCGGCCCTACGACTTCTCGAAGGAGCTCTTCCCGTACCTGCTCGAGATGGGCCGGCCGCTGTACGGCTACGTGATGGACGGCTACTGGCAGGACATCGGCAACCTGGACCAGTTCCGGCAGGCGAACTTCGACGCGCTCGAGGGCAGCGTCCGGCTCAGCATTCCCGGTATCCGCATCCGCGGGAACGTGTGGCTCGGCGAAGGCGTCGAGATCGGCGACCTCGACCAGGTCGAAGGCCCCGCGTTCATCGGGAACTACTGCCGGGTCGCGCCGGGTGCAACCGTCGGCGCGTACTCGGTGCTGTCGAACAGCGTGACGCTGCGCGAGCGGGCGCGGACCGCGCGCTCGGTGATCGACTCCTCCACGCACATCGGCCGCAGCGCGCTGATCGAAGGTGCGGTCCTCGGCCGGTCGTGCGACATCAGGGCGCACGTGCGCGTGCACGAAGGCGTGGCGATCGGCGACGAGGTAACGATCGGCTCCGAGACCGTGATCATGCCCGGCGTCCGCATCTACCCCTACAAGGAGGTGGAGTCCGGCAGCCACATCCACGAGAGCGTCATCTGGGAGTCCCGTGCGTCGACCCGGCTGTTCGGACGGGGCGGTGTCGCCGGGCTCGTCAACGTCGACCTGACGCCCGACGTCGCGGTGCGCGTCGCCGCCGCGCTCGGGACGGCGCTCAAGCGCGGCGCGCGCGTGGCAGCGAGCCGCGAGTCAGCCCCAGCGTGCCGGATGATCAAGCGGGCGATGATCAGCGGCCTCACCTCCGCGGGTCTCGAGGTGGCCGACCTGCGCGTCCTGCCGGCCGCCGTCGCGCGGCACTTGCTCAAGACCGAGGGGTACGAGGCCGGCTTCCACGTCGGCACGAGCCAGGTCGATCCGGAGGTCGTGCAGATCACGTTCTTCGAGCAACCCGGCATCCAGCTCTCGACCACGCTGCAGAAGGAGATCGAGAAGAACTACACACGCGGCGAGCTGCGCCGGGTCGGCTTCTCGGACATCGGCACGATCAGCTACCCGGCGCGGGTCCGCGAGTCGTACGCGCAGGACCTGCTGGACAGCCTCGACGCGGACGCGATCCGCGCGCGGAACTTCCGCCTGGTCGTCGACTACGGGTTCTCGGCCGCGTCCTTCGTCCTGCCGCTCCTGCTCGGCCCGCTCGGGGTCGAGGCGGTCTCAGCGCACGGCTTCACGAGCGACCGGACCGACGCCGGGCCGGCCTTGCTGCGGGAGGCGGTCGGGCAGGTCAAGCAGCTCGTGCCCGCCGTCGGCGCCGACCTCGGCGTCGTCCTCGACGCGGCCGCGGAACGCCTCTACCTCGTCGACGAGCGGGGACGCGAGATCCCGGTCGAGCAGAGCCTCCTGCTCTTCCTCCGCCTGATCGGAAGCAACGGTCGACGCGGCAAGCTGGCGTTCCCGATCACCGTCACGAGCCAGGTCGACCGCCTGCTGGACGGCACGGGGCTCGAGGTCGTGCGCACGCCGGCGTCGCTCGGCGACCTGACCAAGGCGGCCGCCGAGGACGGCGTCATCTTCGCCGGCGCTGTCGGCGGCGGCTACGTCTTCCCGGAGTTCATGCCGGCGTACGACGCGATCGCGAGCCTCTGCAAGCTGCTCGAGCTGCTCGCGCCGGTCCGGCAGCCGGTGTCCGAGCTCGTCGCCGAGCTGCCGGCCTCGACGCTCGTCCACCGGCAGCTGGCCTGCCCGTGGGCGCTGAAGGGCGTCGTCATGCGCGTCATGACGGAGCGGTTCCGTGACCGAGAGGTCGACTTGCTGGACGGGATGAAGGTCTTCGACAAGCGCGGCTGGGCGCAGATCCTGCCCGACCCGGACGAGCCGCTCGTCCACATCTACGCCGAGGGAGGCACCAAGGAGGACTCGAAGGCCCTCGAGGCGGAGTTCCGGGCCATGGTCGAGGAGATCATGCAGAGCGAAGGGGCAGAAGTCTCAAGCTCAACTTGACCCTTTGCGGGGCCGCTGCTTTACTGCGGGCGAGTCCTCGACCTCGAAAGGCGGCACCTTGGAACCTCTGCCCGATCTCGCCACGCTGTCCGACGCCGACCTCAAGCAGCTGATCGCCGACCTGACGCAGGAGGAGAACGAGGTCTCGTACCAGCGGCGCCTCTTGCACGGGAAGATCGACATCCTGCGCGCGGAGCTCGTCGCCCGGCTGCAGAAAACCGAAGGAAAGAGCGTCCTCGACCAGGTCGACGTCGACCACCTGACGGAGATCCTCACCTCCAAGGCTGCTCCCCCGGCGTAGAGCTCTCTCGCCGCCATGAGCCACATCTACTGCCAGGAGTGCGGCTTCCAGAACCCGGAGGCAGCGAACTACTGCGCCCGCTGCGGCGCGCTGCTCGTCAAGGACGAGGGCGGCGCCGAGACGACGCAGACGTTCACCGCGGAACAGGGCGAGGACGCGCCGGCCACCTCGCTCGAGGACCTGAGCATCAGCGGACCGGCGCTCGTCGTCCGGTCGGGCGGCGGCAGGGCGGGGGAGACGTTCCACCCGGAGGGCGAGACCACGATCGGCCGCTCGCCCGACTGCGGCATCTTCCTCGACGACGTCACGGTCTCGCGCAAGCACGCAATCGTCGTCGAACGCGACGGCTCCTTCTTCGTCGAGGACCAGGGGAGCCTGAACGGCACCTTCGTCAACCGCAAGCGCGTCGAGTCCGCCGAGCTCGAGGACGGCGACGAGCTCCAGATCGGCAAGTACCGGCTCACCTTCCTGAACCGCTGATGGCCACCGCGTCGAAGACACGCCTGCTCACGATCGGAACCGTCTGCGGCATGCTCAAGGACGAGTTCCAGGACATCTCGATCTCGAAGATCCGCTACCTCGAGGACCAGGGCCTGCTCGCGCCTCGTCGCACGCAGGGCGGGTACCGCCTCTTCAGCGAGGAAGACGTCGAACGGCTCGAGACGATTCTCCGCCTGCAGCGCGACGAGTTCCTGCCGCTGCGCGTGATCCGGCAGGAGCTCGCGTCGCCGGCAGCCCGCGACCGGAAGCGACGGCGGGGAGGACTGACCGGCGAAGAGCACGAGCTCGACCTGGACGAGCTGTGCGAGCGCGCAGGAATCGACGCGCGTTTCGCGCGTGAGCTGGAGGAATACGGCCTGCTCGCCGGACGGAGCGAGGGCGGCCAGAAGCGCTATCGCGAGCTCGACGCCGACATCGCGCGCGCCTGCGGCCGGCTCGCCCGCTTCGGCATCGCACCGCGCCACCTCCGAGGCTTCCGCACGGCGGCCGACCGGGAGGCGGGCCTGATCGAGCAGGTCGTCGGCCCCGCACTGCGAGCCCGCAATCCGGAACGCCGCCGGGCCGGCATGGAAGACCTCGAGTCGCTCTCCGAGCTCGCCCAGGAGCTCGGCCAGCTCCTCTTCTGGCGCGCGCTGCGGCGGCTTGCGTCAACATGAACGGGTGAATCTCGTCGAGAAGGTCCGCGAGATTCCCGACTGGCCGCAGCCGGGAGTCAGCTTCAAGGACATCACCCCGCTCCTCTCGGACCCCGAGTCGCTCGCATACACGGTGGACGAGCTGGCGAAGTGGGGGGCCGAGCTCGAGCCGGATCTCGTGCTCGGCGCCGAAGCACGCGGCTTCATCCTCGGTGCGGCGATCGCGAAGGAGATCGACTGCGGCTTCGTTCCGGCACGGCGGCCCGGCAAGCTGCCGCCCGAGACGATCAGCGCGACGTACGCCCTCGAGTACGGGCAGAACGCGCTCGAACTGCATCCGGAGATGATTCCGGAGGGAGCGCGCGTCCTCATCCACGACGACGTGCTCGCAACCGGCGGCACCGTCGAGGCGATCGCCGAGCAGCTCGTGGAGAAGCTGGGGGGCGTCGTCGTCGGCTGCTGCTTCATCATCGAGCTCGGCTTCCTGAACGGGCGCGCGCGGCTGTCGAAGTACAACCTGCACTCGCTGATCGAGTACTGACGCGGGTCTCGGGTTTACCGTCCGGCGTGCCGATTAGAACAAGGCACTCATGTACGACGCGCTGACGGGACGCTTCACGTTCCCGTGCCCCGCACGGGGAGAGACGCGTGTCACGCTTTCGGCCTTTCGACAGCTGGAGCGCCTTCCCGGGGCGGCACACCCGGCGGTCTTCCAGGTGCTGTTCGAGTGTGCCTGCGGCGTCGAGCACGAAGGGCTCGTGACCCACGACGACCTCGACTGGGCTCCGCTCGGCCTTCAGGGCGGGCTCTTCTACAACTTCATGACCGCCCGGCTCGACCGCGTCGAGGCCGAGCTGTCGGACGCCGCCGTCCGCCGCATCCAGGCCGGTGAGTGGCCGTGGAGCTTCTTCTGCTATCCGGAGGACCGCCCGCGGCCGGTCTTCCCGTCCAGCTTCTTCCTCCTCGCCCCCGGCGACGGCTCGCTCGGGCTCGCCGTGCGGTGCCCGACCTGCCAGCGCACCTCGGTGAACCTCGTCTCCCACGAGCACGTCGACCTGCCCTTCCACAACGACCCGAAGGTGGGGGTTGTCGAGCACGTCTTCGGCGAGGACGTCGCACAGACGGTTGCGGAGTTCAGGGCCGAGCTCGAGTCCGCCTCGTTCGACACCCGCCGCCTCAGCCTCTGAGCGGGGGTTCCGTCTCGGCGGAAGCGGGTATCACTGCGGCACCGAGTAGCGAGGTGATCAACATGTACGGACTGACAAGGGCGACGACGACGCTGCTGGCCGCCGCGGTGGCCGGTTTCCTGATTTGGCTTGCCACGCAGATCAGCAACGACCACGTCGGGGGATACTGGGCCCGCATCGGCCTGGTTGCCGGCGCCGGTCTCGTGATGGCGTTTTCGCAGCTCCTCGGCGGTTGGACGAAGTGGGGGGTGCCGCGGATCTCCGCGGCCGTATTCCTGACGGCATTCGTCCCGGTGGCGATCGTGTCGCTGTGGATCATCCTGGCCGGCGAGCCCGGCAGCGGCTGGTTCCACAACCACGTCATGCAGTGGACGAGGGACATCCACGTCAGCGGGCTCGTGACCGACCTCCTCTACTACATCCCGGTGTTCGCGTTCGGGACGGGGCTCGTGTTCGGGTACTCGTTCGACACGACCGGGCCGAGGCTGCCCGGCCGTGACGTGGTCGTCGACCGCGACCGCCGGGCCGTTCCGGCGAGCGACGGCCGCCGCGGCCTCTTCGGCCGCCGCCGGACGATGACGCCGGCGACGACCGACAGACGTGCCGCCGACGAGCCGCTGACCGCAGAGCGGGACTCGACGACCACCACGACGACCGACCGCACGACGGATCGCGAAAGGGTTCGCTAGCCCACCGGTCGAAGAGCCGCCCCTCGGCACGACCGAGGGGCGGCTTTAGACCTGGCTCAGGGATCCGTCAACGGCCCCCGGGGGCCGATACCTGGACGACATGAAGGACCGCTCGCTACCGCAGGGCGAGAGAGGCGCCGAGCTCCTGCTCGAGCACTGCGTCGCCCTCACCGACCTCGCCGACCTGCGTCCGTCTGCCTTCGACCGCCTGGAGGATGCGCTCGGCGGCGACCTCGCACGCCTGCTGGTCGGCGCGCTCGCCTCGCGCCGGCGCGAGCGCAGCGCCGCGCTCCTCGTCTCGACCTAGGCGGCGTCGCTCTCGCCGCAGATGCGGACGTAGAGAAAGATCGCCCCGAACGCGACGAAGCCGATCACCGTCGCCGTGCCTTTGTCGACGCCCACGCCGAGCATGAAGGCCCACAGGTAGAGGCCGAGGACGAGCGCCCAGATGAACGCCTTGACGCCTGGATCGATCGCTGGGAGTCGCAGGTGCACGGCGAGAGCCTAGCTTCTGGGGTCTGACGCCACACGTCAGACGCATGCCGTCGCTCGCAAGGCTGATTTGGACCAAAAAAATTCGCCGAGCCGGTTTCGCTTTCGTCCACCGCTTCCGCTGACTTTCGCCTTCCGGCTACTGCCCTCGGTCTCGGTTTCGACCTACTTGCGCTCCGTGCTCGGCGCAAGTGGGAATCTAGCGTGTCAAGCACATGATGCAAGGGGTCGAAAAACATCATGGCCGCAATTTGCGAAAATTTCCTTTTTCAACATGTCCACAGCCTTTCTTTCAGCTTGTGGACGGCCCTGTGGAAAGGAACGGCGCGGGGCCCAACGGCTTCGAGCTGACGCCGCAGGCGCGCCACCTACGCGGGCTCGGACACTAACGCATTCGCCATACTCCTGCGCGTGAGCCGGAGGTGGATCACAGTCACGGCCGCCGGCTCGGCGTTCGCCCTCGCTCTCGTGCTCGCAGCTCTCCGGGTCGGGGAGAGCCCCGGCAAGCTGTCGGACTGGCAGGCGCTCGTGCTCGGCATCGTCCAGGGCGCGACCGAGCTGCTCCCGATCTCGTCGTCGGGTCATCTGATCCTCGTGCCGTGGGCGGCCGGCTGGCACTACCTCCAAGCCCATCCCGACTTCAACAAGACGTTCGACGTAGCGCTCCACCTCGGGACGCTCATCGCCGTCGTCCTCTACTTCTGGCGCGACGTCGTCAGGCTCGTGCGGGCCTGGTGGCAGAGCGTTACGCGACGCAGGATCGAAACGGCAGACGAGCGGGTGGCCTGGTACGTCTTCGTCGCGACCGTGCCTGCCGCCATCGCCGGAGCGGCGGGGGAGAGCTTCATCGAGGACAAGCTGGGCGACCCCTGGCAGATCGCGATCCTGCTCGCGCTGTTCGCGGTGATCCTCTGGATTTCGGATCGCGTGTCGCCGCGGCGGTCGATGGAGGACATCGGCTGGCGCGGTGCCCTCGGGGTCGGCCTGGCGCAGTGCCTCGCGCTGATGCCGGGCGCGTCCCGGTCGGGCGTCACGATCACGGCAGCGCGATTCCTGAAGCTGAATCGCGACGACGCCGCGCGGCTGTCGTTCCTCCTGTTGATCCCGATCGTCTTCGGCGCCGCGCTCCTCAAGGGAGCCAAGGTCGCCGTGGACGGGCTGCCACCGGGCTCGGCCGGCCCCTTCGTCGTCGGCATGATCGCCGCGGCGGTGGTGGGGCTGGTCGCGATCTGGGGCCTGCTCGGCTACGTCCGCCGTCACACCTACACGGTGTTCGTCGTCTACCGGCTGGCGCTCGCGGCCGCGATCCTGATCGCCATCGGCGCCGGCTGGCGCGGCAAGAACTTCTAGTCGGAGACCCCCACCGGCACGCCCGGCAGGAGGCCGAAGGGGATGCCCGTCGCTGGATCGACGTAGACGGCGCGGTAGAGGACGCCCGCGTCCAGCCCTTCGAACTGGAAGGAGCCGTCGGCCGCAACCGGGACGGTCGCCACCAGCTCACGAGGAGCGTGGGGGCGCTCGCGGTAGAGCTCGACCGCGCCGCCCCTCGCCGCGACGACGGTGCCGGCGAGGCGGCCTGCGCCGTCGACGGGACCCAGCCTGACCTGAATGCCGGGGAGTGCGGGGGCCGGTGCGCGGAACCACTCGAGCACGCCGTCGCGCACGAGCAGCAGCTGGCGGCCGCCGTCGGCGTCGACGGCGAAATCTTCGAGTCGCCCGTCGAGTTGCCAGGCCGCGCTGCCAGGCCCCCGCACGACGAGGCCGGCATAGACGATCCAATCGTCGCCGAGCGTCACCCAGTCGTTCGCGGCCACCTCGGGCTCGTCCTCGCCGGGCGCGAGCGTGACGAAGATCCCGTGCGTCAGCGTCCACGTCATCTGCGTGGCGGCGCTGGAGGTCAGCACGACGGCTGCGTCGGGATACACCTGCGTCCAGGCGGCCCAGAGGGTGGGGGTGAGGAAGACGGCCCCGACGCGGCCCTGCGGCGAGCCGAAGACGCTCGCGAAGATGTACTGGCCCTCCCAACCGCCGCCCCGAGCGGGGGCCCAGTCGATCGCGGCCGAGGTGTAGGTCTCGACGACGTGGAGGCGTCCGCCGACGAGGACGGGCGCCGCGCCGGGGGCCAAACCGCTCGAAGGGAAGCCCTTCTTCGTAATCGCGCGCACGCGCGTGCGGCCGCTCCGGTCGAAGGTGACGAGCCGCAGAAACGTCTTTCCCGAGTCGCGCCGCACGGCATAGGCGACAGCAGGCCGGCCGGCGGCGTCGAGGGTCAGGCCGGCAGGACCGAAGCTGCTGCCCGGAGCCGCACGGGCGATCGTGGTGAGCCGGCTGCCCCGTACGAGTGCGATCCAGCGTCCCTGTCGGTCCTCCGCGAGGAGCGCAGCCTGGCGCCTGGGCCGCTCGAGGACCCGCATGCCCGCGAGCACGGCGCCGGTTCCGGGCAGGCGCGCGACCCTGGCCTGCGCCCAGCGCCCGCTACGCGAAGCCACGTGGAGCTCGCCTCCCACCGTGAACCCGACGTACGGTGTTCCGTCGGCGGCCACCGCGAGCAGGCCGCGGTCGGCGGCGCTCGTGACCACTTCGGCCCGGGCGGGGGAGGCGAACGCCAGCGCCGTCACGATCCCGATCCAGGCCGACTTGACATAATCCCCGTTTCCGTGCATCCGGCCGGACCCGGGTTTGCGGGCACTTCTACCGGTCGTCGAAGCCCACATGGGCCGTCCCGCGATCCTGGAGCCGATCCGCGGCCGGCAGCGTGGCGACGGCGAGCACGCCTCCGGCAAGGAGCGCGCCGGTGACGAGAGCGAGCCGGGCCGCGACGCCCGGAGCCCGCGAGCGCAAGGCCCGCGGCAGCTCGAGAGCGTGCGCGAGCACGTGCACCGCGGTGGCGCCGAACCAGACGATGAAGCTCGCCTTGTGCAACCCGACGAGCGCTCCCTCCGTCTCGTCGACCACGAGCAGGGCGACGCCCGTGGCGAAGAGCACGAACGTCGAGAGGACGATGACCGGCGCCACGAGGGCGCGGAGGACGAGATGCGGCGGGCCGCGTCGGACGTACGCGTCACCGCGCCGGTAGTAACGGAGCATCCGCCAGCCCGTGCTCGCGAGCTTCAGTGAAAGGACCGGGATGAGGAGCATGCCGACGAACGCGTGCACGCTCAGGAGCGAGCGGATGTGCAGGAGCGTCGCTCCCTCGATCGCGAGGAGCACAAGGAGGAGGGCCGCGGCCGCCGCCGTCAGCTGCTCGTTGCCGGCGCTCCCGCCGGCCAACAGTCCCGTGATCCGCCTCATAGCCTCCCGGCCGGACAGGCTAGCTGTGACCCCGTTTCCCAGACCGCGAAAGGGGCAAAAGCGGTAGCGGCTTGACGCGGGTAGGCGTGACCTGAGAGCGTCCGTGTTTGGCTTCGCCTGCCCAGAGGCATCAACCCCCCCAGGAGATGACTGTCGAGATCGAGTCGATCCTCCAGCACGAGGACATCCAAGGACTGCTGGAGAACGCGGAAGTCACGGGCTCGGTTCGGCAGCCCGAGCTTGCCGAGCTCATCGAGGCGCACCAGCTCGACGCGCTCGAGACCGATGCGCTCTTCAACGAGCTCGAGCGCCGCGGCATCGAGATCAGCGATGAGCCGGAGAAGGACGAGAAGAAGGAGAAGGAGCCGGCGCCTCCCCCACTTCAGGTCTCCTACGAGACGACGACGGACGCGTTGCAGCTGTTCCTGCGCGAGGCCGGCCGGCATGCGCTCCTGACAGCAGCCCAGGAGGTCGAGCTCGCCAAACGGATCGAGCGCGGCGACATGGCTGCGAAGTCCCACATGATCCAGTCGAATCTCCGCCTCGTCGTCTCGATTGCGAAGAACTACCGCAACCAGGGGCTGCCCTTCCTCGACCTGATCCAGGAAGGCACGCTCGGACTGATCCGCGCCGTCGAGAAGTTCGACTGGCGTCGCGGCTACAAGTTCTCGACGTACGCGACCTGGTGGATCAGACAGGCGGTTGCGCGCGCGCTCGCGGACAAGGCGCGCACGATTCGCATGCCCGTCCACATCGTGGAACGTCTCCAGAAGATGAATCGTGCGGAGCGCACGCTCTGGACGCAGCTCGGACGCGAGCCCACCCTCGAGGAGATCGCCGAGGAGGCGAGCCTGCCGCTGCAGCAGGCGCTCGAGGTACGTGCGGCCGCCCGCGCGTCGGCCTCACTCGACCAGCCCGTGGGCGAGCAGGAGGATGCGGTGTTCGGTGACTTCGTGGCCGGAGACGATCCGCTCCCCGAAGAGGAGGTCGAGGTGTCGTTGCGCTCACAGGCGCTGACGGCCGCGTTGCTGTCGCTGCAGGAGCGTGAGCGGCAGGTGCTCGTGTTGCGCTACGGCCTCGACGACTCCGAGCCCAAGACGCTCGAGGAGATCGGCCGCCGCCTCGGGCTCACGCGCGAACGGGTCAGGCAGATCGAGCTGGAATCCCTGCGGCGTCTATCCACGCTGCGGGAGATGCAGTCCGTGACGGCATAACCCGGGCGGAGCCGCGGGCGGAGCCCGCGACTCCTTGACGTCGGCATCGCAAGCGATGCCTCAGCAGATCGAATCGGAATCGCTCAGGGACCTGTCGACGCTGCGCGAGCTGCAGTCCGTGACGGCCTGACATCGAGCGCGGACCCGTCGAAGAGCGAGAGCGCACGCTCCCCGAGCCGCTGCTCGGCGAGCTCGTACGCCTCGTCGAGATGCGGAGGGCGTGTCGTCCGGTGTCCGTCGGAGGCAACGATCCCGGCAACTCCACGTTCGAGCAGCGACCATCCCACCTCCTCCGGCTCCGGGCCGTGTCGTCCGAGCAGCGACGTCGCGTTCACCTGCAACGTCCAGCCGCGCTCGGCGAGCTCGTCGGCGAGCGAGGGCTGTGTGAGCACCGCCTCCGTGCGCTCCGGGTGTGCGATCACCGGTCGTAGCCCCGCCTTCTCGACGTGCTCTGCGAGCGCGAAGAGCAGATCAGCGGGACCGGAGAACGGCACCTCCATCAGCACGCGGTCGGTCCCTTCGAGGACGTAGTGCGTCGGATCCTCGTCGAGCAGCGGCCGAGCTGGCGTCAGCTCGAACCCGAGCCGAAGCTCGAGCCCTCCGTGTGGCCGCATCCGCTCGTAGGCGTCGCGGATCTCCGCCTCGCGGTCGTCGCTCAACGTGAGGTACGGCCAGACGTGTGGCGTGGCGAACAGGACCTGCGTCCCGTGCCGGGCGGCGCTGCGGCACAGCGCGAGACCGTCCTTGATCGTCGCGGCCCCGTCGTCACCGGACGGGACGACGTGCGAGTGGCAGTCGACGAAGCGGTCCACGCCCCCACGCTAGCGGGCGCCTACGACCGAAGGTACAGCTCGAGGTCGGGTGCGACAGTGCGAAGCTCGCGCAGCGCCCGCGATTCGAGCTGGCGCACGCGCTCTCGCGTGATGCCGAGCCCCGCTCCGACCTCTTCGAGCGTCTGGGGAACCTCCCCGTCGAGGCCGAAGCGGAGCGAGAGCACACGGCGCATGCGTGGGTTCAACCGGAGCAACGCCTCGGAGAGCTCCCGGCGGCGGAGCTTCTTCGAGGTCGACTCGTCCGGCCGTTCCGAGTGAACGTCTTCGATCAGGTCGGCGTACATGCTCTCGCCGTCGCCGACCGGCGTCTCGAGGCTGACCGGATCCTCGACGAGGTCGAGCAGCTCCTGGACGCGCTTCTCTGGGAAGCCGCTCTCGTGTGCGAGCTCGGCCTGCGTCGGCTCGCGGTTGAGCTTCTGCGCGAGCTGGCGGCGCGCGCGCATGAGCCGTCGAACCTGGTCCGCGACGTGGACCGGCAGCCGGATCGTTCGGCCCTGGTCGGCGAGCGCGCGCGTTACTGCCTGCCTGATCCACCAGGTCGCGTAGGTGGAAAGCTTGTACCCGAGCTTGTAGTCGAACTTCTCGACGGCACGGATCAGCCCGAGGTTGCCCTCCTGAATCAGGTCGAGCAGCGGGACGCCGGCCTTCGTGTAGTTGCGGGTGATCGACATCACGAGCCTGAGGTTCGACTCGATCAGCTTCCTCTTCGCCTCCTCGTCGCCCTCGTCCTTGCGCCGGGCGAGCTCGCGCTCCTCGGCCGGGGTCAGCAAGGGGCCGTCGCCGATGGCGCGGACGTAGAGCTTGAGCGGGTCCTGTGTCGTCTCCGCAGAGGCGGCGGCAGGGGTGTCGTCTGCGGCGTCGTCTTCTTCGGCCTCGGCGGGCTCTTCCGCCTCTTCGGGCTCGGCGTCGGCCTCTTCGGGCTCGAGGACGAGTTCGAGCCGCGGCTCGACCGCCGGGTCTGAAGGCACGTCAGGGAGCGGCCGCATGCGACAGGTATCGGCCCGCCGGAGAGGACTCTTGAGCGGTCCGTCAACCCTCTGGCGAGGGATCACGGTCGCAGAACCCTCCGAAACGGGGATCCACTAACAAGGAGCCCAGCCGATGCGTCTAGAAAGATGAGCGACCGGAAGGTCGCTTCGCATTTGCCAAGACACTTTGTGTGGAATCGCCGGATATAGCCTCGCTCCCGAGAGCAGCGTCGAGCGGACAGTCGCCGCTCGGGCCTTGCTGACCGGGATCGCCGAGCGCGGCGCCGACGCGGTCGGCTACGCCTACCGGATCCCGGGCGACCCGATCGCAGTCCACAAGCAGCGCTCCGGGGCCACGGCCCTGCTCGAGCGGATCCGGGTGCCGGAGGAGGCAGCGAAGCTCCTCGTCCACGTCCGCGACTTCACCAAGGGCCACCCCAGCCTCGCCGCCAACAACCACCCGGTCCGGCACGGGTCGGTCGTCGGGATCCACAACGGGATCATCGAGAACGACGACGAGCTCTTCGCACGGCACCGCATCGATCGTGCCGAGCCGGACATGACGGTCGACTCGGAGATCATCTTCGCCCTCGCGGAGGTGTCGCGCGGCCGCACGGCCGAGGCGCTCCAGGAGCTGTACGGCTCGATGGCGGCCGCCTGGCTCGACGAGGACCGCCCCGAGCTCCTGATCGCCCGCGGGCTCGGGCGGCCGCTGTGGCTCGGCCAGGGCAAGCACGAGCTCTTCTTCGCCTCCACCCGCGTCGCGCTCGAGCTCGTGGAGAGCTACGGGAGGATCAAGCTTCGCAAGAGCGAGCTCCCTGAAGGCACCCTCGCGGCGGTCGAGCACGGCGAGGTCGTCGTCCGGGACTCGTTCCAGCCCGACCGGTCGTTCGAGGAGGAGCCGCTGCCCGCCGTTCGCGCTCCCGACGAGGCACGCCTGTGCCTCGAGCGGCTCGCGCTCTTGCACACCGCCGCCGCATAGGAAGAGAATCAGCCGGTGGAAGACGAGCTCACGTTCGGCCAGACGCTCACGGGCGTCATCGTCCTCTTCGGTGCGATCGGAATCTTCTGCGTCGCGCTCCTCGCCGTTTTCAGCGGCCACGCCTGGCAGGCGTCCCTCTTCGCTGCCGGCGGGCTCTATCTCTCGCTCTGGTCTGGATTCCGGCTGAGCCGGGCCGGCTAGCTGACGCGGCCGTCGCTCCCGACCGTGCGGCCCTCGTCCTCGAGCCGCTCCTTGATCAGGAACTGAAAGGTCGACCACGCGCCGCGGCGCGCATCGAACATCCGGTAGACCTGCCACTCGGTCAGGAGGGACTCGTCCTTCTTGCGGGCCGCAGACCAGTCGGCGAACTTCGGCAGACGCTTGAGACGCCGGGCGAGTTCGACGCCCTGCTCGACCGCGCGCTCCAGCCGTTCCTCGCCGAGCGGGACGTCGAACCCCGCTTCACGCAGCGCCTCGGCAAGCGAGCCGAACGTGTGCCAGTAGAGCGACTTGGAAGGCATCGACCCTCGGCGGGCGTCGAGGTCCTTCGCGGTCGGTACGCGCCCGAGCTCCTCCCCCAGGTTGCGCAGCAGACCGACGAGCTCCTCGCGCGTGGCGAACCGGCGCGGGACGAGCCCCGCCTCCCGCTTCGCTGCGTTCCAGCTGCCGAAGTGCTCGATGACGGTCTGCGGGTGAACGGTCGTCTCGGCGTCGGCCGCGAACTCCCGCATCGTCGGCGAACGGCCGAGCCGGTCCGCGCTCTTCCGCAGCTCCTCCAGGATCTGGTCGTTCGAGTAGCGCTTGCGGATTCCGGCCTGGAACGACGCGAGCGCGTCGGGATCGATCTTGGCGACCGCCCTGAAGGGCGGCTTGCGGGCCATGACAAGAAGGATAGAGCGTTTTGGAAAAAGCGCAAGCGGGTCAGGTCTTGCATTCGCTCGCACGCCGGGCCGCGTGGGCGAGCGGCAAGGCGGAATGCGGGATTGACCCTACGAGGCGACGGCCGAGAGGCGCACGCGGTCGGGGTCGGTCTGGAGCGTCTCGAGCGGCAGGATCCGCTCGAGGGCGCCGACGCAGCGTGGGCAGAACTGGGTGCCGGCCGCCCGCCTGAGCTCCTGGAGGGCGTCGGCCGCCGGGCGTGCCGCGCGATAGATGCGCGTCGTCAGCATCGAGTCGAGCGCGTCGGCGACGTGGATGATGCGGGCGCCGAGCGGGATGTCCTCGCCGGCGAGACGGTCGGGGTAGCCGGCGCCGTCGAAGCGCTCGTGGTGGTGTCGGATGGCGGGCACGGCGTCGTTGAGGAAGCCGAGGCGGTCGATGATGCGTGCCCCCTCCTCCGCGTGTCGCTGCATGAGCGCCCACTCGTCCGGCGTCAGGCTCGCGGGCTTCAGCAGGATCGCGTCGGGGATCGCCAGCTTCCCGATGTCGTGGAAGAGCGCCGCGTGTCCGAGCAGATCGAGCTCGGCGGCCGAAAGTCCCAGCTCCCGACCGATCGCGAGCGCGAGTTGCTGCACGCGCCGCGAGTGGCCGGCGGTGTACGAGTCGCGCGCGTCAACCGTCGCCGAGAGCGACTCCATCGCCGCCGTCGAGCGTTCCTTCAGCAACTTGTTCGCCAGCTCGAGCGAGACGTTCTGGGACTGGATCGTCTCCGCCGCCTGGCGCAGCTTCTGCGCGCTGCGCTGCGTGTGCTTGAGGTATGCCTCCTGCGTCTTCCTCATCAGCAGCAGCGGGACCGCGAAGACGGCGAGCGCGAGCAGCTGCACCGCTTCGTAGGCGAGTGCCATCACGCCGCCGATGAAGCCGTACACGAGGTAGTGCGGCAGGAGCCAGGCGAAGCGCTCCTTGAAGACCGACCACCACGCCTCGTGTCCCTGCAGCGCGAGCGCGAGCGAGACGAGCCCCATGTTGACGACGAAGTAGGCCGTCCCGGCGAGCAAACCGAGGCCGGACGCAGCGAGCTGGTGCGCCGTCCCGTCGGGGAAGAAGCCGGCGATCTTGAACACGCTCGCCGCCGCGAGTGAGGCGAGCGTCAGCGCGCCGACGTTGAAGAGGACGTTGTGCATTGGCGCACGCCGCGCGCTCCACTCGACCGCGACGCTGGCGAGCGCGAGTGGCAGCGCAGCGCGGAAGCCGAAGAGCGACGCCGCGGCGAGACAGCCGACGGCGCTCACCGACAGGACGGCCGAGCCTTCGTCCGCTTCGAGCGCGAGGGCCTGCCCCACTCCGACCAGTCCCACGATGGTGATCAGGCCGAGGATGTCCTTCGAGGTCCAGGTCAGCGCGAGCCCGACCACGCCGGCACCGACGCCGAGCGCGCTGACGAGGCCGACGACGAGGCTCAGGCGACGATCGAGCGAGAGGAACCGAGGCCCGTGGACGGCGTGCGGGCGCGGATGGCGAACCTCGGCGCGCCTTTCCTCCTTCGGCTGGACCTGCACGGCGCCCGGAAGGGGCACGTGGTGGTCGCCGTCCTCGGGGACCGCGACGAGGCGGGTGGAGCGGTCGGCCGGCACGAGCAGCGGCTCGGAGCTCGCTCCCAGCACGCGGTTGCGCCCCTGCAGCTTGGCTCGGTACACGGCCAGGTCGGCCTGGTGGATGAGCTCGTTCGCGTCCGTCCCGTCCTTGGGGAAGCCGGCCACGCCGATCGAGACGGTGGCGCGAATCGGCTCGCTCGAGGTCTCGACGTCGAAGGTCCGCGCGGCGACTGCGCGACGGATTCGCTCGGCGATCTCGAGCGCATGCTCCGGCGGCGTCTCCGGCAAAAGGATCGAGAACTCTTCCCCACCGAAGCGCGCCGGCACGTCGTAGTGGCGCAGCTGGGCGCGGAAGACTTCTGCGATCCCCTTGAGCACGGCGTCGCCTGCCAGGTGACCATAGGAGTTGTTGATGTCTCGCAAGAGGTCGAGGTCGGCCATGATCAGCGACATCGGCCGCTCGAAGCGACGCGCCCGGCCGATCTCCTCCGACAGTGCGGCGGCGAAGTGGCGCGCGTTGAACAATCCCGTCTTCGGATCGACGCGTGCCTCCGCCTGCAATGCGGGCACGCTGAGGGAGCGGTGAATCAGGAAGAGCGGCGTGAGCGCGAACGGCACCAGCCAGGGGTTCGACTGCCAGAATGCATAGACCGCGACCCCGAGTGCGGCAAGGACGAGATCGGTCGCGAGGTACTCGGGATCGAAGAGCCCCGTGTCACGGAACGTGAATCCTCGCGCGAGCCGCAGCATGACTGCCAGCAGCATGTGGTTCACGGCGACGAACACGATGCACGCCGCGAGGCCTGCAAGCGAGAGTCGTAGCGCGTCGCTCGCGATGCCCGAGTGCTCGAGGATGAGCACCCGCCCGACGAACCACGCCGCCATCGCGGAGAGCGAGTAGTCGAGGATGTTGAAGGTCTGCAGGTACCAGCGGTAGCGCATCTTCAGCCACTCGGGAACCATCTGGACGACGGCGACGAGCACGAGCAGCTCCGGCGGCAGGATCAGCGCGGCCGGAATGAGGAAGACGATGTCCGTGTGGTACGCCTGGTCCGCCGGTGTCCGTACCACGAACAGGCGCGCGGTTGCCGCAGCCGACGCGAGAATGAGAAACGCCGCCCACTCGTCGGTCGTCTGCAGCCGGCCGACGAAGGGCAGCGTGACCGCGGCCGCCGCGATCGCGACCGCGACGAAGTAGAGCTTGGCGTTGCGCGGCAGGCCGTCGTTTCGCCCGACGCCCGGCTCGGCGACGAGCGAGATATCGCTTGGCGCCGTGTAGACGCCTCTGGAGCCGTCAGTCATGCCAGGGTTCTCCTTCGCCACACGTACGACTGCGGGCCGCAGACCAGAAGCCCACCGCGGAACGTAGGGCCGCACGCTGGCCGGGACATCCCCCGTTCGGGGAACACTCGATCGGTATCCCCCGAACGGGTGACCCCGGGTGCCGCCATGGCCTAGGGATCCAGTGTGCCGGCGAGGATCGCTTCGAGCTCGAGCGGATCGATCGCGCCCGCGTCGGGCGCCGCGGCCTCACCCTCGGCGTTGTCCGCCCAGGAGGCGCTGCCGAGGCTCAGGTCGGCCCACGAGGCCGCCGCGGTCGCGCTGTCGGCCCAAGAGGCCGAGGCGAAGCTCACTTCGGCCCAGGAGACGGACGCCCAGCTCGCCGCCGACCAGGACGCCGAGGCCCAGGAGGCGTCGGCCCACGAGGCGTTCGCCCACGAGGCGTCTGCCTTGGCCTTGGCGGCCCAGCTGGCGGCGTCGAAGACCTTCGCGCCGCTGATCGGGTCGGTAACGACGAAGGCGTTGAGGGCGAGGTTCGGGTTCGGCAGCGGGCCGGTCAGCTCGATCGAGCGCGCAGCGTTCACCTCGCCGACGCCTTCGGAGAGGTCGTTGGCCCGGGGCATCGGCTTCGCACCGAGCATGAGGGCCGCCTTCACCTGGTCGGAGGTGTACTCCGGATGCCTGCCGAGGATCAGGGCTGCAACGCCGCTGACGATCGGTGCCGCGAACGACGTCCCGGACAGCTCCATGTAGCCGGGCTCGACGACGTGATCCGGGCGCTCCGCGTACAGCGTCGAGGTGACCGGTACCGGGCCGATCATGTAGCGCCCGGGTGCGGCGAGGTCGGGCTTCGCGAAACCGTCGAGCGTGTAGCCGTACGCCGACCAGGGCGCCGCGACGTCGTCGTTCGCCGAGACGGACTTGCCGGTGTCACTCGCACCGACGGTGAGCACGAAGGGATCGTTGCCGGGCGCATAGGGAACGCCGCTCGGCCCGTCGGGCTTGCCGTAGTTCCCCGCTGCCACGACGACGACCACGTTGTTGAACCACAAGCGCTCCACCGCCTTGTCGAGCGGGTCGTACATGAAGCTGTTGGCGACGGAGGAGTGGAGCGAGAAGTTCGCGACTCGGATGCCGTACTTCGCCTGGTTTGCGAGGATCCAGTCGGCAGCGGCGATGACGTCGCTCGTCCGCGCCATACCCTGGTCGTCCATTACGTCGAGGGAGACGAGCTTCGCGCCGGGTGCCGCGCCGCTCTTGCCGGCAAGGTCTCCGGCGGCGATGCCCGCGACGAAGGTGCCGTGCCCGCGGCCGTCGCCCGCCGAGTTGCCCGACAGTGAGGTGAGGTTGACGTTCGCGACGATGCGGCCCGCGAACTCGGGGCGCGACGCCTCGATGCCGGAGTCGACGACGGCGATCGTCGCCGCGGGCGCTGCCGGGTTCGTGCCGGCCGCCCAGTACTTCTGCACCCCGGTGACGAACGGCCACTTCTCCTTGCTCGTCGGGCCCGCAGCCGAGAGGCGCACCCGCGCGTCCGCGGTGATCGCGGTCACGTGCTTGTCGGCGGCGACGGCGAGGATCTGTGCGCCGGTCAGGTCGACCGCGACGCCGTCGATCGAGCTGAAGCTGCGTGCGTTCTTCAGCGAGATGCCGAGGACGTCCGCAACGGCGTGGGCGGCCTGGTTGCCTCCCTTGCCCTGGACGATGACCGAGAACGTGTCGGCCGGCCGGCTCTGCGCGGAGGCGAGCACGGTGGGCGCGACGAAAGCCTGGAGCTGGTTCTGCCCGGGCACGGCCGAGGCGCCGAGCGGTACGACGAGCGTGAGGACGAGCGTGGCGAGGAGCGCCGTGCGCCGCTTCCCGCTTCCCCAGAGCGCGTTCGAGCGCGAGCCCGTGCCGCGCTTTCCGTTGCCCCAGAGCGCGCTTGCGCGCACATCCCGCCGCTGGCCTCCGGTCCTCATCCTTCTCCTCTCGAGCCGCAGTTGACGGACGGAACGTAGAGAGGAGCGTCGTTCGCAACCTCACCCTTTTGCGGTAGGACGGCCGAAGTTCACCCGTCCGGGGGATCAGCTGCACTTGGATAGCCTCCCCCTGCTTTGCGCGTGCCGCTTCCGCTTGCCGCCGAGATCGCCGTCGCGCAGGCGGCCGGACGATTGTCGCGTCTTGCGCGAGCCGGAGGCGGCACGACGGTGCCCGGAAAGCTGCTCTGGAAGCTCGATCCCGGTGCGATCGACAGGCTCGCGGCACGCCTGCCGCTCGGCTCGGCCGTGCTTTCTGCGACGAACGGAAAGACGACGACCGCCGCGATGGCCGCGAGCATCCTCGGCGACAGGTTCCGGCTCGCGCACAACGGGTCGGGTGCGAACCTCGTCTCGGGCGTCGCCTCCACCCTCCTCTACACCCGCGACGCGGAGCTGGGCCTGTTCGAGGTCGACGAGGCGGCGCTGCCCGAGGTCCTCGAGCGCGTGAGGCCGAAAGCGGTCTGCCTCGGGAACCTGTTTCGCGACCAGCTCGACCGCTACGGCGAGCTGGAGCACGTCGCCGAGCGCTGGCGCCGTGCCGTGCGCGCGTTGCCGGACGGCGCAGCGCTGGCCGTCAACGGCGACGATCCGCAGGTGGGCGAGCTGTCCGCCGAGCACGCGGGAGCGATCGTGTTCGGCGTCGACGACCCCACGGTTGCACGTCCGGCCCTGCAGCACGCGGCGGACTCGAAGTACTGCGTGCGCTGCGGCACGCCTTATGCCTATGCCGCGGCGTACGTCGGCCACCTCGGCGACTACCGCTGTCCCGCCTGCGGGCACGGCCGCCCACCGCTCGACATCAGTGCCCACGACATCATCCTCCGCGGGCTCGACTCCGCCTCCTTCGCCCTGGGGCTCCTGGGCGAGAAGCGCCGCGTGCGCCTGCGGGTGCCGGGCCTCTACAACGTGTACAACGCGCTCGCCGCGGCGTCCCTCGCGACGAGTCTCGGCGCGACGGCAGACGAGATCGTGTCGGGCCTGGAGTCGTTCAATGCCGCCTTCGGTCGCTTCGAGCGAATCGTCATGGGGGACCGCACGTTGCTCATGCTCCTGATCAAGAACCCGGCGGGCGCCAACGAGGCGGTGCGAACCATCGTCGAGGGCGGGGCACCTCCGGTGCTCGTCGTGGCGCTGAACGATGCAATCGCGGACGGCCGGGACGTGTCGTGGATCTGGGACGTCGACTTCGAGCCGCTCATACCGGGACTCGACCGGGTCGTCGCGAGCGGCGAGCGCGCCGCTGAACTGGCGTTGCGCTTCAAGTACGGCGGGCTCGACCAGAGCAGGATCGAGGTCGTTCCCTCGCTCGCGGCGGCGCTCGACCGCGGCCTCGAGTTGACGCCGGCCGCAGGCGAGCTCATCGCGCTGCCGACGTACACCGCGATGCTCGGGCTCCGGAGGATCGTCAGCGACCGCGGCTTCGTTCGCCCTTACTGGGAGCGGGCGTCATGAAGATCGTCGTCGGCCACCTCTATGCCGACTACCTGAACATCTACGCCGACCGCGGCAACATGGCCGTGCTCGAGCGCCGCGCAGCCTGGAGGGGACACTCGGTCGAGGTGCGCTCCGTGTCCGTGGGCGATCCCGTCGTGCCCGGCGAGCACGACCTGCTCTACGTCGGCGGCGGCCAGGACCGCGAGCAGGCGATCGTGGCGGAGGATCTCGTGGGCAAGGCCGAAGCCGTGCGGGAGGCGGTCGACGGGGGCGCCGCCCTGCTCGCCGTGTGCGGCGGCTACCAGTTGCTCGGGCGCTCCTACCGCGACGCGCAGGGCACGGAGCTTCCCGGCATCGGGCTGCTGCCGTTCGACACCGTGGCCGGTGACAGGCGGATGATCGGCGACCTCCTGCTGGACTGTGAGCTCGAGCCTGGCCTCACGCGCACGTTGGCGGGCTTCGAGAACCATGCCGGACGGACACAGCTCGACCCGGGCGCACAGCCGCTCGGGCGGGTCCTCGCCGGATTCGGGAACGACGGAGAGAGCGGCTGGGAAGGCTGCCGGGACGGCCGCGTCGTGGGCACCTATCTCCACGGCCCGCTCCTCCCTCGGAATCCGTGGTTCGCCGACTGGCTTCTCGCCCAGGCACTGGCCCATCGCCTGGGCGAGCCACCAGAGCTCGAGCCGCTGCCGGACGAGGTCGAGTCGCTGGCCCACGCGGTCTCCGCACGGCGGGCCGAGACGCGGGGCGGGCGCGCTTAGCGCGCCCAGAGGGCGCCGAGGTAGACGGCCGGGTCGCCCGGCTGCCAGCGTCTGAGGAAGCGCTGAATCGGCGGATGCAGAACGAGGCCGTCCAGCTCGCCGACCGAGAAGAGGCCGTGGCCGCGCACCGCTGCGTCCTGCGACGTCACGGCCTCGAGGGAGCGGCCGCCCAGATCGCCGGCGAAGATGATGTGCACGACGTGCTTGCGGCGCTCGAAGCCCTGTCCGGGCGCGATCGAATCGACGAGCGCAACGGGCCCTTCGACCGGAAGCTGGTCGTCGATGCCGATCTCCTCCGTGAGCTCACGGTGCAGCGCGTCGACGAGACTCTCGCCGGCGTTGACGCCGCCCCCGGGCAGAAGCCAGTACTCCTTGCCGGACTTCTCGTGCCGGCAGAGCAGAACCTGCTCCTTCCAACGCAGGATCGCGGAGACCCGGATGCGAGGCTCGAGGGGCATCACGCGGCGGACGAGCCGAAACCGCGTACGCCTCGTTCGCTCGAGGGCAGCTCGTCCACCTCGACGAGCTCGAGGTCCGGAATCGGCAGGACGACGAGCTGGGCGATACGCATCCCCGGCTCGACGAGGAACGGCTCTGTCGCATCGGTATTCAGCAGCACGACGCGAAGCTCGCCCCGGTAACCGGCGTCGACGAGGCCGGGCGAGTTGACGACCGTGAGACCGTGGCGCGCAGCCAGGCCTGAGCGAGGCTGCACGAATCCCGCGTATCCCTCGGGAATCGCGACCGCCAGCCCGGTGCCGACGAGCGCTCGTTCGCCCGGGGCGAGCTCGACCCGCTCACAGGCCGCGAGATCGAGCCCTGCATCGCCGGCGTAGGCACGCTCGGGGACGACTGCGTCCTCGCGCAGGCGTTTGATCGTGAGCTCGATCACCGAGCCCGCCGCGCCGGTTCGGACCGCGCCTCCGCGACGAGATAACCGGCGAAGCGCCGCAGCTCGCGGCGCGGCAGGCGGGCGCGGACGTAGACCCCGTCCGCCTGGTCCTCGCGCTCGTCGACCGGGGCACCCAGTGCGTACAGCTCCGCGAGCTTGCCGCCCTCGTCGTAGGGAAGGAAGAGATGCACCGCTTCGAAGCGGTCCGCAAACCGCTCGCCGACGCGCGCGCGCAGCTCCTCGAGGCCGGCTCCCGTGAGTGCGGAGATCTGCACCGAGTCCGGGAACCGGTTGGCGAGTCGGCGGCGGCGCAGCGCGTCGACCGCGTCGACCTTGTTGACGACGACCTCGAGCGGAAGGTCGTCCGCCCCGATCTCGTGCAGCACTCCTCTCACGGCCGCCTCCTGTTCGTCGAGGCGCTCGTCGGGAACGGAGGCGTCGACGACGAGGAGGACGAGATCCGCCACGAGCGTCTCTTCGAGCGTGGCCGCGAAGCCTTCGACGAGTTGCGTGGGCAGGCGGCGGATGAAGCCGACCGTGTCGGTGACGAGATAGCGGCGGCCCTCGTGCTCGAACGAGCGCGTCGTCGGATCGAGTGTCTCGAAGAGCCGGTCGTTCACCGAGACGCCGGCGGCGGTGAGGGCATTCAGCAGCGTCGACTTGCCGACGTTCGTGTAGCCGGCCAGCGCCACCGTCGGCGCCTCTGCGCGCCGGCGCTCCTGACGCCGGACGTCGCGCTGCTTGCTCAGGTCCTTCAGCCGACGCCGGAGGAGCGTGATGCGGCGGCGGGCGATCCGGCGGTCAGACTCCAGCTGGGACTCGCCCGGTCCACGCGTGCCGACGCCGCCGCCGAGTCGCTCGAGGTGCTTCCACATGCCGCGCATGCGCGGGAGGTTGTACTCGAGCTGCGCCAGCTCCACCTGCAGCTTGCCCTCGGCGCTGCGCGCGTGCTGGGCGAAGATGTCGAGGATCAGCTGGGTGCGGTCGACGACCCGCGCCTGCAGCGTGTCCTCGAGCGTGCGCTGCTGGGCCGGCTCGAGCTCGTCGTCCACGAGCAGGACCTCGGCGCCTGACTCCTTGTAGGCACGCTTGAGCTCCTCGACCTTCCCCTTCCCGAGATACGTGCGGCCGTCGGGGCGAGGCCGGTGCTGGACGAGCTCGCCGATCGGCTCGACGAGCGCTGTTTGCGCGAGCTCCCGCAGCTCGGCAAGCTCGGACTCGGCGTCGACTCCCTGGGCCAGCACGGCGGCGATGAACCCACGCTCCAGCGCGGGGTCCGGCTGGCGTTGGATCACGGACGGATTATGCCGTCAACTCGGCAGAATCCCACCCATGGCTCCCGTCCCCGTCTCCCCCGCCCTCGCCGCCACCGGAACGTACCCCTTCGTGCGGCTCGAGCAGGCGAAGCGGCGGCTCGCCGCCGAGGGCGTGGAGCTGATCGACTTCGGCAAGGGCGATCCCCGGGAGCCCACCGATCCGATGATTCGAGACGCCGTCGCTGCGAACCTGACGGAGATCTCGACCTACCCGCTGGCGGAGGGACTCCCGGAGCTCCGCGACGCCGTTGCGGGCTGGTGCGCGCGCCGGTTCGAGGTCGAGCTCGATCCCGCCACCGAGATCATCCCGACCTACGGCTCGAAGGAGGCGATCTTCCTCCTCGCGCAGGTGCTCGTCGACCGCGACGGCGACCGCCCGCTCGTGGTGACGACGGAACCGGGGTATCCCGTGCCCGATCGCGGCGCGGTCTTCGCGGGCGCGGAGGTGCTGCAGCTCCCGCTGCTCGAGGCGCACGCGTTTCTCCCCGATCTCGACGCCGTGGAGCCGGCGACGTGGGACCGAGCGGCGATCGTCTGGATCAACTATCCGAACAACCCGACGGGCGCCGTCGCTCCGCTCGAGTTCCTCGAACGCCTCGCGAGGTTGTCCGGGGAGCACGGCTTCCTGCTCGCCTCCGACGAGGCGTATACCGAGCTCTGGTTCGAGAGCCCGCCCCACTCCGCCCTCGAGGTACGCGAGCTCGGCAACGTTGCCGTCTTCAACACGCTGAGCAAGCGCTCGTCGATGACCGGCTACCGCTCGGGCTTCGTCGCAGCCGATCCGGGGCTGATCGCGGCACTGAAGCAGTTCCGGCCGACCGTGGGTACGGCGCCGCAGGAGTTCATCCAGCGTGCGTCGGTCGTCGCCTGGAACGACGAGGACCACGTCGAGCGCACGCGCGCGGCCTATCGCCGCAAGCGAGAGGCACTGCTGCCGACGCTGGCGCGTAAGGGCATTCGGCTGGCCGGCAGCGAGGCGACGATGTTCCTCTGGCTCGAAGTCCCGGGCGGGGAGCGGTCGGAGGCGTTCGCGGAGCGCCTGCTCGAACATGGCCTGGTCGTGTCGCCGGGAACCTTCTTCGGCCCTGCGGGTGAGGGGTACTGGCGCATGGCGCTCGTCCCGACCGAGCAGGGGTGCAGCCGCGCGGCAGAGATCCTCGAGGCGGTCCTGTGACGCCCGAGCGCGTCGAGGAGGTGATCGCGGCACTCGACCGAGGCGACATGCGCGTCGCCGAGCCCGACGGCGGGGACTGGCGCGTCAATTCGGAGGCGCAGGAGGCGATCCTCGAGTACTTCCGCCTGCGCGAGATGAAGCCGCAGGAGGTCGGGCCGTTCGAGTACCACGACAAGATCCCGCTCAAGCGCGAGTACGCCCGGCTCGGCGTGCGCGTCGTGCCACCCGCGGTGGCGCGCTACGGGTCGTTTCTCTCGCCGGGGGTCGTGATGATGCCGAGCTACGTCAACATCGGCGCCTGGGTCGGGCCCCGAACGATGGTCGACACCTGGGCAACCGTCGGCTCGGGAGCACAGATCGGCGCCGACGTGCACCTCGCCGGCGGCGTGGGGATCGGGGGCGTGCTCGAGCCTCCAGGCGCCCGCCCCGTCATCGTCGAGGACGGTGCGTTCATCGGCTCGCGTGCGATCTTGACCGAAGGGGTCCGCATCGGCGCGCGCGCAGTGCTGGGACCGAACGTGTCGCTCACCTCGTCCGTGCCGATCATCGACGTGACCGGCAGCGAGCCGGTCGAGCATCGCGGCTTCGTCCCGCCCCGAGCGATCGTCGTCCCCGGGACAAGGCCGAAGGAGTTCCCGGCCGGCACGTATCACCTCGCCTGCGCGCTGATCATCGGATGGCGCAGTGAGTCGACGGATCTCAAGGTGAGCCTGAACGACGCGCTGCGAGAGCACGGCCTCGGCAGCTGACGCAGTTTCGACGCCGAATCGGCACTGACACGACACCGCACTACGGCTACCCTCGCCAGCGAGGGCGACGGGTCTCACCCCGCCCTTGGGTGGGGGGTAGCGTCAGACGAGCTCGACGCGGCAGATCTCTTCGGCCGGGCCGGTGAGTCGCGCGGTGCCGTCGACCTGTAACTCGACGAGCAGCGTGCCGCCCGGCAAGTGCACCTGCACCGGGCTCTCGCACCAGCCGTTCGCGACCGCGGCCGCAGCAGCGGCCACCGAGCTGGTGCCGGACGAGAGCGTCTCCCCCGCTCCGCGTTCCCAGACCCCCACGGTCAGATCGTGCTGACCGTCCACCCGCACGAGCTGCACGTTCGCGCGTTCGGGGAAGCGCGAGTGCCGTTCGATCTGCGACCCGATCCGACGCAGCTCTCCCCGCTCCGGCTCGCGGCGCAGGACCGCATGCGGATTCCCGACCGACACCGGCGTGAACTCGACCCGCTCGGCGCCGAGGTCGAGCGTTTCCGTCTCTCCGACTTCGACCGGCCCGACGTCGAGCGTGATGTTGCCGTCGTCGTGGATGGCCGCTTCGACCGTACGGTCGCCGACGGACACCGTCACCAGCTCTTCCCCCGACTCACGCGCCAGCCAGGCGGCGACGATGCGCACGCCGTTGCCCGAGAGCTCCGCCGTCGAGCCATCGGGATTCCAGATCCGCACCTCTGCACGCGGTCCATGCACCGTGAGGATCTCGAGGAGGCCGTCCGAGCCCACGCCGTAGTGGTAGTCGCAGAGCTGCCGAACGCGATCCCGCGTCAGCGGCTCGCCAAGCTCAGCCTGCTCGACCAGCAGGTAGTCGTTGCCGAGCGCTTGCCACTTCGACAATGTCATGTGCGATGGCGTCCACCGGACGGTCCGCGTCGACGCTAACAAGGTCGGGGATGCGTCGCATCCACTTCCGCTGGTAAGCGGCGTACCGGCGCGTGCGCACGATCAGCGCGTCGAGCGCCTGGGCCGGTGGCAGCTCTGCGACCTCACGCAAGCCGAGGGCACGGACGGCCGTGGCGGAGATCGGCGTGTCGAGTGCGGCCCGCGCCTCGTCCGCGACTCCGGCCGCCAGCATCTCCCGCGCGCGCCGTTCGATTCGCTCGGCGAGCACGTCGCGTGGTAGGTCCAGCCCGAAGACGACGGTCGCGTGACGCGTGTCCGTCGCCCAGAGCCGGTCGGCGGCGGGCGAGAGCGACGTGCCCAGCTCGGCGAGCTCGAGCGCCCTGACGACACGTCGACGGTCGTTCCGATGAACGCGCGCGGCCGCACCCGGGTCGCGTTCCGCGAGCAGCTCGAAGGCGCGCTCCGGCCCGAGTCGGTCGTAGACGCGCTGCCAATGCGCGCGCCGGTCCCGCGCCGGCGCGGGCGGCAGCGCGAGCTCGCCGAGTGCAGCGCGCAGATAGAGGCCCGTTCCACCGGCGACGATCGGAGTCCGCCCCGCGTCAAGGAGCTCGTCGATCGCCGCGTGCGCGAGGCTCGCGTACTCCGCAACCGAGCCCTCGTGCGCCAGCGGCCAGATGCCGACGAGCCGCGTCGGCCTCGCTGGTTGTGCCGTGAGGATCGGCAGGCCGCGATACGCCTGCATCGAGTCCGCCGAGACCACGTCGCCGCCGAGGCGATCAGCCACCGCTTCGGCGACGGCGGTCTTGCCCGACGCGGTCGGGCCGAAGATGGCGAGGACCCTAGGAGGACCTGACGGGCGTCTTCCAACCACTGTCCGCGTCCTGCGGGAAGAGCGCGTCCGGCGGCAGGGGGCCGTCCTCTTCCGGATGCGCCGCGCGGTGCTCCCTGAACCAGTCGACGGCCCGGGAGATCCCTTCCTCCAGCGGCACCGCAGGCTCGTAGCCGAGCAGCTCTCGCGCCTTCGTCAGGTCGGCCACGTAGTGCGTGACCTCACCGAGGAGCGAGGGTGCGAGTGCGATCTTCGGCTCGACGCCGAGCTCGCCGGCGATCAGCTCCGCAGCGTGGACGAGCGAGTTGCCCTGGCCGTAGGCGAGGTTGATCGTCTCGTTCACGACCCGGCCCTCCGCCAGCGCTTCGACGCCGCGGGCGATGCCGTCGATGCAGTCGTCGACGTACGTGAAGTCGAGCGTCTTCTCCTGCCCGAAGACGGTCACCGGCTCGTCGCGCAACATCGTGTGGATGAACAGCGGCAGTACGCGCACCATGCGTGCAAGGTCGTTGTCGTACCTGCCGTACACATTCGAGAAGCGGAAGACGAGATACCGCAGCCCGTAGCAGCGTGCGTACGAGTAGATCAGTGCTTCGCCGGCGATCTTGGAGGCGGAGTAGGTGGACTCCGTGTAGGCGAAGTCCGCGCTCGCCTCACTTGCCTCTTCCTCCGCGAAGCGATGGACGTCGCCGTAGACCTCGCGGCTCGACGAGAACACGATCGGCAGGTTCCCCTGCCGGCAGAACTCCAGGACGTTGAAGGTCATGATCGCGTTTTCCAGCGCGCGGTGCGGCTGCCTCACGAGCTGGTGGACCTTCGCGTGCGCAGCGAGGTGCACGACCAGGTCGACCTCGGGATACTCGACGCCGCCGATCCCCCCCGGGAACGAGGGATAGTGGCCGGAGAGGTCCTGGAGCAGGTAGCGAAAGTCGTCGCTCCAGGTGTTCAGCCGCTTGTCGACGCCGAACACGTCGTGGCCGTCGCCCTTGAGGCGCAGGGCGAGGTTCGTTCCGATCTGTCCGCTGGATCCTGTGATCAGGATCTTCATGCCGCCACCCGAACCTGTTGCACGCCGCGAAGCGTCGTCGACGTCGCGTCGTCGATGCGCACGTCGACGAGCTCACCAGGGACTCCCGCCCCGGAGAAGTTCACCGTCGTGTTGCGCCGCGTGCGTCCCCTCAGGAGGGTCTGGTCCGTGCGGCTCGCTCCCTCGACGAGCACCTCCTCGACACGTCCCACGCGTTCCGCATTCCGGGTCGCAGCGCAGCGCTGGACGACCTCGATGAGTCGCTCGATCCGGTCGCGCTTGACGTCCTCGGAGATCTGGTTGGGCATGGCCGCAGCCTCGGTCCCGGCCCGAGGCGAGTACACAAACGTGAACGCGCCGTCGAAGCCGATCTCCTCGACTGCCGAGATCGTCTCCGCGAACTCCTCCTCGGTCTCGCCCGGGAAGCCGACGATCAGATCGGTCGTCAGCGCCAGGTCCGGGATGCCCGAGCGCAGCTCGGCAACGAGCCGCAGGTACCGGTCGCGGCCGTAGGTCCTTCGCATCGCCTTCAGGATGCGGGATGAACCGGACTGCATCGGCAGGTGCGCGTGCTCGCAGACGGCGTTGCACTCCGCCATCGCCTCGATCACGGGCCGGCGAAAGTCCTTCGGGTGCGGGCTGGTGAAGCGGATGCGCTCGATCCCGTTGACGGCGTCGCACGCGCGCAGGAGCTCGCCGAACTCGGTGTGGATCTCGGGCGCCAGGTCTCGACCCCACGAATTGACGTTCTGTCCGAGCAAGGTGATCTCACGGACGCCTTCGGCCGCCAGCCGCGTCACCTCGGCGACGACGTCGCCGGGCCGGCGGCTCACCTCACGGCCCCGCACCGCCGGGACGATGCAGTAGGCGCACTTCGAGTTGCAGCCCATCGAGATCTGCACCCACGCCTGGAACGTCCGCTCGCGGTGCATCGGCAACTCGCCGGCGAAGCTGCGCTCGTCGAGGCCGAACCTGCCGCGCGCGACACCGAAGCCGCCGGCGCCGAGCCACTCCCCCAGATGCGCAATCGACCCCGGGCCGAACGCCACGTCGACGCACGGGTAGAGCTCGAACAACCGCTCGCGCTGTGCCTCCGCGTAGCAACCGCCGACCGCGATCACCTTGTCAGGCTGCCGCGCCTTCACGGCCGCCGCCTGGGCAAGGTGCGCCGCGAAGCGCTGGTCCGGCTTCTCGCGGATCGTGCAGGTGTTGAAGACGAGCACGTCCGCCTCGTCCTGCGAGGCCGTCTCGCCGAGACCGAGCTCCTCGAGCATGCCCTTGATCCGCTCGCTGTCGTGAGCGTTCATCTGGCAGCCGAACGTCGTGACGTGGTACCGGCGCACGGGCCAGAATGCTACCGGTGGTCTTTCCCGACTCGACCTCCCTGTGGCTGTTCTGCGTGGCCGCGCTGGCACTGCTGGTCATTCCGGGTCCGGCGGTGCTGTACATCGTCGTCCAGAGCGCCGAGCAGGGGCGCCGGGTGGGCCTGGCCTCCGTCGCCGGCGTCCACCTCGGGACGCTCGTCCACGTCGCCGCCGCGAGCGCCGGCCTGTCCGCCCTGATCGTCGCGTCGTCGCTCGCGTTCAGCACGGTCAAGTACGCAGGTGCGGCCTACCTCGTCTACCTCGGCCTCCGCAAGCTCCTGGGACGGGAGGACGAGACGGATGCGCCGCCTCGGCGCGAATCGCTCCGCCGCGCCTTCGTGCGCGGCGCGATCGTCAACGCGCTGAACCCGAAGACCGCGCTCTTCTTTCTCGCCCTGCTGCCGCAGTTCGTCGAGACCGGCCGCGGCGGGGTCTGGTCGCAGGCGCTCGTGCTCGGTCTCGTCTTCATCGCTCTCGGCGCTGTGAGCGACTCGCTCTACGCACTCGCCGCCGGCACGGTCAGCGGCCTGCTCAGGCGCAAGCGCAGCGTCGTCCGCTACGGCTCAGGTCTCGTGTACACGGCGCTCGGCGTCACCGCCGCGCTGGCGAAGCGAACGGGCTAGGCCGCCTGGTCCGGGCGGACGTGAGCCGCAGGCTCCGCCGGCTCGAGCGAGTCCGTGTGGCCGCCGTTGGCGACGTTACGAGCGACGTCGACGGCCCGGCTCTCGCGGATGACCGTGACCTTGACCTGGCCCGGATACTCGAGCTGGTCCTCGATCTCGCGTGCGATCTCGTGCGAGAGGAGGACGGCAGCGTCGTCGTCCACCTCGCCGGGCTTGACGATGACGCGGATCTCCCGACCGGCCTGCAGTGCGTACACCTTGTCGACGCCGGGCTTCTGCGCCGCGAGCTCCTCGAGTGAAGCGAGTCGCTTGATGTAGTGCTCGAGGCTCTCACCGCGCGCACCGGGGCGCGACGCCGAGATCGCATCGGCCGCGATCAGCAGGACTGCTTCGACCGTCTGCGGCTCGACCTCGTAGTGATGCGCCTCGATCGCGTGGACGACGTGCTGCGACTCACCGTAGCGCCGGGCGAGCTGGGCGGAGATGGAGGCGTGTGAGCCCTCGACCTCATGCGTCATCGCCTTGCCCAGGTCGTGCAGGAGGGCGGCGCGCTTCGTCACCTTGACGCTCGCCCCCACCTCCGAGGCCATGATGCCGGCGAGGTGGACGACCTCGAGCGTGTGCTTCAGGACGTTCTGCCCGTAGCTCGTCCGGTAGCGCAACCGCCCGAGGATCTTCACGAGCTCCTCGTGGAACTCGCCGCAGTTCGCCTCGAAGACGGCCTGCTCGCCGGCCTGCACGATCGCGTCCTCGATCTCGGCCTTCGAGGCGTAGTAGGTGTCCTCGATCCTGGCGGGATGGATCCGCCCGTCTTCGATGAGCTTCGCGAGCGTGAGCTTCGCGACCTCGCGGCGGATGCCGTCGAACGACGAGAGCACCACCGCCTGCGGCGTGTCGTCGATGATGAAGTCGACGCCGGTCAGGTGCTCGAGCGCGCGGATGTTGCGTCCTTCACGGCCGATGATCCGGCCCTTCATGTCGTCGGACGGCAGCTCGATCACCGATACCGTCGTCTCGGCGGCGTGGCTCGCGGCGACGCGCTGCAACGCATCCGCGACGAGATTGCGTGCCCGTCTCTTCGCCTCGGTCCGTGCTTCCTCCTCGAGCTGCCTCACGCGGCGGGCGAGCTCGTGCCGGATCAGGTCCTCCGACCGTTCGAGCAAGTTGAGCTTTGCCTCGTTCACGGTCATGCCCGAGATCCGCTCGAGTTCGGCGAACTGCCGCTCACGAGCCTCCTTCTGTTCTTCCTGGAGCTGCTTGAGATGGGTCTCGCGATCGGAGAGGCCTTGTTCACGGCGCGAGAGCTCGTCGAGCTTGCTGTCGATCTCCTCTTCCTTCGCAAGCACGCGCTCCTCGACCTTGACGATTCTCGAGCGGTGCTCGGCGACCTCCTCGTCGATCTCCGCCCGCAGGCGGACCGCTTCCTCGCGGGCGGTGATCTGCGCCTCTCGTCGCAGCGTCTCCGCCTCGCGGACGGCGTCCTCGATCATCTGCTTCCGCTGCTGCTGGGCGGCGCCCAGCCGCGACTTGCCGAGCGCGCCGACGGCGATCGCCCCGCCCAATCCCCCGGCGACGAGGCCGATCAGTATCCCGATGGCGACCTGCATGGGCTAGCTCCTGGGTCGGTTGGCAGCCGCGCTATCGCGGCCCCACCCGGCAGTCCGGCCGGCACGGGAGATCCCGAATCGGTGAAGCGAGCCGACACCGCGGCTCGGAGAAGCGTTCGCTAGAGCGCCGCTACCAGGAGCCTTTCGGTGTCGGGTTTGGTTGCCGGTGACATGCGGTTCAAGAGATCGTGTGCGATTCGGAAAATGTCTCTATGCAGGCAAAACGTCGGATGAGGCTCCTGCATCCTAGCGCCGCTCAGGTGTCCTGTCCAAAAGCGGGCCCAGCGGCCAGTTCCAGCGACTCCTCGCCGAAGCCCTTCCCGGCCAGGTACCGGGCGGTGCCCAGGCCGCGCCCGCGCCGCTCGACCACCGCCTGGGCACGAACCTGCTCGGGCTCGAGCCGGCAAAGCGCCGCCTCGACGAGCTCCGCCGTCACGCCTCGGCGCTCGAGGTCGTGGCGGATCGCGGCGTCGCCGTAGCCTCGCTCCGCCAGGCTCGCCGCCCTGTTCTGCGCCAGCCGAGCGTCGTCGACGAGTCCTGCGGCGACGAGCGCGTCGAGCGACTCTTCGACGACGGCGGGGCTCACGGCGCGCCGCTGTAGGCGGGCCTCCAACTCTGCGCGGGAGCGGTCGCGCGAACGGAGCGCGCGTGCAGCCGACTCGAGCGCCTCGAAGCGACGGAGCTCACGACGAAGAAGCCGAGCGGCCGCGCGGTCGAGCGCACGACCCTCGACCAGACCGGCCCGGACGACGACGTCGGCGGGCAGCGTGCGCCAAAAACCGCCGTCGAGCTCGACGGCGACGCGACCGCGCCGGTCCTCGCGCAGCCGGGTGACCGTCGGCACGGCTAGCGCTTCGCGGCGGCCTTCTCGACCGGCTCGGTGACCTTGCCGTTCTGCTCGGCGCTGTCGACGACGTCGGGCAGCAGTCGCGCGGACGCGACCTGCTCCGGTCCGATTGCCGTCTGGATCGCGGCGAGAATGCCCTGGCACACATCCGGATGCTCGCGCAGGAAGGCGGTCGCGTTCTGCCGGCCCTGACCGAGCCGCTCGTCGCCGAAGCTGAAGTACGAGCCTGACTTCGCGACCACCTTGCGCTCGAGCGCCGCGTCGAGGACCGTGCCCTCCCACGAGATGCCGGAGCCGTAGATGATGTCGAACTCGGCTTGCTTGAACGGCGGTGCAACCTTGTTCTTCACGACCTTGACGCGCACGCGGTTGCCGATCGCCTCGACGCCTTCCTTCAAGGTCTCGATGCGCCGGATGTCGAGCCGGACCGAGGAGTAGAACTTCAGCGCACGGCCGCCGGGCGTCGTCTCCGGATTGCCGAACATGACGCCGATCTTCTCCCGCAGCTGGTTCGTGAAGAGGCAGATCGTATCGGTGCGGTTGAGCGTGCCGGCGAGCTTGCGCAGGGCTTGTGACATGAGCCGTGCCTGCAGGCCGACGTGCGAGTCGCCCATCTCGCCCTCGATCTCCGCCTTCGGGGTCAGCGCTGCCACCGAGTCGATCGCGACGACGTCGAGCGCACCGGAGCGGATCAGGAGCTCGGCGATCTCGAGCGCCTGCTCGCCCGTGTCGGGCTGCGAGACGAGGAGGTCGTCAATGTTGACGCCGATTCGCTTGGCGTAGTTCGGATCCATGGCGTGCTCGGCGTCGATGAAGGCGCAGATGCCTCCGCGCCGCTGCGCCTCCGCGATCACGTGGTAGACGAGCGTCGTCTTCCCGGACGACTCCGGGCCGAAGACTTCGACGATGCGGCCGCGTGGAAGCCCGCCGATGCCGAGGGCGAGGTCGAGGGCGAGGGAACCGGTGGAGACCGCGCCGATCGAGACGGCTGCGCGGTCGTTCATCTTCATGACGGCGCCTTTGCCGAACTGACGCTCGATCTGCCCGAGGGCGGTATCCAAAGCCTGCTCGCGATCCATTTCAGCTACCTCCCAGGGCGAACGAATCGACAACAAGGTACTGCGCCCCACTCGGCCGCAGCTGAGAGATGAAAGCAGCCGCGTCGGACGGCACGATCTGGCCGAGGTCGGGCACCGGAGGCTGCAGGCGCAGCCGGTCGCGGAAGCGCACGACCGTCACGTGGGGTAGCCAGGGGCGTCCTTCCCGCCGGAAGACTCCGAGCTGCTCGAGCCGACCCTGGAGGTCGTCCGCGAGCCGGGCCGCCCGGCCGTCGAGGTCGCTCAGCGTGAGCATCCCGACCGTCCGGGTCTCGCGGTAGCGCTCGGGCACGAGCCGGATCGGAGCTGCGGCCGTGGCGGCCTCGCGCAGGGCTCCGAGGATCGGCTCGAGCTCCGCCAGCGGGCGGTGGCCGAGGAAGGCCAGCGTGACGTGCAGGTGGTCACGAGGGACAGGACGGCCGCCGTGAACGTGCTCGGACTCCCACTCGGACAGAGCCTCGAGCGTCTCGTCCGGGAAGCGGAGGGCGCAGAACAGGCGGGCGCGTTCACTGCCCTCCACGCTAGCCGGGAGCTTCACGCGTGTTCGTCGCGCCTCTGTTGCAGAAGTCGTCGCAGCAGGTGCAGAGCCGTGACGGTCGCCCGCCGGCGGATCGACCCACGGTCGCCGGGGAAGACGAAGTCGGCGCTCAGCGAGCCGTCGGGGCCCTCGGCGTCGAGGTAGACGAGCCCGACCGGCTTCTCGCGGGTGCCTCCTCCCGGTCCGGCGATCCCCGTGACGGCGACGGCGACATCCGCCCGCAGCCGCTCTCGCGCGCCCGAGGCCATTGCGGCCGCGGCTTCCGCGGAGACGGCCCCGTGGCGTGCCAGCACGTCCGCAGGCACGGCGAGCTCATGCACCTTCACCTCGTCCGAGTACGCCACGACCGCGCCGAGGAAGGCGTCGCTCGACCCGGGCACCGAGGTCAGGCGTTCGGCCACCATCCCGCCCGTGCACGACTCGGCGGTAGCGAGCGTCAGCCCGCGGCGCCGGCACTCGTCGAGCACGAGCTCCTCGACGGCGCGCTCGTCCGTGCCGAAGAGGAACCGTTCCAGCGGAACGACGAGTCGCTCCGTGAGCTCGTCCGCGCGGCGTTCCGCTCCCGGCGCGACGACGAGGTCGACGTGGATCTCGAAGTCGCGTGCGCAGATCGTCGCCTCGACCCCGGTCGGCTCGCCGCCGGCATCGGCGAGCGCTTTCGCCACCGCCGACTCGCTCGCACCGAAGAAGCGCAGCCGCCGCAGCTCGGGTGCCGGGGCGCGGGCGAGCACCCGCCGGACCGGCTCCGTCCCCACGGCGACCTGCCACAGCCGCTGGAGCTCGCCGGGCGGGCCGGGCAGGACGACGACCACGGTCTCCCCGTGTTCGAGCACCAGCCCGGGGGCGGTGCCTGCCAGCCCCAGGGAAAGGGCGCCTGACGGAATGGTGGCCTGCTTGCGCACGCCGGTCTCGAAGTCGACGTACGGCCGACCGAGGCGGTCCGCGAACGCACGGGAGATCGCCCCGATCTGCTCGTGCAGCTCCCCGTCCAGGCGCAGCTCGACTCCGGCTGCTCGAGCCACGAGCTCGACCGTCCGGTCGTCGTGTGTCGGGCCCAGGCCGCCGGAGACGACGCAGAGGTCCGCCTGCAGGCCTTCCGCCAGAGCGGCAGCCAGCTCGTCCTCGCGGTCGCCGACGATCGAGATTCGCGCCGGTTCGACACCGCGGCGCAGGAGCTCGCCCGCGAGGAAGGGCCCGTTGAGGTCGGAGCGGTGTCCGCGGACGAGCTCGCTGCCGGTGACGACGACGAACGCGCGCGGAGGAGCGCTCACACGGCGGGCTTGATGCCGCGCGGCGTCACGATCAGGGTCTTCACGCCGCCCACGGGCAGGAGCCGGGTGCGGCCGTTGAGGATCGTGACGAGGTTCTCCGGGCGGTCCAGCGTGATCCAGAGCTTCCGGCCGGTGAACACCTGGCGCTGGCCGCGGTCGAGCGTCCCCTGGAACAGGATCGGACCGGTCACCGACGTCTTGTGCACCTGCAGCCAGCAGGGGCCGCGTACGGCCTTCACGACCAGCCGCACCGTCTTCGTGACTGCGGGCCGGACCGGTGCAGGCTTCACCGGCGGGCTGGACGTCCCGAGCCCGGCCGGCGTCACCTTCTGGGGCTCGCCGCGCGTCCAGGCAACGATGACGAGCGCCGTGACCGCCGCGATGCCGAGGAGCGTGAGCAGCACCACCCGCGACTGGACCTGGACGCCCCGCGACTGCGGGGCGGAGCGTCTAGGGCGGGCGACGTGCTCCTCATCCCCCACGACGAAGCGGGAGTTGTACTCGTCGACGTACAGCTGCCCGTCGAGCCCGAGGTACTCGGCGTACGAGCGGAGGAAGCCCTTGACGTACGTCTGCGCCGGCAGGACGTCGAACTGCTCGTCCTCGAGCGCCCGCAGGTACTTGCCTCGGATCTTCGTCCCCTGTTCGATCTCGGGGAAGTCGAGGCCTTGGCGCAGGCGCGCCTCACGCAGGCTGTTACCGATCTCGAACACGGGGGCCGCCCCATCTTAGGCGGTTGTGTGTGCTGCTGAAAGCCGCTCTGCTGATTCGATGGTGCGTTGGACGGCCGGGGGCAGGCAAAGCCCGCCCCGGCCTCCAGGGGGCGCCGCCGAGTCGGCGCCCAGGCGGTTGTAGAGAAAGCTGAAAGGCACCCTGCCGTGTCGGCGCCCAGGTGGTCTCCGGCGAACCTGAAAGTACCTCGTCGCACGTGGCTAGCGGGAGTGCTGGTAGAGCAGCACGAGGCCGTAGAAGCCCACGGAGAGAGCCGCCGCGATCGTGATGCACAGGGCGATAGCCGCCACCACGAGCGCGGTGGTCGCGACCCCCGTCCCTCCCTCCCGGAGCTGCAGCCAGCGCAGGTTTCGGCGCGCGCGCCGGGCCATGAGGAGCGCCACCAGCGACAGCACGAACGCCAGTGGGATCGCATACGCCGTGCCGAGGAGTGTGATCCGCTTCGAGCGGCTGGCGACCTCCATTGCGACAGGCAGCGTCGCGATCGCCGCGAGGCCGAGCGCGAGGGCCACCCATGCCCTCCGCCGACTGGTTGCGGTCAGCGCGCGCACGGAGATCGCTGCTACTGCTTGACGTACGGACGGCCGACGGCAGCCGGCGGAACCGACCGGCCGATCACGCCGGCGACTGCGATCAAGGTCAGGACGTACGGCAGCGCCTGGAACAGGACCGATGCGTTGCCCCACGGCTGCGCGAGCCGGAACGACAGCGCAGTCGAGCCGCCGAAGAGGAGCGCGGCCGCGAACGCGCCGAACGGGCGCCAGTTGCCGAAGATGACGGCGGCGAGTGCGATGAAGCCGCGTCCAGCGGTCATGTTCTCGCTGAACGAGCCGAGGTAGCCGATCGACAGGTACGCGCCGCCGAGCGCGGCGAGGATGCCGGAGACGACGACCGCCGCGTAGCGTGTTCCGTAGACGGAGATGCCGACGGTGTCGGCTGCACGCGGATGCTCTCCGACGGAGCGGATCCGCAGGCCGATCGGCGTCTTGAAGAGCGTGATGTGCGCGACGATCAGCAAGGCGAACGACAGCCAGATCATCAGGTTGAGGTGGCCGAACACGCTGCCGAGGAAGCCGACGTTCACGTCGGGGATCCGCGGGACGTCGCCGGGCGTGCCGTTCTCTCCATAGATCTGGATGAAGAAGTATCCGGTCACGCCGAGCGCAAGGAAGTTGATCGCCGTGCCGCTCACGATCTGGTCCGCGCGCAGATGGATCGACCAAACGGCATGGATGAGCGCGAATCCCCCACCGGCGAGAGCGGCACAGAGGAGGCCCAACGGCCACGAGTCGAGCTTGTCGGCGCCGAGCACGCCGAAGAAGGCGCCGGCGAGCATCATGCCCTCGAGCCCGATGTTCACGACGCCGCTTCGCTCGTTGAACATCCCGCCGATTGCGGCGTACGTCAGCGGTGTCGCCCAGACGAGCGTCGACGAGAGCAGCGCCGACCAGACCACCACCTGGTCGAGGTTTCCGAGGCTCGCGCGCGTCGCGAGCAGGCCGAGCGCGATGCCGACCAGACCCGCGGCAATCGCTCCCCAGCCGGGTCGGCCGATCCCACGCGAAACGGTCCAGATGCCGGCGGCGATTGCGCAGAGACCGACGAGCACCGGCCACCACGGGCTGCGAGCGCTGACCGGCGGGATCGTGAGCCAGAAGGCGAAGAGCCCGAGCACGATCCCCGCGATCGCCACGTGCCGTGTCGTCGGCTGCCACGGGAGCCGATTCGACGAGTCGAGCGTGCTCATGCACTCTCCTTCGCTGCCTGCGCGGCGCCGGGCAGGCGCAGCTTCCGGCGGACGTTCCAGAGGTAGAGGATCAGGAGGTCTGCGCCGACGAAGAGCAGGACCAGTGCCTGGATCATCAGCGCCAGGTTGCCCGCAAGCTGTGGCGGGAAGACGTCGGGGTCGAGGCTGCGCGTCGACGTGCCCGTGAAGAGCGCGCCGAACAGCAGTGCCGCGAAGCCGACGCCGACCGCGGTGTTGCGTCCGAGGAGCGCGACCGCGATCCCGATGAAGCCGATGTTCGACACCTGTACGTCAAGCACGCCGAGCCTGAACTGCCAGCCGAGGATGTCGAGGCCGCCGGCGAGGCCGGCGAAGAGTCCGGAGATCGCCATCGCGAGGATGAAGTTCCTCGCGACGCTGATGCCTCCGTAGCGCGCGGCCTCGGGGTTGTAGCCGACTGCTCGCACCTCGTAGCCGAGAGTCGTGCGGTTGAGGATGATGTAGAACGCGACGAGCGACGCGAGCGCAATGAAGATGCCGACGTCGAGCGCCTGCAGGTGCGGGTTTCCCCAGAGCGCCGGGAGCTTCGCGTTGTCGACGATGTCGTCCGAGATGGGGATCGACTTGTCGATGTGGTTCTGCAGCGGCCCGCCGCGTCCGAACAGGTAGCTGCCGCCCCAGTACGCGACCCAGTTGAGCATGATCGTCGTGATCACCTCGTGCGCTCCGACGGCCGCCTTCAGGAAGCCGGCGATCGCTCCCCAGAGCGCCCCTGCGAGCGCCGCGGCGGTGATCCCGAAGAGGACGTGCGGGAGGTGGGCCATGTCGGTGAAGCGCGAGCCGATGTACACGCCAACGATCGCGCCGACCAGGTACTGGCCCTGCCCGCCGATGTTGAAGAGGCCGCAGCGGAACGCGAACGCGACCGCCAGCCCGGTCAGGATCAGCGGCGTCGTCGTGAGCAGCGTCTGCGTCAGGTTGTACGCGGCGGTGTCGTTCGTGCTCGTGTCCCACCAGAACCACACGTGCGTGTCCGTGAACGGGAGCCCGATCGAGTAGTTCCCGAGGTGGAACAACCAGTTGAGGCCGGAGCCCTCGAAGATCGCCTTGTAGGTGCGCAGCGGGTTGTGACCGGTGGAGAGAACGACGAGCCCGCCCATCAGGAATGCGATCACCGCCGTCATGAGCGGGGTGACGATCCCGCCGGCCCGCTGGTAGAACGCGAGCCGCCGCGCGACGGTCGGCGCGTATGCCTCCGGATCGGCCCGGAGCGGTGCCTGAGGCTCGCTCACGCCGCCGTCTCGTCTCGTTGTCCGCCGCCGAGCATCGCGATCCCGACCTCCTCCTCGCTGACGTCGGGCGGGAACTCGGCCACGATCCGGCCTTCGTACATGACGAGGACCCGGTCGGAGAGCGAGAGGACCTCCTCCAGCTCGAGCGAGACGAGCAGGACGGCCTTGCCGGCGTCACGCTGCTCCACGAGCCGGCGGTGGACGAACTCGATCGCGCCGACGTCGAGACCGCGTGTCGGCTGTGCCGCGATCAGCACGCTCGGATCGCGCGACACCTCGCGCGCCACGACGACCTTCTGCTGGTTGCCGCCCGAGAGCGAGCCGCCCCGTGTCGTCGGCCCGCCGCCGCGGACGTCGAACTCCTGCAGGAGCGTCCTCGCCCACCGGAACCAGCTGCGCGGGTTCATCCAGCCGAAATGCGAGAAGGGTTCCTTTCCGTAGTCGTGGAGGGCGAGGTTCTCGGCGAGGTTGAAGTCCAGCACGAGCCCGCGCCGCTGCCGGTCCTGCGGAATGTGGCCGACGCCGCTGTCCAGCGCCTGGCGCGCGGATGCGTGTGTGAGGTCCTCGTCGCCGACGCTGATCCTTCCGCCGGAGACGTGGCGCAGCCCCGTCAGCGCGTCGATGAGCTCGGTCTGCCCGTTGCCGTCGACGCCGGCGATGCCGACGATCTCACCGGCCCGGACGTCGAACGAGACGCCCCGCACGGCCTCGAGACCACGGTCGTCGCGGACGCTCAGGTCCTCGACCCTGAGCAGCGGCTCGCCCGGCTGCGCCTCTTTCTTCTCGACGCGCAGCAGCACTTCGCGGCCCACCATCGAGCGCGCGAGCCCTGCCTCGGTGGCGCCCTCTCGGGGGATCGTCTCGACGAGCTTGCCGCGACGTAGGACGGAGATGCGGTCGGCGACGTCGAGGACCTCGTTGAGCTTGTGGCTGATGAAGACGATCGACTTTCCTTGCGCCTTCAACCCGTCGACCACCTCGAAGAGCTCCTTGGCTTCCTGAGGGGTGAGCACGGCGGTCGGCTCGTCGAGGATGAGGATCTCCGCGCCGCGGTAGAGCGCCTTCAGGATCTCGACCCGCTGCTGCTGTCCGACGGTGATCTTCTCGATGTACGCGTCCGGATCGACCGCGAGGCCGAACCTCTGCGAGATCTCCCGCACACGCGCGCTCGCGGCGTCGTAGTCGAGCAGCACGCCCGCCTGTCTCGGCTCCTGCGCGAGCACGATGTTCTCGGTCACCGTCATCACCGGTATGAGCATGAAGTGCTGGTGCACCATGCCGATGCCGTGTTCGATCGCGTCCTTCGGGGAACGGATCTCGACGTTCTTGCCGTTCAAGAGGACCTCGCCGGAGTCGGGCGTGTAGAGCCCGTAGAGGATGCTCATGAGGGTCGACTTGCCAGCGCCGTTCTCGCCCAGCAGAGCGTGCACCTCGCCTCGCCGCAGGTCGAAGTCGATGTGGTCGTTCGCGAGCACGCCGGGAAACTGCTTCGTCATCCCGCGGAGCTCGAGGACGGGTGCTTCGTCCATCAGCGGGCGATTCTAAGCGGGACCCAAGAGGCGGGCCCGAAGAGCCCGCCTCTTGGTCGAACCGCTACCTGAATTGCTACCCGACCGACGTCGGCGGCTTGATCTTGCCGGCGATGATCTGGGCCTTCAGCTTGTTGATCTGCGTCAGCCAGGCCTTGGGGATCTTGGCCTTCTTGCTGAACTTGCCGAGCCCGACGCCCTTGTTCTTCAAGTTGAAGACGAGGTCGCCGCCGCCCTTGTAGCCCTTGCCGGTCTTGGCGCCCTTGACCGCGAGGAAGATCCCGGTGTCCACCCTCTTCACGGCGCTCGTGAGGATGTGCGGGCCGAGGTACGACTGGTCGACGTCGACGCCGACGGCCCAGCGGTTGCGCTCCTTCGCCGCATCCAGCGCACCGAGGCCGCACGGCCCGGCCACGCCGAAGATGACCTGCGAGCCCGCGTCGATCTGGTTCTCGGCCACGCTCTTGCACTTCGCCTGGTCGATGAAGTCCTGCGAGTAGCCGATCTGGACGACCGTGCCCTTGACGCACTTCTGCGCGCCTGCCTTGTACCCGGCGAGGAACGTGTCGACGGGCGGGATCTTGATGCCGCCGACGACGCTGATGTTCTTCTTCCCGCGCTTGGCGGCCATCTTCGCCGCGAGGCAGCCGATCAGATAGCTGTTCTGCTGCGTCGCGTACGTCAAGCCCTCGATGTTCGTGTGCTTCCGCTTGAAGGCAAGGACCGAGTAGTCGGTGATCGCGAACTTCGTGTTCGGGAACTGATCAGCGACGTCCTCCGTCGCGTCGTTCAGCAGGAAGCCTGCCGAGATGACGATGTTGTAGCCCTGCCGCGCCAGCGAGGCCATGTTCGGCAGGTAGTCGCCTGCGGAACGAGACTCGACCGCGCGGATCTGGATCTTCAGCACCCTCTGGGCCCGCTTGAGCCCGGTGAGCTGGTTCTGGTTGAAGCCCTTGTCGTTGAACCGGCCGACGTCGCTGACCAGACCCGCTTTGAACGTCGCCTGCCGGGGTGCCGCAGCGCCGCTCGACACGAAGCCCACCGCCGTGAGGATCACGGCAATGAGACCGGCCAGCCCAAGCGGCAGCAGTCGTTGCTTGCTCAAAAGACTCTCCTCCTCCTCGAGACCCACCTATTCACCAGGGGCGATGCTACTGCCTGCCGCCCCTGCTTTCATCTGTAAGACGGCTCAGCGCACCCTATGGTTAGGGCGTGGCGGTCGCAGAAGAGGTGAGCTTCGATCCCTCCGACCCAGGTTTTCTCACCGATCCCTACCCCACCCTCAACAGGCTGAGGGAGAGGGCCCGGGTCTTCTACGACGCCGGCCGCGAGCGCTGGTTCGTGACGAGGCACGAAGACGTCCGCGGCTGCCTCAGGGACAAGCGGCTCGGACGCAACTTTCGGCACGTGCTCACCCCCGGGGAGATCGGGGCGCCCCTCCTCGACCCCCGCTGGCAGCCGTTCTGGGACGTCGAGCGCTGGAGCCTCCTGTGGCTCGAGCCCCCGGACCACACCCGGATCCGGAAGCTCGTGGCCGCCGCGTTCACGCCTCGCAGCGTCGAGGCGCTGCGAGCGCCGGCACGCGAGCTCGCCGAGGAGCTGATGGAGCCGCTCGCCGAGGCCGGCGAGATGGAGCTCCTCACGGAGTACGCGCAGCCGTACTCGATCGGCGTGATCTGCCGGATGCTCGGCGTCCCGCTCGACCGTCACCGCGACCTCCTCGACTGGTCGCACCGGATGGTGAAGATGTACGAGTTCGACGTTCCCGACGAGGCGGCGTCGGCCGCGACGCAGGCGGCGGCCGAGTTCCGCGACTACGTGCACGGGCTGATCGCCGAGCGGCGCGCGCACCCTCGCGACGACATGGTCAGCGCGCTGACGGAGGCGCGGGTCGACGGCGAAGCGCTCTCCGACGACGAGATCACGAGCACGGTGATCGTGCTGCTCAATGCCGGCCACGAGGCGTCGGTGAACACGCTCGGCAACGGGATGCTCGCGTTCGCGCACCATCCGCGCGAGTGGCGACGCGTCGTCTCCGGCGAGATCCCGCCGGCGGCCGCGGGCGAGGAGCTGATCCGCTACGACCCGCCGCTGCAGCTCTTCGAGCGCTGGGTCCTGGCCGACGACGTCGCGATCGGCGACGTCGCGATTCCCCGTGGCGCGAAGATCGCGCTGCTCTTCGGCCCCGCGAACCGCGACCCCCGCGTCTTCGAGCGCCCCGACGAGTTCGACGTCGGCCGGGAGAACGCCGTGCAGCACATCGGCTTCGGCGGCGGCATCCACGTCTGCATCGGCGCGCCGCTCGCGCGCATCGAGCTGGAGGCGAGCCTCGAGGCGCTGCGACGTCTCTGGCCCGACTTTCAGCTCGCCGACGAGCCGCGCCGCACCGGCGCCTTCGTCATCTGGGGTCTCGAAGGGCTCCGGCTCGCTCGCGGCTGACGCGGAAGGCCTGCCTCAAAGCGGCCAGGCGGTTCGCGCGACGCACCGCCCGCGCTCCCGCACGCTGGCTTCGGATGCCGACGTCGATCGGGTATCCACGTGTCTCGTACATGTCTACAAGAACGCAGGGAAGCCCAGCTCTCTGCTGCGGCGGCGAGCGGCGTCTTGCAATGGTGGCGACCGGCGAATCAGCCGGCGATGTGCTCGGCGTCCGAGACGAGGACACGCCGCGGCTTCGAGCCCTCGTACCCCGAGATGATCCCGCGCCGCTCGAGCATGTCGATCAGCCGGCCCGCCCGCGTGTAGCCCACCCGGAGGCGGCGTTGCAACAGCGAGACCGACGCGGTCTGCGTCTGCACGACGATCTCGATCGCCTTTTCGAGCAGCGCGTCTTCGTCCGGGTCGAACTCGCCGTCTTCGGCGTCGACGTCCTCCGCGAACACCTCCGGCAGCTCGAGGAGCGACTCGTCGAGCTCCTGTTCGCGCTGCTGTCCGCACTGGCTGACGATCAGCGCGATCTCCTCTTCGGAGACGTACGCGCCCTGGACTCGCTGGAGCCGCGAGGTCCCGAGCGGCTTGAAGAGCATGTCGCCCTGCCCGAGCAGGCTCTCGGCTCCCGACTGGTCGAGGATGACGCGCGAGTCGGTCTGCGAGGAGACGGCGAAGGCGATGCGCGAGGGAACGTTCGCCTTGATCATCCCGGTGATGACGTCCACCGAGGGGCGTTGCGTCGCGAGCACGAGATGGATGCCGACCGCACGCGACTTCTGCGCAAGCCTGATCACGGCGTCCTCGACCTCCTGCGGCGAGATCATCATCAGGTCGGCGAGCTCGTCGATGACGACGAGCAGGTACGGGAAGGGCTGTTCGCCGCGCTGGCGCAGCGTCCGGTTCGCCTCGGCGAGGTTCCGTGCGCGCACCGCGGACAGCTTCTCGTAGCGCCGCTCCATCTCGGCGACGACGTTCAAGAGCGCCGCCGACGCCTGCTTCGGGCTGGAGACGACCGGGGTGAGCAGATGCGGGATCGTCTCGTAGAAGCCGAGCTCGATCCGCTTCGGGTCGATCAGGATCATGCGCACCTCGTCGGGCGTCGACCGGAGCAGCACGGACGTGAGGATCGTGTTGATGCAGCCCGACTTGCCCGAGCCCGTCGTGCCTGCGATGAGCAGGTGCGGCATGCGGGCGAGATCGGTCCAGACGGCGGTGCCCGAGATGTCCTTGCCGAGCCAGACGGCGAGCGGGCTCGCGGTCGCGGGCAGGTCGTCGAAGATGTCGCCGAGCGTGACCAGGTTCGGCGAGAGGTTCGGCACCTCGACGCCGACGGCCTGCTTCCCGGGAATCGGGGCGAGGATACGAATCTCGGTCGTCGCGAGCGCGTACGAGAGGTCGTCCTTCAGCGCGGCGACCTTCGAGACCTTCGTGCCCGGGGCGAGCTGGAGCTCGTACCGCGTGACGCGCGGGCCCGAAATCTGCCCGCTGATGGTCGCGTCGACGCCGAAGTGCGCCAGCGTCTGGACGAGCGCCGCCGCCGTCCGCGCTCCCACGTCGGCCGAGAGCTCGCTTGCCGCCGGGGCGCGGCGCAGGATCGAGCGGTCCGGCAACGTGTACTCCTCGTGCGTCTCGAGCCCGCCGACGTCGAAGAGGCTCGGCTGGTCCGGATCCTCGGTCGAGGACGGCTCGATCAGGAGCGGCGGCGGCTGGTTCTCGCCGACGACGTCGGGATAGTCGTGCACGGCGTCGACGGGCGGCTCGTGTGCGCGGAGCGGAATCACCGGAGCAGGCTCGGGCGGAGCGTCCAGCGGGCGGCCGCGACGCGCCCGGTCGTGTGCGCGGCGGACGGCGTGTCCCGAGCGCCGTACGAGCGCTCCGGCCGAAGCGCCGGTGAGGAGCAACACGCCGACGACGAGGGCGAACACGCCGACGATCGCCGTCCCGGTCGAGCCGAGGAGGAGCGAGAACATGCCTTCGAGGCCCCGCCCCACCGCCCCGCCGTGGCTCGCGCCGAGCGCAGCCATCAGCCCGAAGCTCGTGACCGCGAGGCCGGTCCTGAACGGGCGCACATCCACGAGCGCGCTGCGTGCCACCATCAGTGCTCCCACGATGGTGAACGCGACCGGTGCGCCCCACGCCGCAGCGCCGATGACCGCGGTGAAGCCGTCGGCGATCCAGCCGCCGACCATGCCACCGCTCCAGCCGAGGTAGAGGACCGCAGCCAGGAAGATCCCGAGCGCGATGAGCCCGAGCCCGATCAGCTCGGTGTGCTGCTGGCTCTTCACCTTCCCTTTACGCCGCTTCGTGCGGACGCGTGCGGGCAGGCGTGGCCTGAGCGTGCGCTTCTTGCGGCGGCGCGCCATGGCCGCCACTTCGCCGCGGAGGAGCCGGCTCCTACGACCAGCCGGCAGGCCGGATGATGTACACCCGCGCCGCGAGCGGCCCGAAGCTGTCAGTGAAGCCCTGGTCGTCCGCCCCCACGACCTCGCCGCCCCCGACGACCACCGGCGAGCGCCCGGCGATCCCGTCGACCGAGATCTTGGCCTGGACCGTGGCCCCGCTCGTGTTGACGGCGATCACGTAGGTCGCGCCGTTGAGCGTCCGCGCCGAGACGCGCACCGCAGGCGCGTCGGAGGTCGCGTTCGCGCCGGGAGCGAGGAGTGCCTGGCTCAAGGCCTTGAGCTCGCGGTTCGTCTTGGCGATCTCGGCGCCGATCGGCTCCGACCAGCGGTTCGGGAAATAGCCGATGCCGCCTGCGCCGCCCGCGACCGCAAGCCAGGTTTCGGCGCGCACGGTGGCGGGTGTCGGATCGAGCTCGGAGTGCTCGGCGCACTTGTGCTCCATCGGTGCGACTTCAATCCACTGGAACGTCGGCTTGCCGCCCGACGTGCTGTGCAGCTCGCGCTGTGCGTCCATCACGTCGCCGAACGCCGGCCGGCACCAGACCTGCAGCGGGTAGAGGTCGAAGCCGACCACATCCGGGATCGACATCAACAGCGGGTACATGCCTTTTCCCTGCGGCAGCGGAGTGGCGACGCTGTAGAAGTGATTCGTCAGCGTGAGGAAGCTGATGCGTCCAGGACGCGCGTCGGGAATGCTCTTCTCGATGTCCTGGCGCGTCACCGTGCTCTCCAGGAACGCATCCCACTCGTCCGGGTAGTACCAGCCGATCAGCCCGCGCCCGTCCACCGCGGAGTTGCTGCCGTCCACGATCGAGTACGCACGGCCGTCGAGGCGCTGGGGCAGCAGCTGCTCGTCGCTCGTGCAGCCCTCGCCCATGAAGAGGTTGATGCCGTCGTCGATGTTGCTCCCCAACCCGTCGGAGCACTGGCCCCAGACGGCCGTCGGGAAAAACGGCCGATCGTCGACGACGATGCGGTCGCCGCTCCTCGTCGCGACGCTTCGCTGGGGCATGCCCTGGGTCGTGATCGCGACGGTCGAGGTCTGCGCCCGGTTCCACTCATCGACCGCGTGGAGATAGACCTGATAGGTGGTCGAGAACTCGAGGCCGGTGACGACGCTCTCGTGCTGGACGAGGCTGTCGCCGCTCGGCTCAGCCCACACGGTGGGCGCGTCGAGACCGAACGCGGTCTGCACCACCGCGGGGACGTTCGTCCGCCAGGTGATGCGAGCGCTCGAGGAGGTCACGGACGCAACCTGGACGTCGGCGATCGTCAGCGGCTCGAGCGGCGGCGGCGGCGTATCCGCGTAGGCGCGGCCGTCCTGCGGCACCATCTCCGTCGCGGCCGGGTCGGCGGCCTCACGCTTCGCCGGCTGCTTCGACACCGAGACGACCTGGACGTCCGCCGTCTGCTTCGTCGGAACCCGCGTGAAGGGCTGCACGCGAGGCGTCACGTTCGCGGCAGGCGTCGCGGCGACGGGGCGGTTCAGTCCCTTCACCCGGACGAGCGCGGGCGCCGGGAAGTCACCCGGCTGAGGCCCGGAAGCGAACGGGCGCGCCGGACCGCCGTGCGTCCACTGGATGCCCAGGGCGATCCAGACAGCGCCGAATGCAACGAGCGCCAGGATGAACGTCCGCAGCCGCAACTCTCCACTGGTTGGCATTACCAAGCTGGTTTCGGCTTGGGTAGCCCCTGTCTTTAATTCGGCGCATAGGCGGCGCAGAGCATCCCGAAATAGGTTGATGCTTCGTAAGACAGAAAATCGCCGCGCCACGCCTCTCCGAGTGCGCCGTGGAGCATGACGAGCTGCCACCAGCTGTCTGCCTTGGCGGCGTCCACGAAGCCGGGATCGAGCTCGAGAAGACCGCTGAGCCGGTTCTCGCGGACGAGCTCGACGATCCGCTTGTCGTAGGCGGCGGCGGCCGGATCGAACCCGTACGGGCCATCGTGGTCGTGGGCGTGGCCGTGGTCGGCGCTCGCGATCAGGGCGACGCGCTTGCCGGACTCCTCCGCCACCCGTGCAAGCGCACGGCCGGCGCGCACGTGCTCCGCAAGCTGGAGGTCACGGGCCGGGCTGACGACGACGACCGGAACCTGCGGGTCGGCACGGCCGCCCATCACCCACAACGGGATCAGCACGCCCCAGTCGAGCGGCGCGACAGCTGCGGCCGGATCGTTGGCGCCGAAGCTCGCGCCCACGACCGGGATGCCGTCGTCGTGCAGGGCGACGACCGCCTCGGTCGCGAGCTCGACGTCGACCGGCACAGACAGCTTCACCTCCGGCGCGTCGAAATCGGCGAGCGAGCCTGCCAGTGTTCCTGCGAGCACGACTGCGAAGTGCCCGTCGACGTGGACGTTGTGCGGCGTCAGCACGATGGTCGCCTCGGGCTCCGTTGCCTCGAACCGGCGGCCGAGCTCCGCCAGCGCGGCATGCGTGCGCTCGGCGCCGGGAACGGGCGCCTCGGGCAGGGTCCCGTGCGGGGCGATCGCGGCGAAGACCAGGCTCACTGCAGCGAGTTGATCCGCTCGAGCAACAGCTCGAGGAAGCCCTCGGCGTCGACCTCGACCCCGACGCGGGCGTTGGGCTCGCGTTCGGTCCGCTGCCAGAGGTCGACGACGGTGCGCCCGCGGCAGAGCTCCGACTCGGTGTCGATCTCGACGTTGCGCTCCAGCGTGCCGACGAGGTCGGGATCGAGCACGTGGGCAACCGCGAGCGCGTCGTGGATCGGCGAGCCGTCGAATCGGTAGACGGCGCGGTGGAAAGTGTCGTAGAAACGCAGGAGCTCGGCGACCATGGCCCCCACGCGTCCCGTCAGACGCCCGACGTGGGCCTGCGTGAAGAGCGCCTTGTGCGTGACGTCGAGGCCGATCATCGTGACGTCGATGCCGCTCGCGAACACGCGGGCAGCCGCCTCGGGGTCGCACCAGATGTTGAACTCCGCCGCGGGCGTGACGTTCCCCTCCGCGATCGCGCCGCCCATCAGCACGATGCGCTCGGGCCGCGCGTCGGGGTGCAGTGCGAGCAGGAGCGCCACGTTCGTCAGCGGGCCGACGGGCACGAGCGTGACCGGTCGCTCCGAGCTGCGGATCGTCTCCGCGAGGAACTCGACTGCGTGCTCCGCAATCGGCTCGGCCTGCGGAGGTGGGAGATCCGGGCCGTCGAGGCCGGTCTCGCCGTGGACGTACGCGGCCACGAACTGCTCGCGCACGAGCGGCCGGTCCGCTCCCGCCGCCACGGGGACATCCCCGCGGCCGGCAAACTCGAGCACGCGGATGGCGTTCGCCGTCGTCTTGTCGAGCGTCTGGTTGCCGGCCACGGTCGTGACGCCGAGCACCTCGACCTCGGGTGAGGCGAGCGCCAGCAGCAGAGCGATCGCGTCGTCGTGCCCCGGATCGCAGTCGATCAGGATGGGAGTCCCGCTCACGCGCGGAGTATTGCGTCTACCTCGTCTGCGGTCGGCAGTGAAGGTTGCGCACCGAAGCGCGAGGCTGCGATCGCACCGGCCGCGCACGCCCGCCGCAGTGCCTCTTCCGGATCGCGACCCTCCAGCAGCGAGACGACGAGGGAGGCGGTGAAGGCATCGCCGGCCGCGGTCCCGTCCACCGCCTCGACGAGGGGCGGCCGGGCCCGGGCGACCTCGGCCCCGTGCTCGAGCAGGACGGCGCCTTCTTCGCCGAGCGTGACCGCAAGCAGCGGCTGCGGCCCGATCACCTCCGCCTCGTAGCGGTTCGCGACGACGAGGTCGGCCTCGACCTCGAGCACCCGGGCGGGAGCTGCATTGACGCAGAGCCAACGCGCCTGCGCGCGGGCTTCCCGGATCGCGTCGTCCGGAATCTCGAGCTGGCAGAGCACGTTGCCACCGACCGAGAAGCCCCCGACCTGCGCATTGGCGCCCGGCACGACGACGATCACGTTGTCCCCGCCGGCAGCGACGAGGATGATCGCGACGCCCGTGGGAGCGTCGACGCTGCGCAGCTCCAGGCGGACACCGGCCTCGCGCAGGCCCGCGAGGGCCTCGTCTGCGTTCGCGTCCAAGCCGACGCAGCCCACCAGCTCGACCTCCGCGCCGAGCCGGGCGGCGGCGACCGCCTGGTTCGCGCCCTTCCCTCCGGGGATTCGCTCCAGCGTGGCGCCGCTCAGCGTCTCGCCCGGCCTCGGCAACCGCTCGACTTTCGCGACCAGGTCGAGATTGATCGACCCGACGACTGTGAGATCCGTCGCGCTAGGCCGCAAGTGCGCGCAGGTCGACCGCGGCGCGCTCGAGGTTCTCGCGCAGGTCGAAGAGGCCGGCCCACAGCGAGGAGCGATCCGGCACGGCCTCCATGCGGGCCATGTCGGCGAGGCCCTGCAGCGCCCGCACGAGGACCGCGAGCTCGAGGTACACCTGCGTGACGCGCGTCGGGCAGGCGGTCACGCCCGCGCGCCTCAGCACCGGCTCCCACTCGAGCAGCTCGCCAGCCCCGGGCCCCCCGTACCAGGACCGTCCCTCGGCTCGGTCCGGCTCGAGCTCGAGCAGGTAGCGATCGAGCGGGCGGTCGAGGCCCGCGAGCGCAGTCTCGGCGCGATCCGCGGCATGACGCAGCGCAGCGTCGCGTGCACCCGCCGTCGAGGGATGCGCGTCGCCGCGGGCCCACCGTTCGAGCAGCCGGCAGAACGCGAGCGCGGCCGCCTCGCACGCGCCGAGCTGGCCGACCAGGCGCCGCGCGGTGATCCACTCCGCCGCCTGGTCTTCGAGCACGTCCGCCCAGCCCGGCTCTCTCGCGCGGATCGTCGACACGCCGCTATACCTCTACGACTACGGGAAGGATCATGGGCCGCCGGTGGGTTCGATCGTAGACGAGCTGTCCGAGCTCGTCGTGGAGATGTTCCTGTAGCAGCTTGATCTCGATGATGTTGTTTCGCAAGAGGTCGCCGAGAACCCGGTCCGCCTCGTCGCGCAGCTCGTCGAGGAGCGGCCCGGACCCGTCGCCGAATCCGCGTGCGATCAGCTCGGTCGGCCCGGCGGAACCGCCGTTCGTCGCCGCCACCGTTGCGACGATGATCAGGACCCCGTCCTCGGAGAGCCGGCGACGGTCCCGGAGCGCGACGTCGTGCACGTCCCCCACTCCCAGCCCGTCGACGAACGCCATGCCCGTCTCGACCTCGCCGGCGACACGAACGCCTTCGCGCGACAGCTCGACGACCGTGCCGTTCTCCGCCAGGATGATGTTGGCGGCGGGGACTCCGGCCTCGCGTGCGAGCTGCGCATGCGCAGACAGCATGCGGAACTCGCCGTGCACGGGCATCACGGCTCTGGGCCGCAAGAGCGACAAGAGCGTGCGCAGCTCCTCGGCGCAGGCGTGACCGGACACGTGCACCGGTGCGATTTCCTGATGCAGGACCTCCGCGCCGGACTTGGCGAGCTGGTTGATCGTGTCGTGAACGCGCAGCTCGTTTCCCGGGACGGGCTTCGCCGAGATGATCACCGTGTCGCCGCGTTCGACGTGAATCGCAGGATGGTCGTTGTACGCGATTCGTGTCAGCGCGGACAGCGGCTCGCCCTGGCTCCCCGTGCAGAGGATCAGCTGCTCGTGCGGCGCGAGCTCATCGAGCTCCGGCGGCCGCACGAGGACCCCGTCGGCGACCTCCATGTAGCCGAGGTTGCGCGCGATGTTCGCGTTCTTGCGCATCGAACGCCCGACGATGCAGACCTTGCGGCCGAGATCGACCGCGACGTCGATCGCCTGCTGCATGCGATGGACGTTCGAGGCGAACGACGAGACGAGAATGCGCCCCTGCCGGAGCGGGAAGATCTGGCGGAACGCCTCGCCGACGACTCGCTCCGACTGCGTGAACCCCGGCCGCTCGGCATTCGTCGAATCCCCGAGGAGCAGGTCGACGCCCTGGTTCCCGAGCTCGGCGAGCTTGCCGACGTCTGTCTTCAGACCGTCGACGGGCGTGTGGTCGAGCTTGTAGTCGCCGGTGTGCACGATGCGGCCGGCCGGCGTCTCGAGGACGATGGCCACGGCGTCGGGGATCGAGTGCGCCATGCGCACGAACGAGATGCGGAACGGTCCCAGCTCTCTGGGCGGATCATCCGGGTGCACCTCCTGCAGGTCGGCGGCGCGAAGGAGCCCGTGCTCGTCCAGCTTCGACTTGATCAGCCCGAGCGTGAGCCTCGTCGCCCAGACCTCAGGGATGGGTACGTCCCGCATCAGGTACGGCAGCGCGCCGACGTGGTCCTCGTGGCCATGCGTGAGGATCACGGCCCTGATCGAGTCCGCGCGCTCGCGGAGATAGGCGAAGTCCGGGAGGACGAGGTCGACGCCGAGGTGCTCGTCGCGGGGGAAGGCGAGCCCCGCGTCCACGACGACGATCGAGCCGTCGCACTCGTAGGCGGTCATGTTCTTGCCCACCTCTCCGAGGCCGCCGAGGGCGACGATCCTGCAGGTCTCAGCCATCCGGGACCCAGTCTAAGGCGCCGACTCGGCGGCGCCGCCAGAGAGGCCGACTCGCTCTTCCTGGCCGCCGAACCACCCCGAAGGGGCAAATCGCCCGCGCGGGAACCCACCAGGCACGTCGGTGTCTAAGCGCCCGGGGTGCGGCGGCCGATAAGGGAAGGATGCGGCCGTCTCGCTCCTCCCTGGCCACGATCGCGCTCGGAACGGGCGTCGTCGGCGTCTCTCTGGCCAAGCTTCCGCACGTCCCCCGGACGGCCTTCGCGCTCTTCCTCGCCGCGGGCATCCTCGTCGAGCTCTTCGAGGAGCCCGAGCGCGAGCGCTCCCGTGAGCCGGTCCAGTGGGATCGCTTCCGGCTGGCCTCTGCCGTCCAGATCGCGGCGGTGATCGTCCTGGGCCCGTGGGCCAGCGCGCTCGTCGCCGCCGTCGGTGTGCTTGCCGGAGGGCTCTTCCGGGGCCTGAGACTCCGCAGCCTGCTCTTCGAGGCGTCCGCCGGGGCGGTCGGAGCAGCGGCAGCAGGGATTGCGTTCCGTGCCGCCGGCGGCGACGTCGGCAACCTGCGCCTGCTCGACGACCTGATCGCGCTCGCCGCGTTGGCACTCGCGTACCTGACTGTGCGTGCTCTTCTCGTCGACGTCGTGCGCGAACGTGAGACGTTCGACCCGCGTCTCGTCACCGGCGCCGGCGAGACCGGACTCGGCGCGACGCTCGCGCTGCTCGCGATCGGCCAGCCGTGGAACGTCGTCGTCCTCGTGCCCGTGGCGATCGCGGTCCATCACCTGCAGGCTCGGTCCCGGAGCATGCAACGCGAGACGCTCCGTGCTCTCGAGACGTTCGCGAACATCGTCGACGAACGCGACCCGTCCACGTATCGGCACTCGTTGCGTGTCGCGGGCTACGTCGACGGTTTGGCCCGGGCGCTCCGGCTGCCGTTCTCGGAGATCGACCGGCTGCGCTGGGCGGGGAGGCTGCACGATCTGGGCAAGGTCGCGGTCGACGCGTCGCTACTGCGCAAGCGAGGCCGGCTCGACGGAGCCGAGTGGGCGGCGATGCGCCGCCATCCGCGGCTGTCGGCCCGTCTGCTGCAGCGGTTCGAGTTCGTCGCGGCGCAGGCGCACGCCGTCGCGCTCCACCACGAGCGGATGGACGGCGGCGGGTACTACGGCGTCGGCGGCGACGATCTCCCGCTCGCGTCTCACTTCCTCATCGTGGCCGACAGCTTCGACGCGATGACCACCGATCGTCCGTACCGCCCCGGTCTCTCTCACGACGCGGCGCTGATGGAGATCGAGCGCAACGCCGGCACGCAGTTCCATCCGGCGGTCGCTAAGGCGTTCGTCGCGGTGCAGCGCGGCGTCGATCCTGCTGCCGTCCTCACGCCCGTGGAGCTCGAGGAGCTGCGCGGCGCGACGGTGCCCTACAAGATCGGGCTCACGGGGTTTGTCGACCTGAAGGAACGTCCGGAGCTCGTCGCGCTTGGAGGCGTCGTGCTCGTCCTGGCGGGGCTCGGCCTCTCCCAAGGCTGGCTCGCAGCGGCCGGCACGGGCATCGCGGTGGCCGGCTTCGTGCTCCGCGCCGTCGTCCGACTCCGCGCCGAGCGGGCCGCGGCCGCACTCCACCGCGCCCTGGGCGCGGGAGTCGAGCGCGAGCAGGTGTTCGGCCGGCTCGCCGAGGTGCTCGCCCGCAGCTGGCGGCACGACTGGGCCGGCCTGATGTCCTGGGACGAGGACGGGCTCGGCGGCACCGTCGAGCACGGGCGCGGGACTGCCGCCCCGCCGCTCGCCGCGGTGACGGGCTGGCTCGTCCGGGAAGCCGAGTCGGGGCGCGACGCGCTCGTCACGCCCGGACCCGAGCTCGGTTGTGACGGCGTGGTCGTGGCGCTGCCGCTCCGCCGCGAGAACAGCACGCTGATCGGGTTCCTCGTCGTGGCCGCTCCGGACCTCCCGCCGCGCCACGTCGAGCTGGCGCTGCTCGACTCCCTCGACGAGCTCGGCCTCGCTTTCGCGGACCGGCCGCAGCTAGACGGCGGCGGCGGTGAGGATGCCGAGGCGCTCGAGACAGCTGCGCACGGCGGCGATCTCGCCCTCGTTCGCCGGCACGAGCGGTAGCCGCAACCCTCCCACGTCGTGGCCGAGGAGGTTGAGCGCGGCCTTGATCGCGATCGGGTTCGACTGCACCTTCAGCAGGTCGTACGAAGGTGCGAGCTCCTCGTCGATCTTCTTCGCGAGGCCGACGTTCCCCTCGCGGTACGCCGTGATCATCGCCTTGACCTGCGGCCCGACGACGTGCGTGTGGACGCACACTCCGCCGACGCCGCCGACTTCGAGGAATGGGAAGAGGATGTTGTCGTCGCCCGCGTACAGCTCGAGGCCGGCGTCCTCGACGATGTGCCGCGCCTGGGAGAGGTCGTCGTTGGCTTGCTTCACGGCCCTGACGGTCGGGATCTCGGCGAGCTCGGAGATCGTCTCCGGCTCGATGTTGATCACGACGCGGCCGGGGATGTTGTAGACGACGATCGGCTTGTCGCTCGCGTCGGCGACCGCCTTGAAGTGCTGCACGATTCCCCGCTGCGGCGGCTTGTTGTAGTAAGGCGTGACGACGAGGAACCCGTCCACCCCGATCTCGTGCGCCTCGCGTGTCAGGTGAACCGAGTGCGCGGTCGAGTAGGTGCCGGTGCCGCCGAGGACTGTGGCGCGCCCGCCGAGCGTGTCGACGGCGACCCGGAACAGCTCGAGCCGCTCGTCGTCTGTGAGTGTCGGGCTCTCGCCGGTCGTCCCGGCGACGACGACTCCGTCGGACCCGTGCTCGACGAGATAGGAGGCGAGCTCGCGGAAGCGCTCGTAGTCGACCGAGCCGTCTTCCTTGAAGGGCGTGACGATTGCGGTGAGGACCTCACCGAGCACGGTGTGGATTCTATGCTTGCCGGACGATGGGAATCGGGGCCGTTCTCGCTCTTGCCGCAGCGGCCGGAAACCCGTTCACACTCGGCGTGGCAGCAGGCGAGGTCACCCCCAGCGGCGCCCAGCTGTGGGCGCACGCGACTCCGGGAGCGGTCGTGCTGGAGGTCGCGCGAGATCGCCGGCTTCAGCGCGGACTGCGCCGCCGTCCCGCCCGGGCCGACAAGCGCCGAGACGGGACCATCCACGTCCGCGTCGGCCGGCTGAAAGCCGGAACCGTCTACTACTACCGCTTCCGCCGCGGCCGCGCCACGAGCACGATCGGGCGCTTCGTGACCGCCCCGCCGCCCGGCCGTGCGGCCGTCGTGCGCTTCGCGGTCTCCGGAGACGCAGATGCGACGCCGGGGCCCGGCAGCTCGAGCCCGTTCTACAACCGCTTCCAGGTCTATGCCCGGATGGCGGCCGAGCGGAACGCGTTCAACGTCAACCTCGGCGACACCATCTACTCCGACAGCGATGTCGCGGGAACGACGGCTGCCCTCACCCTGGCGGCGAAACACGCGAAGTACCGGCTCAACCTCGCACTCCCGGCCCTTCGGCGAATTCGCAGCGCGACTGGTCTCTACAGCCACTGGGACGACCACGAGTTCGTGAACGACTTCTCGCGTGAGGAGAACGGGGCCGCCGTCTACGCCGCAGGCGTGCGAGCGTTCACAGACTACGCGCCCGTCACGTACACGAGCGCGAACGGGCTCTACCGCACGTTCCGCTGGGGCAAGAACCTCGAGTTGTTCCTCCTCGACGAGCGGTCGTTCCGCTCGGCCAAGGCCTCCGCGGGAGGCACCTGCAACGATGCGCGCGGCTCGCCGGACCTCGCGCCCACCGCCCCGGCCGCCGTGCGGGCGGCGTTCTCCACGTTGATTCCGCCCCTGAAGCAACCGGCGCCGGCTGCGTGCCTCGCCCGGATCGCCGACCCGGCCCGCACCATGCTGGGCGAGCACCAGTACGACCGCTTCACCACCGCTGTCGCGCGCTCGACGGCAACGTTCAAGGTGATCCTGAACGAGGTGCCGATCCAGCAGTTCTACGCGCTGCCGTACGACCGCTGGGAGGGCTATGCGGCCGAGCGGCAGAAGCTCATCCGCTTCCTGCACGACAACGTGAAGAACGTCGTCTTCCTGACCACCGACACCCATGCCAACTTCGTCAACGATGTCCGCTTCCAGACGCTCGAGAGCGGCGGACCGGCGGACTCCGGCATCACGGAAGTCGTCACCGGGCCCGTCGCAACGCGTACGTTCGCGAGGGAGATCGACAACACGCTTGGGACGACGGGTGCAGGCATCCTTATCTCCGGTCTCTTCTTCAAGCCCCCAGCGCCCCGTGGTGTCGGCATGAGCTGCGTCTCGCCGGACGTCTACAGCTACGCGGAGGTGTCGGTGACCGAAACGACGCTCACCGTGACGCCGAAGGACTCGCAGGGCCGAATCGTCACCGACATCACGGGGCAGCCGTGCACGCCGGTCGTGATCCAGAGCCGCTGATCCGCGACGCGACCGCCGCCGACGCCGCCGCCGTGGCGCGGCTGCTCGCGCAGCTCGGCTATCCGGCGGAACCGTCTGCAGCAGCGGCCCGGCTCGAGCGGCTTGCGATCGTCGGCGACCGCGTGGTCGTCGCGGAGGCCGGCGGCGAGGTGGTGGGCCTCGCCCACCTCCAGGTCGTGCCGGCGCTCGAGTACGACCGGCCCGTCGGCCGAATCGCCGCGCTCGTCGTCGACGAAGCCCGCCGCGGTACGGGAATCGGTCGGTCGCTGCTGGAGGCGGTCGATGCAGAAGCTCGGGCGCGGGGCTGCGCGCTGATCTTCCTCACCACCTCTGAGCACCGCGCGGCTTCGCACTCGTTCTACGAGCAGGCCGGGCTGGAGCAGACCGGCCGGCGCTACGGTCGGACGCTAAGCGAGTAGTCGAGCCACTCGGATCGTGTCGCGCCCATGCGGTCGTACACGCGCTGTGCGCGCGCGTTGTCTCGCGCGGTCTGCCACGCCAGCTCGGCCGCTCCGTGCGTGCGGCACTCCCCGATGCAGGCGCGGATCAGCTCGTCTGCGACCCCCGTGCCCCGCGCGTCCGGCGTGACGAAGATGTCGTGCATGATCCCGAGCCGCGCTGCGGCGAGTGTGTTCCAGCTCCAGTACACGGTCGCGAAACCCACGGCGTCGCCGTCTGCGCGTGCGAGCAGTTGGACTCCCTCCCGCTCCGGGTCGGCGATCAGCGCCCGCGAGACCGCGAGCAGGTCGTCGTCGGCGGGCGCCACGTCGTAGAAGTCGCAGTAGGCCCGGACGAGCGGCAGCAGCTCGGGGAGGTCGCCGTCCGTGACGCGCTCGATGCTCAGAGGAGCGCGTCCAGGCCGAGGGTGAGGCCCGGCGGCAGGCTCGGCAGCCGCTCGAGTGCCAGCAGCACGCCGGGGACGAAGGCCTCGCGGGAGAACGTGTCGTGGCGGATCGTCAGCAGCTGCCCTTCCCCGCCGAACAGGACTTCCTGGTGTGCGACGAGTCCAGGCAGGCGCACCGAATGGACGCGGGCATCGCCGCCGATGAGCTCGGCGGTCGCCTTTGCGGTGCCCGACGGCGCGTCCTTCTTCGCCTCGTTGTGCAGCTCGACGATCTCCGCGCGCGGCATGTGAGCGGCGGCCTCGCGCGCGAAGCGCATCATCAGCACCGCGCCGAGCGCGAAGTTCGGGGCATGGAAGCACGCGACTCCCCGCTCACGGGCGGCCGCGTCGGTCCCGGCGGGGTCGAAGCCGGTCGTGCCGATCACGCAGGGGATTCCATGCTCGAGCGCTGCGGCGACGTTCGCCTCGACGGCAGCGGGAGCGGTGAAGTCCACCATCGCCTCGGCCGTGTCGAGCTCGACCAGCTCGTGACCCGCGGCTTCGAGGGCCGGCGCGAGCACGCGCCCGACCTTGCCGCCCCGGCCGTTGAGGACGATCTTCACGCCGCGCGCGCGAGCACCGACGGATTGATCCGCCGAACGGCGCCGCGAAACACGCGCTCGCTCGGGCCGATGCCGGAGATGGAGATCTTCTCGGGTGCGAAGAGGTGAGCGGCGAGCTCCGAGACCTCGTCCGCCTCGACTGCCTCGAGCTCGGCGATGATCCGGTCGAACGACAGCAGCTCGGTGTCGGTGATGAGCGACTTGCCGAGCCGAGTCATCCGGTTCGAGGTCGATTCCATCGAGAGCATGATGCGGCCCTTGAGGTTGTCTTTGGCGCGCGCGACCTCCTCGGGCCTGAGGTTGCCGGCCGCGATGTCCGCGAGCTGCTCGGCGGCGATCTCGACGCACGGAGCGAGGTTCTCTCCCCTCGTGCCGACGTAGATCCCGATCAGGCCCGTGTCCGTGTACTGCGACGCGAACGAGTAGACCGAGTAGGCCATCCCCCGCTTCTCGCGGATCTCCTGGAAGAGCCGGGACGACGCGGACCCGCCGAGGATCGCGTCGAGGATGGACGCGGCGAAGCGCCGCCGGTCGGAGCGTGAGATCCCGGGGGCGCCGAGGCAGACGTGGTACTGCTCGGTGTCCTTCTTGGCGAAGCGAAAGTCGGGCGGTGGCGCCTTCACGAGCGGTCGCCTGACGCGCGGGCCGCCGGGGGGCGGGCGCTGCTGGCTCTGGGCGCGCTGCAGCATGCGCACGAACTTGTTGTGCTCGACGTTGCCGGCGGCCGCGATGACGACGTTGCCGCCCGCGTACATGTGGCGGTGATAGGTCGAGAGCACCCGCTTCGTCACGGAGGAGATCACGTCGGCGGTCCCGATCACCGGCCTGCCGAGCGCGTGGCGGCCGAAGACGGCTTCCGAGAAGAGATCGTGCACGAGCTCAGGGGGCGTGTCCTCGTACATGGCGATCTCCTCGAGCACCACTTCACGTTCGGAGTCGAGGTCGGAGAAGGCCGGCGCGAAGACCATGTCCGTCATGACGTTCAGCGCGATCTGCACGTGGTCGTCCGGGACGCGGGCGTAGACCATCGTGTGCTCGCGCGAGGTCGCAGCGTTCAGCTCGCCGCCGAGCCCGTCGAAGATCTCTGCGATCTGCTGCGCGGTGTAGGTGCGAGAGCCTTTGAAGAGCAGGTGCTCGATGAAGTGCGAGACCCCTGCCTTGGCGTCCGTCTCGTCGCGCGACCCGGCGCCGATCCAGAAGCCGAGCGCCACCGAGCGGACATTCGTCACCCGCTCGGAGATGACCCGCTCGCCCGATTCGAGCTCGGAGAGGACGTACCTCTGGACCATCCGGGCATTATCGCGGGAGCGCCGGAGCCAGCTCGCCGTGCTCGGCCAGGAGGAGGTCGACGAGCTCGCGGATCTCGGCGAGCGGAAGCTCGGCTGCCGTGTGCGGATCGAGCATCGCGGCGTGGTAGACGTGCTCCCGGCTTCCGGTCAGCGCCGCCTCCACGGTCAGCCCCTGGACGTTCACGTTCGTCTGCATGAGGGCTGCCAGCTGCGGCGGGAGCCGCCCGACGGCCTCCGGCATGATGCCCCGCTCGTCCGCGACGCAGGGCACCTCCACGCAGCAGCGTGGGAGGTTCTCGATCAGCCCGTCGTTCATGACGTTGCCGTTGAAGCGGTACGGCTCACCGGTCTCGAGCGCGAGCACGATCCGTGCCCCGTACTCGTCGCTGCGCGTCACGGCGGGCTGCTCCCCGTTGTCGAGCGACAGCCGCAGCCGCTCCCAGTCCGCGATCTGCGCCTCGCAGCGGCGGGGATACTCGTCGAGCGGCACGTTGAACTCCTCGATCAGCTCCGGGCGGGCCTGCTTGATGAACCACGGCACGTACTCGGCCAGGTGCTCCGACGATTCGGTGCAGAAGTAGCCGAAGTGCCTGAGCACCTCGTAGCGCACCCGGTTCCAGTCGGGAACGTCGGTCTTGGCGCGCAGGTCGGGATACAGATCGCGGCCGGCATGGCGGAGCTCGAGGTAGAAGGCGAGATGGTTCAGGCCGGCGCAGACGTACTCGAGCTCCTCGGACGCGATTCCCAGATCGGTTGCGAGCTCGCGTGCCGTTCCCTGCACCGAGTGGCAGAGCCCGACCGTGCGAATCGAGGTCGACTCCGCCACCGCCCAGCAGAGCATCGCCATCGGGTTCACGTACTGGAGGAGGAGCGCGTCGGGGCAGAGCTCCTCCATGTCGCGGCAGAGGTCGAGCAGGACCGGGATCGTGCGCAACCCGCGCATGATCCCGCCGATCCCGAGCGTGTCGCCGATCGTCTGGCGGAGCCCGAAGCGCTTCGGCACCTCGAAGTCGGTCACCGTCGCGGGCCGGTAGCCGCCGACCTGCAGCATCGTGAAGACGTAGTCCGCGCCGTCGACCGCCTCGCGCCGGTCCGTCGTCGCCTCGATACCGGCGTCGGCGGCGAGGGAGCGGACGATCCCCTCCCCCATTCTTGCCGAGGTCCGCAGTCGCTCGGCGTCGATGTCCATCAACGCGACGGTGGCTCCGTGGGCGAGCTCCGGAAAGCTGAGCAGGTCGCCGAGCAGGGTCCTCGCGAACACGGTCGAGCCGGCGCCGATCAGCGCAACCTTCACGAGGCCGCCGCGATCAGGTCGCGATACCACATGCCGCTCGTCTTCACCGTCCGCTCCTGCGACTCGTAGTCGACGTGCACGATGCCGAAACGCTTCGCGAACCCGTGGGCCCACTCGAAGTTGTCGAGCAGCGACCAGACGAAGTAGCCGGCGAGCGGCACGCCCGCGTCGAGCGCGTCCGCCGCGGCCGCGACGTGCGTCTCGAGGTAGCGCACCCGAGGTGGGTCGTCGACACCCTCGAGCGTTTCTCGACGGGGCCGTCCTGCCGGTAGCGGTGGTAGTGATGCACAACGACGTCGCCGGTCCCGCCGGCGTGCACGTTACCCGCTGTGTGGCTGAACACATCCCAGGTCGACTCGCGTTTGCCGTCTGCTGCGCAGGCGCCCTCGATCTGGCAGGCGGCAGTCGCCGCGCCCCAGAGGAAGCCGGCGGGAAGGCGTCGGGCGGGCGCTGGGGGCACTAGCCTGAGGATTTCATGAGGCTCGACTTCCGAGCGCCGGGACGTGTCAACTTGATCGGCGAGCACACCGACTACAGCGGCGGCCTCGTCCTGCCGGTGGCGATCCAGCTTGGGATCGTCCTGACCGCTCGGCGCGCCGAGCGGATCGCGCTCGAGTCGGCGGGATCACGCGTCGAGCTCGCTGCAGACGGCGAGGGCGCCGCGGAAGGTTGGGGACGCTACGTCGCCGCGGTCGCGCAGGAGCTGGCCGCGCTCGGACGCCCGGCAGTTGGGCTCGAGGGCGCACTCACGGCCGACCTCCCTCAGGGCGCCGGGCTGGGCTCGTCGGGCGCGCTCGAGGTCGTGGTCGCAACCGCGCTGTGCGCCGCAGCAGAGTTCGAGGTCGAGCCGCTCGAGCTCGCGCGCGCCTGCCAGCGAGCGGAGCTGCGAGCCGTGGGCGTTCCCTCGGGGATTCTCGACCAGGCAGCGTCGCTCCTCGGACGCGAAGGAGCCGCGCTCCTTCTCGACTGCCGCACGTATGCCCATCGGTGGGTCGACCTGCCGCCGCAGCTGGGGATCATCGTCGTCGACTCGGGCGAGCGCCACACGCACGAGGCGTCCGGGTACGGCGATCGCCGGCGAGAGCTCGAAGCCGGCACTCCGCGCCGCGTCAGGCATGTCGCGACCGAGAACGCGCGGGTCGGAGAGACGGTCGCCGCGCTCGAGCGCGGAGACATCGCGGCCCTGGGCCCGATCTTCGCCGCCTCTCACGCGAGCCTGCGCAACGACTACGAGGTGTCCACGCCGACGCTCGATGCCGTCGTCGCCGCTGCGCTCGAGGCCGGCGCGATCGGCGCGCGGATGACCGGCGGCGGCTTCGGCGGCTCGGTCGTCGCCGTCGCGGAGCGCAGGGCCGCGGGCGACGTCCTGCGTGCAACCCTCCGGCGCGCGGGTGCGCAGGGGTGGGAAGTACGCGCAGCCGGCGGCGTGCTCACCCCGTAGGATCGCGTTGTGCTCACCGAAGAGCGGCTCGCCCGTTTTCGGGCAGACGGCTTTCTCCTCCTGCGCAACGTCCTGGACGCGCGGGAGCTCGAGGCGCTCAAGGCCGACACGCTCTCACTCGTGGAGCAGGCCGAGCGCGGCAGCGACGACCCCGACTTCAAGTACCGCCGGCACGAGCTCACCGGCGAGCGGGTGCCGTACCGGATCGAGTACGTGATCGACAAGACGGCGTCCTGCAAGGCGTTGCTCGGACACCCTTTCCTGCTCCATGCGGTCGAGCAGCTCCAGGGCCCACGCTTCATTCCCACCTGGGACAGCATGGTGTTCAAGCAGGCAGGAGCGGGCGCCGCGATTCCCTGGCATCGCGACTCGGGTCGCGAGCACACCACCGCCGCGACCCCGATCTTCAACGTCGACGTCTACCTCGACGGCAGCGACCGCACCAATTGTCTCTGGGCGCTGCCGGGAACGCAGCGCTGGTCAGACGAGGAGGCCGCCGGGGTGGTGTCGTCCATGAGTGAGGGCGGCTTTCGCACGGACGGCGCCGTCCCGCTCGAGCTCGAGCCGGGGGACGCGCTCCTCCACGACATTCTTGTCGTGCACGGGTCGCCCCCGGCGCAATCGTCGCTTCGACGGGTCATCTACTTCGAGTTCCGTCCCGTTGCGCTCGAGCTGGAGCTTGGACCGCACGTCCCCGAATACGTCCCGCTCAAGCAGGGGGTGCTCCTGCGCGCGCTGGCCGAGCGTGCGCGCACGGCGTACGGGGGTGCGGAGGAGCCCTTCGCGTATCGCGGCGAGCTCGCGACCGGCGCGGAGACGCCGCGCAGCGAGTGGCGCTTCCCGCACGAGGAGTACTGGCGAGCCGCAGCCTGAGCCTCTAGCCGACGCAGAACGGATTCCCCTCCGGGTCGCGCAGGACCGTGAACGTCAGGCTCGTCCCCTGCTTCGTCTCGACAACCGACGCGCCGGCCTGCCTGAGCCGCACGATCTCCTCCTCGCGGTCGTCGGTCGCGAAGTCGAGGTGGATCGGGTACGACGCCGGCCGCGACTTCTCCCGGCGCTGAAAGAGAAAGCGTGGCCGACCGCCGTTCGGCGGCCGGATCACATAGAAGGCACTCCGCTCGCGTTCGTCCATACCCGCGTCGAGAAGTTGCTGTACGAAGCTCTCGTCGATCTCTTCCTCGGGCCAACCGAGTGCGAACGCCCAGAAGCGCCCGAGCTCGCGAGGCTCCGCGCAGGAGAACGTGACGTTGCCGACGTAGCGGTTCGGCAGCGCGTTCCGCGGTGACTGGATGCAGAACCCATTGCCTTCGGGGTCGCGCATCACCGTCCACTTCTCGGAGAGGTCGCCGATCGCGTGTGACTTCGTCTCGACGAGCCGGCCCCCGAGCTGCAGAACTCGTTCGAGCTCCGCTTCGCGATCCGGGACGTTGATGTCGAGGTGGATCGGCGCCTCGATTGTCTCGGACTTCTCCATCCGGTTGAAGAGCAGAGCTGTTCCATCTCCGCGCGGGTCGGTCGCGAGCCAGCTCTCACCCGCCGGAGCGCGCTCGTAGTCGAGGAGCGCCGACCAGAAGGCCGCCACGCGGCCCGGGTCGGAGCAGGAGAACGTGACGTGGAGGAGGCGCAGCATAGGTGGGAACGTGCGCCGGTCCTAACCGACGCAGAACGGATTCCCCTCCGGGTCGCGCATGACGGTGAACGTCAGGCTCGTCCCCTGCTTCGTCTCGACAACCGACGCGCCGGCCTGCGTGAGCCGTTCGATCTCCGTCTCGCGATCGTCGGTCGCGAAGTCGAGGTGGATCGGGTAGGACGCCGGCCTCGACTTCTCACGGCGGTGAAAGTAGAAGCGTGGCGGCGCGCCGCCGGGCGGTCTCACGACATGGAAGCCGCTCACGTCGGGCTCGCCCACGCCCGCGTCTCGAAACTGCTGGAGCAGCGAGTCGTCGAGGTCGACGTCGGGCCAGCCGAGCGCGAAGGCCCAGAAGCGGCCGAGCTCGCGCGGCCGGGCGGAGGCGAAGGTGACGTTCCAGACATGGGGGTGCGCCACGTTCGGCGTGTCCTCGAGGCAGAAGCCGTTCCCTTCCGGGTCGCGCATGACGGTGCAGCCGCCCGAGAGCTCGCCGATGCGGTACGACTTCGACTCGACGAGCCGGCCGCCGAGGCCGAGCACGCGGTCGAGCTCCGCCTCGCGGTCGGGGACGTTGACGTCGAGGTGGATCGGGATCTCGATGGTCGGGGACTTCTCCATGCGGTTGAACAGGAGCGTCGGCCCCTCGCCGCGCGGATCCTTCGCCGTCCAACCGTCGCCGGCGGGAGCACGCTCGTACTCGAGCAGCGCCGACCAGAACTCGGCGACGCGTCCGGGGTCGGAGCAGGCGAACGTGACGTGGACCAGCTGCAGCACGGCGCCATCCTAAGCCGCGGGCAGACGGCCGACCGCGCGCACCCCCACCCATATGGGTGGGGTGACCACCCCACCCCGGCCGTCCACGATACCCGCCCTCGGTTTACACGACTGTGCCGATTGCGTGCCGAGTTCGAGCACGCCAGGAGCCCGAGCTCGAAGAGTCAAAACGACGAGGGCGGCCCGTGGGCCGCCCTCGTCACGTCTCCTTGTCGTCCGCGAGCCTAGCGCCCCTTCCAGCAATACACGCCCGCTTCTGGCCCGCGATCACGCGGCGCGCTGCTACGTCCTCTGTCGCGCCCGTACGATCCAGTACGGGCGCTCCCTGCGTCCTTGCATCGCTTGGTGCTCGCGACCCAGAAGCCAGACAGCATTACCGGAAGGGGCACTAGCCGCGCTCGCGGTCGCGTCCGCGGCCGCCGCCGCGGCCACCACGGCCACCGCGACGGTCGCCGTCGCGCGGCGGGCGCTCCTCGCGCTCGCGCGGTGGAGCGTCCTTGGCCCGCTCGATCAGCTCCTCGGGGCTGACCGTCGTGCCGTTCTCGTGCTTCTGGATCAGCTTCAGCCCGATCCGTCCGCGCGCCTTGTCGACCTCCTGGACGACCACGTCCAGGATGTCGCCACGGTTGATGACGTCCTCGATGTGGCCGACACGACCGGGTCCCACGTTCGACACGTGAAGCAGTCCGTCGGTCCCCTTCTTCAGCTCCACGAACGCGCCGAACTGGGTCGTCTTCACGACCTTCGCGTTGCGGAACTCGTCGCCGACCTCCGGCTCCTTCGTCAAGGCCTCGATCGCAGCGATCGCCGACCTCGCCTTCTCGCCGTCGGTGGCGTAGATGAGGATCGTGCCGTCCTCCTCGATGTCGATCTGCACCTCGTTCTCCGACTCGAGCGCGCGGATCGTCTCGCCGCCCTTGCCGATCACCATGCCGATCTTCTCGGGGTCGATCTTGACGGTCGAGATGCGCGGGGCATTCTCGTTCAGCTCGGAGCGCACCTCCGGAATCGCCTCGAGCATCTTGTCGAGGATGATCTCGCGCGCCCGCTTCGCCTGCTCGAGCGCCGCCTGCATGATCTCCCGCGTCACGCCGGTGATCTTGATGTCCATCTGCAGGCCCGTGATGCCGTCACGCGTCCCGGCGACCTTGAAGTCCATGTCGCCGAGATGGTCCTCGGCGCCCTGGATGTCGGTCAGGATGACGTAGTCGTCGCCTTCCTTCACGAGACCCATCGCGATGCCCGAGACGGGCGCCTTGATCGGCACGCCGGCATCCATCAGCGCGAGCGTCGAGCCGCACACCGATCCCATCGACGAGGAGCCGTTCGACTCGAGCGTCTCCGAGACGATCCGGATCGTGTAGGGGAACTCGTCCGCAGGCGGGATCACCGGTTCGAGCGACCGCTGCGCGAGCGCACCGTGGCCGATGTCGCGGCGCTTCGGGCCGCGCATCATGCCCGTCTCCCCGACCGAGTAGGGCGGGAAGTTGTAGTGATGCATGAAGCGCCGGTCGGTCTCGAGCGACAGATCGTCGATCCGCTGGCCCTCCTTGGCGGTGCCGAGCGTCAGCAGCGACATGATCTGCGTCTGCCCGCGCGTGAAGAGGCCTGAGCCGTGCACGCGCGGCGCCACGCCTACCTCGCACGAGATCGGGCGGATCTCCTCCGGCGTCCGGCCGTCCGGGCGGTGCTTCTCGACAGCGATCTTGCGCCGGACGAGCTCCTTGTAGATCGCCTCGGCCGCCTTCTTCACGTAGTTCTTCGTCAACGAGTCCTTGACGCTGGCCGCCTCCCCTTCGCCGACGGACGGGCCCACGGGGAACGGCAGCTTCACGGTGTCGATGATCCGGCCGAAGAGCAGCTGGCGCTTCGCCGACTTGAGCTCCTTCGAGTCCTGCTCGGCATCCGTCAGCACGCGTAGCTCGTCCTCGAACTGCTCGCGCACGGGCTGCAGCACCGATTCGAGCCGGATCCGCTCGAGCACGGTCGCAAGGCTCATCCTGCGCTGGAGCTGCGTGAGGACGTCGTCCTCGGTCGAGTCCATGCTGAGCTCGCCGAGCGCCTCCTCGACGATCGCCTCCGCGCCGCGCAGGCCTTCCGCGGCGATCAGCTGACGGATCTTGTCGCCGAGCTCGCGCTCGACCTCTTCCGTCACGCTCGAGTCGAGCCACTTTGACTTGCCGGCCTGCCGCTGCAGCTCGAGCTGCGCGTCGCACAGCTTCTTGATCTCCTCGTGCGCGAGATCCAGTGCCTCCAGAAGCTTCTCCTCGGAGACCTGGTTCGCACCGGCCTCGACCATCGTGAGCGCGTCGGGCGTCCCGACGACGATCAGGTCGAGCTCCTTGTGCTCCTCCACCTCGGGCAGCGTCGGATTGACGACGAGCTCCCCGTCGATGATCGCGACCCGCACGGCCCCGACCGGGCCGAGGAACGGCATCGGCGAGAGCATCAGCGCCGCCGATGCTCCGTTGATGCACAGGATGTCGTGCGCAGTGATCAGATCGGCGCTCAGCACCGTGCAGATCACCTGCGTCTCGTTCTTGTAGCCCTTCGGCCACAGCGGCCGGATCGGGCGGTCGATCATGCGCGCCGTCAGGATCGCGCGCTCCGTCGGTCGTCCCTCACGCTTGAAGAAGCCGCCGGGAATCTTGCCGGCGGCGTACATGCGCTCTTCGACGTCGACGGTAAGCGGGAAGAAGTCCGCCCCTTCGCGGGGCTCCATCCGACCCTGTGCCGTCGCCAGCACCATCGTCTCGCCGGACCGGACGACGACGGAGCCGTCTGCCTGCTTCGCGAGCTTGCCTGTCTCGAACGTCAACTCGCGCCCGCCGACGGCCACGCTGACCTCGGCCCGGCGCTCAGTGGCAATTGCCATGAATTGTCCTCCACTCTGCTTTGCGGGAGAGTGGGGACTCGAGTCAGCGTCGTGGACGGCGCTCGCTCGAATCTCCACTCTCGGTTTACGTTGATCCCGTACCAGGCTTCGGCCTGGCTTGGGGCGTACCCGTTCTCGGGGCTACCTGCGCAGCCCCAACTCTTTGATCAATGCCCGATATCCCTCCAGGTCATGCTTCTGAAGATAGGTGAGGAAACGGCGGCGACGGCCGACCAGCTTCAGCAGTCCACGGCGGGAATAGTGATCCTTCGGATGCGCCCGCAGGTGCTCGGTCAGGTCGTTGATGCGCTTCGTGAGGAGCGCGACCTGAACCTTCGTCGAGCCCGTGTCTTCCTTGTTCGCCCCGTGATGCTGGACGATCTCTTGCTTGACTTCCTTCGTAAGAGCCATCTCACCTCCGTGTCGTCAGTCCCAGCAATCCGCCGGAAGCAGGCGGAAAGCCGCGGCTGCGGTCGGCAGACAGGGTAGCAGCGGCTCGATTACTTCAGCAGGAGCTTGCCGATGCGCCGCTGGGCGAGAAACAGGCCGAAGCCGCCGAGGGCCAGCAGATAGGCGAGGTCGAGGAGCTGCGGAGCTCCCACTGACCCCAGATTCAGGCTACGAAGCAGCTGGACCGCGTGGTAGAGGGGCGAGCAGCGGACGACCCATTGCAGAGCGTCCGGATACGTCGAGATCGGGAAGAACGTCGCCGAGAAGAGGAACATGGGCAGCTGCACGAGCCCGATCAGCTCGAAGTCCTGCCACGTGCGCATGAACGTCGTCGCCGCCACGCCGAGCCCCGCGAAGGCGAAGGCGATCACGACAGCGGCCGGCAGTGCCAGGATGCCCCACACCGACTCGATCACACCGAGCGCGCCGGCGACGGCCATGAAGGAGATGGCATAGAGGAAGCCTCGGAAGAGCGCCCACGCCGTCTCGCCGACCGCCACGTCCGCCGGCCCGATCGGCGTCGAGAGCACGGCGTCGTATGTCTTCTGGTACTTCAGCTTCCAGAAGACGTTCGTCGCGTCGTACACCGCACCGTTCATCGCCGCCGACGCCAGCAGTGCGGGCGCGACGAAGCTCGCGTAGTCGACGAGGCGGCCGCCCGGACCGGGGACCTTGCCCACGAAGTGCCCGAGCCCGATACCCATCGAGAAGAGGTAGAAGAGCGGCTCGAAGACGCCGGAGAAGATGATCATCCACGCACGGCGGTAGACCATCAGGTTGCGCTCGAAGAGCAAGCGGCCGCGGCTCCCGGCAAAGGCGATCGTGCTCAACGGAGCAGCCTCCTCGCGTACGTCTGCAGTGCGCAGACGTAACCGATCGCCACGAACAGCAGGAGATAGCCCGTGTGCCCCAGCGCCCACCACACGCGGACCTGACCGAGCGTGAACATCCGGCAGAGCTCGACTCCGTGCCAGAGCGGCGTCGCGTAGGCGAGCCACTCGAGCGGCAGCGGCAGGCGCGACACCGGGAAGAACGTCCCGGAGAAGAGGAACATCGGCACGACGACGAAGCGGTTGACCGGGACGAAAGCCGCATCGGAGTCGCGCGTCGCCGCGTAGGCGGCGAACGGAGCCGTGAAGGCGGCACCGAGCAGCATCGCAGCCGGCAGCGCGAGGGGCCCGAACCACGAGTTCACGCCGCCGAACACGGCGATCACCGCGAGGTAGACCGCGCTCGTCGCTGCCACGCGCGCCGTCATCCAGAGTTGGTGACCGAGCACGATGTCCCGCGTTCCGAGGGGTGTCGCGAGCATGGCGAAGTACTGCCTGGTCCACTTGATCGATCCCATCACCGGCCACGAGGCCTCGCCCGATGCGATGATCATCGCCGTCGCGGCCAGCATCCCCGGCGCGACGAAGTCGATGTACGACACACCGAGTGACGCACCGTTCGACCTGTTCACGAGCGTTCCCAGCCCCACTCCGAGCGCGCCGAGGTAGAAGACGGGATTGACGACGCTCGTGATCGCCGTCCCCCGCCAGACGCGCCGGTACTGCATGACCCAGTACTCGAAGACGCGAAGCGGCAGGGCGAAGGTGCTCACTCGTCTACCAGCGTTCGCCCCGTCAGGTGGAGAAAGACGTCTTCGAGCGTCGAGCGGCGGACGAGCACGCTGTCGTGGTCGAGGCGGAGCTCGTGGATGTGCGCTGCGGTTGCGTCTCCGTCGTCCGTGTACAGGAGGAGGCGGTCAGGGAGTGCCTCGAGCCTGCGTACGAAGCCGTCCATGCGCTCACCGAGCTCGGCGGCGACCTCCTGCGGACGGTTCTCGCCGCGGAAGCGAAGCTCGACCACCTCGCGGGTGGAATAGCGGCGAATCAGCTCGAGCGGCGACCCCTCTGCGGCGATCTTGCCTTTGTCCATCACGACCAGCCGGTCGCAGAGCTGCTCGGCCTCGTCCATGTAGTGCGTCGTGAGGATGAGCGTGACGCCCCGCTGCTTGAGGCGGAAGAGCCGGTCCCACACCGTGTGGCGTGCCTGCGGATCGAGCCCGGTGGTCGGCTCGTCGAGCAACATCACCTCGGGATCGTTGACGAGCGAGCGTGCAATGGTCAGGCGGCGCTTCATTCCCCCCGACAGCGGCTCGACCTTGTCGTTCGCGCGTTCGCCCAACTGGACGAAGTCGATCAGCTCGTCTGCGCGCCGGCCGAGGTCGCTGCGCGGCAGGCCGAAGTAGCGGCCGTAGATGATGATGTTCTCGCGCACCGTCAGCTCCATGTCGAGGGTGTCCTGCTGCGGCACGACACCGAGTCGGGCGCGGATCTCCGCACCCTCCTCGACCGGGTCCCGGCCGAGAATCCGGAGCGTCCCGCCGGACGGTGGCGAGACGCAGCCGATCATCCTCATCGTCGAGGTCTTGCCGGCGCCGTTGGGGCCGAGGAACCCGAACGCCTCCCCGCGCTGAACGTCGAAGTCGACGCCGTCGACTGCGACGAGCTCGCCGAAGCGCTTGACCAGGCCGCGGGCATGCACCAGCGACAGCTCTGCGGCTGCGTCTGCCATTCCTGCAACCTAGCGCTGCGCGCAAGCGGAACGTGACGCTAGCGTTCGGGCGCTATGCGGGCGGCGGTGGCGGGCGGGCACCCGGCGACGGTGGCCGCGGGAGTCGAGATCCTGGAGGACGGCGGCAACGCCGCCGACGCGACCGTGGCCGCGGCGCTTGCGTCCTGCGTCGCCGAGACGGTGATGACGGGCCTGCTCGGAGGCGCGCACGCCGTCTACCACGACGCCGCCACGGGCCGCACGCGGAACCTCGACTGCTTCGTGTCGGTGCCGGGGCTCGGCGCGGAGCGTCACGAGCCCGAGCTTCTCCACCTCGAGGTGCCTTTCGGCGCGGAGCTCGTCCACTACGCCGTCGGCCCGGCGTCGTGCGCCGTGCCCGGCCTCCCGGCGGGGCTCGCTGCGCTGGCGCGCGAGCGCGGCACCATGCCCTGGCGACGGCTCGTCGAGCCCGCACTCCGGCTCGCGCGTGAAGGCGTCGAGGTGCCCCCGGCCCACGCCAGCTGCCTCGAGATGCTCGCGCCCGTGCTGACGATGAACGAGGGCGCGCGGATCTACGCGCCCGGCGGGAAGCTCCTTCAGGCGGGCGACCGCCTCGAGCAGCCGGGGCTCGTGTACGCGTTGGAGGCTCTCGCCGAGGACGCAGACGACGTCTACCGCGGCACCATCGCGTCCGCGCTGCTCGACCTCTCGGCGGAGCGAGGAGGCCTGCTGACCGCCGCCGACCTCGACGCCTACGCAGCGAGCTGGAGCGCACCGGTCGAGGTGGATTACGCCGGCGTCCGGCTCGCGACGCGCGGCGACCTCTCGGGCGTGCCGGAGACCGTTCCGAAACTGCCCGCGCTGCGCGGGCTCGACGGCACCACCCGCGTCCTCGCGCTCGTCGAGGTCTTCGCGACGCCCGTCGACCACTCAGGAGATACGACGAATCTGAGCGTCGTCGACCGCGACGGCAACGCCTGCGTGCTCACCTCGAGCCTCGGGCTCGGCTCGGGCGACTACCTGCCCGCGCTCGATCTTCATCTCAACAGCATGCTCGGAGAGGCCGACCTGCTGCGCGGGATGCTCGAGCCGGGCCGGCGGATGCACAGCATGATGGCGCCGACACTCGCCTTCGACGACCACGGCCTGTGCCTCGCGGCGGGCGCTGCGGGCGGCACGCGTCTTCGCACCGCGCTGCTCGGAGTGGTCGCCGCGATCATCGACGAAGGGCTCTCACCGGCCGAGGCCGTCGAGCGTGCGCGCTTTCACCCCGCTCCCGCGGTCGTGAACGCGGAGCCCGGCGTCGACGAGGATGCGCTCGGAGAGCTCGAGCGACGCGGCCATGCCGTGCGCCGTTGGCCCTCGCGTCACCACTACTTCGGCGGTGTCAGCGTCGTCAGCCGGGACGGTGCTGCAGGCGATCCGCGGCGAAGTGGCGCCGCGGCCATGCTTCGCTGAACGTGTCGTCCACGATGCCCGCGGCGATCCAACCGACGTAGCCGCAATCCGGGCAGCCGGGGTTCTCTCGCACCGTCCCGCCGCCGGCCGGCTTCGCGTACAGGGCTCCGCACTCCAGACAGCGGACGCTCTCGACCACACTCAAGCTGGGCACGTCGTCTCCCGAGTCCGACTCCACTGCAAAAAGACTCCGCTCTTTGCGGAAACTTGCGCCGCGCCTCGGCAGGCTCAGACCGGACGCCGCGCCCTGCGCGTTGCCTCCACGTCCTGGGCAATTTGGGCGACGAGCTCGTCCTCGCTCTCGAAGGCGCGCTCGTCGCGCAGCCGCTCCCACAGTTCGACCACCAGCCGCCTGCCGTAGAGATCCTCGTCGAAGTCGAGCAGGTACGGCTCGATTCGGCGCTCGTTGCCCCCGTAGTGGGGGTTCACGCCGATCGACACCGCCGCCCGATGTTCGAGCGCGAACCCGGCATAGATGCCGTATGCCGGCACGAGCAGATTCGGTTCGACGGCGAGATTGGCAGTCGGAAAGCCGAGCGTCCCTCCACGCTGGTCTCCGAGCACGACGGTCCCCTCCACCTCGGCCGGACGACCGAGCAGCCGAGCCGCCCCGGCGACGTCGCCGTCGCGCAGGTGCCTCCGGATCTCGGTCGAAGAGACGCCCTCGAGAAGCGGCACCTCGCGGACGTCGAACCCCAGCTCGTCCAGTAGCGCAGGGTCACCGGCGGCGGCACGCCCGAAGCGGAAGTTCTCGCCGACGACGATCGTCCTGGCACCGATCGTCTCGAGGATCGACCGCGCGAAGTCCACCGGCTCGCGCGCCGCCAGCTCGGGTGTGAACTCGACGACGAGGACCTCCTCCACCCCCGCCTGCTGGAGCAGCTCGAGCCGGCGCTCGAGCGTGGAGACGAGCTCGACGCGGTTGCCGAGCACGAGGCGGGGATGTGGCCAGAAGGTGACCACGGCGACGGGAGCGCCTACAGCCGCCGCTTCGTCCAGCACCCGCCGGTGGCCGAGGTGGACGCCGTCGAAGCTCCCGATCGCCGCGACGCGCTCCCCGCCCCCGAGCTCCTCTGGCCGGTGAGCGATCTTCATAGGCGCGCGAGGGCTTCCTCGGGTGCGATGAATCGCTCGGGATCCGCTTCGTCCACCGAGAAAGGCCCGATCTCGGTGCGCCTGAGCGTCCTGCAGTGGCCTCCGAGCGCCTCCGCGATCGCGCGGACGTAGGTGCCGGAGCTGACATGAAGCTCGAGCCGGACCTCGTCGTCGGTCTGCGTGACGACCTCGAGCGCGTGCACGCGCGACCGCCGAAGCGGCATCTCCAACTCGACGCCGCGACGCGCGAGCTTGTACGCGCGCTCGCCGCCGATCTTCACCGCGGACGCGGCAGGGATCGGCAGCTCGACCTCACCGCGAAGGGCTGCGAGCCGCTCCTCGAGCTCGTCCTGGTCCGGCGGCTCGTGCCGTTCGAGTACCTCCCCTTCGGGATCGCCTGTCGTCGTGCGCGCGGTCAGATCGACGTCCGTCACGTAGCGCTTGTCGAGACCGACAAAGCGTGGTGCCAGCTTCGTTGCCGAGCCGGAGAGCAGGAGCAGCAGGCCCGTCGCGAACGGGTCGAGCGTTCCGGCGTGGCCGGTTCGCGCTCGGGTGCGACGGCGAAGCTCGTTGACGATCGCGAAGGAGGACGGGCCGGAAGGCTTGTCCACCAGGACGATGCCGGACGGGCTAAGCCCGCGAGGAGGCAAGGAACTCGCGGCGCACGAAAGCGGTGATCTCGTCGATCGACGACTCGCTCGAGAATCCGGCAGCTTGACGATGCCCCCCGCCGTCCGACTTGCGGGCGATCGCCGAGACGTCGAGCTCGTCGATGCTCGCCCGCAGGCTGACGCGCCTCGTCGGACCGTCCTCGCGCGGGGGCTCGCGAATCAACACCGCCATGTCAGCGCCTTCGACCGCACGCAGGAAGTCGATGATTCCCTCGGAGTACGGCTCCGCGGCTCCGACCTCCGAGAAGTCAGTGCGCAGGAGGTACGAGACCACGATGCGGCCTCCCTCGTAGACCTGGGCGCGTTCGAGCGCCCGCGCTAGCAGCTTCAGCTTCGCGAACTGCACCGACTCGTAGACACCCTGGAAGACGCGGTGGACATCTGCCCCTGCCTCGACGAGCTCTGCGGCGAGGCGCAATGCCTTCGGAGTCGTGTTCGTGTACTGGAACCGCCCGGTGTCGGTGACGAGGGCGATGTACAGCGCCTCTGCGATGTCCGGCGTCAGCTCGATCTCGAGCTCGCGAAACAGATCGCGCAGAACCTCCCCCGTCGACGATGCGTCCGGCACGATCAGGTTGATACGGCCGAAGCGCGAGTTGTCGTGATGGTGGTCGACGTCGATCGACAGCGGAACACGGCCCAGGACTTCCGGGTCGGCGATCCGGCTCTCGTTGGCGCAGTCGACGGCGAGCAGGACACGCTCGGCGACGTCGTCGGGCCAGCGCCGCTGCAGGCCGTCGAGCGGCATGAAGCCGTATTCACCGGGAAGCGGGGCCTCGCCGTGCAGGACCATCACGCTGTCCTTGCCGAGTTGGTCCAGCGCAAGCTTCGACGCCAGGAGGGAGCCGAGTGCGTCCCCGTCGGGGTTCTCGTGAGTGGTGATGACGAACTGGCCGTGGGCGCGAATCGCGTCGGCGACCGCCGTCATCTCACTCGCTGTCGTCTCGGGCGAGCTCATCGATCAACTTCGTCATGCGGACCCCGCGTTCGACCGAAGGATCGTACTCGAAGGCAAGTTGCGGAGTTCGCTTCATTCGCAACTCTCGCGCGAGCCGGGCCTGAAGCACCGAGTGCGCCGCCTGCAAGGCGGCGACGGTCTGGATCCGCTTGCGTTCGGCGCCGAGCACGGACACGAAGACGCGTGCGTGGCGCAGGTCCGGAGAGGTCTGGACGCCGGTGATCGTGACGAAGCCGATCCGGGGGTCCTTCAGCTGTCCGACGGCCTCAGAGAGGACCTGCCGTACCGACTCGTTCACCCGGCGCATCCGATCGGCCATGCGCCATATTCAACCGCTTGCACGCCGCTCTCCTCGTCGCCGTCGGCTTGTGGTGCTTCGTCACCGCCGTTGCCGGCGGCCTCGTTGGCCTCGTCTTGGGGAACATCCGGCTTCCGGTCGTCGTCGTGGCCGCCTCGAATCCAGCGGCAGGAGCAGGAGCGAACATCGGCATCTCGGCCCTGTCTGCACTCGCGGCGGCCGCCACACACATCCGCGCCGGCCGGATCGAGTGGCGTCTCTTCTGGTGGATGGCGCCGTCCTCCATGCTCGGCGCTCTCGCGGGAGCGTTCCTCTCCGGGAAGGTGCCGGCGAACGCCTTCCTGATCGCGGTCGGCGTGACGCTGCTCGTCTTCGGCATCGACCTGCTGCGGCCGCGCCACGATTCTCGGCGCGCGCCGGCAGGGGAAGGCGCCCCGGCCGCCGTCATCGCCGGGCTCGTGATCGGCCTGCTCGGCGGCTTCGTCGGCCTGATCCTCGGCGCGCTTCGGCTGCCCGCCCTGATCCGGTTCGTCGGCGCCGATGCCTTCCGCGCGGTGGGGACAAACGTCGCCGTCGGCTTCTGCCTCGGCGTCGCAGGCGTGGTCGGACATCTGGCCGACGGGGTCGACTGGACCCTGCTGGCGGTCGGCGCCGCAACCTCGGTTCCCGGCTCGATGCTCGGAGCGCGGCTCACGGGCCGGCTCGACGAGCGCCAGCTCATCCGCGCCGTCGGGCTGATCCTGCTCGTCGCGGGGACCGCGATGATCGTGCAGGGAGCGGTCTAGTCGAGCGTGACGATCTCGCGCTCGGCGCGTACCAGGTCGAACTCCTGTCCGGCGAGGTAGCGCTCGGCGTCGTCGAGCAACTGCTGCGCCTCCCGATACTCCCGCGCGACACAGGAGAGCGTCAGGCGCGATCGTTGCCAGAGCTCGTGATGGTCGACCTCCGCCACCGAGGCGCCGAAGCGATTCTGCAACTGCGCCTTCGCGGACTTCACGTACTTCCGCTTGCCCTTCAGCGAGCCGGCTTCCGGAAAGTGGAGCTCGACGCTCAGGATGCCGACGTATCCGGCGCCCATCCTGGGCTCCGGCTGCCTAGGCGGCCGTGGGCTCGTCGAGCGTCGTGCGCTCGACCTCGCGCGTCTCGAAGGCCTCGATGATGTCGCCCTCCTTGACGTCGTTGAAGCCGTCGAGGAGGATGCCGCACTCGAATCCTTCCGCCACCTCACGCGCGTCGTCCTTGAAACGCTTGAGCTGGGCGATCGTCGTCTCGTTGATGACGGTGCCGTCGCGGACCACCCGCGCCTGGGCGCCGCGCCGGATCACGCCGCTGGTGACCATGCAGCCGGCAATCGTCCCGAGCCGAGACACCTTGAACAGCGCACGCACCTCCGCTTCGCCCAGCGTCTCCTCGGTCTCGACGGGCTTGAGCATGCCGACCAGGGCCTGCTCGATGTCCTCCGTGAGCTGGTAGATCACGCGGTACGTTCGGATCTCGACGCCCTCGCGCTCCGCGAGCGCTCGTGCTTCGGCATTCGGCCGGACGTTGAAGCCGACCACGCTGGCGCTGGACGCAGACGCGAGCATGATGTCGCCTTCCGTGATGCCGCCCACGCCCTGGTGGATGACGTTGACGCGCACCTCGGGATGCTGGATCTTGCGCAGCTCGGAGACGGCCGCCTCGACCGAGCCGACGACGTCGCCCTTGAGCACGAGATTGAGGTCCTGCACGGCTCCGGCGCCCATCTGCTCGAACAGGCGCTCGATCGACACACCCCTGGATGCCTGTGCCAGTTGCTCGCGCCGCAGGCGCTCACCGCGCGCGTTGGCAAGCTCGCGTGCGCGACGTTCGTTGGGAACGACACGGCACAGCTCACCTGCAGGCGGCGGCTTGTCGAAACCGAGGATCTCGACCGGATCGCCCGGGCGCGCCTCCTTCACCTTGTCGCCGCGGAAGTTGTACAGGGCCCGCACCTTGCCCCACGCGTCGCCGGCGACGACCGCGTCGCCCACTCGGAGCGTGCCGCGGTGGACGAGCATCGTGGCCGCCGGGCCGCGGCCGACGTCGAGGCGCGACTCGATGATCGGCCCGGACGCCTCCGCCTTCGGGTTCGCGGTCAGCTCCAGCTCTGCATCAGCGACGAGCAACACCTTCTCGAGCAGGTCGTCGAGATTCTGGGACTGCTTTGCGGAGACGTCGGAGAACTGCGTCGTGCCGCCCCATTCTTCCGGCTGCAGGCCCTCCCCGGACAGCTCGTTCCGCACGCGGGTGGGATCTGCATCCGGGACATCGACCTTGTTCACCGCCACCACGATCGGAACGTCGGCGGCGCGAGCGTGCGAGATCGACTCCTTCGTCTGCGGCATCACGCCGTCGTCGGCGGCCACGACGAGCACGGCGATGTCGGTCACCTTCGCGCCGCGTGCCCGCATGGCCGTGAACGCTTCGTGTCCAGGCGTGTCGAGGAACGTGATCCTGCGGCCGTCGTGCTCTGCCTGATAGGCGCCGATGTGCTGCGTGATCCCGCCGGCTTCCGTTTCGACGACGGAGGTCTCACGGATCGCGTCGAGGAGCGTGGTCTTGCCGTGGTCGACGTGACCCATGATCGTCACGACCGGCGGGCGCGGCGCGAGGTCGGCCTTGCTGTCCTCGAACGCCTCCGGCTCTTCGTCCTCGTCGGCCGCGTGCTTGATCGTCAGCTCGCGTTCGGGTGCCAGCTCGGCGGCGATCAGCTCCACCTCGTCGTCGGCGAGGGTCTGGGTGATCGTCACGGCCTTCCCCAGCCCCATCATGAACATGATGATCTTGGGCGCCGGGACACCGAGTGCCTGCGAGAGATCGCGGACGCTGACGCCCGACTCGACCGTCACCGGGCCCGTCGGGGCGACGACCTCGCGTGGTGTCTTCGGGCGCGCCGCCTCCCGGTCGCGCTGCTGCTGTCGCGCGTCGCGGGGCCGCGCCGCCGCGTTGTCGATCACCACACGACGCTTGCGGCGCTGGCCAGCGCCCCCCTGACGGGGCCGCATCGGCCGATTTGGCCTATTTGGGCTGGAGTCGTTCGCCATCAGGCGTTCAAGTGTAGAGGGATGCCAGTTCCTGATCGACCCGGATGGTCTGGCGCAGGGTCCGGTTGAAGGCGCGGCGCGCCACGGCGCGCTCGAAGCAGGCGAGCCGCCGGCAGGTATAGGCCCCGCGACCCGGCTCCCCCGCGCCGGTCACGAGCCGTCCGTCCTTCGCAACGAAGCGCAGAAGCTCGTGCTGGGGCGCCTTTCGCCCGCAGCCGACACAGCTTCTCGTCGGCTCCGTCACGCAGCAGGCGAACGCTCCTCGCCCTCCGGGTCGGGCACAGGCGCGGACTCCTGGGACTCCACCGGGCCGCCGGCGGGGACCGCTACATCCGGCTCGACCTGCTCGGACCTCGCGCCGTCGGACTCCTCCGCAATCTCGGCGAGGCTCTCGAGGCCGATGCTCTCCGCGTCTGGCGGCGCCAGGTCCGCCTCCGCCTCGAGCTCCGGGTCCGCCTCGGCCACGACCGGCTCGACGTCCTGCTCGGTGTCCTGGAGTGCAAGCGCCTGGTGTGCCGGCAGTCCGCAGTAGCGTGATCCGGGCAGCGCTTCGTTCGGGCAGCGCTTTCCATTTGCGAGGATCGCCGAGCAGCGCCCGGTGAACTCCTCGCCCTCGCCGCCGCCGTACGCAGCTTCGGCTTCGGCCTGCGCGAACTCCGTGTCGGACTGGATGTCGACCTTCCAGCCGGTCAGGCGGGCGGCGAGACGGGCGTTCAGGCCCTCCTTGCCGATCGCAAGCGCGAGCTGGTCGTCCGGGACGATGACGGTTGCTTCCTTCGTGTCGTCGTCGACGAAGACCTCGCGCACGCGCGCGGGTGAGAGCGCCTTCGCGACGAAGCGGGCCGGCTCGGGGTTCCAAGGGATGATGTCGATCTTCTCGCCGCGCAACTCGGACACGACCATCCGCACGCGCGAGCCTCGCGGCCCGACACATGCGCCGACAGGGTCGACACCCTGTGCGTGGGACTCGACTGCGATCTTGGAGCGGTAGCCGGGCTCGCGCGCAACGCCGCGAATCTCGACGAGTCCGTCGGCGATCTCCGGGACCTCGAGCTCGAAGAGCGTCTTGATCAGCTCCGGGTCACGCCGGGAGAGGATCACCTGCGGGCCCTTGGTGCCCGAGCGGACCTCCGTGATCACGGCCTTGATCCGCGAGCCCTGCTCGTAGCGCTCGCCGTCGACCTGCTCGGAGCGCGGCAGCAGCGCCTCGACTTTGCCGAGGTCGACGAGCACGTTGTTGCGGTCGCCGGCCTGCTGGACGATCCCCGTGACGACCTCGCTGACTCGGTCGACGTACTCGTCGTACATCATCGCGCGCTCCGCCTCGCGGATGCGCTGCAGGATCACCTGCTTCGCCGTCTGCGCGGCGATCCGGCCGAAGTTCTCGGGGGTGACGTCCTCCCGCTTGATCTGGTGCTCCGGGATCTCGGACCAGTCGACGTCGAGATCGTCGTCCGAGATCAACGTGTGCGACCGTTCGCCGGTCTCGATCTCGAGAGCCTCCAGCTCCTCGAGCTTGCGCTCACGCGCTTCTTCGATCAGACGCTCCTCGATGTCCGGGGGCAGCTCGACTGCGTAGACCCGAAAGTCACCCTGCTCGTCGATCTCGACGACGGCGTGGCGCGCTGCTCCAGGCATCTTCTTGTACGCGGCGAGGAGGGCATCCTCGAGAGCCGCGACGAGCGTGCCGCTCTCGATCCCCTTCTCGCGCTCGATGTCTCGAACGGCCTCGACGATTTCCTGGCTCATTTCTTCCCCGCTTCCTCAATCAGGTTGCCCCGGACGATCGCGTCGTACGGGATGTCCACCGCCTCACCGTCGGTCTGGACCTTCACGGTCCGCTCATCTGCCGCAACGACCTCCCCGCGAACGCGACTTCGCCCTTCCGTGCGCAGCGAGACGCGGCGACCGACGGCGGTTCGAAAGTGCGCAGGGGTCCGGAGCGGGCGCTCGACACCAGGTGAGGAGACGTCGACCGCGTACTCGCGCAGGTAGTCGCGCAAGATGTCCGTCACACGCTCGCAGAGGGCATGGTCGACACCCTGCGCATGGTCGACGAAGACCGTGAAACGCTCGGGTCCCGAGAGCTCGACGGCCAGGACCTCCGTTCCCGGAATGGCCTGCTCGACCTTGGGCGCGATCTCCCGCGTGAGCTGCTTCTCCTTGTCGTGCGTGGCTGCCAAATCCGCTCCTGTCACAAAAAATGGGCCCGCAGGCCCATTTCGCGTACTGCTCGAAATGTGGTCTGAGCAGCTTAGCAGGCAAGGGTCGGCCGCCGCCTGCGGCCGCTGAGTGGACAGGAGCCGCGGTCAGTCGAGCACGATCGTCACCGGGCCGTCGTTGACGAGCTCGAGGGCCATGCGCGCGCCGAAGACTCCTCGTTCGACTTCGACTCCCTCCGCAGCGAGCGCCGCGCAGAGGTGCTCGTAGAGCGGCTCTGCCTCCTCCGGCGACGCCGCGTTCGTGAAGCTCGGCCGGTTGCCGCGCCGTGTGTCCGCGATGAGCGTGAACTGGCTCACGACGAGCGCTCCGCCCCCGACGTCGACGATGCTCCGGTTGAACCTCCCGTTGTCGTCTTCGAAGATGCGCAGCCGGGCGATCTTGCCTGCCAGCCGTTCGGCCTGGCCGGAATCGTCGCCACGTTCGATTCCGACCAGCACTGCCAGCCCCGCGCCGATCTCGCCCGCGACTGCGAGGTCGACGAGGACGCGGGCCGAGGAGACTCGTTGACACACCGCGCGCATGGCCCGAATCATCGCAGCGCTGTAGATCTCACTCGGTACACGCGCGACGACCCCACCCAGGGTGGGGTGTCACCCACCGCCCACTGCGCTCGACGCTAGCGCCTCGAGCCGCACACGTCAGCGCCGATTGCGTGCCGAGCTGCGCACTACTCCGGCCGATCGTCCGGCTCGTCAGCGCCGCCCTCGTCCTCGTCGCGGTCCAGGTCGAGGATCCGTGACGCGTAGTGCTCGTTCTGCGGCCGGAGCGAGCTCGCCAGCTTGTAGTGGCCGTTCGCCTCGGACTCCCTGCCCTGCTTCTCGAGCGCGCGGCCGAGCGCGTAGTGCGCATAGTGATCGGCGGGAGACAGCTCGAGCATCGCCCGGAACTCCTGCTCCGCCTCCTGGTAGCGCTGGATCCGGAGATAAGCGATTCCGAGCGCCTCGCGGATTGACGCCTTCTGTGGCTCGCGTCGCTTCGCCTTCTCGAGTGCGACCGTCGCCTGGGCCGCTCGGCCCTTGCGGAGGTGGGCGCGTCCCTGCTGGTAGAGGTCGTAGGTGTCGTCGCTCATGTCGGTCTGAGGTAGCGGAAGTTCGCTTCCACCAAGTCAAGCGGAACCGTCAAATCGCGCGTCTTCCCGATCTCGACCGAGGTAACCGTCTCCCCCGCGTCGATCGCCGACTGGAACGCGTTCTCGAGCTCGTACGGCGGGCGGTCGCGGCAGAGCCGCTCGGCGACCGCGGGCCCGACCCCCCAGAGAGGCGCGGCCGACCACGGATTCGCGGGGTCGTCGTCGCGCATGGCCAACACCTGCGCGTCGCGGCAGCGGACCGCGGCCCGCGCCGGCCCCGGCGGGGGATCCGTGCGCACTGCCACCGCCCCGGCCGCGCCGGACGCGGAGAACTCGGCGATGAAGCGGCCGACATCGCCGCGACGGAAGACCGTGTCCGCGGCGGAGACGACCACGGGCAGGGCCGCACCTGCGTCGAGCGCCCGCTGCACCGCGTCACCCGATCCGAGCACATCGGGCTGGCGGACGAAGCGAATCTCGATCCCGAAGCCCGACCCGTCGCCGGCGAGCCGCTCGACCTGCCCGGCGAGATAACCGGTCACGAGCCACACTTGCCCGACGTCGGCTGCGGCAAGCTCGCGCAGGAGGGTGGCGAGCACCGGTCGTCCGTCGATCGGGAGAACGGGCTTCGGCCAGCGTTCCGTCAGCGGTCGGAGCCTCGTTCCCTCCCCCGCCGCCATTACGACGGCCTCCACCTCTACCCCAGCCCGAGCGAGCGCACCGACACGAGACCCCGCGCGCGGTCGAACGTCCCGAGCGTCCGGCGAAGGCGCCGCTTCACCTCGCGGAGCTCCCGGCGCGCGGCGGCGGCCGCCTCCCTGCCGTCCTCCGGCGGGCCGTAGCGAGCGGCCGTCGCGGCGCTCGCAAAGCGGGCGGCATCCACGCCGAGCCGGTCGAAGACGGTGCTGCCGAGTTGGCGGAACGTCGCCGCGCGGTCCGCGGGAACGCGCTGATCCTGCAGGAACTCGGCCAGCTCACGGGCGCAGGCGACGGCGATGCGACGAGGATCGCGTGTCACGTAGCGCGCCTTGCGACGGACGAGTTTCAGCAGGACGATCGCCGCGCACACGCCGCACGCGAGCAGGAACAGGAACCAGAGGAGACTGGGCGTCCGCCTCGGCGGCTCCGGCGTGACCGGGCTACCGATCCCGAGCGGCAGGTCGCCGGTCGAGCGCGGGTTCCGCCGGTTCGGGTCGTGGGTGAGAACGCCGCTTGCCGCTCCGCGCCCGAAGACCTCGCCGCCCTTCACCACCCGCGCGAGCAGCTGTGCAGCGCTCTGTGCGTTGAACCCGAGCGAGGTGGAGCTGTACGTGCCGCTCAGACGGCCCCGTCCCGGAGTCGGGTCGAAGGGAAGCCAGCCGTAGTCGCGGAACCACACCTCGACCCACGTGTGGGCGTCGTGATCGGTGACCTGCCAGACGTCGTTGCGGTAACGGCCCGGCACGAAGCCTGCGGCCACCCTGGCAGGAATCCCGAGCAACCGCAGCATGACGGCCATCGCGCCGGCGAAGTGCTGGCAGTACCCGGTCTTGGTGTCGACCACGAATCCGACGAGCGGCGGAAGTCCGGGCGTGGGGCCGGGCTGTTCCGAGTACGTGAAGTTTCCGGTCGACCTGAACCACGCTTCGAGCGCCACCGCAGCCGCATACGGAGACTGCGTCTCTCCGGCGACGTCACGTGCGCGCTGGTAGAGCTCGGTGTACGGAAACAGTCGCCCTTGCAGTGCGGCGTGCAACCGCGCGTCGCGGTCCGGGGCACCGAAGACAGGAGCCGTGACGCCGGGAGCGATGTCCAGCTCGCGACCCGGTTTCGTCAGCACCCGGGGGTACGAGGCCGGAATGCGGACGAGCTGCGCGGGCGTCGGCCGCGGGGCATAGCTGCTGACCGTGTAGTGCTCGTCACGCTGCAGGCCGCCGATGACCAGCGAGACGCCTTGGCCGGCGTACGCAGCGTGGCTGCCGAGGTCGTTGTCGATCGGGATGCTGGCACCGATGACGTGGTTGTCACGGAGGGCTCTCACGGTCACCTCTTGCTCGAGGAGCTGGCCGGGGCGCACCCCGGGCGGCGTCAGCTCTCGTCGCTCGCGATTCGACTCTCGCCAGATCCGTTCGAGCCAGCGCGTCCCGTCGAAGCGGTCCAGTACGGTCGCGCGCCAGTACACCGGCCGGCGCGGCGCTCGGATCGCCAGCACCGTCGTCTTCTTCTTCGGAAAGCGGATGCCGTCGTAGCGGGCATCCCAGACGAAACGCACGCTGACCGCTTTCTGTGGACGCGTGTAGAAGTCCCAGTGCTGCCAGTCGAGGAACGCCGTCTTGGCAACCGCCGGCGAGCTCGACAGGCCGAATGCGCCGGCGAGCACGCCCGTCGCGGCGATCAGCGCCAGGCGGCTCGGGCGCTCGGCCATCCCGGCCAGCAGTGCGAGCGCAACGGCAAGGATGACGAGACCACGGCCGAGGTCGTTGCCGCCCGCGAGCAACGTCGTCGGCCAGCCAGCGGCGACGAAGAAGAGGAGGACCGCCAGCAGGACGCGGCGCGCTGCGATGAGCAACGCAACCCCGAGCGTGAAGCCGTAGATGGCAGTGAGGAGGACGGCATGCATGGACGGCTGTCGGATCGGGTCGAACGGCAGGCGAAAGTCGTAGAAGTCGAGGAAGCCACGGGAAAAACGATCTCCCAGCGGTGCGAAGAATCCGGCTCCGCCCGGCCAGAGGCCGACCGGCGAGATCGAGAATGCAACCCAGACCGCGAGCAGGGCCGACACGGCGATGCCGGCCGCGCGCAACCACAGCGGCCGGAAGAGCACCGGCGTCACCGCCAGCACCACGAGCAGGAAGGGTCGCCCCCCGCCCGAGCGTGGTTCCTCGAAACGCAGCCAGTCCACCGCGATGACGAGCGCGGCCAGCGCCGACAGCGAGGCCGTCCTAAGCACGGGCCGCCTCGACCGTTGTCTCGCCCGTGAGGCGCGCGGCGAGATCGTCGCCGGCACGTACGACGGCGACTGCGATACCCGCGGCCTGAAGGCGAAGGAGCACGGGATCTCGCCGCCGGGCTCTGCCGTTGAAGCTCGCTGCATCGACGTACACCACCGAGACCTTTCGCCGGGAGAGCGCTCGTTGCACGAGACGGTCGACGAGACCGTGCTCGAGGCGGGCCGTGACCATGACGAGCTCGAGGGCGCGAGCCGCGGGGCTGTCCTCTCCGAGCAGCCGGGCGACCGGCGTGTCTCCGCTGGGCTCCACCGCTGCGAGCAATTCGAGCGCACGCCGCCAGTCCGCGGCCGGCGAGTGGACGTGCTGAACGTCCTGGCTCTGCGAGTTCACGATCAGAACTGCACGCCGCCCCCGTCGGACGTACGCATCGAGCAGGGAGCCGGCGGCTCGAACCTGCACGTCGAAGCTCTCGCCCACCACCGCCTTCGCGTCTGCGTCGAGCAGCACGGCGATCTCGTCGCGCGGAGCGTCCTCGAGCTCCTTCACCATCAGCTGGCCGCGCCGCGCCGTCGACGGCCAGTGCACCCGGCGCAACGACTCGCCCTGCTCGTACTCGCGCACGCTGTGCAGCTCGAACCCCGTATTGCGCCGCAGCAGCAGGCGGCGACCGTCGTGGGAACGCTCGCCCGACTCCGAAAAGAGCGGACCGAGCCGGACGAGCTTTGGATACACGAGCAGCGCTCCCGGCTCCGGCAGCGGCACGACCGCCTGCTCGAGGGCGAACGGATCCGATAGCTCCGCGCGCACGTCGCTGAACGCGTAGCGGCCACGCGGAACAGCTGTGAGCACATACCGGACGCTCAGGCGCCGCCCGCTGATGCGCAGCGCGTTGCGCTGCTCTCCGAGTCGGCCGACGCGCTCTCTGAGCACGACCGAGGCCGGCAGCACCTGACCGGTCGGGTGAAGCTCCACGCTCACCGGGACGTCGTCCCCCTCGACGTGCTCGCTGTCGCCCCAGCCGCGATGCACGCGGAACGGCCGGTCGGCGAGGCGCACCCACACCCACGCGACGGCCACGACGAGCAGGAGCCCGGTCGCAACGGGATAGAGCGGGCGAGAGCCGAACGCCCACGCCGCCAGGTAGATCCCGAAGCCGAGCGCGAGAATGAACCGGCCGCGCCGCGTCACGGCTAGACGGGAACCGGCGTCTTCTCGAGCGTCTCGAGCACGATCTGCTCGCCGGTGAGGCCCGTCGAGCGGGCCTCGGGCGCGAGAATCAACCGATGCGCGAGCACGGCGGCCGCGACCGCCTTCACGTCGTCAGGTTCGAGAAACGACCGGCCGTCGGCAAGCGCGCGCGCCTTCGCGACCCGGAGGAGCGCGATGCCGGCCCGTGGACTCGCGCCGAGGTAGAGCCGCGAATCGCCTCGCGTCGCGCGTAGGAGCGCCACGACGTAGCGGTTGAGGCTCTCCTCGACGAAGATCCCCTTTGCGTCCTCGGCGATCGAGATCGCGTCCGCGGCGTTGGCGACAGGCTGCAGGCCATCCAGCGGCGGATCGGCGGTCTGCTCGGTCAGCATCTTCGCTTCCTCCGACAGCGGTGGATAGCCGATCGCGATTCGCATCGTGAAGCGGTCGAGCTGCGCCTCGGGCAGCGGATATGTGCCCTCGTATTCGATCGGGTTCTGCGTCGCCATCACCATGAACGGACGCGCCAGCTCGTAGCTGACGCCGTCGATCGTCACCTGCTGTTCCTGCATGCACTCGAGCAGCGCCGCCTGCGTCTTCGGCGAGGCGCGGTTGATCTCGTCGACCAGCAGGAGGTTCGCGAACACGGGGCCGGGCCGGAACTCGAAACGGTTCTCGCGCTGGTTGAACACGTTGGTGCCCACGACGTCGGCGGGAAGCAGGTCGGCGGTGCACTGGATGCGCGCGTACTCGGCGTCCACGCTGAGGGCGATCGAACGGGCGAGAGCCGTCT
>DASTZS010000076.1:0-5366 GCA_035764165.1 Gaiellaceae bacterium | reverse complement strand
CGTCGTCGTCTCTGTCGTGGTCGTCCTATCCGTCGTCGTCTCGGGCGTGGTCGTGGTCGTCACGACCGCGTCGCAGTGGTCCTCGTTGCCACGCGCGTTCCCGTGGTCCTCGCAGTCCTTCCCGTTCTCGCTGGGATCGGGACGACAATCTTTGCCTGAGTTCCCGTGCGAGCAGTCGTCGCCCGGCGAGCCGGGAACTGTCGTCGGAGGACCGTTCCCATTGCCGTTGCCGGGATCGGCGAACGCCGCTGACACGCCGATTCCGGCGATCAGCAGGCCCACCATTGCCGCAAGCTTCGCAGCCGTCAGCTTCCATCCAGTCATTCGAATCCTCTCTCCGGTGGATGGGATTAGCCGCCGGACGCCCGCGGCTCGTAGAAGCCCGGAAAGCCGTTCCCCCCTCGTGCTCATCGTGGGAGGAGCCCGATCGACCAGCGCGCCACAAAGGTCTTGATCGAGCTAGACCCAGGGCGGGGCAGCAATCACTTCGACGCAGGACGAAAGTGGTCCCGCGCGGAGCGGGCCAGGCGGGGTTAGCGCGCCGCTGAGAGCTCGAAAGAGGGATCGACGACCGCGCGCTCGGCGATCAGATCCTTCAGCCGTGCTTCCGTCTCATCGGTTTGTCCGACGAGCACTGCGGCGACGAGGCGGCCGTCGGCGAGGTACTTGCCGAGTAGCTGTCCGTCGCGGAGCGAGCCACGCGTGACGAGCTCGTCGCTGCCGGTGTGGTCACCGAGCACCTTGAGCGTGAGACCGAACGCCTGCGTGAAGAAGCTCGAGACCGTCGAGTACGAGGCATCGGCCCCGGCGAGCGTCTGCCCGACGATGCTGCCGGTGTAGCTCGCGTGTGACCAGTGCTCGATGCGCCGCCGGCGCCCGTAGAGCGGGTCGGGGAAGTTCGCCACGTCGCCGGCCGCGAAGACCCCTGGGATGCTCGTCTCGAACCGCTCGTCGACGACGATGCCGTTGTCGATCGCGATGCCGCTGCCGGCGAGGAAGTCGAGGACGGGGTCGACGCCGACGCCGACGACGACGAGATCGGTCGCGAGCGTGCGACCGGCTTTCGTGACCACGGAGTCGACGCGTCCGCCGCTTCCGCCGAACTCCTCGACCTCGTCGCCCAGGACCAGCGCGACGCCGTTCGCCTGCACGAGGGCCGTCAGCTCGCGTTCGAGCTCGGGCGCGGCGAGGAGCCGAAAGAGCGCAGGGTCGCGATGAACGAGCGTCGTCTCGATGCCTCGCTGGCGGAGGGAGGAAGCGACCTCGAGGCCGATGAAGCCACCGCCCACGACGACGGCGTCGCGCGCCTCGCTCGCCGCCGCGCGCAACGCCCGCGCGTCCTCGCCCGTGCGCAGGGTGAAGACCCCGTCGAGATCGGCGCCGGGAACGTCGAGCCGGCGGGGTCGTGAGCCGGTCGCCACGAGCAGCTGCCCGTAGCGGTAGCGCTCCGTGCCGGCGTCGACCGTGCGCTCGCCGGGGCGGACGGCGGTGACCGTCGTCCCGAGCAGGACCTCGACGTCGTGGTCGGAGTAGAAGGTCTCCTGCTCCACGAGCGCCTCGCCGTCGGACTCGCCGCGCAGGAACGCCTTCGAGAGCGGCGGGCGATGGTAGGGGAGGGTCGGCTCCTGCGAGAGCAGCGCGACGCTGCCCTCGCCGCCCGCCTCGCGGTAAGCCTTCACCGCTCGGGCCGCGGCCAGGCCTCCGCCCGCGATGATCAGGTCGAATTGCTTCACGAGGAGTTAGTGACGCGGGGGGAGCACGTCTTACTTCGGGGCTGCGGCCCGGCTCACCACTCGATCGTGTAGTCCGCCCACCCGGGCTGCACGTCGGTGCGTTGGAGAAAGCGCTTCCACGCCGTCTGGCTCAAGTCGTGCGGCTTCGCGTCGTCGAGCCCTCTCTCGGCGTCGATGACGCGGCCGTTCGTCTTCTCGACGAGCCGCTTCAGCAGGGGCGGGAAGGGCATGAGCCACTCCATCTTCTTCGCCGTCTCGCGGTTGACAGGAATCATCGCCGTGAGCTGCCCGCTCGACATCAGCTCGAGCCCCTTCTCGCGGAGCGTCGCATTGTGGCTGCCGTGGTGGCCGACCTTGTACAGCACGGTGCGTCCGAGCAGGTCGGCCGCCGTGACCGTGCGCGTCTCGCCGTTCTCCCGCACCTTCCAGTCGAGCGCTTCCCACGACAGCCAGTTCCCGACCTGGGCGTCGCCCGGGAACAGCAGCACGTCGCCGCCGCTCGCGAGCTCGAATGCGAGCACGAGACTCGTGTTGTTCGTGTCGGAGTCGAGCGCGAGTGCGAGCGCGCCTGCGTAGCCGAGCCAGTCGTGGTCGATCCGCCGCCACTCGGCGTCTTCGGCGAAGTACTGCGGCCACATCGCGTGCGCGTCGGTCTCTTCGACGCGGAAGAAGTGATCGAACGGCTGCGTTGCCGGCGTCTGCCCTTCGGCCAGCGCCTGGGACGCGGCGAGGAAGCCCTGCTGCGGGCCGCCGCTGCCGGCGAGCTCGTACACCTCGGGGTGCCGCTTGCTCGGATCGCTGCGCTTGATCAAGCGCCGGTCGTGCGGCGGCCCGAGCACGTAGACGCGGATGCCTCGCAGCGCTGGGGTGTCGAAGAGCTGCTCGCCGGGACGCAGGAAGCGGATCGTCGCGTCGCGCTCCTTGACCCACTCCAGCGCCTTGGCCGTCGTCTTCGCCGCACTCGCGCCGAGGTCGCCCTCGAACCCGAGCAGCGCGTCGAGGTGGTTCGCGATGGCGTGGGCGCCTCGTTCGGAGGCGAGCTTCGCCGCCGCGACGAGCCCGTCGAGCCGCTTCTTCCGCCGCTTGCGCAGCTCGGCGGCGAGCTCGTCCTGCGGATCCTCCGTCCACGCCACCCAGACCTCGCCGACCTCGATCTCGTCCCACACCGGCTGCGCCTGCAGGAAGCCCGAGACGTGATCCCAGTGCTCGTGGGTCGCGACGAGGACGTCGAGGTGCCGATCGGTCTCGTCGCGAATGCTCTCGGCGACCTTCTTCATCTGGGCGTCGGCGTCCGGCGTCCCTTTCAGCACGCCGGAGTCGATGACTAGGTGTGTCGGCTTGTCCTCGCCGTCGGCCCAGTACGTCAGCAGGAAGCAGTCGCCCAACCCTTGCCGGTACATGCGGACGCGCAGCTTGTTCATCAGAAGCGGTGCAGCATTGCGAAGGGCTCCGTCGTGTCCGTCGTCACATCTCCGAAATACGTGGCTGCGAGGCTTTCGTTCGCCTCGTCCTGCAGGAAGCGCCGCTGCCGTTTCTTGCGTTTCTCGTCGTCGAGGGGCTTCTTGATGCTGTACCGCACCTTGCCGTCGTCGGCGTCGACGAGGAGGGTGCAACCGCCGCGGAAGTAGTAGTCGGGCGCCGCGCCGTTGCCTCCCTGTGGGATCCGCTGCGTGAGCTCGATCACCCACTGGAGCCGGGCCTGCTCGCTCCAGTCCATGCGCATCGAGGGCCGGATCGAGTGCACCTCGAAGGGGAGGCTCGGGTCGATGCCGCTGAGGATGACCGAGTTCGCCTCGAGCGTGCCCTCGAGGTGCTTGTGCAACTCGGCTCGCTTCGCCCGCATCAGCTCGAACAGCTCCGCGCGGTCGTTCGAGAGGTTCCAGGAGTCGATGTCGGCCGCCCAGCGCTTGACGATGTCGATCACGACGTTCTCGTTCTCGTCAGGCGCATCCGCCGCCGGACGCCAGAGCAGGCCGTCGACGGAGAGCGTCCGCACGTTGTCGGGGACGATCCCGTAGCGGCGGAATGCCTCGGCGAACGCAACGCGGTGATGCTCCTCGTCGACGGGGTCGAACTCGGAGTCGGCGGTGACGAGCGCGCGCAGGTAGTCGCCGAACGTGATGTCGACAGGCGGGCAGTAGTCGAGCGCCCGGATGCACATCTCGAGCACGTGCTGTGCGGTGCCGGCCGCCTCCTCCGCGAGCCGGTTGACGAGGTCCGGATGCAGCTGACCGGCGGGCAAGACGCCGGTGCCCTCGCTCGCGATGCGGAGCAGGTCGGCGATGCGCCCTTTGTAGATCGTGAGGAACGCCTCGAAGACCGCTGCGACGAGGATTGAGCCGCGCTCGTGCGGCTCGAGCACCGTCGCGTAGTCGTCCGGATTCGGCTCCCGGCCGATCGCGCTCCGCAGCGCGCCGCGTTTGCCGATCGCCTGCCCGAACTGCTGCGCGAGCTCGCCGAGGCGGTTCTGGCTCGCGAGGTCACCGCGCGTCGCGGCGATCTGGTGGCGCAGGACGTCCCGGAGGGAGAAGTGCTGGAAGAGCGCGACGAGATCGGCGAACGCCTCGTGGAAGGCGAGCACGTCCGGGTTGCTCGCTTCGTTGAAGCGGCGGTGAATCCCGTCCAGCAGCGCGTGCGTCACCTCGTGCGCGACGATGTCCTGGCTGACGCACGTGAAGACGTTGAGCGGCGTGGTGTCGCCGCCCGAGTCGACCGCGGCAGGGAAGTAGCCGAGCAGCAGCGCCTTCTTGGCCGGGCTGTAGTAGGCGTTCGCCTCCCGCAGCGCATGCGGATGGATCCGTAGCCTCTGCACGTACTCGTCTCTCCACGTGCCGTGCTCGTGTGTGCGACGGGGTGACCACAGCGCGAGCCGGCCGAGCGCGAGCTCGAAGTTCCGGATCGTTCGCATCGTCACCGCGTAGACCATCTGCTGATGGAACTGCGGGTTGCTCTCCGAGGGCGGCAGGCCGTCCTGCGCGACGATCACCGGGTCGTTCAGGTCGACCGGCTCGTAGAACGCACGGCTCGCCGGATCGTGGTCGATCACCTCGACGTACTCGCCGACAGGGCCGGGCGCCAGGAGGTCCCTGCCTTTGTCGTCACGCTCCCAGGGGACGGAGAGCTGCACCTCGTTGATGCCGGCCGACTCGTACTGCAGGCCGATGCTCGGATCGAAGGCGAAGACGCGCAGGCGACGCTGCGGCGGCGGCGGCATCGGCAGTGAGCCGCTGCGCTTCAGCAGCGCGCGTTTGCGCGGGCGGGTTCCGGTGCTCTTCTCGACCTGGTAGGAGACCTTGCCGGTGTCGGCGTCGACGAGCAGCGTGCAACCGGCGGCCCGGCCGTCGTCGCGCTGCAGGAACTTGATCACCCAGTCCAGCGCGAACTCGCCCGTGAGCGCCGCCCGCTCGCGCAGGTCGAACGTGACGATCTCGTAGGGCTTGGTCAGGTCGATGCCGCCGAGCTCCTTCGCTCCCGCGAGCTTCAGCTCGTGCATGAGTGCCTGCCGCCACGCAGTCAGCGTTCTCCAGCGGACCTGGCGCTCGCGCGCGATGTGCCAGTAGCTTTCGGCACGCGCGAGCATCCGGACGAACTCCGAGACCGGCGCGGTCGCACCGCGGTGCTGCGACTCCTCCG
>DASTZS010000075.1:0-103572 GCA_035764165.1 Gaiellaceae bacterium | reverse complement strand
GGGAGCTGCCGGCGCTGGTCTCGGGGCTCCGCTCGCTCGGCAACCAGACGCCGATCCTGAACTCGTGGGCCGGCGACGGCACGTACTGGCTGACGAAGGACCCGCAGGTGACGAACTACTACGCCGTCACCTACGCGTCGGTCTTCGGCGACGACCCGAACAAGGCCGTGCGCGCGCTGGCGAAGAAGCTGAACGCCTTCACGGGCGGCTTCCTCGGCGGCTCGGCCGCGATCGATGGCGTCGCCACCGCGATCCGCCGCTCGGGCGGCTCCACGAACGGGGCCACGCTGGCCGCGACGATGGAGAAGTTCAAGAAGGTGCCGACCCTCTCGGGGCTCGTCAGCTTCTCGCCGCAGTACCACACCGTCTTCGGGCGGCAGTACCGCGTGATCAAGATCCACAACAACAAGGCGCGCTACGTCGGCGCCGTCACCGCCAAGGTCGTCCCGAAGATCTAGACCTTGGCGGAAGCAGCGACAGCAGCAGCGACGAGGAGGCCCGGCGGAACGCTCCGGGCCTCCTCCGTGTCGCGGTCGTTCGAGGGTGTGCATGCGCTCCGCGAGGTGACGCTCGAGCTCGGCAGGCGAGAGGTCGTCGGGCTGATCGGGCCGAACGGAGCAGGCAAGTCGACGTTCGTGAACGTGCTCAGCGGCTTCGACCGGCCGACCTCCGGCTCGGTGGAGCTCGAGGGCCGCGACGTCACGCGCTGGAGCCCGGGCAGGCGCGGGAGGCACGGTCTGTCGAGGACGTTCCAGCACAGCCACGCCTTCCGCTCGCTTTCGGTCCGGGAGAACGTCGAGGTCGCGGCGCTCGGAGTCGGCGCAACCGCTGGGGAGGCCCGTCAGCGAGCGACGGAGCTGCTGGAGACACTCGGGCTGGCGTCGCAAGCCGGGCGCCGCGCCGACACCCTGGCGCAAGGAGACGAACGTCGGCTCGGCGTCGCCCGGGCGCTGGCGACACGCCCGCGGTTCCTCCTCCTCGACGAGCCGGCGGCCGGCCTGCCCGAGGCGGAGCTACCGGACTTCAGCACTGCGGTGCGAAGCGTTCGCGACGAGCACGACGTCGGCGTCCTGCTCATCGACCACAACATGGCCCTGATCATGGCGATCTGCGATCGCATCTACGTCCTCGACCAGGGCCGCCTGCTGGCCGAGGGGACACCGGAGGAGATCCGGGCGAACCTCGACGTCGCGGCCGCCTATCTTGGCGAGAGCGCGGTGCAGGAATGACGGCGCCCGCGCTCGCGGTCGACGACCTGGAGGTGCGGCACGGCGCCGTGACGGCGGTCCGCGGCCTGTCGTTCAGCGTCGAGCACGGCGAGATCGTCGGCCTGATCGGCCCGAACGGTTCCGGCAAGTCGTCGACGTTGCATGCCGTCATGGGCGTCGTCCCGCCGGCCGGCGGAGACGTGAAGGTGAATGGGACTTCAGTGGTGGGACGCCGCCCAGAGGACGTCGCGCGCACCGGTGTCGCGCTCGTGCCCGAAGGACGGCGCATCTTCGCGGAGCTGACCGTCGACGAGAACCTGAAGCTCGGCCTTGCCGGCCGACGCACGCGGGATGGAAGCGCCGAGGACCTGAAGCGTGTCTACGAGCTCTTTCCTGCGGTCGCGGAGTCGCGGCGACGGAAGGCGGGCACCTTGTCGGGCGGGCAGCAGCAACAGCTTGCGATCGCGCGGGCGCTGGTCGCCGATCCGCAGATCCTCCTGCTCGACGAGCCGTCGCTCGGGCTTGCGCCGCAGGTGGTCGATCTCGTCTTCGAAACGCTGACGACAATCCGCGAGAGCGGACTGGCGATCCTCCTCGTCGAGCAGCGTGCACAGCGCACGGTGGCGCTCGCGGACCGATCGCATGTGCTCGCGAACGGAGAGCTGCGCCTGACCCTCGGTCCCGAATCCGCCGGTGACACGGCAGCACTCGTGAACGCGTACCTCGCATGACCCTCGCCATCCTGAACATCGACTGGCAGACGCTCGCCGACGCCGTCGGGCTCGGCTCCATCTACGCGCTGATGGCGGTCGGCATCGGTCTCGTGTTCGGAGTGCTTCGCCTCGTGAACTTCGCGTACGGACAGCTCGTGATGGCGGGTGCCTATGCCCTGGCGTTCGCCTCGGAGCGCGGCTGGCCCGTCTCGGTCGGCATTCTCCTGTGCTTCGGCGTCGTGCTCGTCCTTTCGCTGCTCATGGACCGCATCGTCTTCCGGCCGTTGCGCGGGCACTCGCCGGCGGTGATGCTCGTCGCGACGTTCGCGGTCGCGTTCCTGCTGCAGAGCGTCGCGCTGCTCTGGTTCGGGCCGCTGGGGAAGATCGCCAGTTCGCTCGCACCGCTGAACCAGCCTGTGACCGTCTCGGGCGTCGAGATCCGCAAGATCGCGATCGTGGCGATCAGCGTGGCCGCCGGCTGTCTCCTCGCGCTCGTCGTCCTCCTGACCCGCACGAGTGTCGGGCTGCACATGCGGGCTGCCTCGATGGACTTCCGCACGGCGCGGATGCTCGGCGTCCGGGCGAATCGCGTCATCGGCTCGGCTGTCTTGATCTCGGGTCTCCTCGCGGCTGCGGTCGCGGTGCTCATGACCGTCCAGACGCCGCTCGTCACGCCCGACTTCGCGTTACGCGACACGATTCTCGTCCTCGCGGGAGTCGTGCTCGGTGGGATGAACCGGCCCGTGCCCGCCACGCTCGGCGGCTTTGCAATCGGATTCGCGTCGGGACTCCTCGGCGGCGCCCTGCCGACCGACCAGAGTCAGTACCTACCGTCGTTCCTCTTCGCCGCGGTCATCCTCGTTCTGCTCGTCCGGCCCGGGGGTCTTTTCACGCGCGAGCGGGCGGTGGAGCAGGTATGAGGCGTCTCGGCCCCGTCTTCCAGGTGCTGGCGCCGCTCGCGCTCGTCGGGGTGACGGGGCTCGTGGGAACACTCGTGTCCGCGTCGACCGAGACGTACGTGATCAACGCGCTCGTGAACGTCGCCATCGTCGTCGCGCTCTACGTCTTCATCGGGAACTCGGGCGTGCTCTCCTTCGGGCACATCAGCTTCGTCGCGGTCGGTGCGTGGGCGGCCGGCGTGCTGTCGATGCCTGTGGAGGAGAAGCCGGCGATCATGCCGCACCTCTTCGGGATCCTCGCCGACCACACCGTCGGCAACGTGTGGTCCCTCGTCATCGCGGCAGCCGTGGGCGGCGTCTACGCGCTCGTCGTCGGCTTCCCCCTCATGCGGCTCTCAGGGCTCGGGGCCGGGATCGCCACGTTCGGCGTGCTCGAGATCACGCACAACGTCCTCAGGTACTGGGAGAAGATCGGTCCCGGACTGAACACGTTCTCGGCGGTGCCGGAGACGACGGGCCTCTTGCAGGCAGCCCTCGGCGCCGCCCTCGCCGTCGTCGTTGCGTTCGCGTACCGGCGCAGCCGCTTCGGCCGACTGCTGAGCGCAACGCGTGAGGACGCCGCGGCCGCCCGCGCCGTCGGCGTATCGGTCTACCGGCAGCGGCTCGTGGCGTTCGTCCTCTCCGGCGCGCTGGCGGGCTTTGCGGGCGGCCTGTTCGTCCACCTGCTGCCGGTGAACACCGAGTCGGTGTACCTCGACCTCACCTTCATCACGCTCGCAATGCTCGTGATCGGCGGTGCGACGAGCCTCTGGGGAGCCGTCATCGGTGCTCTGGCCGTGAGCGCCGTCGACTCGTTCCTGGCGGAGGCCGAGAGCGGCGTCCACGTCTTCGGCCGGTCCCTCGACCTCCCGGCAGGAACGCGCATCGTCGTGGTCGGTGCGCTGATGGCGCTCGTCCTCATCCTTCGGCCCGCGGGGCTGACCGGCGGGCGCGAGGCGTCGCTCCGCCGGCCGGGAACCGGCGGGCTTCTGACAAAGTTCGCCCGGTGACAGATCCAAAGCTCCATCAGCTGAAGCAGCGCCTGGCCGAGGTCAACGACCTCACCAGGGCCTCGACGCTCCTCTTCTGGGACCAGCGCGTGATGATGCCGCCGGGTGGGGGCGCGGCGAGGGCCGAGGCGCTCGCGACCGTGTCCAGGCTCTCGCAGGAGCGCTTCGTGTCCGAGGACATCGGCCGCCTCCTGGAGCAGCTGCGCGGGCTGGAGGAAAGCTCAGACTACGACTCGTTCGAGGCGAGCCTGATCCGGGTCACGCGCCGCGACTACGAGAAGGCGACGCGTGTCCCGCCGGAGCTGGTCGGCGAGTTGAACCACGCGGCAGCGATCGCGGTCGCCGCCTGGGGCCCGGCGAAGGAGGCGTCGGACTTCGAGGCGCTGCGGCCGCACCTCGAGAAGAACCTCGAGCTGCGCCGTCGGTACATCGAGTGCTTCGACCCGCCCGACGAGACCTATGACGTGCTGCTCGACAACTACGAGCCGAACATGAAGACGGCCGAGGTCAGGCAGATCTTCGGGCAGCTGAAGGAGGAGCTCGTCCCGCTCATCCACGAGATCGGCAGCGCCGGGGAAGTCGACGACTCGTTCCTGCACCAGCCGTTCGACCAGGAGGCCCAGCGGACGTTCAGTCTCGAGGTGCTGCGCAGGTTCGGCTATGCCGAGGACGAGTGGCGGCTCGACCAGACACCGCATCCCTTCATGTCGAGCCCGGGCCAGGGCGACATCCGGCTGACGACGAACTTCCGTCCGGACGACCTCAGCTCGCTCTTCGCGAGCATGCACGAGTTCGGCCACGGCATCTACGAATGGGGGGTCGACACGTCGCTCGCGGGCACGCCGCTCGCCAGCGGCGTGTCGCTCGGTCTGCACGAGTCGCAGAGCCGGACCTGGGAGAACCTCGTCGGGCGGAGCCGCTCGTTCTGGCGCTTCTTCTATCCGCGGCTCCAGCAGACCTTCCCGGCACAGCTCGGGGCCGTGGACGAGGAGGCGTTCTACCGGGCCATTAACAGGGTGTACCCCTCGCTGATCCGCATCGACGCGGACGAGGTCACCTACAACCTGCACATCATCCTTCGCTTCGAGCTCGAGCAGGACCTGATCGACGCGCGCCTGAGCGTGGGCGACCTACCGCAGGCGTGGAACGAGCGCATGAATGAGTACCTCGGTGTCGACGTGCCCGACGACGCCCGCGGTGTGCTTCAGGACATGCACTGGGCGGCCGGCGGCTTCGGCTACTTCCCGACATACTCGCTGGGCAACGTCATCTCGGTGCAGATCTGGGAGCGAGCGAAAGACGAGCTGGGCGACCTCGACGGGCGCTTCGAGCGGGGCGAGTTCGGTGACGTGCGGGAGTGGTTGCGCGAGCACCTGTACCTGATGGGACGGAGGTTCAGCCCGCAGGAGACGATCGAGCGCGTGACGGGGAGCCGGATCGATGCCGGGCCCTACCTGCACTACCTGCGCGAGAAGCTCGCCCCACAGGCCGTTTGAGCGCCGCGACGACAGCGTCGCCGTTCGAACGGCTCGAGGAGGTCCTGGCGGAGATCGCCGACCTCAAGCACGCCGAGGCGATCGCGGACTGGGACTCGCGCGTGTTCATGCCGCCGGCGGGAGCAAGGGCACGCGCGGAGGTGTCGGGCACGCTCGCGCGGCTCGCGCACGAGCGGTTGACCTCGGACGAGATCGGAACGCTGCTCGGTCAGCTCGGCGATGTCGACGAGGACTCGGTCGAAGGCGCTCTCGTCCGCGTCACGAGGCGCGTGTACGAGCGTGCGCGGCGTGTCCCGTCCGAGCTTGCCGGCGAGATGGCCGAGGCCAACGGACTCGCGGTGGCAGCCTGGGACGAGGCCAAGGCGAGGTCCGACTTCCCCTCGTTCCTCCCGCACCTCGAGCGCCAGATCGAGCTGAAGCTCCGCTACGTCGACTGCTTTCCCGCCGCGGAGGGCAGCTTCTACGACCTGCTGCTCGAGGAGTACGAGGAGGGCACGACCACGGCAGACGTGAACGCCGTCTTCACACGGCTGAAGGGCGAGCTCTCGTCGCTCGTCGAGTCGTCGCGCTCCGAGGGCGACGACGCCCTCCGTGGGCCGTTCCCGGTCGCGGCACAGGCGCAGCTCGGCTTGGAGATCCTCCGGGCGTTCGGTTACGACAACGGATCGTGGCGCATCGACGAGACGCCGCATCCCTTCGCGTCGAAACCCGGCTTCGGCGACATTCGCCTGACGACACACACCGACGAAGCCGACCTCACGTCGCTCTTCTCGACCATGCACGAGTTCGGTCACGGCGTCTACGAGCACGACGTCGATCCGGCCTTTGCGCGCACGCCGCTCGGGAACGGAGCGTCGAGCGCGATCCACGAGTCCCAGAGCAGAACCTGGGAGAACCTCGTCGGGCGCAGTGCCGGCTTCTGGCGCTGGTTCTACCCCAAGGTGCAGAAGACGTTTCCCACGCTTGCCGGCGTCGAGGAGACGCAGTTCGTCCGCGCGGTGAGCGCCGTGCGTCCGGGGCTCATCCGCGGCGACGCGGACGAGGTGACGTACGGCCTCCACATCATCCTCCGCTTCGAGCTCGAACAGGAGCTGCTCTCCCAGAAGGTGCAGCCGCGCGACCTGCCGGAGATCTGGAACGCGCGTATGAAGGAATATCTCGGAGTGGACGTTCCGGACGACGCGCACGGTGTGCTCCAGGACATGCACTGGGCGATCGGCCTGTTCGGCTACTTCCCGACGTATCAGCTCGGCAACGTCATCTCAGCACAGATCTGGGAGCGCGCGCGGGCCGACCTGGGCGAGCTCGAGGAACAGTTCGCCCGCGGGGAGTTCGCGCCGCTGCGCGAGTGGCTGAGCGAGCGGATCTACCGTCACGGAGGAAGATACACGCCGCGTGATCTCCTCCGCCGCGTCACGGGCTCGGACCTCGACCCCGAGCCGTACCTGAAGTACCTCCACGCGAAGTTCGCGTGACGATCTGTGTCATCGGTGCGGGCGCCATCGGCAGCCTCTTCGCCGCGCATCTCTCCACCGTCGCCGACGTGTGGGTGCTCACGCGCCGGAAGGAGCACGCGACGGCGCTCGCGGAGCACGGCCTACGCGTCAGTGGACGGCACGACTTCACCGCACGCGTGGCTGCGGCGAGCGATCCGCACGAGGTGCCGGATTTCGACCTGGGCATCATCGCAACGAAGGCGACGGGGCTCGAACAAGCCGCGGCGTCGCTCGGCGGCCGCTTCGGCGGCGCGACGATCATGACCGTGCAGAACGGCCTCGGCGCCGAAGAGGTCGTGAGGCAGCACGGAGGCTGGCCCCTCGTCTCGGCCGTCACCTTCATGAGCGGGACGAAGCACTCCGACACGCACGTGGAGTACATCCTCGACACGCCGACCTGGCTCGGGCCGTACGGCTCGACGCCGTTCGAGCGGGTGCAGGAGATCGCAGCGCTGATCGTGGCGGCTGGTCTCGCGGCCGAGGCGCTGCCGGACCTCCGTCCTGCCCAGTGGTCGAAGCTCATCTTCAACGCCACCGTCAACGGCGTGGCTGCGTTGACAGGCCTTCCTCACGACTGGCACTTCGCCGCCGAGGCACAGCCTTCCGACCTCGGCCACCTCGTCCACGCGCTCGTCGACGAAGGCAAGCGGGTCGCGACTGCGGCAGGCGTTCCGCTGCACGATGATCCGTGGGAGATGAACGTCCTCGCAACGAAGCGGGGCAGTGCGCACTCCCCGTCGATGCTGGAAGACGTCCGGGCGCGCCGGCCGACGGAGGTGGAGCTGATCAACGGCTCGCTCGTCCGGGAGGCGGAGCGTTCCGGCGTCGACGCTCCGCTCCAGACGGCCGTATACCGGCTCGTCAGCGCGAAGGAGGCGTCCTACTCGTGAGGGTCTGCGTAGTCGGCTGTGGTGCGGTCGGTTCGCTGTTCGCGGCGAACCTCGCCCAGCTGGAGGAGGTCGAGGTCTGGGCGTACGACCTCTTCGCCGACCACGTCGACGCGATCAACCGCGACGGGCTCCGCCTCAGCGGCGCCGGCGATGTCGTCGGCCGGCTGCGCGCCACCTCCGACGCCGGTGAGCTGCCGGCCTGCGACTTCGGCATCGTCGCGACGAAGGCCATGCACACGGCGGCGGCGATCGAGGCCACGGCGGCCGCTTTTGCCGACGGCTGCGTCGCGACGGTCCAGAACGGCCTGGGCAACGAGGAAGCGATCGCAGCAGTCGCGGAGCGGGTGATCCGGGGGACCACCTTCCCGGCCGGCAAGCTGCTCGAGCCCGGCCACGTGCAGTGGGACGTCAAAGGGGATACGACCCTCGGCCCTTTCGAGCCGAAGCCGGCGCCGCTGGAGGAGGTGCAACGTCTCGCGGACGCCTGCACGCGTGCGGGCATGCCCACACGGGCCGTCGCCGACGCACGGGGACCCCAGTGGCGCAAGGTGATCTTCAACGCCGCCACGAACCCGGTCGGAGCGCTGACGGGCCTCACGCACGGCCGGCTCTGCGAGGACCCGGGACTGCGCCGGCTCGTGAGCGGGCTCGTCGACGAGGGCAAGGCCGTTGCCGGCGCGCAGGGCATCGAGCTCGACGCCGATCCGGAGGATCTGATCGACCACGCGGCGAAGCCCGAGGTGGCGTACGGCCACAAGGCCTCGATGCTCCAGGACGTCGAGGCCCGGCGGCCGACGGAGATCGACTACCTCAACGGCGGCATCGTCCGGTTCGGCACCGAGCACGGCGTCCCGACGCCTCTCAACGGCGCCATCTGGGCGCTCGTGAAAGGGTTGGAGGAGTCGTGGTGAAGCGCGCCGAGGTCGACCGCCGCTACGCCCTCGTTCGCGAGGCCATGGCCGAGGAGCAGCTCGACGCGGTGCTCGTCTGCGGGTCGGAGTACACGGGCTTCGAGGGCGCGGTCACCTACATGTCCGGCTTCGTGATCGTCCACCGCTACGCCTACGTGATCCTGCCGCGCGAAGGCGAGCCCACGATCGTCTTCCCCGCGGAGGCTCGGTACGTCGGAGAGCACGGGCAGTGTTGGATCGAGGACCAGATCTTCGCGGAGCGTCCCGGCGAGTACATCGGCGACCGGTGGAAAGCGCAGCGCGTGGGCGTGTATGGGTTGGACTACGTCATGACCGCGCGTGACTTCGAGGTGACGCATCCGAAGGTGGAGCTCGTGCCGTTCGACGTCCAGTTCGACCTGGCCAGGGCAGTGAAGAGCGACGCCGAGCTGGAGTCCGTTCGCAACTCGGTGCGAATCAACACGGAAGGCTTCTGGACGTTTCTCGATGCCTACGAGCCCGGCAAGTCCGCCGCCGAGGTGCTCGCTCCGGCAGAGCGCCTCTTCGTCGAGGAGGGTTGCGGGCGGCTCACGATGAACATGGTGCTCGTCGGCGCGGAGTTCGCGCTCGCGAGGGAGGACACCATGCTCGGCGACTTCTGCATCCCGTCGCTCGAGATCGCCGGCCCTGGCGGCCACTGGGTCGAGGTATCACGTGCGATCGGGCGGCCGAACGCAGAGGTGAGCAGGATGCTCGAGGCGTACGAGGAGTACTTCGAGGCGGCGAAGGCCGAGCTACGTCCGGGCGCCACCGCGCACGACGTCCACCGCGCGGTCTCGAAGGGCTTCACCGACCGCGGCTACCACCTCGGACACGTCACGGGCCACTCGATCGGGATGACGATGATCGAGCATCCGAAGATCGGCGAGGGTGTGGACACGGTGCTACGGGAGGGCATGGTCTTCTCGATGCATCCGCACGTGATCGCTGACAACGGCGTCGATTGCCTGTACATGCAGGACACGTGGCTCGTCACCGCGGGCGGGGGTGAGCCGCTCGCGGGCCTGCCGATGCGGATCTATGCCGTCGGCGACACGCGACGCTAGCCGACTTCGGCGTGGATGCGGCCGCCCGACTCCTTGAGCCGGCCGCCGTCCCGTCCGGCACGCACGGCCATGATCTCGGCGAGGATCGACAGCGCGGTCTCGGCCGGCGAGTGCGCGCCGATGTCGAGTCCGGCCGGCCCGGCGATGCGGTCGAGCGCCGACTCGTCGACGCCGGCCTCGAGCAGCCGCTCGCGGCGGCGCTCCTGGTTGCGACGCGAGCCGAGCGCGCCGACGTAGAAGGCGTCGGTCGTCAGGGTGCCGACGAGCATCGGCACGTCGAACTTGTCGTCATGTGTCAGGACGACGACGGCGGTCGCGTGGTCGGGCTGCACGTGCGCGAGCGTCTCTTCCGGCCAAGCGACGACGACCTCGTGCGCATGCGGCAGGCGCTCCGGCGTCGCAAACCGGCGGCGTGCGTCCGCGACGATCGTATGCCAGCCGAGGCCGCGCGCAGCGGCGCACAACGCGTCGGCGGTGTCGACGGCGCCGTACACGAGCAGGCGGGGCGGCGGTGCGAAGACGTCGGCGAAGACGCGCCGGCCGTCGAGCTCCACCACCTTGCTGTGACCAGTCCGAATCAAATCGTCGGCAGCGGGATCCTCGCCGTGGCGCACGAGCCGCGACGTTCCTGCTTCCAGATCGGTGAGCAGGACGGCCCGTTCCTCCGCCTGCGCCAGCTGGGCGAGCTGCGCCAGCAGGTCGGGGGCAGGCTCGTCGACCCAGACGTCGATTTCGCCACCACAGGGCAGGCCGACGCTCAGGGCCAGGTCGTCGGAGATGCCGTACGTGAGGAGCCGGGGCGAACCTCCGGCGAGCACCTCCCGCGCGGCTTCGACCACCTCGCTCTCGACACACCCGCCCGAGACCGAGCCGGCGAGCTCACCCCGCTCCGAGACGATCAGCTTCGAGCCGACGGGCCTGGGGGCGGAGCGGCGCGTGGCGACGACGCGCGCGAGGGCGACACGGTCGCCCTGCGAGCGCCAGCGTTCGAGCTCCGGGAGGATCTCCCTCACCGGCGCATCGTAGCCCTGGGCATTGTGCGGACGGGGTGCCGCCGGGCCCGCCCCGACGACGAGCCGTGTACCGGCGAATCGTCCTAGTGACCGCAGCGGCAGATCGACTCGCCGAGCTGGCTGCGCTCCAGCCTGAGGCCGCAGCGGGCGCAGAGCGGCGGCGCGATCTGCGCTCGCACGAGGAGGGCGCGCATGAGCACAGCCCAGAGGACTGAGTACGGGAGGAGGAGCTGGATGCTCATGCCTCTGCGTATCGGCGCTCGGGCCGGGAGGGTTTAGCGCGCGCGGGGTAGAATCTCCGCCGTGGGCTGGCTGATGATCGCCCTGCTCGTCGGGACTGTGGCCGCCGTCATCGGCGCGGAGTGGCCGAGGGTCTCTGCCCGCTTCGGAAACGAAGCCAGGCACCGGCGTGAGCGGACGCGCCGGAAGAGCCAGCTGAAGCTCCTCCGCACGGAGACCGAGGAGTTCGCGGCGAGCGTCGAACGCGATCTCGACCAGCTCCCGACGATCGAAGAGACGGACCGCAAGCGGTAGCCGCCTAGCGAACGAACGAGACCCGGACCGTTCTCGTGTTCGGGAGGATCCGCGGCACGTTCTCCATGTTCTTCGTCTCCTGGTAGTCGGAGGCGGTGAACGTCAGCGTGTGGCGACCCTGCGAGAGGCCGGAGAGCGAGATTCTCGCCCGCCCGTTCGCGAAGGAGACCGCGGACTGGTCGCCGTCCACCTCCGCCACGAGCGAGACGGGGTCGACGCCCGAGCCGCCGTCGCTCACGGCCAACTCGAAGGCGCTGCCGCGCACACCGAGGGCCCGGATCACCGGGGGAGACACGTCCCCGCGCCAGAAGCGGAAGCGAAACCGACCGGGCCGCGCGCCCTGCGGCGTGTCGAACACGACGTCATAGGCGCCGGGGCCGGGGAGGACGACGCCCGCGACGAGGCGGTACCGTCCGTACGTCGCCCGGTAGGGGTTCTGGTCGAAGGGGAGCGCGGTGTAGCCGGCAAGCCGGTTCTCGTCCCCGGCGCGCACGACGCGCGGCTCGACTCGAACTCCACGGTCGCGTGACGTCACGGCGACGCCGAAGTTCGCGAGCCGCCGGCGAACGTACACGCGGTACACGAGCTCGCGTCCGGTCAGCCGGACCGAGAACGGAGCGTCGCCGCGGGGGACGTCGGGGTAGCGATACGACGAGACTCGTGCAACCCCCCGCACGGTGTTCGCCACATGCGCTCCGGTCCGGCTCAGCGGGGTGCGCCGGTCGAGGCGGAGCCTCGGCCGCTCGACGTGGAGCCAGAAGGGAATCCGGCGCCGACCGGCTGCACGCGACAGGACGACGAAGCCGGCGATGTCGCCCTCGCGCGCACGCCGCGTCACGGCGGCGCGTACGGTCAGGACGCCGGGGACCGTGGTCGTCGCGGGCGCTCTGAGGAGTGAGCGGCCCGCGCTGATGCTCACGTTCCACGTACCGGCGCCCCCGCCTGCGTCCGTCAGCGCGACGCTCCGAGCGGCACGCGAGCCTGGCTTGAGCAGGCCGAAGGAGACATTGGCCGGGGCCGCGAACACGAGTGGCTGGTCCGCCGGGACGAGCGCGATCCTGCCACCTCCCTCTCGCAGGGGCGAGACCTCGCCGGAGCCTGCGGCGGAAACCGCCGCGCCGGTGAGAACGAGCGCCGACTTGACCTGCGCGGGTGTCCACGTCGGATGGCGCTGTCGCAGGACGGCCGCCGCGCCGGCCACATGCGGTGCCGCCATGCTCGTGCCGCTGTTCTCGACGTACCCTCCGCCCGGCGACGCCGAGGCGACGTCCTCGCCGGGCGCGGCCACGTCCGGCTTGAAAAAGAGGGAGTAGGGAGTGGGACCTGCCGAAGAGAACGACGCGATCCTGTCGGCGTTCCTGCTGCCGTGTCCTCCGCTCGACGCGGCCACCGAGATCGTCTTCGTGGCGTTGGCGGGTGAGGTGATCGTCCCGAAGCCGAGCTCGCCGAAGTCGTTGCCCGCGGACACGCTCGAGACGACGCCGGCGTCTGCCGCGGCGTTCAGCGCCGTTGCGACGATGTCCCGCCGTGTGTCGATCTCGGCTTCGCCGAGCGACAGATTGATGACGTCCATGCCGTCCCGCACCGCCGCTTCGATCGCTGCGGCGAGCTCCGGCGAGTTTCCGTTCGCACCGAACTGACTCGGGATGCCGAGCGCCTTGTAGTTCCCGAGATAGGCGCGCGGCGCGATCCCGGAGAGACGGAGGCCGCTGCGCGTCGGCGTGTTGTTGTTCCCCGCTGCGATGCCGGCCACGTGCGTTGCGTGGTCGGACAGCTCGGGGTCGAACGGCAGCCTCGCATTGGCGTAGGAGGTGGCCGCCGGCGCGAAGGCGCGCGCCACGATCACCTTCGGCGTCGTGTAGGAGGTCTGGCCCTTCGGATAGCCGGCCGGATAGGTGTAGCCCGCCGGCGCGAAGAAGGGATGCGTCTGGTCGATTCCGTCGTCGACGATGCCGATCTTCATCCCCTGCCCGGCTGTGGCGAGGGTCGGACCCCAGACCTGCGGCGCACCGATCAGCTGCGGTGTCTTGTCGAGCAGCGTGTGGTAGGTGCGGCTCGGCCACACCTGTCCGAAGCGGCCGAGCTCTGGGAGCGCGGCGGCGGGGACGACGACGGCGAAGCCGTTCAGGGTGACGCCGTACCGCCACCGCACTCGCGCGCGCGGAATCGCTACGCGGATACGAGCCTCCGCGGCCCGTTGCAGGCGGTCGAGCCGCCGGAGGTAGGAGCGGCTTGCGGGCGCCGAGAGGCGGAGCCGCCGCGGTTGCACGAAGGAAGAGAACGCGAGGGTCTGCTGCCTCGCGAAGAGCTCGGCGAGCGCGGGCTGCTTCAGCGTGACCACGACCTCGACGTCCCCCGCCCGCGCGGTGGGAGCAAATGCCAGTGCGGCCAGGCCGCAGATCAGGAGACCCCGTTTCAGGCCCGAAATCGTACGGCTACACTGCACCCGCCGCGCGGATGTGGCGGAATTGGTAGACGCGCACGGTTCAGGTCCGTGTGGGGGCAACCCCGTGGAGGTTCAAGTCCTCTCATCCGCATAGCCAGATCAGGCGGAACCGTGGCCCGATCGTGGCCCAAACGGTCAGGGACGGTGCCGCGAGTTGCTGACGCTCTTCCGACGAAAAGACGCCCCGAAGCAGCCTCACGTCGATCAGCGGCATTGCGCGTCCACCTCCTTTGTGTCGACCAGAGGCCCCGACTCCAAGCGTCCTGATTACACGAAGCCCCGGACCACCACCTCGATGGGCCCCACCGAAAAGATCTTCGGTGCACCCGACGTCCGCAGCCGTCACAGCTCGAACAAGAGAGGGCCACAAGCCGTGTGGCCCTCTCGGTTCGACCTTTTGATCGGCTCACATGGCGCCGACGAGAACAAGTACGAGCGCGATGATCAAGAGGAGCCAGAGCCAGCTATTCACGGCGACTCCGCCGAAGATCGCGAAGATGATCAGCAGGATCACCAGCAGCCACAGAACTCCCATGGTCAACTCCCTTCCATCTGTGTCGACCACCTCGTAGCCGGTTTCACGGCCCGTGAAACGCGGAAGTGAAGGCCCATTCTGCAATCAAAGGAGGCAACGTGTCGACAGCACCAGGACGAATCTCCGACCGCAGTGCCTGGCGACAGCGCTGGAGCGCCCCGCCGCGGGCGATTCACAGCAGCGAGACCAGGCCGTTCTTCGTCACGAGCGAATTCCTCGCATATGCCCTCTTTTTGATGGGCCTCGCGATCACAGCAGCCACCTCACCGAGCGTCGACGCTCAGTTCTTCTGGAGGTACACAGCGTTCGCGACGATCGCGTACATGATCAGCCGGGGCTTGGCGAAATCCGGCACCCGTAGCCGCTCGCACGATCCGCGCGAGGACCTCGACTTCACGAAGGACGACCGGCGCGACTGACCAGGCGTTCAGCCCATCGCGACTCGCACCAGGACACGATCCGGGTGAGGCGCCTTTACCTGGCTCGCCGCCCCGCTAGACGAACGTCAGGCGCAAGCTTCCTGGGAAACCGGCTCGAATGAGCAAGCCGCCGAACCCCTGGACGGCGTGACGCTCGCGGAGCGAAGCCACTTCACGTCAAGAGGGACGGAACACGGTGCTCCTCGCTCACGAGGCTCGGCCCGAAAAGGTGCAGGAGCTCAAGCACTACTTCTCCATCGCGCGTTAGGCACTCGCAGCAGCGTCGTACTCGTCGAGGAACGTTCGCACCTGCTCGTCCGTGTGGCTGAGCCAGCGGAAGTAGGTGTCCTCGAGTTGGCGGACTGACGTGCCCATGATCGTGGCCAGATGAATTAGCGACATTCGACCGTCCTCGATCGCCCACGTCGCGAACGTGTGCCTGGCCATGACCATGCTGGTGCGGTCGCCCACCATGCCGTCCGACCAGTTCGAGCCGCGCAACGCACACACGACGACCTCGACGTTGTCGACGTAGCCGAACGCCCAGCCGCCAACCTCGGCGTCGTCGCGCCATTCGATCTCGCGTATCTCGCGGCGCGCTTCGCTCGTCAACCTGACCGCGAGCGGTACGTTCCTGCCGACCACCTTGCGGTTGCCGTTGCCCTCCGGCGTCGAGATCCGCGCGGCGCGCAGGTGAATGGCATCGGGGTCGCGGGTGATTCGCACCACGGCAGCGGAGCGGCGATATTCAGCCTGCAGCCTCTCGAGCGTTGCCGTGTCGCCCCGCCGCGTGCGCGGCCGTGATGCTGCGCTCCAGCTCGGCCTGATTCATGACGGCACCTCCTCGCGTGCGGCGTCGATGTGCTCGCGCCACGCGAGCCGCACCTCGGCCGACATAGAGCAGTCTTCGGCCCGGGCGAGCTCCTCGAGCTCTTGACGCACGTCAGGGTCGACGAACGCTGACAGCGACACCCTCTCTTGCTTGTCTTGTAGGTTCAAGTCCTCTCATCCGCACCTTCGGGATTACCAGCGAGTTAGCGGCGACGGCCGCCGGGTCGGTCCGCGCTTAGTGGCGATCATCCCCACCTGTGAGGAGGCGACGAACGCTGGCTGCCCGGTGACCCGGAGCGCTGGCGGACCGAGTTCATCGACGACGGGCCGGAGGGCGTCCCGAAGTTCTGGTGTCCGGAGTGCTGGCTGTTCGAAATCGGCAGCTAGAAGTGTGCGCCTCGCTGTTGCCACAGCGCCACGAGTTCAGGGTTCAACTTTGCGTCCGACTCGCGACACTCGAGACACCGAAGTGATCCAAGCGCTGCGAGCGGAGCCTCGAGTTGCTTTCCGCACGCCAGGCAGCGAACGACTTCGTGCTGCGGGTACTCCGGAACCGGTTCGGACAGCGATGCCACCTTCAAGCTATAGGCGCCGCCGTGTGCCTTGGCGCCAGACGTTTGGGTAGGACGGCGCCACGCGAGTCCAGGAATCCGATCGCGCGTCAGCGAACGCCCGCAAAGCCGCTTCCCTCACGCTCCGACGAGACACGCCACATCTGTAGGAACCCGTGGAGGTTCAAGTCCTCTCATCCGCACCTTTCCAGTCGCGTCGACGGCGCGGTCGAACGGTCCCTCCTCTCCTCCCCGAAGACTCGAGGCCGCAGACGGAACCGGTTCGACCGCTCGCCAGGGCGCCGCAGCCCAAGCCGACCCCCTCCACGCCCGCCGCGGTACCTGACTGACTCGTCAATCACCGCTCACAGGGTCCTTAAACGCACCCGACCCAGGGAACCTCGGGCGTCCCTCGCTGGGTACCAGGGGTATGACGAAGACCTGGACCCTGGGTGTGGTCGCGGCGCTCCTCGTCCTGCCGGCCGCGAGCGCGAAAGACTTCGGCCCCGGCGATCTGCAGGTGTGCAACGCGACGGATCCTTCTACTACGGCGGTCCCGTCGCGGCGCGCATACCGGGACCGCCCCTCGGTGCGCCCTACTACCAGCTGCGTTTCAGGAACCAGTACGTCACCGGCATCGTCGCCAGACGGCCGCTCGACCGTTTCCTCAGCTACGGCGTCAATCTCGGACGGTTCGTTCGCAACACGTGGTACGCGGTCCCGCGCACGCTCTCAGGAGAGCTTCGTCGGCTGACGGTCGGTTTGAGGCCGCTCCAGCTCACGCGTTCCGCGCTCGCCAAGTCGCGCTGACCTGGGGCGGATCGGCACTCTCCGCGTTCGCCGCGCCGGGACCTCAGTAGACTCCGAGCCTGGATGCTACGACGGGGACTGGGGGTGGCGGCCGTCCTGCTGGTCTTTGCCGTGCCCGCGCGCGCGGGGACCCTGGGTCTCGCCGAGGTGCGCTCCTCGGACGGGACTCTGATCGGAAAGGCCGGCTCCGGCGCCTCCGTCTACCCGGCCGACGGTTCGGTGCTGCGCATCGGCTCCGCGCGGGCGACGGCTGCGCGCGTCGAGCTGCGAGACATCTCGATGTTCAACGGCCGGGTCACCGTTCGGCGCCTCGTCGTCCCGGCTCGCGGGCTCGGGGGAGCCCGGATCGACGGACTCGTCGTCGACGGGACGAGCTACGTGGTGGGGCCGAACGCGATCGTGCCGCTCGACGGCGGCAGCTACCTCGTCGCGCTGCAGGAGGCGGTCTCCCCCGGCAGGACCGGCTCGGGTCTCGTCGGCCTGCGCGCCTACGTCGCAGATCCCTCGCTGGGCCTCGCACCGGGGACGCAGTTGCTCGTCGGGCTTGCGCGCGCGGCGCATCCGGAGACCTCGACGAGTGCGGCGCTCCTCGGGCTGCCGCAACTTCCGGCGGCGCAGGCATCGCTGGCCGGTGTGCCCGTGCTGCTCACCCCGCCGGACATCGTTCCTCCGACGAACACGCTCGGAGGGCAGGCCGTTGCGCTCGCGTACCGGTTCCTCGGCGTGCCGTACGTCTGGGGCGGCGAGACGCCACTCGGTTTCGACTGCTCCGGGTTGACGATGTACGTGTACGGCCAGCTCGGGATCAAGCTCGGGCACTACACAGGCTTCCAGTACTACGCGGGCCTTCGTGTTCCGCGTGACCGGCTCCAACCCGGCGATCTCGTGTTCTTCCGCGCGAACTCCCTCGGCGTCCCGCAGCACGAGGGGATGTACATCGGCAGCGGCTCTTTCATCCACGCACCGCATACCGGCGACGTGGTGCGCATCTCGAGCCTCTTCGAGACGCGCTACGCGCTTGCCTACCTGGGTGCGGTGAGGCCTTATGCGGCGGGGAGCTCGTCGTCCTCCTCGCCGACCTGGACCTCCGCGTCCGGATAGAGGACCTGCCACACCCGCAGGTAGATCGCGAGCTCCTCTCGCGCGGAGGAGGTATCGGGGACGTCGAGGTCCAGCTGAGTCGGACCGGCCACCATCGCCGCCTGGCCCAGACTCCGCAGGAAGTTCGCCAGACGTTCCGTGTAGCTCGGATCGGACAGGCGAAGCTGCATCGGGCCGCCATTCCGACTCTCCCACCGGAACCGGCCCGTGAGGATCACCCGGAGGAGGGACACCCCGTCCCTCGCCCGGGTGAACTTCTAGCCCAGCGAGTCCAGCACCTCTTCGGCGTGGCCGGCAGGTTTGATCCCCATCATCGCGCGCGCGACCTTGCCTTCCGGGTCGATGATGAAGGTGGACCGCTTGATGCCCATGTAGGTCTTCCCGTAGGCCTTGCGCTCGCCCCAGACGCCGTACTGCTCCGCCACCTGGTGGTCGGGATCAGCGAGGAGCGTGAACGGCAGCTCGTACTTCGACTTGAACTTCCCGTGTGATGCGACGTCGTCGGGGCTGACGCCCAGCACCTCGACTCCACGCGCGCGAAAGACGTCGTAGGCGTCGCGGAACTCGCAGGCCTCGGTCGTGCAGCCGGGGGTGTCGTCCTTGGGGTAAAAATAAAGTACGACCGGTCGCCCTCTGAGAGACGAGAGCCTCACCTTGTCGCCAGCGTCGCTTTCAAGCTCGAAATCCGGAGCGGGTTCACCTTCGCGTAGCAAACGGACCTCCTCGCGTCGTGCCGTCGGGATCGTGCGCGTCTCACGCACCGGCGGGCGGGAAGGGGAGCGGTTCGTCTCCCCGACCGAACGGGAGCAGCGTATCCGCGACGCCTGCGCCCGGGACGGCTGAAGCTCGTCGATACGCTCGGGGGCTCGACGTCTCAGGCGGTGTGCCGATCGAGCAGCGGCCGGCGCTCAGCGAGGCGCTCCGGCTCATTGAGAACGGCGACGCGGATGTCTTCGTCGTCCCCTACTCCGACAGACTCGTCCGTTCGCTCGCGCGGCAGACTCTAATCGCGGCCGCCGCGTTGTCTCAGGCAGTGCTTAGACCAGGATGATCAGCAGAACCAGTCCGAGTAGGCCAATTCCGATATGCATTGCATTGGCGGCGAAGTCAGTTACCTGCACGCCAAGCAGAGTGGGGCCTAAGGCGGCCTACGGGTTGGCCGCGTGCAGAGCCTCGATCAGCTGTGCCTTTGTCATGGTCGCGCGTCCGCGAATCCCGGCGGCCTGCGCACGGCGGTAGAGCTCTGCGGCCGTCAGTGATGAGAGGTCGTCAGGCCCTGTTTCCTCCGCACGGCTAGGCACCGACGCCGGTGCTGCTGCGGCGGGTGATGCGGGCCGATTTATCGACACGGCCATCCGCCGGCGGACTTGCTGAAGCACGATTGCGCTCGCTGCTCCGAGCAGCACGCCTATGGAGAGCGCCCTCATCTCGCACCTGCTTTCGGTTCGCGGGATCGTAGACACCGTGTAAGGGGCCGGGCGGTCTACCTCCCCTCCGGCAGATCCGCTCCCCCGGGCCCCCTGTTCGGCCGTGATCGAGCGAACGATTCTTGACCGCTCCGTCGATGCCTAAACCGCTTCTCGTCCGGCCCCCTGGCGTGCGCTAAACGGCGGGAGGCGCGGTTGCTACCGCGAGCGTTTAATTGTTTGAAGACGGTGAAGACTGAGAGGCGGCAGTCTAGACAAGGAGGCAACTGTGTCCACGGTCAAAACAGAAATGTGGTCGTATCAGTCAGGTCTGCATGCCGGCGACATCGACGTCGTCGGCTACGACGTCGAGGCGATTGACGGCGGGATCGGCAAGATCGACGACGCAACGTATGACGCCGGTTCGAGCTACGTCGTGGTCGACACGGGCCCGTGGATCTTCGGCAAGAAGGTGATGCTGCCCGCCGGCGTGATCGATCGGATTGATCCGGACGACGAAAAAGTCTTCGTCAACCGAACGAAGGATCAGATCAAGGACGCGCCCGAGTTCGACGAGGACCGGTATCGCGACGACAAGTACCGCAGCGACCTCGGTTCGTACTACGGGCCGGGCGGTACGGGTTACCGCGACCGCCGCACCTGGTAGCCACCACGAAACTGACGACCTCAGGAGCCGGCGATCCCGCCGGCTCCTTCGTCTTGCGGTGAAGATCGGAATCCTGAGTCCCGCATGGTTTCCGGTGCCGCCGGAGGGTTACGGCGGCATCGAGCTTGTCGTCTCGCTCCTCGCCGATGGACTGGTCGACGTAGGTCACGAAGTGACGTTGTTCGCCTCTGGGGACTCGACGACCCTCGCTGAGCTTGACGCGGTTTTCGATCAAGCGCCGAGCGAGCAGATCGGCCTCACCTTTTGGGAGCTCCACCACGCAATCAACTGCTTCGAACGCCATGCCGAGTTCGACCTGATTCACGATCACACCGGCCTGCTTGGACTGGCGCTCGGATCGCTCTTCCCGACGCCGATCGTCCACACCGTTCACGGGCCGCTGACAGGGGCGCCCGGGCGGCTTTATGAACGAATCAGTCGACTCGTGCGTCGCCCGTGCCTTGTGTCGCTCTCCCTCGCGCAGAGGCGCCCGCACCCGGATTTGCCATGGCTAGCGAATGTGCCGAACGCCATCAACATCGACGCCTACCCCTTCCAGGAGCCTCAGCGAAAGAACGGCGATTACCTGCTCTTCCTTGGTCGAATGAGCCCCGACAAGGGAGCCGACCGCGCTATCGAGATCGCGCAGCGTGTCGCCATGCCGCTAAAGCTAGCCGGCAAATTGGCGGAGCCTGGTGAGCAGACGTACTTCAAAGGACACGTGCAGCCTCACCTCAGCGCGGACATCGAGTTCGTCGGGGAAGTCGGCCACGACGACAAGATCAAACTCCTGCAGAACGCGGCCGCAACCCTTTTCCCGATCGACTGGGAGGAACCCTTCGGACTCGTGATGATCGAGTCGATGGCATGCGGCACACCTGTAATCGCCAGCCGTAGAGGCTCTGTACCAGAAGTCATCGACGACGGCGTCACCGGAATCATCGTGGACGACTGGAGCGCTGTGGACGGTGCGCTCGATCAAGCACTGCAACTCGACCGCCGCGCGATGCGCTCTGCGGTTGAGCAACGCTTCTCACCGGCTGGCATGGTCGCCGACTACATCGCAGCCTACGAACGCGCGCTGTCAATCGAACATAGCGACTCGAAGAAGCCGTGACCAACGCAAATCCGCAAGCTGCCGGGTGGCGAGGCGGACTAGCTTGTCCCTCGGGTACAGTGACTGAACGGTGCCGACTAGTTCAGCGGCGCCACAGGGCCTTGGCGCGATGACTAGCTGTCGCCACTCAAACCACGCCCGCGACCAGCAGCGGTAGTTCCCGCTCGCGTCCGGCCGCCCCCAAAACACACGAGCCTCGGGATCATCGATCGGAACGACACGGGGGCGTCGCGCCGGCCGTCGGCTCGCCGTGTTGCGGTTGCAGCGACGGTGGCGGCCGTGCCGGTCGATCGCGTTCACCGCTCCGTAGACCGCGCCCTGCACCATCGCCAACGAGAGGTCGCAAGTCAGCCTCGCCTGACGTGGTCGTAGACTCGAGCCGTGAACCCCAGCGTCGCGATGTCCTCGCCTGTGAGGAATGCGGCGACCCCTGGCTCTCGGGCGACTCCCAATGCTGGCTGGCTGTGTTGCTCGATGACGGCCCGAGAACGTTTTGAAGTTCTGCTGCCCGGAGTGCTGGGGGCGCGAGTTCGGGTGACCGCCGGCTAGGCTCGCCGGCGCGAAAAGATGCTAACGGTGCACCACGCTCTCGCATTCCTCGTCGTCGCGATCTCGGCCCTGGCGGCCGCACTCGCACTGCTTGTATACGGACGCAGGGGAACCGGCGGCCGGCTCGTGGCCCATGCCCTCGCGCTCGCGCAGACGCTGATCGTCGCGCAGGTCGCCTTCGGTCTCCTCCTGCTGGCCGACGACCGCCACGCGCAGCGCGGTGAGCACTACATGTACGGCGGGCTGGCGCTGCTCAGCGTCGTGTGGCCCTGGCTCTACGCTCCGGCGGAGCCTCGGCGCAGGCTGGCCTGGTTCGCGGGAGCTACGCTGGTGGCAGCCGTGCTCGCCGTCCGCGCCTTCATGACCGCCTGATGGGGAAGTACCTGTCGGACCGGCCGACTCTGCGCGGCTTTCTCATCATCGCGGTGCTTGCGATTCTCGTCGTCGCGCTGAACCAGTACACGGCTCTCCTCGCGATCGCGATGTTGCTGCGCATCGCGTTCTTCCTCGCCATCGCCTTCTTCATCTATCTGATGTGGCGCGAGCGTCGCGACGAGATCGGGAGCTGGCCCACGCGTGAGCGCGTGGTCTTCTACGGCGCCGCCTTGCTGATCGTGGCGGCGATCGGCAGCTACTTCTGGCGCGGGCTGCCCGGCTACGAGCCGCTCGGATTCATCGGCGTGCTCGCGGGCGGGGGCTACGCGATGTTCCGCGTCTGGCGGGGGCGCCACTCGTACTCGTAGCCTCCCCCGTGTGGGGGTTCCGCGCCGAGGCTCGCGACCGATTCGACTCGGATGAACCTAAAACGGCTCCTTCGCCCCGCACCGCATCTCGAGCGGGATGCTGCGCAGCACGCGCTGCTGGTGGGCGTCGGGGCCGTACTCGCCCTCGGAGCGGTCGGCGGGATCGCCTGGGCCGCTGGGTTCGGACGGGTCCTGCACGAGCTGCGTCACTTCGACCCGATCTGGTTGCCGGTTGCATTCGGGATGGAGGTCGCGGCGTATTTCGGCTACGTCGTCGCGTACCGGGAGGTCGCGCGGCTGGAGGGTGGCCCACGGCTCGGCCTCGCTCGCGCCGGGGCGATCGTCGCTGCGGGCTTCGGCGCATTCGTGATCAGAGGCGGCTTCGTCGTCGACCGCCACGCCCTCGAGGCCGCCGGACTCGAGGCCCGGCAGGCACGCCTGCGCGTCCTCAGCCTGGGCGTCCTCGAGTACGCAGTGCTCGCACCGGCGGCTGCGCTGGCCGCGGTCATCCTGCTTGCACGCGGGTCGACCCACCCGAGCCTCGGCTTCACGCTGCCGTGGGTGATCGCGGTGCCCCTCGGGTTCGCGGCGGCGTTCGCGGCGCTTGCGCTCCGACCACGGCTCCGTGATCAGGGCGGGTGGCGTGGAGCCCTCAGGCACGCGCTCGATGCGGTGCACATGCTGAAGAAGCTCTCCTCGCAGGGCGCCGTCCATGGTGGCGCCTTCTTCGGCACGACGCTCTACTGGATCGGAGACGTCGGCTGCCTCTGGGCCGGACTGCGCGCTTTCCACGACTCGCCGGATCTGGCAGCCCTCGTGATCGGGTACGCCACCGGCTATGCGCTCACACGTCGGACGCTGCCGCTCGGCGGCGCGGGGTCGGTGGAAGCGCTCGTGACGTTCGCGCTCGCCTGGGCGGGGATTCCGCTCGCGAAGGCCGTCCTCGCCGTGTGTGCATACCGGCTGTTCAACCTCTGGCTACCGCTGCTCCCGGCCGCGATCGGCCTGCGCCATCTGAAACGGTGGCGGGACCTCGCCGCGGGAGCAGGCTGAGCCAGGAGCTAGGCGCCGACGCGGGCGGCGGCGCCGTCGAGCGCGTCGAGCGCTTCGCGGATGCCGACGTGCTGGCCGACGAAGATCGGCGTGTCGCGCTCCGTGTAGCGAGAGGCCTCGCTCTCGCGCAGCGTGAGCATCAGGTGCATGAAGTCCGCCGGTTCCTCGCATTCGAACGCAGTCATGAACTCCTGGTCGTCGATGCCGAACGAGTAGGTCGTGTGGTTGTGGATAGTCTCGAACTCGGCACCGATGCGCATGTGCTCGGCCATTGCCCGCTGCCGGTCGTCGGCGGAGAGCGCGTACCAGGGCCGCACCTTCACGAACGGGTACACCACGAGGTACGGCGAGCCCTTGGGGACCACCTTGCGCGCACGGCGTGCCTGGGTGTACTCGGAGGCCTTCGTCGTCGCGAGGTACGAATACGGCGTCTCCAGCCAGCCGGCGAGCGGTGTCCCGTTCAGCGCAGCGCCGAGCGCGCCGAGATCCTCGTAGCGCCGCGTGATCTTCCAGAGAAAGAAGTCCGAGTCCGGCCGGACTCCGGTGACTGTGTACGTGCGCAGGGCATCCATTCGCGTCGTCCAGTCCTCGACAACCTCGGCGAACGCATCCTTCCCCGCGGTCCGCTCCTCGATCGGAAGGCGCCGCCAGGCGGGGTCGACCCGGAAGAACGTGTAGGCGACGTACTGGCCTTCCATCAACCGTGATGCTAGCCCGAGGCTTGAACCAGGGTCCAGCCCGCGACCGCCTCGGCCCCGCCTTCAAGTGCTGCGACCTCGGCGGGAGTCGCCAGGGTCCAGCCCTTGGTGTCCGTGCCGATCGGCTCGAGCTCGCCACAGACGATCGCTCCCGAACGAATCTCCGCCATCGCCTGCTTGACGAAGGGCCGGGACGACTTCGGCGTCCCGTCTGCGTAGTAGACGCCCGACTGCCAGCGGTTGTAGTCGGTCTCGTCGGTGACGTGGAAGATGAGGAAGCCGCGGACCGTCGGCTGGCAGGCAGCCATCTGTAATGCCTGCCGGTAGTAGGCGGCCTGGACTCCTTCGCTGACGGGCCTCGTCGTGGCGGGCTCGCGTCCGCCGTAGAGGCGGCGCTTCCCGTCCGGGATCTGCGAGTCGATCCCGTACTCGTCGTACAGGATCGGCAGGGTCGAGCCGGCCTGGGCGGTGCCGTCGAAGGCCGTGCCGAGCAGCGCGACGAGCTTGTCGTAGTCGCCGAGTCCGAGCGACGTGCCGTTTGCATGCACGAACGTCGGGGGGGTGCTCGAGCTCTCGCCGTACGGGTGGAACGACAGGCCGTCCATGATCGGGCGGTTCCGCTTCAGGGCGCGATAGGCGGTCCCCATGTCCGTGATGAAGGCCGTGGGCGAGTGCGTGTCGCGGCCGGTGCCGGGCCGGTCGATGCCGCGAGGTGCAAGCGATCCGCCGTTGACGAAGACGTTCTTGTCCACCGCCTTCATCGCGTCGTACGTTCGCGCGAGCAGCTGCGTGTACGACGTGGCGGCGACGTCCTCGCCGTTGGGGCCGAACTGCGGGAGCCAGTAGCGGTTGAGATTCGGCTCGTTCCCCACGATGTACTCGCGGATGCCCGGGACGCGCCTGACCATATCGGCGGCGAAGCGGGCGAACTGCGTGCGCGCAGTGGCCGTGAGCGGGGTGGCGCGGCTGCCGAAGTTCATCACCGTGGCGACGACCCGGATGCCGAGGAAGTCGCCCGCGGCCGCGATCGACTGCAGGGCGCTGAGCTGACCCGCCGGCACGGCGGCCTGGCCGGGCTCCCAGATCGCCGTGATCCGAATCGTGTCGAAGCCGGCCGCTTTCGCCAGCTGCATCTTGGCCATCGCCACCTGGGGATCCGCGTTCCGCCCCTCGTCCTCGGCGGCCCCCATGTACATCCGCTCGCTGCCGAGCGCCTGGGCGGGAATGGTCAGCGCCAGGAGAGCGCAGACGAGTGCGGTGAGTGTGCGCGACTGCAGCATGAAAGAGAGACCCTGCTGTCACGGGCGAAAACGCCCGAACAGAGAGCCAGTCTAGGAGGGGGGCCGGAGGCCGTCAACCGACAGCCGTCGGGGCTTGAATCACCCGTTCGGGGGAGTAGGTCCGGGCCTGGCAACCGATATTTGACATCAGTCAGGATCGTGTTGCCAGGTTCTCGCCGCAGGGGACCCGGGAAGCTCGCCACCTCCCCGCCCGATCCTTGACTTTGACGGCGGCCCGGTCTCTCCACCCGGGCCGCGTCGCTTTTCTGGGCACGTCCGGCCGGCCGTAGGTCGGGGCTAGGCTGGATCGAATGGCGTCGAAGCTCGAAGAACAGCTGAAGAAGCTGCCGGCGAAGCCGGGCGTCTACCTCTTCAGGGACAGGACCGGCGGCGTGCTCTACGTCGGCAAGGCGAAGTCCCTGCGGCCACGCGTGCGCTCGTACTTCCAGCAGGGCGCGGATACGCGCACCGCAATCCGGCAGCTGCCCGAGCGTGTGCAGGACATCGAGGTGATCGTCACCCAGAGCGAGGTCGAGGCGCTCCACCTCGAGCAGAACCTCGTCAAGCGCCACCGTCCGCCGTTCAACGTCCGGCTCCGGGACGACAAGTCGTTTCCGTACATCGCCGTCACGGTCGAGGACGAGTACCCGCGCGTCATGTTCACCCGTGAGCGGCACCGCCGCGGCGTCGTCTACTTCGGCCCGTACGCGAACGCGAAGAAGGTGCGCGAGACGCTCGACGTCCTCAACCGCGTGTTTCCCTACCGGCCCTGCGAAGGACCGAAGCCGGGCCGGCACTCCGGAATCCCCTGCCTCGACTACCACATCGACCGGTGCCTGGCTCCCTGTGTCGGCTACGTCTCCAAGGAGGACTACCTCGCCATCATCGACCAGGTGATCGAGTTCCTCTCGGGAGAGACTAAGCCGATCCAGCGCGAGCTCGAGCGCAAGATGCAGGAGGCGGCTGCGGCAGAACGATTCGAGGAGGCGGCCCGCTACCGCAACCGTCTGCGCAGCGTGCAGCATCTCGCGGAGCGGCAGGCCGCCGACCGCAGGTCGGTCGGCACCGTCGACGTGATCGGGCTGGCGATCGACGGCGATCGCGCCGTCGTGCAGGTCTTCCCGCTCCGCGACGGGAGGTTGATCGACCGCTATTCCTTCCATCTCGAGAACGTCGGGGACCAGGACGTCCCGACCGTGCTCGAGTCCTTCTTCCTCGAGTACTACGGCTCGGCGCCGAGCGTCCCGCCGCAGATCGTCGTGCCGAAGGACGCCGGCGACACCTCGGCGCTGGGGGAGTTCCTCTCCGAGCGGCGCGGCGCACGGGTCGAGGTGCGGGCGGCGGCCCGAGGCGAACGCCGGCGTCTGCAGGAACTGGCGACGGAGAACGCGCGGCATGCGCTCGCGGCCGAGACGAAGCAGACGGAGCTGAAGCGGCTGCGCCGGGTGGAAGCCCTCGAAGAGCTGCGGGAGGTTCTCAACCTCGAGGCGCTCCCGATCCGGATCGAATGCTTCGACATCTCCACCGCAATGGGGCAGGACAACGTCGGCTCGATGGTCGTCTTCCAGGACGGCGTCGCCAAGAAGGCGCACTACCGGAAGTTCGGCGTCAAGGGCCAGGTCGGAATGGACGACTTCGCCGCGATGGCGGAGGTGGTCTCGCGCCGCTTCTCGCGGCTCGCGGACGTGACCGCGGAGGAGTACGACGAGTCCTTCGCGGCGACGCCGAACCTCGTCGTCATCGACGGCGGGAAGGGACAGCTCTCGGCGGCGCTGGCCGCGATGCAGGCCTTCGACCTGCCGCGGGTCGCCGTGGTCGCGCTGGCGAAGCGGGTGGAGGAGGTCTTCATCCCGGGCAGGCCGGATCCGATCCGGCTCGCTCCGCACTCGCCCGGGCTCCAGCTGCTGCAGCGCGTGCGCGACGAGGCCCACCGCTTCGCGGTCGGTTTCCACCGGCAGCGGCGGGACTCTCGCTCCTTCGCCTCGATCTTCGACGAGCTGGAGGGCGTCGGCCCGGCGCGCCGCCGTGCGCTCCTGCAGCACTTCGGCTCGGCCGAGCGTTTCCTGGCCGCGACGCAGGAGGAGCTCGAGGGCGTGCCGGGCGTGCCGGCCAAGACGGCGCGCTCGATCTACGCCCAGCTACACAAAGCCGGCCGCCCGTAGTCCCTCGATTGGGGGGCACTCGGCCCAGCGATCGTGCCTGATCTCGCCGGGGCCGATACCTGAAGGGCCGCAGCATGGAAGGCCGCACCCTCATTCCGACGCTCGCTCCGCAGCGCGCGAACACCGGGCTCGGCGCCCGCCTCCGCCAGCTGCGCGTCGCCGCAGGCCTGACGCAGTCGGAGCTTGCCGGCCAGCGGTTCTCGAAGGAGTACGTGAGCCAGATCGAGCGCGGGAAGACGCGCCCGACGAAGGAGACGCTCGCCTGGATCGGAGAGCGGCTCGGCGTCGACGCCTCCTATCTCGAGACAGGGCAGTCGTGGGACGCCTACGCGGAGGTCGAGGCGGCGGTCACGCGTGCCGAGGCCGCGGTCGAGGGAGAAAGGTACGAGGACGCGCTCGAGGCACTCGCCGGACTGGAGTTCTCGCCGGAGGCCCGTGAGCTCGAGTTTCGCGCTCTCCTGGCGGAAGCGTGGGCGCGCATGCCGGCGGCCGAGCTCCGGCCCGCCCTCGAACTGCTCACACGCGCGCGCGAGCTCTCCGAGCAGCCGGGCTTCTCCGACGTCGAGCGGGCGGACGTCCTCTACCGGATGGGCGTCTGCCGCTACAAGCTGACCTCGATCAACACGGCCCAGACGCTGCTGAGCCAGGCCCTCGAGCTCGCCGACCGCTCGGGCGTGCCGTGCGATCGGCTGCGCTCACACATCCTCGAGTGGAGGTCTCGCTGCTCGAGAAGGCAGCGCGACTTCGAAGCTGCGCGGGAGGACATCGAGCGCGCGCTCGAACTGGCCGAGCGGCTCGACGACACGCTCACGGTCGCACACATCACGTTCCAGGCTTCGCTCGTCGCCGAGCGTGACGGGCAGTGGCTGCGGGCGCGCGCGCTGGCCGAGCGTGCGAAGGAGCTCTACGAGTCGCACGGCGACCGGCAGAACCTCGGCCGCATGCTCAACAATCTCGGCGGGCTCAACTACCTGCTCGGGAAGTCGGACGATGCGATCTCGTATCTCAAGCGGGCGTTCTCGGTCGCGCTCGAGATCGGCAGCGATCCGGATGCGGCGCAGGCCGTCTCCTCGCTCGCGCAGGTGCACCTCGGCGCCGGCGACTGGACCCTGGCCGAGGAGCAGGCGCGCCACGCGCTCGACCTCCTCGAGGGCAGGCCCGACTTCCTCGACGAGATCGGAAACGCCCAGATCGTGCTCGGTCGTGCGTTGATGGAGCAGGATCGCCTCGACGAGGCGGAGCACGTCCTCGCCGAAGCCGAGCTCAGCCTCTCGCAGCTTTCCTCTGCCAGCCACCGCGCGCTCGCCTGGACGGCCCAGGGCGATCTCGCGTCTCGGCGCGGCGACGACAGCACCGCCGCTGCGCTCTACCGGCGTGCCGCAGAGGCACTGCAGGACGTCAGGTTCTAGGAAAGGAGGTGATCAGGATGCTGCGGAAGATGCTCACTCTTGGGGCTCTCGTCGTGGTCGCCGTCACATTCGGCGTCGGCAACGCGGCGGCGAATCCTCCGAAGAAGGCACCGTCTCCGGCCGCTGCGAAGAACGGCGGCGGGTTCTGGGTTGACGGCATGTCGGACGGTCGCTACAACTAGCGGCCGTCCGAAACTCTCGCCCGCGCCGGCTTCGCGCCCGCGCGGTCGGCTTCAGCCTCCCGCCGGATGCGCAGCGTGCCGGTCATGACCAGAATCGCGGTGAAGCCGACAAGGGCGTTCACGATGATGAGGGTGACGCGCATGCCGACGCTGAAGCTGAGCGCCATGCTCTTCGACGTGACGTTGCGGAACACGTAGACGAGCAGGGCCTGCTCCGTGCCGATGCCGGCCGGACTGACGGGGAAGATCGTCGCGAGGCTCTGGCTCACCTGCACCAGCAGCGCGTTGTGCAAGGTGGCCGGGATGCCGAACGCGCGTAGGAAGAAGAAGACGGTTGCGAGCCGGAGCGACCAGTCGACGAGCTGCCAGAACGCGACTCGGCGGAGGTAGTACGACCGGTCGCGGAACGCGGCGAACCCCTGTGCCACCTTGGCCTGGAACTCCTCCACGCGCTCCGCGATCCAGGCGACGAGCGCGGTCCCGAAGATGAGCAGGAGCCCGAACAGGATCAGGCCGACGACGGGATGCCGAAAGGCCCAGCCGTAGTCCAGCGAGGGCAGGCTCGGGCTGCGCAGGACGTCGACGCCGGGGAGGACGTGCTGCGTGATCGCCCAGAGGATGAAGCACCCCGCGACAACCATGTCGAAGGCCGTTTGCAGCAGCGTGGTCGACACGAGTGTCGTGTAGGTCGAGCCTTCCACCCTGCGCTTCGCGAGGAAGAGGCGGACGACGTCGCCGCCACGGGCTGGAATGACGGCGTTCACCCCCGTGCCGGCGACGTACGCGCCGAACATCTGGCGCCAGCGCACACGGCGGTCGGGATAGGCGGCCTTGATGATGTTGGCCCACGCGCGCGAGACGGCGAGCAGCTTGCAGAGGTGGCAGGCGACGCCGAGCGCAAGCCATTGCCACTCGACGGCGGCGAGGTGGCCGAAGAAGACGCCGATCGCGTGCAGGACGGAGTGGATCACGAGCTCAGTGTGGCCGAGGCGAAGCTAGAAGTCGCCGCCGCCGCCGAAGTCGCCACCGCCGAAGCTCATACCACCGCCGAAGTCGCCGCCACCGGCGCCACCGCCGGAGTCCCAGCCTCCGAAGCCGCCGGGGGTGCCTGACCCGGCCCAGCTGCCATAGCCGAAGCCGCCGTAGGCGCCGCCGAGCAGCTCCCCGACGAAGAGGCCCGAAAGGAAGCCCGCGCCGCCGAAAGGTGCAAAGTAGCCCCCGGCCCAGGGGCCAAAGTAGGGCGGCGCGTTCCAGTAGGGCACGCGCCGGCCGGCCGCGGTGACCTCACGCGAGGCGGGCTCGTGGCCGCGCTCGACCGCTTGCGCGTCCGCTTCGCAGGCGGGCACCTTCCTCGGCACGCCGCCGGGCGGCGCCCACTCGACGTCGCGTGTCGACGGCCCGTGGCGCGGGTCGAAGAAACAGGGAGCGCGCCGCTCGGGCGGCGTTCGTCCGTCGAGGATCGCCTGCGCGGCGGCCATGTGGTAGCGGCCCTCCTCGAGCGCAGTGGCCACGGCTTCGAGCTGCCTGGGCTGCGCGGCCCGGTCGTACGAGCCCGACGCCTTGTCGTAGCACTCGAGGGCCCGCGTGTACTCCGTCTTCGCCTCCGGGTTGGACTCGGCGGGCTGCTCGAGCTTCTGGACGTCGTCTGCCAGCGCGATCAAGTCGTCGCGCGCGGCGGTCTTCACCTCTGCGAGCTGCGCCTGCGTCTGTCGGCGCTTGCGCACCGCCTGGAAGGCGAGGAAGACGATGACGCCGGCGATCAAGAGGCCGATCAGCGTCCCGCCGCCGGTTCCCGGCCCGCCGCCGCCGTCACCGCCACCGCCGCCCTGATCTCCCGCCTGCCTCGCCGCTGCGACCCGGCCGACGAAGTCGACAAGGGTCGCGGTCACGCCGTCGCTGCGATGTGCGTCGAGGGCCTCGGTGGCGAGTCGGCCGGCGACGCCGCGCGGCAGGACGCCGTCGCTCCCCGCGCGGAAATGCCGTCCGACGACGGTCGCGTAAGTGCCCTTACGGCCGAGGGCATCGTGGATCGCCTGCAGGACGCCGTCGGCATTCCCGCCCGCTTCCTGCTCGGCCGCGGAGGGGAGGATTGCGACATAGACGGGACCGGCGCCGCCGGTGTCGATCGTCTGCCGGAGCCGGTCCCGGTCGGCCGGCGTAATGGCGAGCTCGGCGGCAGGGTCGACGTAAACAGGCTCGTTGCGCAACGCGGCCACGGTCCGGTCGAGGATCGGCCCGGCGTTCGCCGCGGGCACGACAACGAGCGCCGCCGCCGCGGCTATCGAGAGGAGAAGGCGCTTCACCGTGTGCTAGCTCGAGCTGCGCCCATTGTCGGGCGCCATGAACGGATAGCGGTAATCGGTCGGCGGCACGAACGTCTCCTTGATCGTGCGCGGGCTGACCCAGCGGATGAGGTTCCACATCGAGCCGGCCTTGTCGTTCGTGCCCGAAGCCCGCGCGCCGCCGAAGGGCTGCTGCCCGACGACCGCGCCGGTCGGCTTGTCGTTGACATAGAAGTTACCGGCCGCATAGCGCAGCTGTTCTTCCGCCTGCTCGAGCGCGTTGCGCTCGCGTGCGAACACGGCGCCCGTGAGGCCGTACGGTGCGCCCTGGTCGACGAGCTCGAGCGTCTCGCCGTACTTCCCTTCCGGATAGACGTACGTGGTGACCACAGGCCCGAACAGCTCGTCCCGCATGGTGCGGAAGTTCGGGTCGGTCGTCTCGAGCACGGTCGGCTCCACGAAGTAGCCCTCGGAGTCGTCGTAGCCACCGCCGACGAGAATGTCGACCTTGTCGGCGGCCCTCGCCTCCTCGATCGCCTCGCGCTGCGTCTTGAAGGAGCCGGCGTCGATGACAGCGCCCATGAAGTTCTGGAAATCGGCGACGTCGCCCATCTTGATCGAGCGCACCTCCTCGACGACCCGCTCCCTGATCTCCGGCCACAGATTCGAGGGGGCGAAGATGCGCGAGGCGGCCGAGCACTTCTGGCCCTGGTACTCGAAGCTGCCGCGGACGATTGCGGTTGCGACGGCTTCAGGGTCTGCGGACGGATGCGCGACGATGAAATCCTTGCCGCCCGTCTCGCCGACGATGCGCGGGTAGTTCCGGTAGCTGGAAATGCTCGCTCCGATCGTGTGCCACATCGACTGGAACACGGGTGTGGAACCCGTGAAGTGCACGCCGGCCAGGTGCGGGCTCGCGAGCGCGGGATCGCCGATCTCCGCGCCGGAGCCGTAGACGAGGTTGATCACCCCGGGCGGCAGCCCGGCCTCCTCGAACAACTTCATCAGGTAGTGCGCCGAGTACGCGGCGGTCGACGCCGGCTTCCATACGACCGTGTTGCCCATCAGCGCAGCGCTGCCGGGGAGATTGCCGCCGATCGCCGTGAAGTTGAACGGCGTGACTGCGAACACAAAGCCCTCCAGCGGCCGGTACTCCATGCGATTCCACGTGCCCGGCGAGGACTGCGGCTGCTCCGCGTAGATCCGCAGCATGAACTGCACGTTGAAGCGGAAGAAGTCGGTCAGCTCACAGGCCGCGTCGATCTCGGCCTGGTGTGCCGTCTTGGACTGGCCGAGCATGGTCGCAGCATTCAGCGTCGAGCGCCACGGGCCCGAGAGCAGCTCGGCGGCGCGGAGGAAGACCGCAGCGCGATCTTCCCACGGCGTGCGGTGCCAGTCTTCCCAGGCGTCGGCCGCAGCCTTGATCGCCTGCTCCACGTGTGTCGCGTTGCCCTTGTGCACTGTCGCGAGGACGTGGTTCTTGTCGTGCGGCATCACCGCCTCGAAGGTCGCGCCGGTGCGCACCTCCTCGCCGCCGATCACCAGCGGCGCCTCGATCTGCTCGGACTGCAGCTGCTGAAGGCGAAGCCGCAGCTCCTCGCGCTCGGAGGTGCCGGGCGCGTACGACTTGACCGGCTCGTTCTCGGGCGGCGGAGGGCGGAAGAGGCCTGGTGCGGCGGACATCGTGGGCGATTGTAGGCTTGGGAGCAGTGTCCGTGACGTCCGTCTCCTACACCGTCCAGGGCTGGGGTGTGGGGGAGGTCTGGCTGGACGGAGCGACGCTCGTCTGGCACGACGTCCCGCGCCCCAGGCGAGGTACACGCGTGCGCGCGCGTGCAACCCCCACCCAGGGTGGGGTGAACAACCCGCCTCCCTCGGGGTCGAGGCTAGCGGCGAGACCCGCACGAAGGGGTGACGCACTCCGGCCGGAGGCGGAGCGATTCCTCCACAGGCTGCGTGCCTACTTTGGCGGCGAGCGGACGTGCTTCGACGACGTCGTGCTCGAGGTCGACGGCTGGACGCCCTTTCAGCTCGACGTCCTCCGTGCGCTTCGACGTGTCCCCTACGGTGAGGTCGTCTCCTACGGCGACCTCGCGCGGCTCGCCGGCCACCCGCGGGCGCAACGCGCGGCAGGCACCTTTTGTGCAGGGAATCGTTTCGGCATCGTCGTGCCGTGCCATCGGGTCGTCGCGGCGGACGGCCTCGGCTCGTACGGGTCGCTCGGGCTCGAGTACAAGAGTCGGCTGCTCGCACTCGAGGGTGTCGCTCTCTGAGGACCTGCGGCACGAGCTCGCGGCGATTGCGCCGCGGAGCGCGTGCGACCGTCTCGCCGAGCTCTCCGGGCTCTTCCACTCGGCCGGCAGTGTTCACCTCAGAGGCCGCGGCGAAGTGTCCGTCCATCTCGATGTCGCCAACCCCGCCGTCGCACGGCGCGCGTTCAGCCTCCTACGCGGATTCGGTGTGGCATCGGAGATCCGTACATATCGCCGTCGTGCGTTCGAGGGTGGAACGCGCTATCAGCTCCATGTCGCAGGCGACGGGCACGCGCTCCAAGTCCTGAACGAAGCCGGCGTCCTCAGCGGCAGGCTCACACCGCTCGAGCACCCGCCGCGGCGTGTCGTCTCGCGCGCGTGTTGCCGCGGCGCCTATGTCCGAGGTGCCCTGCTCGGCGGAGGCTCGCTCAGCGGGCCGCGGTCACCGCATCTCGAGATCCGCAGTGCAGGGCCGGACGGGGCCACGTTCCTCGCCCGGCTCGCCGGGGAGGAGGGGGTCGCGATGGGCGTCCTGGATCGAGGCCGCCACGCCGTCGCCTACGCGAAGGGAATGGAGACGATCGCCGACGTGCTCGGCCTGGCCGGTGCGAGTCGTACGGTGCTGCTCTTCGAAGAGCGTGCAGTGGTCGCGGCGACTCGCTCACGCGCGAATCGACTAGCCAATGCCGATCACGCCAACCTGGTGCGGACAAGCCGCGCCGCGCACGAGCAGCTCCGGGCGGTAGAACGGCTGCGGCGAACGGGGGTGCTCCAGAAGCTGTCCCCTGACCTGCAGGAGATCGCCGAGCTGCGGGTACGCCATCCGACCCTGCCCCTGCGCGAGCTCGCGCTCAAATGCCGCCCTCCCGCAACCAAAGCGTCTGCGCACCGGCGTCTGCGGAAGTTGGTCCAGCTCGCATCGACCTGATCTCCAGCTCCGCCTTGCTGGGGTGGTGAGCCCCCGTCATACTCACGAAAGCGGCGGGTCCGCGCTCGTCCGGCGCCGGATTCAGACCCCGTCCGACGCCACGGTCCTGAGCGTGGTTCAACCGGAGGGGGAGGTCGTCCTCGGAGCTTCCCCTCCGGCCCGCCGCCTTCCGCTTTGCGGACAGCGGCGGGCCGGAGGGTTCTCAACGGCTGGGCGGCGGAGCCGCCCAGCCTTCAAGATCGGCGGCGCGAGCGCCGCCTCGGCGGCCCGCCGCCCTCCGCTTGGGCGGAAAGCGGCGAGCCGGAGGGTTCTCAACGGCTGGGGCGGCGGAGCCGCCCAGCCACGGAAAGCGGCGTGCCGGAGGCCCACATTCAAGATCCCTCGATCCGGAGGGCTGTGTACGGCGTCAATGGGCTCGCAGCGGCCAAAGCGGCTCCTTTACACTCGGGTCATGGCCAAGACACGGGTTGGAATCAACGGATTCGGACGGATCGGCAGAAACTTCTTCCGCGCTCAACTCGAGCGCGAGGGCGATTTCGAGATCGTGGCGATCAACGATCTCGGCGACGCCAAGACGATGGGTCATCTCCTCAAGTACGACTCGGTTCTCGGGCAGCTACCCGAAGACGTCGAGGTCGGGGACGGCGTCATCAAGGCAGGGAAGACCGAGCTGAAGGTGCTTTCGGAGAAGGACCCCGGCGCGCTTCCCTGGGCTGATCTGGACGTCGATCTCGTGATCGAGTCGACGGGGTTCTTCACGAGCCGGGAGGGTGCGCAGAAGCATATCGACGCCGGGGCGAAGAAGGTGGTCATCTCGGCGCCGGCGACCGATCCTGACGTCACGATCGTGCTCGGCGTCAACGACGACAGCTACGACCCCGAGCAGCACCACATCATCTCCAACGCGTCCTGCACGACGAACTGCGTCGCGCCACTGGCCAAGGTGCTGCACGACAACTTCACAATCCAGCAGGGCTTCATGACCACGATCCACGCGTACACCAACGACCAGCAGATCCTCGACCTCCCCCACAAGGACCTGCGTCGCGCGCGCGCTGCGGCGATCAACCTAATCCCGACCTCGACGGGCGCCGCCCGCGCGATCGGCGTCGTCATGCCCGACCTGAAGGGCAAGGTCGACGGGATTTCCGTGCGCGCTCCCGTTCCCACAGGCTCGATCACCGACCTCGTAGTGCGCCTCGGCCGGGAGGTGACGATCGACGAGGTGAACGCTGCCTACCGCGCTGCCGCGGGGGCGGCTCCCCTCGAGGGAATCATGCGCTACGCGGACGATCCGCTCGTCTCGACGGACATCGTGCATTCGCCCTACTCCTGCATCGTCGACAGCGACTTGACGATGGCGAACGGCACCATGGCCAAGGTGTTCGGCTGGTACGACAACGAGTGGGGCTACAGCTGCCGGCTCGTGGACGTCGTGGCGAAGATCGCAGCCGACATTCCCGCGGCAGTCTCGGCCTAGGTGCACTCGCCGCGATCGGTGCGCGACGCCGACGTCGGCGGCAAGCGCGTGTTGGTTCGCTCTGACCTGAATGTGCCGCTCGACAACGGGACCGTGGCGGACGACACCCGGATTCGCGCCTCGCTGCCGACGCTGCAGTACCTCCTCGACAACGACGTCGCTGCGGTCACCCTCTGCTCACATCTCGGCCGGCCGAAAGGCGTGAATCCGGCGTTCTCGATGCGACCGGTCGAGGAACGGCTGCGTGCGCTCCTGCCCGACGACCGGCTTCGCCTCCTCGAGAACACGCGCTTCAACCCGGGAGAGACGAAGAACGACCCAGACTTCGCGCGGCAACTCGCCGACGAGAACGATCTCTTCGTGCAAGATGCGTTCGGCTCCGTCCATCGCGCGCATGCCTCGACCGTCGGCGTTGCCGAGCTCCTGCCCGCCTACGCAGGACTGCTGCTCGAGCGTGAGCTGACGGAGCTGGGCAAGCTGCTCGGAGACGTCCGGCGGCCCTTCGTCCTGATCTCGGGCGGAGCGAAGGTCGACGACAAGCTCGGCGTGCTGCAGAGCCTCGGCGGCAGGGCGGACGCCGTCCTCGTCGGCGGGAAGATGGCGGAGCAGCTGAGAGCGGACAATCCGCTTCCCTTCGAGGTCGTGCTGCCCGTCGACGTCGTCGCCGCGGCCGAGTTCGCCGAGGATGCCGACGCCAGAGTAGTGCCGTTCGACGCCGTCCCGGACGGTTGGCTCGGGCTCGACATCGGTCCGGCGTCACGCGAGCTGTTTTCGGAGCGCATCACGACTGCGAAGACGATCTTCTGGAACGGCCCGATGGGTGTCTTCGAGTGGCCGCGCTTTGCCGAAGGGACGAAGGCGGTTGCCGAAGCCGTCGCCGCCGCCGACGCCTACTCGGTCGTGGGCGGCGCAGACTCGGCGCGCGCGCTCACGGAGCTCGGGCTCGAGGACGAGGTTTCGTGGCTCTCCACGGGCGGGGGGGCTGCGCTCGAGTTGCTCGAGGGGAAGGAGCTGCCGGGCGTCAGCGTGATTCCCGCGGCTTAGGGTCGAGGACGACGTCGAGGACCGAGGGACCGCGTCGCAGAGCTCGCGGTCCAGCTCGGTCGCCAGCCGCTCGCCGCTCACCTCCAAAACATTGGCAGGCGGACGATCGTCGAAACCGCCGTAAGATCTGACCGCTCTGGCGCTGATCGCGGGAAACTGGAAGATGTACAAAGGACCGGCCGAGGCCGCCGAGTTCTGCCTTGGCCTGAGGGAGCGCGAGCTCGAAGGCGTCGACGTCGTCGTCTGCCCGCCCTACGTCTCCCTCGCGGTCAGCGTCCAGCTCCTGGCCGGCACGGAGATCGCCGTCGCCGCACAGAACGTGCACTGGGAGCGAGAGGGCGCCTACACAGGCGAGATCTCGCCGACCATGCTGCGAGAGCTCGGCGTCTACGGAGCGATCGTCGGCCACTCGGAGCGGCGCCAGACCTTCGGGGAGACGGACGAGACGACCGCGAAGCGGGCTCGTGCTGCGCTCGACGCGGGCCTGTTCGTGATCGGTTGCGTCGGCGAGACCGAAGCCGAGCGTGAGCGCGGCGAGACCGACAGCGTGCTGCGACGCCAGGTCGCGGCCTTCGAGCAAGACGAGAACCTCGTCCTCGCCTACGAACCCGTCTGGGCGATCGGGACCGGCAGGACCGCGACGCCGGAGCTCGCGCAGGAGGCGCACGCCGTGATCAAGTCGGTCCTCGACGTGCCGGTTCTCTACGGTGGGTCGGTGAAGCCGGACAACGCGGAAGCGCTGCTCAGCCAACCCGACGTCGACGGCGCACTCGTGGGCGGCGCGTCGCTCGAGCTCGACTCCTTCATCGCGATTTGCCGAGCGGGCGCACGCATCCACTCGTAGCACTCGTCATTCTCGACGGCTGGGGATGTGCCCCACCAGGCCCCGGGAACGCCGTGGAGCTCGCGAGCACGCCGACCTTCGACCGGCTCTGGAAGACCTATCCGCACACGAGGATCTCTGCGTCGGGTGAGGCCGTCGGTCTGCCGCCCGGTCAGATGGGCAACAGCGAGGTCGGTCACCTGACGATCGGCTCCGGCCGGGTGCTGTTTCAGGACCTCATGCGGGTGAACAAGGCGATCCAGGACGGCTCCTTCTTCGAGAACCCCGCCCTCGCGGAGGCGTTCGAGCGGGGGGAACGCGCCCATCTGCTCGGGCTGGTCTCCTACGGCGGCGTCCACTCGCACATCGACCATCTGCGCGCGTTGCTGCGCTTCGCCCCGGAGAAGACGTGGATCCACGCCTTTACCGACGGCCGTGACGTGTCGCCGCACTCCGCGGCCCAGGACCTCGCAGAGCTTCCGCCGGAGCGAATTGCGACCGTCGCGGGCCGTTACTACGCCATGGACCGCGACCAACGCTGGGAGCGGACGCAGCGGGCATTCGATGCGATCGTCACGGGCGAGGGAGAGCAGGCGGCCGATCCGATCGAGGTCGTTCGCCGTAGCTACGAACGCGGTGTCACGGACGAGTTCATCGAGCCGGCCGTCATCGCCGGTCGCCCAAGGCTCGACCCGGCGCGCGACACGGCGATCTTCTTCAACTTCCGGCCGGACAGAGCGCGCCAATTGACGATGAAGCTCATCGAGGCGGGTGCCGATGTCACCACGATGACGAGCTATCGCAACGACTTCGAGGTGCCGGTCGCCTTCGCCGAGCAGGAGGTGCAGCAGACGCTCGCCCAGGTCCTCGCTGAGCGCGGACTGCGCCAGCTGCACGTGGCCGAGACGGAGAAGTACGCACACGTCACCTACTTCTTCAACGGCGGCAGGGAGCAGGAGTGGGCGGGAGAGACACGAATCCTCGTCCCATCCCCGCGCGACGTCCCGAGCTACGACCAGAAGCCCGAGATGTCGGCGCGAGAGGCGACCGCGAGCTTCGTCGAGGAGCTCGACCGGGGCGGTTACAGCTTCGCCGTCATCAACCTCGCGAACCCCGACATGGTCGGCCACACGGGCTCGATCGAGGCGGCCGTGAAAGCCGTCGAGACGGCCGACGAGTGCCTGGCGCAGATCGTCGAGGCAGTTGAGCGGCAGGGGGGTGTCGCGCTGATCACCGCAGACCACGGCAACGCGGAGCAGATGCTCGAGGCGGACGGCGCCGGGCCCCACACTGCGCACACCACGAATCTCGTTCCCCTCGTCGTCACCGACCCCCAGGTGACCCTGATGGACACCGGCGAGCTGTCCGATCTCGCACCCACAGTGCTGGGTTTCCTGGGTGTCGAGCAACCTTTACAGATGACAGGCAAATCCCTAACGACCCCGGTCTGATCCGGGCTATACTCCGGAGCCTTTTGTCCCTGCAACAACCTGATTTTGGCGTCTTGCGGAAGGCCCAGAAAGGCGATGAGCGAGCGTTCTCGCTGATCGTCCGGGCCTATCAGGTTCCTGTCTACAACTACGTTCTGCGCCTCGTCGGGGATCGTGCGCTCGCCGAGGACCTGACACAGGAGGTGTTCCTCCGCGTCTATCAGGGACTGCCGCGCTTCTCGCTGCGCTCGAAGTTCACGACCTGGCTCTTCCAGGTGACGAAGAATCGTGTGCTGGACGAGTTGCGCGCCGGAGAGCGCCGCCCGCGCGCCGTCGTCGCGCTCGAGGACGTGCCGCCCCTCGAGGTGGTCGACGCACCGCTGGAACGCCTCGAGGCAATCGACGCCGTCTGGCGTGCGGTCGAGCGGTTGAACGTCGACTTGAAGATGGCGCTCCTGCTGCGGGACGTCGTCGGACTCTCGTACACGGAGATCGCGGACTCCCTCGAGATCACGCTCGCCACCGTCAAGTGGCGGATCTACAAGGCGCGCGAGGACGTCCAGCTCTCGCTCGCGCGCGAGGGCATCACGTTCGGCGACGAGAAAGCACCCGCCGCCGAGACGGTCGCCTCGTAGCTAGCGCGAGTGCGCGCGTAACCAGGCGCTGAGGTTCCGCGCCTCGTCCGCCGGGGACTGGCCTCGCGCGGGAGTCCCGACCTGCACGGGCGGGGGGTTCGTCGAGCCGCTCTCGCCGCCGCCGAGGCTGAGCAGGCCGAGCACGACGGCGAGTCCGGCCACGGCGGCGGCTCCCGCGATCCAGAACCACGTCGTCGAGCCCCGAACGCCGGTCTCCCGGCGGGACTGGAGCCGCTCGGTGACGGCGGTGGCCAGCAGAGGCTCGGTGGGAACCTCCGGGACGGCAGCGAGCTCCTTGGCGAACTCGGCCGCCGAGACCGGCCGGAAGCGCGGCTCCCGCGCCAACGCGTGCATGACGGCCGCCTCGAGTCGTTCCGGCACCGAAGGTTCCAGGTCGCGCACCGGGATGATGGCGCCGTCAAGCTGCTGCGCGGCGAGCTCTGCAAGCGAGTCGAACCGATACGGCGTCCCTCCGGTCAGCAGCTCGTAGACCACGGCGCCGAGCGAGAAGATGTCCGCCGAGGCGGTGACCTCCTCACCCGCAGCCTGCTCGGGCGACAGATAGGCGGCCGTGCCGAGCACCGTGCCGTGGTCGGTGAGCCGGGTCACCTCGGCTGCGCGCGCGATGCCGAAGTCGGCGATCTTGAGGACGCCGTCGTCGCGTACGAGGAGGTTTGCGGGCTTGATGTCGCGATGCACGAGGCTGGCCTCGTGGGCGTGCTCGAGTCCCGCGCAGGCTTGCAGCGCGAGCGCGACAGCCTGGGCGTAGGGGAGCTTTCCACGCTCTGCGAGTGTGTCGCCGGTGACGTACTCCATCACGATGTACGGCCTACCGTCCGCCTCCCCGGCGTCGTACACCTGGACGATGTTGGGGTGCGAAAGGCGGCCGGCGAGCTTCGACTCGTGCAGAAAGCGGGTGCGAAAGCGCTCGTCACCCTCCAGGTGCTCTGCCAGCACCTTGACGGCGACGGGCCGGTGCAGCTCTTCGTCGTGGGCGAGGTAGACCTCGGCCATGCCGCCGCGACCGAGCGTCCGCTCGATCCGATAGCGCCCCGCGGCGAGGAGCGGGGTCAGTCGTCCCCCTCGTGTCCCTTGCCGTGCTTTCCCCGCCCCTTGTGCTTGCCGCGGTCGCGTGGCTCGTCTGCCTTCTTGACGCAGTGGATGCGTGAGACCAGATCGCTCACGCTCGAGCCGAGCGGTTCCTGCAAGGGCCCGGGGATGCGTCCGGCGTTGATCGCGGAGATCGCCGCCTCCTGCAAGGCCTGAGCATGAGCGGCCGCGGTGCACGAATCACCGGCCTCCAGCGCCTGGACGACCTCGTCGCTGCGGGCCGCAAGCGCCGCCGCGAGCGGTGCCGCGAGCCGCGGCTGCGGGGCGGCTCTCCGCTCGGAGCCGCTCCCGCAGCCGGCAAGGGCCAGCGCGGCCGCGAGGGCCGCGACCAGCTCAGGACGTTTCGTTCGGGTCTTCCTCCGCTGCAAGCTTGAGCGAACCCTGCCTGACCAGCTCGAAGTGGCGCTGCTGGATCGGGATGCCCCATTCGACGAGTTCCTGCACGCCCGTATTGCGGGCACGCTCGTTCAGCGTCTTGAGGATCTCCCAGTGGCCCACCTCGCCGGCTTCGGCCATCGTCAGGAACTCGAAGCCGTCCAGCCCGTCTGCATCCGAGTCGAGGTAGTCAGCCATCATCTCGGTGGCCTTCTGCTTGACCTCACGGGCTTCTTCGAGGATGGCGGTCTTCTTGCCCTCGAAGTTCTCTGCCACCTGCGTCGCCCGTTCCTCGGCCTGCTTCGCCTCTTCGTGCATGTGCTCGAGCGCCTGGGCGAGGTCGTCGTCGACGTCGTCGAACTTCCTCACTTTCTCGGTCGCACCCTGTGCCGCCATCGCGAGACCGAGCACCTCTCCGAGCTTCGTCTCGAGATTCGTCAGTTCCGCCACTGTTGCCCCTTTCGTCGATTACTCGCCTCGCGCGAGCCGAGCCGCCAGCGTTCCCGGAAGACCCCGCTCGCGCATCTCGGCCTGCGTTTTCTCAATCGAGTATGGGACCCGGTGGAACTCCGCAAACCTCTGGTCCGTGTCGAGCAGCAACCACGCCGCCCGTGGATCGCCGTCACGAGGCTGCCCGACCGAGCCCGGGTTCAGCAGCCATCTCCCACGGAGATCGAGCCGCGTCCCCGCGGGCGCGACCCCGCCCTTCACGCGCTTGCCCTCCTCGGCGACCGCGAGCGCGACGTGGCTGTGCCCGACGAGCACGAGTGGCGCGTCCGACAGCTCGAGCGTCGCCCTTGCCGCCTCCTCCGTGAGCACGTACTCCCACACCGGATCTCGCGCGCTCGCATGGAAGAGATCGATGCCGTCGACCTCTCCCTGCGGCTGAAGCCCCCCGAGGAACGTCCGCGCCTGCGGCGTGAGGACGCTTGCGGTCCACAGTGCCGCCGCGGCGGCCTCGTCGTTGAAGTCGTTCACGTCCAGTTGGCCGAGAGCGACGAGGTCGTGGTTGCCGACGAGGGTGTAGTCGGCTCGCTGCTGCACGGCCTCGCAGCACTCGTTTGGCCGGGGACCGTAGCCGACCGTGTCGCCGAGGCACCAGGCCGCGTCCACGGAGTGCGCGTCGACCTCCTCCAACACCGCCTCGAGCGCGTGAGAGTTAGCGTGGACGTCCGAGATGACCGCGACCCGCATAGGGAGACTCGCGACCTTAGCCGTCGGCGGTGTGATCTGGGCGTTCGCGGCGGCGCTGCTCTGGCGCACGAAGGTTCCGGGGGATCTCCACCTGCCCTCGCTCGATTCCCGCGCCGTGTTCGGTGCACACGCGGTGAAGGCGGGGGAGCGGTACGAGCGGTTTCTCGACTACGAGTGGCTGGTCGGGACGCTCGCCGGGCTCGCCGCTCTGGCCGTGCTCGTCAGGCGTGGGCGGCGACTTGCTCGGTCGCTCGGCCTCGGTCCCGTGAACGCGGGGATCATCACGGGCGTCGTCGTCATGGTCGTCGTCTGGGCGGTCTCGATTCCGTTCGGCATCGCGGCCGCCTGGTGGGAGCGCCGTCATGGGATCTCGAAGGAGAGCTGGACGTCGATCGTCCTCTCGCCGTGGCCGCCTCTGCTCGGGACGACGTTCGCAACAGTCGTGGTGCTCGGCGTCCTGCTCCTCCTCGCGAAGCGGTTCGCGCGGAACTGGTGGCTCGCGGGCGGAGTCGTCCTGCTCGGGCTCGCACTGCTGGCGCAACTCCTCTTGCCGTACGTGAACCGGATCGGGACGCATCCGGTGCGTTCGACTCGGCTTGCCGCGGCAATCGAGCGGCTCGAGGCGCGTGAGCACGCGGGCGACCCGGTCGTGCGCATCCAGCCGGTACACGACCGGACGACCGCCGCGAATGCGTACGCCATCGGCATCGGCCCTTCGAGCAGCGTCTTCCTCTGGGACACGCTGCTCGACGGCCGGTTCACCTTCCGCGAGGTGCGCTTCGTGGTCGGGCACGAGCTCGCCCACCTCACACGACGACACCTCTGGAAGGGGCTCGCCTGGGGCGGGCTGATCGGGCTGCCGATCCTGGGCGCAGCGGCCTATGCGGCGCGCCGCCGCGGCGGCATCCTCGAGCCTGCGACGGTCCCCCTCCTGATCCTGACCAGCACGGCGTTGCAGCTCGCGGTGACACCGTTCACGAACGCGGTCTCGCGACGCTACGAGGCGGAGGCGGACTGGGTCGCGATGCAGGGAACGCACGACCCCCAGGCGGCCAAGGGCCTGTTCAAGGAGTTCGTCGTCAGCGACCTGCAGGATCCGAATCCGCCGCGCTGGGTCCACCTGTTTCTGGACGACCACCCGCCGCCGCTGGCCCGGGTCGAGCAGGCGGAGGCGTTCCGGAGGCTCTCCCGCTAGCTGTCCGAGCGGGGCGGGGCCTCGGGCAGGTTGCGGATGCCCTCCTGCGTCGACCACTTCGAGAAGGAGTCCTGCATCGCCGCGAGCAGCTCCTGGAAGAACTGCGCCGACATGTTCACGCGCGAGACGACCACCCCCGGCACGTCGCCTTCCTCGACCTCGTGGTCGATGCGGGCGAACGTCAGGGTGAACTCGTACGGAGAAAACGTGACGTTGGCGAAGTTCGCGTAGACCCCCGCCATCTGCTCGGGGTCGAGGTGGATGTTGAGCTGGCGCTCCTGGCCCTCGTCTTCCACGGCGCAACGATACTACTGCGATGACCCGCTCCTCCCACGCAGCCGGAAACGCGGTCGCACGGCTGGGCGCGCGGCTCTCCGGCCTCGCCGGCGCCCCGGTGACGCTCGAGCGGCCAGGCGACCCCGCACACGGCGACTACGCGACGAATGTCGCCCTCCAGACCGCCCCGCAGCACAAGCGGCCGCCGCGCGAGCTCGCCGCCGAGCTGGCTGCACGCGCGGCCGAGCTCGAGGAGATCGAGCGGGCCGAGGTCGCCGGCCCGGGCTTTCTCAACCTGTGGGTCACGGCCGACTGGCTCGCGGATGCGCTGGGCGAGATCGGCGAGGCGTACGGCGCCGGCAGCCCCGATCGGCCGCGCTCGATCCAGGTCGAGCTGATCTCTGCCAACCCTGCGGGGCCGCTGACCGTCGGTTCCGCGCGAAACGGGGCGTACGGCGACGCTGTCGCCCGCCTGCTCGAGTTCGCGGGCCACGACGTCCAGCGCGAGTACTACTTCAACGACGCCGGGCGCCAGGTCGACCTCTTTCGCGCTTCGGTCGAGGCGCGGCGGCGCGGCGAAGAGCTCCCCGAGGGCGGCTATCAGGGCGAGTACGTCGACGAGCTCGCGGCGCTCGACGTCGACCCCGTGGAGCACATGCTGGAGGAGATCCGGCGGGAGGTCGCCGACTTCCGCATCGACGTCGACACCTGGCGGCACCAGGGTGCCATCGAGCAGGAGGTCGCGGAGGTTCTGCCGCAGCTCGACACCTACGAAGCCGAGGGAACACTCTGGGCCCGGACGAGTGCGTACGGAGACGACAAGGACAGGCCACTGGTCCGCTCGGCCGACGGGTCGTATCTCTACTTCGCCGCCGACGTCGCCTACGTCCGCGACAAGCTCGAGCGGGGGTTCGACCGTGCGATCTACGTGCTCGGCGCCGACCACCACGGCTACGTCGGCAGGCTCAAGGCCGCCGCAGCGATGCTCGGCTACGACCCGGACCGAATCGAGGTGCTCATCTACCAGCTCGTCCACATCGTCGAGGGTGGGCGGACGAAGAAGATCTCGAAGCGCCGCGGTGACGTCGTCTTCCTCCACGAGCTGATCGACAAGGTCGGCATCGACGCGACACGCTGGTATCTCGTCTCACGCGGCCACGACCAGACGATCGACATCGACGTCGACCTCGCAGCGGAGAGGACGCAGAAGAATCCGGTCTACTACGTCCAGTATGCGCACGCGCGAATCGCCGGCATCCTGAGAAATGCAGGAGAGACGGCGGAAGGTGCACGGCCTGCCGAGCTCGCGCGGGAGGAAAGAGACCTGATCAAGCGCCTGCTCGAGTTTCCTGTTGTCGCCGCAGAGGCCGCGGAGCGCAGGGCGCCGCACGCGATCCCGATCTACGCGATCCGTGTCGCCGACGACTTTCATCGCTTCTACCACGAGCACCGCGTCGTCGGCTCCGAGACCGAGGCCTTCCGGCTCGCGCTCGTCCGCGCAACCCAGCACGTGATCGCCAGGGCTCTCGACCTGATCGGCGTCGAGGCACCCGAGCGGATGTAGGGTCCCGAGCCAGTGTCGGCCCGGCCGCCTGACCGCAACCTCGCCCTCGAGCTCGTCCGCGTGACCGAGGCGGCTGCAATGGGCGCGGGGCGCTGGGTTGGACGCGGCGACAAGATCGCCGCCGACCAGGCCGCGGTGGACGCGATGCGGGCAATGCTGGACTCGGTCTCGATGGACGGCGTCGTCGTGATCGGCGAGGGCGAGAAGGACGAGGCGCCGATGCTCTTCAACGGCGAGTCCGTGGGCGACGGCACCGGACCCCAGGTCGACGTCGCGGTCGACCCGCTCGAGGGAACGCGCCTGACCGCCCTCGGCCAGCCGAACGCGATCGCGGTGATGGCCGTCGCCGAGCGCGGGACGATGTTCTTCCCGGGCGCCGCCGTCTACATGGAGAAGATCGCCGTCGGCCCGCAGGGCATCGACGCGATCGACATCAACGCCGCCCCGACGGACAACGTGAGCGCGGTCGCGAAGGCGAAAGGCGTCTCGCCGCGCGAGCTCGCGGTCGTCGTGCTCGAGCGAGACCGCCATGAGGCGCTCATCGCCGAGCTGCGCGCGGCGGGAGCAAAGGTCCTGCTGATTCGCGACGGCGACGTCGCGCCCGCCATCGCCGCTGCGCAGAGCGGGACCGGGGTGGACATGCTCTACGGAATCGGCGGCACGCCGGAGGGCGTGATCTCCGCCGCGGCGTTGAAGTGCGTCGGCGGTGGCATCCAGGGGAAGCTCTGGCCGCGTGACGACGACGAGCGCAGGAAGCTCGTCGATGCCGGCCTCGATCCGGAGCGGGTGCTGACGACCGACGATCTCGTCGCCGGGGAGGACGTCTTCGTCGCGGCGACCGGCGTCACCACCGGATCGCTCCTGCGCGGTGTCCGCTATCTGCCGAACGGCGCGGTGACGGACTCGATCGTCATGCGCTCGCGCTCCGGCACGTCACGCCGGATCGAGGCGACGCACCTGCTCGACAAGCTCGAGGCCCTGACCGGTCGTCAGTACCGCTAGGCGGGCACCGCTTGCGATGCCGTGAGGAGCGCCTGCGGGCTTTGCCCGGACGCGCGCTTACGCTTTTGACGTAGACGGTCGAGTCGTACCTACGCGCGGACGGCCTCCTTCTCCATCTCGGGCGCGTACGTTCCCGTCTGCGCCGCGCTGTTCATCTTGGCTCGATCGAGGCGTCGCTTGCGATGCCGTGAGGAGCGCGTGCGGGCTTTGCCCGGACGCGCGCTTACGGTCTTGACGTAGTCGCTCGAGTCGTACCTACGCGGGGACGGCCTCCTTCTCCATCTCCGGCGCGTACGTTCCCGTCTGCGCCGCGCTGTTCATCTTGGCCCGATGGTAGTAGGCGCGTTGTCCGGCTTCGACGTTCTCCTCCTGACCGCTCCAGGCCTTGAGCGCGGCAGCCTGCAGCGCGCGCCCGTACGAGAACGACAGCTTCCACGGATGCGCGCCGAGCTTGTTCATTGCGTTGAGTCGCCGCGTCGCCTCCTCCTCCGACTGGCCCCCCGAGAGGAACACGATGCCGGGAACGGCTGCGGGGACGTGCCGCCGGAAGCAGCGGACGGTCTCGCGTGCGATCTCCTCGTCGGAGACCTGCTCAGGGCATTCGTAGCCGGCCAGCACCATGTTCGGCTTCAGCAGGATGCCCTCCGGCTGGACACGCTGGTCGCGCAGCTCGGTGAAGACCGCGTGCAGCGTGCGCGACGTGACCTCGAAGCTGCGCTCGAGCGTGTGGTCCCCGTCCATGAGCACCTCGGGCTCGACGATGGGGACGAGACCGCCTTCCTGGCACAGGGCTGCGTAGCGGGCGAGCGCGTGCGCGTTCGTCCAGATGCAGTACTCGCTCGGGATGTCCCGGCCGATCGTGATCACGGCGCGCCACTTCGCGAACCGCGCGCCGAGCTCGCGATACTCGGCGAGCCGCTCGCGGAGACCGTCCAGACCCTCGGTGAGGGTCTCGCCTTCGGCGAGCGCGAGGGGCTTGGCGCCCTTGTCGACCTTGATGCCGGGAACGATTCCCTTCGACTCGAGCAGCTTCGCGAACGGCGTGCCGTCGGCAGTCGTCTGGCGGATGGTCTCGTCGAAGAGAATGACCCCGCCGATGAACTCCTCCGCGCCCTCGGTGGTGAAGAGGAGCTCGCGGTAGGCGCGCCTGGCCTCCTCCGTCGAGTCGACGCCGATCGAGTCGAACCGCTTCTTGATCGTTCCGTCGCTCTCGTCCGCGGCGAGAATCCCTTTACCGTCGGCGACGATCGTCTCCGCGACCTTCTGTAGCTCCTGGATATCCATCCCTTGCCTCCCTCGTCTTTGTGCGATGAGAAGTATCGCTTAAGCTTCCCGATTTGGAGGGGCGACGCTGCGGCGGTAGCCCCTCCGTTGGGTTGAGCGAGGCGCCGGTCGCGAAACCTGGTGAAGCGCTCCGAGCGCGATTACGATTCCGTCAGGTGCTTCGCCGTCTGGCCCTTACCGTTCTCGTCGTCGCGGCCCTCGCGCCGGCTCTGCGCGGCGACGCGGCGCCGCCGGTCCTGATCCAGCCGGGGGTCACGCTGGCCGGCATCTCCGTCGGCGGGATGTCGAACGAGCAGGCGCAGGCAGCGTTGCGGCCTGCCTTCGCCGAGCCCGTGCGCCTCGTCTACGGGCAAACCGCCTGGAAGCTCCGGCCCGCGCGGTTCGACGCCCAGGTCACGATCGCCGACGGCGTCCTGGCGGCTCTCGGCGCCGAGGCCGGCGCGGCCGTCCCGCTCGTGCCGGAGGTGGACGAGGAGGCGGTGCGCACCTTCGTCCAGGCGCTCGACAAGCGAGTCTCTTTGGCACCCGTCGACGCGGAGCTGAGCGGCCTCAAAGGGCTGCGACCGCAGTTCACGAAGGAGAAGCCCGGCCTGCGCGTGCTCCGCAGACTGACCGCGAGCCGGATCGTGCGCGCATTGCAGTCGCCGCAGATCCGACGGATTCGCGTGGCGGTGACCGTGCTGGAGCCGAAGCGGACGGTGGCGAAGTTCGGGCCTGTGATCGTGATCCGCCGCGGCGCCAACCAGCTCCGCTACTACCGGGGCGCGCGCCTGCTGCGAACGTTCGGGGTCGCCACCGGCCAGTCCGTCTACCCGACACCGACCGGCACGTTCAGCATCGTCGACAAGCAGCTGAACCCCTGGTGGTTGCCGCCTGACTCGCCGTGGGCGAAGGGCAAGAAGCCGATCCCGCCAGGCCCGGGCAATCCGCTCGGAACGCGCTGGATGGGACTCTCCGCTCCCGGCGTCGGCATCCACGGCACACCCGACGACGCGTCGATCGGCTACTCGGCCTCACACGGCTGCATCCGCATGCACATCCCGGACGCGGAGTGGCTGTTCCACCACGTCGACCTGGGCACGCCCGTCGTCATCACCAACGCCTAACACGCCGAAAAGGTGGGAGGGACGAGCTTCGCACCTGATCTCGAGGCCTGGGATGCCTGGCCTCCGAGCACCCTCGGTGCGCGACTGGCGTCGCTGCGTGTGCCGTGGGCAGTGGCCGGGGGCTGGGCGATCGATCTCCATCTCGGAATGGAGACGCGTCCACATGCAGACATCGAGATCGCCGTGCCCCGTGACCACATCGATGACGTGGTCGACTGCCTCGACGAGCTCGAGTGGTTCGCGATCGGCGACGGGCTCGCGTGGCCACTCGCCGATGCGCCCCAGCAGTTGCACCAGACGTGGGGCCGCGACCGCGGCGAGCGATGGCGGCTCGACGTCCTCCGCGAGCCCTGGGACGGGCAGGACTGGGTGTTCCGCCGCGATCGGCGGATCCGGCGGCCACTCGCCGCAGCGATCGAGTCGAGCTCGGGAGGAATCCCCTATCTTGCCCCCGAGACCGTGTTGCTCTTCAAGGCGCAGTCGCAAACGGAGAAAGACGAGGCGGACTTCGAGCGGACCATCCCGACACTCACGCAGGAACGGATGGAGTGGCTTCGGCGCGCGCTGCAGACCGTCGAGCCGACGAACACGTGGATCACGAGACTCGGAGGAGCGAGCAGATGAGCGAAGCGGAGACCCTGTTCGGCGACGCGCACGTGCGGCGCTACCGGGAGACCGGAGGTGAGGTCGGCCACCGCTGGAAGCGCGGCTCGAAGATCCTCCTCCTCACGACGAAGGGCCGGAAGAGCGGCGAGCCGCGGACGACGCCGCTCATCTACGAGCAGGACGGCGACCGCTATGTGATCGTCGCGTCGAAAGGAGGCGCCCCTGCGCACCCCGGCTGGTACCTGAACCTGCGGCACGACCCGAACGTCGAGCTGCAGGTACGCGACGAGGTGTTTCCCGCCCGTGCGCGCACCGCCGAGGGTGAGGAGCGCGAGCGGCTGTGGCGCCTGGCTGCGCAGCAATGGCCCGACTACGACAGCTACCAGACGAGAACCGACCGGGAGATTCCGGTCGTCGTCCTGGAACGCGCTCCGAGCTCGTAACCGCCGGCCGGCGGCGGATCAGATGGCCTCCTGGGCGCCGCGACCCGGCAGGAACCGGCCGGCGCCCGGCTCGGCGACGACGTTCCCATCCACAGCGGCCAGCGTTCCTCGAGCATAGGTCCGGACGGCGCGCCCGACGATCCTCTGACCGGCGAACGGCGACCAGCCGGCCTTCGACAGAATCGCATCGTCGGTGATCGTCCACCTGGCCGAAGGATCGACGAGGACAAGATCGGCGTCCGCTCCGGGCTCCAAGCGGCCCTTGTCGGGCCAGAGGCCGTAGATGCGTGCCGGCATCTCCGAGTAGAGCGAGACGAGGCGCTCGTAGGAAATTCGCCCAGCGTGCGCGCCGTTCAGGAGGATCGGGAGCGTCGTGTCGACGCCCGGCAATCCGAAGTGGACCGCCCAGATGGAGCCGGCGCGCTTCTGTTCTCCCGTCGAGGGGGCATGATCGCTCGAGACGTAATCGACCGCGCCGTCGCGAAGCGCCTGCCACATCGCCTCGAGGTCGGCGGCGGACCGTGCTCGCGCCGGCGGCGTGAACTTGCGGAACGCCCCGTGCTCGAGCACCTCGTCCTCCAGGAGCGTCAGATACTGCGGGCACGTCTCCACGACGAGCCCTCGCGCTGTCTCGAGCGCGGCTGTATGGCTCACGTGGGCTGCGACGACTCGTGCCCCGGTTGCGTCGGCCAGGACTCGCGCAACTGCAAGAGCGGAAAGCTCCGCTTCCGGGTTTCTCCAGGCGGGAATGACGCTGCCGTCGGTACGCCCGGCCGCGTGCAAGGTCCGTTCCGCTTCGGAGGTCAGCGACTCGTCCTCGCAATGTGCGAGGCAGATGGCCTCCTCGCGCGCGATCTCGGCGAAGAGTGCGTGCAAGTGGGCCGGATCGAAGCCGGGCACACCGTGTGTCGTGCACGTGAACGCCTTGATGAAGGCGGCTCCGGCGCGCCAGACGCCTGCCACGTCTTCGAGACGGTCGGGCCACGCGTGCGCCGCCAGCGCAAAGTCGACTCGGGACCGCGCGCCGAGGTAGGAGCGCTTGTCCGCCAGATCGTCTGCACTGATCACCGGCGCGGCGTGGGTGTGCTCGATGACCGACGTGACGCCCGCGCCGGCCGCCGCAGCCGTGCCGGTCGGGAAGTCCTCGCGGCTCGTGTCGCCCGGATCCATGAAGTGAACGTGCGTGTCCACCATGCCCGGCATCACGAGCAGTCCGGAGGCATCCACCGTTTCGCGTGCCGGCTGAGCGTCCGGGGTGACCGCGGCGATCTTGTCGCCGGCGACGTAGACGTTCAGCCGTCGGCGGAACTGCGGCGTGACGACTTCGCCACCCTCGATGGCGAGGTCATACGTCATCGGCTGAGATTAGACTCTCGCTGTGCAATCTGAGAACGCGCACGCGAGCCTCGAGTCGCTGGCGCTGCGTCCCGTCGTCTTGACGATCGACCTGCACCGGGGACACCTGGACCCCGAGGTCGCGACGCTCCCTCTGCCCGGCGCCGCCGCCGCGGCGCTCGTCGACCGAGTCGTTCCGTTGCTCGACGAGTACCGCGCGCTCGGCGTGCCGATCATCCACCTCATCACCGCCTATCGCGATCGTCAGGAGATCCTCAGCAATCCCTACTGGCGCTTTCAGGCCGGCCGGGCCGACAGCGCTCGCCGCAACATCGCCGAGCACAACCTCGACGGCATGCCTGGGCTGGAGCTGATGCCCGGCATCGGCCGGGAGGGCGACACGGTGATCACGACGAAGAAGCGCTACGACTGCTTCGTCGGCACGGACCTCCAGTTCGTGCTCGACTCGATGGCGACGGACAGCGTGCTCGTCACGGGCGTGAACACGAACTCCTGTGTGCTCGCCACCGCCGTTGCCGCGTCGGTACGCGACTTCAGCGTCTTCGTTGTCGAAGAGGGCGTGGACACGATGCTCCCGAGGGAGCTGCACGATGCCGCGCTGGCGGTCATCGACGCCTCGTTCGGCTGGGTCGTCTCGGCTGCGACGACGCTCGACGTCCTGCGAGCCCGTGCGCTGACGTCGGTCGAGGCCTGAGCTCACCGAGCTCCCGCGGCGCCTTTCGGGACGATCGGAAGCAGGAGGTGCGCGCCGTGCCGGCCGCCGGTGTGGAGCGTCACCTCGTTGTCGAACACCGCCGCGGGTCGATCGGAGGGATCGTCGTGCTTGAACGGACCGACTCCGGTCATCGTGAACCAGCCGACCTCGCGTGGCTCGTCCGTGACCTGAAAGTCCCGCCCCTGGATCGTGAGCGCGAGCCTGAAGCCTGCGGGGATGACGATGCAGGTCGGCCAGATCTCGACGTCGAGCTCGTAGACCTCACCGGGCGAGAGAGGTTGCACGCGTTCGTGTGTGTGCACGGGCCGGTACGGCGTCGACAGCTCGGGGTCGAGCTCTCTGTGCGAGGCGCGCAGCCAGCCGTGGGCCAGTGACGTCTGGGGGTCGTGCGACCCCTGGAAGGTCATCTCGTTCGCGGCGGAGTCGAAGAGCCGGAGGATCACGAACACGTCGGCATCGGCGGTCGAGGAGGAGAGAAAGAGCTTGAGCGACGAAGGGCCGGTGAGCTCGGTCTCCTCGTCGAACTCGAGCCAGAAGGTCGCATCGTCGTGGAGCGCGCGGTAGCTCACCTGCTGCTCGCTGGCCCACGGCTCGCGTCCGAGCGAGCCCGAGGCGGCACCGAGGTAGAAGGGCGTCCACTCCGTCCGCGGAATGGGCCAGTCCTCCTCGGCTCTGACGGAGAAGCTGCCGTCGACGCGGCGGATGTTGAGCAGGGCGCGCGGCTCGTTCTCCCAGCCGTTGTCCTCGCCCTTCAGGAAGTGGTCGAAGAACCGCTGCTGAAGCTCGCGTCCGTAGTCCGTGTAGTAGTGCGTCCAGTGCTCGAGGCCGTGCATCTCGAGCCACTTCTGTGCCGAGGCCGAGCGGACGTACCCCTCGGTGTTCCCGCGCTGATGGAGGCCGAAGCCGCCCCAGTTGCCCGACGAGAGGAGCGGCGTCGTGATCTTCGACCACTCCGGCAGCCGCTCCCGGTAGTAGTCGTCGATCAGCGGGTGGTCGCGGACCTCCGCGCCGAAGTCGGCGCGGTTCTGCTCGAGCTCGGCGGGGGTGAGCGTCTCGTCGCCGCACACGAGCTCGCCGGTGACGCGGCTCCGCGGCCCGTTCGTGCCGAGCCCGTACTGCACGCCCGTGACCTGGTTCTCGTACCAGGTCCCCCAGAAGGTCGAGAGGATGCCGCCGTGGTGCGTGGCGTCGCGATACCAGTCCGCCGCACCTTCCCACGCGCACATGGCCGCCAAGTGAGGCGGCTGCATGGACGCGACCTGCCACTGGTTCATGGCGTAGTAGGAGATGCCGCTCAGCCCGACCTTGCCGTTCGACCAGGGCTGCACGCCGGCCCATTCGATGCAGTCGTAGAAATCTTGCGTCTCCCGCGGCGAGAAGTGCCGGATGAAGCCGGGCGAGCGTCCGGTGCCGCGTGAGTCCACCCGCACACACGCATAACCGACTGGGACCCACTTCTCAGGGTCGACGACCTCCCAGTTGGCATAGAGGTTGCTGGAGCCGGCAGGGACGTCGGGATGCGCCTCGCACATGATGCGCCACTGGTCCGGGTAGCCCTCCTCGAAGTGAAGTCCCTTTGCGTACGGCCCGTAGCTGAGGAGGGCCGGATATCTGCCTTCCTCGACTGGTCGAAACACGTCGGCGCGCAGGACGAGCCCGTCGTCCATGGTGATCGGCACGTCCCACTCCACGACCATCCCGTCGCGAATCTCGGTGCGGCCCGACCCGATGCGTTCCTTGTGCGTCGTCATTCGGCTGCGCGCGCTGCTTCGAGCGAGGCTTCTTCTTCCGACAGCGCCTCGATTGCGCCGCGCTGAATGCTCGCGAGGTGACGCCGGGTTGCCGCGTCTGCGGCTTCGGGGTCACGAGCGACGAGCGCCGCAAAGATTGCGCGGTGCTCGTCGATCGACTCCTGCTTACGCCCCGGCGCGCGTCTGAACGCGCTGCCGATCAACGCGAGGATGTTGTGCAGGCTCTCGACGACCTGCATCGCGTAGCGATTGCCATGTGCTTCGAGCAGGAGCTGCGAGAACCCGCGCACGGTGCGGACGAAGCGCTCGTAGTCGTCGGCGTCGAGCGCAGCCTGCGTTGCCTCGATGTTGAGTTGCAGTTCGTCGAGGAGCTCGGGAGACGGATCCGCAGCGAGCGCACGTGCGACCTGGGTCTCGACCCACATGCGAGCCTCGACCGCCTGGATCACGTCCTCGGCGGAAGGCCGGCGCACGCGCGCGCCGCGATAGGGCCGGATCTCGACGAGCCCGTCGCGCTGCAAGCGGATCAGTGCCTCCCGGACGGGCGTCTTGCTGACCCCGAGGTCGACGGCGAGCTGCGCCTCGATCAGCGCCTCGCCCGGACCGAGGATCCCCGTCAGGATCTCGTCGCGCAACGTCTCGTAGACCTCGCGCTCGAGGCTGCGAGGCTCGACCGGCTGGCGCCGGCGGCGGGAGTCGCCCGGGTCGCCGTTCTTATCCATGGTTGAGACCGAAGAGGGAGAGCGCCGTCCCGCTCAGCACGTCCGTCCGCGCGCCGTCGCGGAACTCCGCGTCGACCGCGTCACGGCTCGTCCGCGGATCTGCACTGAAGAAGGGGTGATCGGTACCGAACAGCATCCTCTGCGGGCCGACGAGCTCGGCCGCGGCGCGCAGCGCTCGCGGATGGTAGAGAACCGCGTCCAGGTAGAGACTCGAGAGCTGGCTGCTCGGTGAGGCGTCCAACTTCGCCTGCGCGTCGGGGTCCGACCGCCAGGTGACGTCGAGGCGTGCGGCGAGGAACGGAAGCGTTCCACCGCCGTGGGCGACCATGATGCGCAGCTTCGGGCACCGCGCGAGGACGCCCGAGAAGACGAGCCTCGTCACGGCGATCGTCGTCTCGAACGGAAAGCCGAGGGCGAGCGGCAGCGAGTTGCCGTAGCCGGTCAGGTCCTCGACGGCCACGCCGTCGTGAGGATGCACGAAGAGGGGAAGCTCGCTCCGCTCGAGCTCCTCCCAGAGCGGCAGGAGCCGTTCGTCGTCGAACTCGAGACCGCAGATGCGGCAGCTTCCGATCAACCCGTGCAGGGTCGGCGTCGCGGCAACCTCGCGCGCGACCTCGACGGCGTGGTCGACCTCGTCCGTCGGCAGCACGCCCAGGGCGACGAGCCGCCCATCTGTCTCCGGCTCCAGCGACGCGAGCTCCGCGTTCAGGCGTCTCGCCCAATCGGCGCTGTCAGGCCCGTCGAAGGGATCGAGCCAGGGATTGCCGAGCGAGACGACCGTCTGATCGATGCCGACGGCGTCCATGTAGTCGAGCTTGGCCTCGACGTCCCAGAAGCTCTCGTCGATCTTCCGGCCGCCGCCAGGTGTCGCCTGTTCGGCCGGGAAGATGACGAAGCGCTCGGCGCCGGCATCCTGGCCGACGCGGGGGACCTCCGTACGCGTCTTCAGGAGCTCGAGATACGAGCGCGGATAGAGATGCGAGTGCGCATCGACGACGTGCATGCGGCTTTCCAGTGAACAGCCCCGGCTTGTCTCGCGCTAGGTGCGGGCGCCGACGTGCTCCTCGGCCAGCGCTCCGTACAGCTCGGGACGACGCCACTCGAGAACGCCGGGGATCGCCTGGTACGGCTTCGGGAAGAGAATCCGTTCCTCCTCTTCGCGCAGGTACAGCAGGCGATCGAGATCGAGGTCCGCGATCAGGAGCCCTTCCTCCGCCGACTGCGCGAGGACGCCCTCCGGGGCCGCGATCGTGCCGACGCCTTGTTCGTCCGGCGCGTAGAGATTCTGAACCGCCGCCGTGTACGCGAGATTCTCGATCGCCCGAGCCCAGAGCAGCGTCCTCCAGGTCGGCAGCAGCTCGTTGATCGCGCCGCCGGCGGGATAGAGGATGACGTCGGCGCCCTCGAGCGCGAGCAGCCTCGACAGCTCGGGCACGTAGAGCTCGCTGCAGACGAGCAGGCCGATCCTGCCGAGCTTCGTCTCGAAGACGCGCGGCGGGTCGGCGCCTTCGACATAGTCGAACGCCCAAGCGTCGAGGTCGCGATAGAGATACGGCCCGCGCGGTGTCGTGCGGCGGTAGACGCCGACGGTCTCGCCCTGATCGTCGATCAGATGGAGCACGAGGTGGTGGCCGCCGCCGTCCGCCTCTTCGGCACGGCTTGCGACCACGTGCACGCCGAGTGCTTTCGCCCGTTCGCGCAGCGGCGTGAACGCGTCGTACTCGTGAGCGGGGTTCGCCGGACCGGGGTATCCCTCCGGAAAGAGCACCAGGTCGGCGCCGGCGTGCGCAGCGCGCTCGAGCCACTCGAGTGCGTCCGTCGCGTTGCGACGCTCGTCGTCGCCGGTACCGCTCCGCGGCTGAACGGCCGCCAGCCGAATCGTCATCTTGCCCTCCTGGATCGGCGCAGCTACCACGTGTGCTGCGGAAGAATATATGATACACGACCGCGTGCTCCGCTCCCTCCCGGCTCAGTCCACGGTCGCATGAGCTCCTTGCTCCTCAAGCACGGGTACGTCGTCACCGTCGATCCAGAGCGACGCGTCTTCGAGGACGGCTTCATCGCGATCGACGGGAACGAGATCGAAGCCGTCGGCCCGATGAACGAGCTGGGCGACCGGCGCGGTGACGAGGAGATCGACCTCCGGGGGATGCTGACGCTGCCCGGCTTCATCAACGGCCACAACCACCACTGGGGCAGCCTTTTCAAGAACACGGGCGAAGGACTGCTGCTCGAGGACTGGCTGGATCAGGTGACGATCCCGCTGATGCTCAACCTGACGCACGACGACCTCGGCATCGCGGCGTACCTCGCGGCAATCGAGCAGATCAGGACGGGCACGACGTGCGCGCTCAACCACATCGTCAACGTCAACGACGAGGAGTCCTTCCGCAGGATCGTCGAGCCGGGGGTCGAGGTCGGCATCCGCCAACTGATCACGAAAGAGCTCCGCAACACACCCGACCCGCCGTTCTCGAGCCGCTACCCCGCCAATCCGCACGTCCGTGGGCTCGACGAGGAGGTCGGGCTCGCCGAATCGGTGATTGACCGGTGGCACGGCCATCGCGACATCGTGCACGCCGGCCTCGCGATCGAGACCGGAGCGAACTGGATGCTGCACAACGCGACCTCCGACGAGCTGATCGTCGCCGGCGTCGAGCTGGCAAAGCGACGCGGACTGAAGATCACGAACCACTGCTCGGCAGGTACTCCGTGGCTCTCGATCAAGGAGTTCGGCCAGGACACCGGCGGCGGCGACGTCGACTACCTCGTCCGCCTCGGCGCCCTCGTCGACAACTGGGTCCTCATCCACTGCCTCTGGCTGACGGATCGAGAGATCGACCACGTTGCGCGCGCGGGCGCGGGAGTGATCACGAATCCCGTCAGCAACGCGTACAGCTGTGACGGAATCGCCCCGCTGAAGCAGATGTTCGAGGCCGGTGTGACGGTCGGTCTCGGGACCGACGGAACCTACGTCAACTGCTCGATCGACATGGTGGAGCAGATGAAGTTTGCCGCTCTGATCCAGAACGTGACGCATCTCGATCCGACGCTGATGTCGACGGAGCGGGTGATCGAGATGGCGACGATCGGGAGCGCGACCGCGATGGGCATCGACCACCTCGTCGGCTCGCTCGAGACCGGCAAGCGGGCCGACATCAGTTGCTTCGATCTGGACAAGGCCCACGCGACCGTCGGCCACCGTCCGACCGCGACACTCGTCTTCACGGCACACGGCACCGACGTCGACACGGTACTGGTCGACGGGAAGGTCCTTCTGCGAGGAGGTGAGCTACAAGGTTTCGACCGCGAGCAGGAAGTGCTCGCGGAGGCGAGGCGTCGCGCGACGGAGGTCGTCGAGCGCGCCGGGATCACGAGCCGAGTCAACGAGGCTTGGCACCGGGTGTGAAGGAGAGGGAGAAAGGAGTGGGGAAGATGAGGAAACGGGTACCGCGACGCTGGCTCGCCGCGGTTTTGGCCTGCCTGCTGGCTGCGGCAGTCGCAACCTGGGCCGCCTCCGGGCTCGCGTCCGGGAGCAGCTCGGGTGCGTCGGGGAAGACGTTCAAGGTTGCGTTGCTGCTTCCGGGCAGCATCACCGACCACGGCTACAACGCGGACGGCAAGCGAACCGCAGATGCGATCAAGAAGCAGTTGAAGGCGCAGGTGACGTACACGCAGGGCGTGTCGATTCCGAACCAGGCGGACGTGTACCGCCGCTACGCGTCGAGGGGCTACGACCTCGTCATCGGCTGGGGCGGACAGTTCACGGACGGAGCTGTCCAGGTCGCACGGGAGTTTCCGAAGGTGAAGTTCCTGATCGTCAACAGCAACGCGACCAACGGCAAGAACCTTGCGGCTTACGACCAGGAGCCGACGCCCTACGAATTCCTGGGCGGGTACATCCTGGCCAAGATGTCGAAGACGCACGTGATCGGGTACATCGGCGCACAGTGCTTCCCCGGCACGGCGAAGACGTTCCACGGCTTCGAGCAGGGGGTGAAGTACGGCGACCCGAAGGCGAAGCTCCTGAAGACGTTCACGCAGGACTTCGAGGACCCGACGAAGGCGCAGCAGGCGACGCAGGCGCTCATCGACGCCAAGGCCGACGGGTTGAGCGGCAACCTCAACAACGCGTGGTTCGGCGTCTTCAAGGCGGCGAATGACGCCCGGCCTCGGGCGCGTGTCGTGACGGAGTGGTCGGACAACCACACCCTCGCCCCGAAGGTCATCGTCTCTTCGGTCCTGAAGAGCCAGACGAGGTTCGTCGTCCAGGTTGCGCGGACGGCGCTGAATGGCAAGTGGAAGGGCAAGTTCTACCTCTTCGGTCTGCCCAAGAACTACGGGCCGGCGATCTCGAAGACGTCGCTCTTGCCGGCGGCCCTCTACAAGCAGGCGCTGAAGGTCCAGCAGAAGCTGTCGGCGAAGAAGATCAAGTACAAGGTCGACACCTCTTGCCCGTAGTCGCAGACCTGCGGCGGGCGTGGGCGGCGCGTTTCTAGCGCTCCCCATGCCCGCCGCGCATCCTGAACCGGTTCTCTGGGCTCGGCTCTCGTGGCCCGAGCTGCAAGAGCTGGCGTCGAAGCCCCCCCGGCTCGCGCTTTGGCCGCTGGGCACGACGGAGCAGCACGGAAAGCACCTGCCCGTCGACGTCGACGTCGCGAACTGCTGGGAGATCGCTCGTCGTGTCTCGGCCAAGACGGGGGTGCCCGTCCTCCCGGCCCTGCCGTTCGGCGACTCGCGGTTCTGGCAGGGCTGGCCGGGAACGCTCAGCCTCGAGCCGGAGACGCTGGTCTCACTCCTCGTCGAGGTCGCGGGTGGGGTGGTGCAGACCGGCTTCACGCGACTCGTGCTTCTGAACGGGCACGTGGGGAACACACCCGCACTGGCCGTTGCGGAAGGCCGCATACGAGCGCGCTATCCCGGCCTCCAGGTCCGCGCGCTGAGCTGGTGGGACGTCTCGCCGCGCGTCGTCGACTACGTGTACGGCGACTCGATCGAAGGCACTCTGCGGAGCTTCCATGCCAACGACGGCGAGACGTCTGTCTACCTCACGCACTCGCCGGGGCTCGTCGACTCCTCTCTCGCCGTCGACGAGCCGAAGGACTACAGGCGCCCCGTCTTCTCGTACCATTCACGCGCGCTGACGCGGAGCGGCGTGATCGGCAAACCGAGCGAAGCGACGCTCGAAAAAGGGAGGACGATCGTGCAGTTCGCGGTCGAGGACCTCGCTGAGCTGCTTCGGCGTGGTTTCGAGGAAGGCGATCCCGACGACGTCTGGGAAGTCGACACGCGCCAGCGTTGACGATGAGCTCGGTGCCGCTGGTACGACTGGAAGGGGTGACCAAGGCGTATCCGGGCGTGGTCGCGAACGACGACGTGACGCTCGAGTTGCGCGCCGGAGAGATTCACGCGCTCCTCGGCGAGAACGGCGCCGGCAAGACGACACTGATGGGCACGCTCTACGGCCTGCACCGCCCGGACGCAGGCTCGATCATCGTCGACGGCCGTGAGGCAGGCATTCACAGCCCGCGCGACGCGCTGGCGCTCGGAATCGGATACGTCCAGCAACACTTCTCGCTCATTCCGACCTTGACCGTCGCGGAGAACGTCGTCCTCGCCCTCAGGGGATCCGACTCGAAGCTCAGCGTCCGCGGCGGCAACGCGCGCGTCCGCGAGCTCGCAGCCACGTACGAGCTCGACGTCGATCCGACTGCGCGCGTCGAGGACCTGAGCGTCGGGCAGCAGCAGCGTGCGGAGCTGCTCAAAGCCCTCGCGCGGGAGACACGCATCCTGCTCCTCGACGAGCCGAGCGCGGTGCTGACACCGCAGGAATCGGAGGGGCTCGGGGTCGTCCTGCGCCGACTGGCGGAGAACGGGGTCGGCATCTTCCTCGTCAGCCACAAGTTCTCCGAAGTGCTCGGCATCAGCGACCGGATCAGCGTCCTGCGCCGCGGCCGCCTGGTCGGCACGCTCGACGCGGCGAGCGCGTCTCGTGCGACCCTCGCCGAGATGATGGTCGGCGAGTTGCGCGCGGTCGAGGCGCGGCCCGTTCCGGCCGCACACCACGACGCGTCGCCCCGGCTCGAGGTCTCGGATCTCTGGGTGGCCGCCGAGCGCGGCGGCTTTGCGGTGAAAGGTGTCGGCTTCACGGTCAATCCGGGCGAGGTGCTCGGGGTTGCGGGCGTGGAAGGGAACGGACAGGTTGAGCTCACGGAGGCGCTCGCAGGCGTTCGGCGCCCGGCAGGCGGAACGATTCGCGTCGACGGTCAGCCGCTCGGCGGGAGGAGCCCGCGCCGGACGCGGCGGCTGGGCATCACCCACATTCCCGCCGACCGGCACCAGAGCGGGCTCGTCGCCAGCATGTCCGTGGAGGACAACCTCGTGCTTCCCGTCGCCGACCAGTCGCCGTACAGCGTCGGCCGTGTCTTGAGGCGCGGGGCGATCCGCAAGCTGGCGCGTCGGCTGATCAGTGAGTTCGACATCCGCGTGCCCGGCTCTGGAGTCCTGGCGGGCGCGCTCTCCGGAGGCAACCAGCAGAAGCTCATCCTCGCGCGGGAGCTGTCGCGGCGTCCCTCGGTGATCATCGCCTGCTACCCGACGCGCGGCCTCGACTTCGGCGCGACCGAAGCCGTACAGCAGGCGATCCTCGACCACCGGGACGAGGGCGCCGCGATCGTCTACGTGTCGGTCGATCTCGACGAGCTGCTCAGCCTGAGCGATCGCATCATCGTCCTGCACCACGGCGCGCTGCAGGGAGAGGTCTCCGCCGCCGTTGCGACGCCCGAGCAGCTCGGGTTGCTGATGGGTGGGGCAGCGGCTGCGTGAACTGGCAGCTGCGGACACGCGCAGCCGGGCTGAACGTCGTCATCCCCCTGGTGGCGGTGGCGCTGGCGCTGGTGTCCGTCGCCCTGCTGCTCGTGGTCGCCGGCTCGAACCCCTTCGACGCCTACCGCGACATGTGGAACGCGGCGCTCGGGGACCGCTTTGCCCTGAGCACGACGGTGACGAAGACGATGCCGCGGCTCCTGGCCGCACTCGGAATCGCCCTTGCTCTGCGCGCGGGTCTCTGGAACATCGGCGCCGAAGGACAGCTCTACATCGGCGCGCTTGCAACCACTGCGGTTGCCCTGCACCTCCCGGACCTGGGGACTCCGCTGCTGATCGCCACGTCGCTCGGTGCCGGCACCCTGGCGGGCGCGGGGTGGGCGCTCATTCCGGGTGTCCTCCGAGCCAAGCGGGGCGTGAGCGAGGTGATCACGTCGCTCATGCTCGTCTACATCGGCATCCAGCTCACGAATTACGTCCTCGAAGGCCCCTGGTCGGAACCCGGCTCGACGTTCCCGTCGTCGCCGTACGTGCCCACCGGCGCGTCGTTGCCGATCATCGTGAGCGGAACGCTGCTCAATGCCGGCGCGCTCGTCGGGCTGGCGCTCGTCGTCCTCGCGTGGTTCCTGATGTCCCGGTCGACGTTCGGGCTGCGGCTCAACGCGATCGGGGGGAACGAGCGTGCCGCGGGTGTGGCGGGCGTGCGCGTTCCGCTACTGATCGTGCTCGCGATGACTGCCAGCGGCGCGTTTGCGGGCCTTGCCGGTGGGCTCGAGGTCCTCGGCGTCCGCGGCCGGCTCGTGGAGGGTTTCTCGCCGGGCTACGGCTTCGAGGCGATCGCGATCGCGCTGCTTGGGCGGCTGAACGCGTTCGGCATCCTCGGCGCGGCGTTGCTCTTCGGAGCGCTCGACGCCGGGAGCGCCGGCTTGCAGACTGCCGCGCAGGGCGTGCCCGCCTCGATCAGCCAGGTCGCCGAGGGTCTCGCGGTCACCTACGTCCTGATCGGCCTGGGGCTGGCCTCCATCCTCCAGCGGCGCCGTAGTGCCCGCGCGGCCCTGAAGGAGGCGACGCATCAGCCGGCTGCGGGTGAGCCCGATGTGCTGCCGGTGATGCCGACGGAGTCGGGGAGGGAGTTGTGAACAGCCACTTCTTCGCGCAGCTGCTCGTCGCCACCGTCGCGCTCGCGGCCCCCCTTCTGCTCGCAGCGCTGGGGGAGCTCATCTCGGAGACAGCCGGGGTGATCAACATCGAGCTCGAAGGAATGATGCTCTGCGGCGCTTTTGCCGCCGTCTGGGCAGCGCGCGGAAGCGGCAGCGTCGCGGTTGGCTTCCTTGCCGCCGCCGGCGGCGGTGTATTCCTCGCAGCGATCCACGGCGCCCTCTGCCTGGTCTTCCGCGCCAACCAGGTCGTGAGCGGCATCGTGCTCAACATCTTCGCGCTCGGGTTGACGTCGTTCCTGCTCGCGACCGCGCTCGGGCCGACGACGAGCCCGGTCGCGACTCTCAATGCCGTGCACGTGCCGGTGCTCGCGGACATCCCCGGGATCGGCAAGGCGTTCTTCGACCAGAACGTCGTCGTCTACGCCGCGTATCTGCTGATCCCGTGTATCTGGTTCCTCCTCAACCGCTCTCCGATCGGGCTGGCGCTGAAAGCAGCGGGGGAAAGACCTGCCGCCGCCGAGTCGCTTGGTGTACGCGTGACGTTGACGCGTGCGCTCGCGCTCGGAGCGTGCGGTGTGCTCGCCGGTGCCGGAGGCGGGCTCCTCGCGCTCGCGGCGATCGGCTTCTTCACCGAGAACATGACGGCCGGGAGAGGCTTCATCGCCCTCGCCGCAGTCATCTTCGGGCGCTGGCGTACGTTCGGGACTGCCGCGGCCGTGGTGCTGTTCGCGCTCGCCGACGCATTCCAGATCCGGCTCCAGGCCCTCGGCATCGTCCACATCGCGCCCCAGTTCCTCGTCATGCTCCCCTACCTCGTGACCCTGGTCGCGCTGGCGGGCCTGATGCGGCGGATGCGCCCGCCCAGCGCGCTCGGCGTCAACTACGTGTCGAGCTAGGAGCTTCGATGTCGTCGCCGACCTTCATCGACGAGAACCCGGCGACGGGGGACGTGCTCGCCGAGCTGCCGGAGGCTGATGCGGCCGCGATCGACGCCGCGGTCTCGAAAGCGCGGAGGGCCTTGGCGGTCTGGCAGGCGATCGCCCCTCGTGAGCGCGGCCGACTGCTGAACCGACTGGCGGACGGACTGGAGCAGGAGTCGGAAGGACTCGCGCGGCTCGAGACGACCGACAATGGCCGGCCGATCAGAGAGACGATGGCCCAGCAGCGGATCATTCCCGCCTTCTATCGGTACTTCGCAGGCTGGTGCGACAAGATCGAAGGCTCAACGGTGCCGGTGGAGGGCGAGTACCTCAACTACACCGAGCGGGTGCCGGTCGGCGTCTGTGCCGCGATCACGCCTTGGAATCACCCGTTGCTGATCGCGACGAAGAAGATCGCACCTGCGCTTGCGTGTGGCAACACGATCGTCGTCAAGCCGAGCGAGCTGGCACCGCTCTCCGTTGTGGAGCTCGCTCGGATAGCGCTCGACGCCGGCCTGCCGGAAGGGGTTCTGACAGTGCTGACTGGACAGCGCGAGACGGGGCAAGCGCTCAGTGTGCATCCGGATGTCGACCGCCTCGATCTGACAGGATCGACGTCGACCGGGATCGCGATCCAGCGCCAGGCCGCCTCGACGATGAAGCGCCTGGGTCTCGAGCTCGGCGGGAAAGCGGCAAACATCGTCTTCGCGGACGCGGATTTCGAGGCTGCGCTCGAGGGCGCGCTTTTCGCCGGGTTCATCGGACAGGGCCAGACCTGCATTGCCGGCGCACGCGTCCTGGTCGAGCGACCGATCCTGGATCGATTTCTCGAAGCATTCTCGAGGCGTACGGACGCCGTTCGCGTCGGGGACCCGCTGCGGCAGTCGACCCAGCTCGGGCCGTTGATCTCGGCGGCCGCGCTCGACCGCACAGCGGCGTATGTCGGTGAAGCGGTCGACCAAGCGGGCGCCACGCTCGCTGCAGGCGGTGAACGGCCCGATCTGGGGGAGCGCCTGCGAGGCGGACACTTCTACCGGCCGACCGTCCTGTTCACGTCGGACCACCGGATCCGCGCGGCGCAGGAGGAAATCTTCGCTCCGGTGGTGGTCGTGATTCCCTTTGCCGACGAGGCCGAGGCCGTCCGGATTGCGAACGACGTCCCCTTCGGCCTCGGCGCCGGCGTGTGGACCGAGAACGTCGGGCGAGCCCATCGCGTCGCCCGGGCTCTTCGGGCCGGCACGACGTGGATCAACGACTATCACCGGGTCGACCCAGCCTCTCCGTGGGGAGGCTTCGCGCTCTCAGGCTACGGTCGAGAGAACGGTGTCGAAGCGATTCGCATGTTCACCGAAGTGAAGAGCACGTGGGTTCGCCTGCGTCCACCCGAGACAGGTTGGTACGCGACCGACGACGAGCAGCGACTGAGCTAGGGAAGAGCGGACGACGGGGTTCGAACCCGCGACCCTCAGCTTGGGAAGCTGATGCTCTACCAACTGAGCTACGTCCGCGCATGCTGATTGTAGCGCCGTCCCGGCCGAAGCCCCTTAAGGTCCGACCGTGGATGCCGACGCCGTCGAGATCCGCGTCCTCGGCTGTCTGATCGAGAAACAGCGGACGACGCCCGATGCCTATCCGCTCTCGTTGAACGCGCTTCGCCTCGCGTGCAACCAGGCGACGAATCGGGAGCCGGTCGTCGCCTACGAGGAGCGCGAGATCAAGGCCGCGCTCGATCGCATGTCGCACCGCGGCTGGACCCGTTTCGCGAGCGGCGCCAGCAGCCGCGCGCTCAAGTACAGGCATCTGCTCGACGAGGCACTCGGCCTCTCGGACACGGAGATCTCGCTGCTGGCCGTCCTGATGCTGCGCGGCGCGCAGACCATCGGCGAGCTCAAGCAGCGGAGTGAGCGCCTGCACCGCTTCGAGTCGATCGCCGATGTCGCGCAGACGCTCGACAGCCTCTCTCAGCGCGATCTGGTGATGCGGCTGGGGCGGCGACCCGGACAGAAGGAGGAGCGCTGGCAGCAGCTGCTCGGCGGCGACGAGGTGGCCGACGCACCCGCCGCGCACGAGGAGCCCGGCGGTGACCGCCTCGCATCACTCGAAGAGCGGCTCGCACGCCTCGAGCGCTCATTCGACGAGCTGCTCGCGCGCGTCGATAAGGTGCCCGACCGTGAGTGAGGCGCTCCCAGGGCTCCAGGAACGGCTCGGCCGGATCATGGATCTCGAGCGCATCAGCCGTGTTCTCAGCTGGGACCAGCAGACGATGATGCCGCCCGCCGGGTCCGAGCATCGCGCCGACCAGCTCGCCACGCTCCGCCGGCTCTCGCACGAGCTGATGACGGACACAGGGACGGGGCGGCTGCTCGACGAGCTGCGATCGCTCGAGGAATCGCTTCCCTTCGACTCCGACGACGCCTCGCTCGTCCGCGTAACCCGACGCGCCTACGAGAAAGCCGTGCGCGTTCCGGCGGAGCTTCGTGCCGAGATGACCCGCGCCTCTGCGCAGGCTCGGCCGATCTGGGTCAAGGCCCGAGCGGAGTCCGACTTCGAGCTCTTCTTGCCTGCGCTCGAGCGGAACGTCGAGCTCCGGCGCCGCTACGTCGAATGCTTCGACGACGTCGAGGAGCCCTACGACGTCCTGCTCGACGACTTCGAGCCCTACGCGACGACGGTGGAGGTGCGAGAGATCTTCGCGGAGCTGAAGCCAGAGCTCGTGCCGCTGATCGCCGAGCTGCGTGACGCGGACGTCGACGACTCGTTTCTGCGCGGGAACTTCCCCGTCGACCGGCAGGAGGAGGTTGCGAAGGACGTCGTCGCGCTCTTCGGCTTCCGGCCGGACACCTGGCGTCTCGATCCCACCGAGCATCCGTTTGCATCCGGGGCGGGAGTCGACGACGTGCGCATCACGACCCACTACGACCCGCACACGATGAAGTCGTTCTTCTCGACGATGCACGAGTACGGCCACGGGCTCTACTCGCATCAGCTGCCGCGCCACCTCGAGCGCCTGCCGACAGGAGCTTCGTGCTCGCTCGGCATCCATGAGTCGCAGAGCCGCTTGTGGGAGAACCTCGTCGGCCGCAGCCCACAGTTCTGGCGCTTCTACTACCCACGCGTACAGGAAGCTTTCCCCGAGCAGCTCCACGCCGTCGACGTCGACCGCTTCGTTGCGGGTATCAACCGGGTCAAGCCGTCGCTGATCCGGATCAAGGCCGACGAGGTGACGTACGGGATGCACATCATCCTGCGCTTCGAGTTGGAGCAGGACATCGTCAACGGCCGCGTCGAGCTGCGGGATCTCCCGCAGATCTGGAACGAGCGGATGGAGCAGTACCTCGGTGTCGAGGTGCCGGACGACGCGCGCGGCGTGTTGCAGGACACGCATTGGGCATCCGGTCTGATCGGCTACTTCGCCACCTATCTCCTCGGAACGGTGATGTCAGTGCAGATCTGGCAGAAGGTGCTTGAGGACGTTCCGGACCTCGAGGAGCACATCGAGCGCGGCGAGTTCAAGCCATTGCGCGACTGGCTCGGTGAGCACGTGCACGCCCACGGTGCGAAGTTCTCGCCGCAGGAGACGCTCGAGCGTGCGACCGGCAGCCGCATCGACCCCAAGGCGTACCTCTCGTACCTACGCACCAAGTACGGCGCTGGCGTCGCAGCCTAGGCGCCGCTCGCGTCGCGGCCTAGGCCGGCCAGGCGTCTTCGAGACGCCGGCGCGTGTCGGCGAGATGCTCCGGCAGGACCTTGACTTCGGCGAGCACCGGCATGAAGTTCGTGTCGCCTCCCCAGCGCGGGACCACGTGCAGGTGCACGTGGTCGACGACGCCGGCGCCGGCGCTCCGGCCGAGGTTCCACCCGACGTTGTAGCCCTGAGGGGCGTAGAGCTCCCCGAGCGCACCCATGCCCGCCGAGGCGAGCCGGTGCAGTTCGAGCACCTCGTCGTCGGAGAGATCGCCGTACTCGCCGAGGTGGCGGGCGGGGGCCACCATGAAGTGGCCTGACGAGTACGGGTACTTGTTCAGCAGGACGATCGCGTGGTCGGCTCGGTGGACGACGAGCCGCTCCTCGTCGTCTCCCTCGACCGCTGCGCAAAAGACGCAGTCCGGCTCGTCGTCGGCCGACTTGATGTATTCGAGGCGCCAGGGCGCCCAGAGCTGCTTCACGCAGCGAGTCTAGAGCGGCTGCTCGGCCGTCTCGACCGGGACCGCCTCGGGCTCGATGCGCGCGCGGAGCGTGGCGAGCAGCATCAGCGAGCCGACCATGCCCAGGACGATGAGGACGGAGGAGGTGAGGAGGATCGCCTGGAGTGTGAGCATCTCGTCAATGGAACGGGCCGCCGACCACTTCGGTTGCGCGGACCGAAGTCCTTCACCCGTCTAGGGGGTGGCGGCGGTGACCATGAAGCGCCCCGCGCGCCCGGCGGTCACCCGGACCGTCACGGAGCGCTGGCCGCAGACCGTGCCTGCGGTGAGCGTCTTCGACGCCCGCTTGACGTGCGGCACGCCCGAGAGGCGGAGTGACGACCCCGCAGGACCCTTCAGCTGGACGGCGACGGTGCCGTCGAGCGGCGCCTGCAGCGTGGCGGTTCCCCGCTGACCGCGACGCGAGAACCGTCCCGACCAGTGCTGGAGCGAGTAGGTCGTCCACGGTTCCAGCACGTCCTGCTCGATCGCCGCCAGTGCCTTCGCGTCGGGGACGAACGTCGGGTCGTAGCCCCACGGGGTCTCGGCGACGCCGAGCTTCAGCTCGTTCAGGTGCAGGTACGACTCGGCGAACGACTCGCCGGGATTTTGGAAGTAGTGCTCGCCCTCGTCGCCGGGGAAGGCCGTTCCGCTCGCGGTCTTCTCGCAGACGCCCTCGTAGGTCGCCCAGCGCTTCGTGCCCCAGGCGACCGCCGGCCAGGGCGTGTTCACGCGGTTCGCGGCGACGTGGTGCCCGTACTCGTGCGCCACGACCTCCTCGACGGTGCTCCACTGCGAGTCCTCGCCGACCGAGACGATCTCGCCGGTGCTCGGCGAATAGCATCCGTCCGCCTCGGCGGACCCGCACAGCCGGCCGACCTCGTCGGGCGGCGCGAAGTACAGCTTCACGGACGCGATCTCCTGGCCGTGCACGAGGCTGTCGACGTAGTCGGCCGCGGACTGATTGGCCGCCTGGTCGACCGGATAGGTGCTCGAGGCATACACCGAGACGCGCGCGCCGCTCTTCGTGGTGTACACGCCGCCCCACGCGGTCAGAGGGAGCGCCGACAGGCGGCGGCCACCGTGCACGAGCACACGCGAGTGGACGCGGCCCTCGCCGTGGCCGAGCCCGGCGGCGGTCAGCTCCTTCAGCCCTGGACGTCCGGCCGCAGGCGTGGCGCTGCCGATCGCGAGTGCGGCGAGGGCGGCGACCAGCAGAGCGAGACCCCTGCGTCCGTGGGCGGCGGACATGCTCCTAAGAGTCGGCCCGAAGGAGTGACGCTGGATGGCTCGAACGAGGGAGGCCTAGAGCCAGCCCTTGTACCTGAAGAAGGCAGCGAGGCTCGCCGCGGTGCCGATCATCGCCGCGATGATGATCCAGAACGCCTCGGCGGTTCCGTAGCCCGGGAAGTGGACGTTCATCCCGAAGATGCCCGTGATGAGTGTCACCGGCAGGATGATCACGCTCATGACCGTCAGCAGCCGCAGCACGTTGTTCTGCCGGTGCGAGATGACGGACTCGTTGGTGGCCTCGAGGGCCTCCACGACCTCCTTGTAGTTGTCGAGGAGGTCCCAGATTCGCTCCGAGGCGTCCACCAGGTCGTCGAAGTAGAGCTCGAGGTCCTCGGGCAGGAAGCGTTCGATGTGCCGCTCCAGCAGGCGCAGCGCAGGACGCTGCGGCTTGATGATCTTGCGGTACGAGATGATCTCCTGCTTCACCTTGGAGATGTCGGTGACGATCTCCTCGGAGCGGCGGTCCTCGATGTCGTCCTCGATCGAGTCGAGCTTGTAGGCGATCTTGTCGAGGATCGGGAAGCAGTAGTCGAAGAGGTCGTCGAGCACCTCGTAGAGAAGTCGTCCGGACACCTTGCTGAACAGCTGGTCCCGAAGTCGCTCGTCTTCCTGCAGCCGGTTGAAGAGCCGCGTGACAGGGAGGAGCTCGACGTTCGAGATCGTGACGAGATAGTCGGGCCCGAGGAAGAAGTCGAGCTCCGCCGCGTTCAGCCGCTGGACGCTCTTGTCGTACGCGGGAAAGTGGAGGACGCCGAAGAGGTAGCCGTCCTCGACGTAGTCGTCGACCTTCGGCCGCTGGCGCTTCGAGAGGACGTCCTCGACGTCGAGCGGGTGCCAGCCGAACCGCTCGCGGAGCGCGTTGACCGTCTCCGGGTCGATCGGCGGATCGAGGTGGATCCAGGTGAGGCCGTCGGCGCTGAGCTCAGCGACGCGTGGTTCCGGGCGCGCGCCGACCGCCTCTGCGAATCCGCGAGGCCTCGTCCGCCGGATGCGGGGGAGGCTGGGCATCGGTACTGAGGGGTTCGTCGGTCGCCAGCGTCATGTTCGCCATCGTACCCGTGACGCCTGCGCCGGAACCCTTCGGCGTGACGCGGAGCGCCGCCGGAATCCGCCGCTCGAGCGCGAGCGCGTAGCCGGAGGCGAGCAGGCAGATAGCCGCGGCGGCAGGCCACAGCGCGAGCGGCTCATGCTGCAAGGCGAATCCGCCCGCGGCCGGACCGAGCAACCAGCCGAGCTGCCACGAGAAGCTCGAGAAGGCCATGTAGCGGCCGAGCAGGCGCGGCTCCGCGAGGTCGACGACCAGCGGTGCGTAGATCGCACCGTGCAGGCACTCGCCGACCGCGAAGACCGCAACCGCGACGCCGAACACGAGCGCCGCCTGCGTTCCGGTGAGCCAGCCGCCGCCGGCCATGACCGCGAGGAGGGTCCCGGCCCACACGACTCCCATCAGCGCCAGCCCGGGCATGCGGCGCTTCCCTTCGACGAGCTTCACGATCGGAAGTTGCGCCAACGCGACGATGCCGGAGAACACGAACCAGATCACCCCGATCGCCGGCTCGCTGACGTGCGCCGTGTTCTTCGCGAAGGGCGGCAGCAGCTCGGCCATCACCGCGAGGCCGCCGCCGATGAAGACGACGTTCAATGCCACGTAGGCTATGAAGGTCCGGTTGCGGACGACGTCCGCGTACCGTCCCGGCTCGTGGTGGGCCTCCCGGTGACGCGTCGCCCGCACGAACTGCAGCACGCCGACGAAGACGAGGAACGTCACACTGTTGAGCAGGAACAGCACCGTGAACGTGCTCGGCCGGTCGGTGCGCGCGATCGCGCCGGCGACGAGCCCGCCGAGCGCGATGCCGACGTTCATCGTCATGCGCTGCTGCGCGAACGCGGCGTGCCGCCGCTCCTTCGGCGTGAGCGAGCTGAGGAGGGTCGACTGGTTCGGCCAGAAGGAGCCGCTGCCCGCACCCGCGAGCAGATTGAGCACGACGGCATGCCACGCCTCGCGAACGAACGGGAAGAGGCCGAACGCGATCGCCATCACAACCAGGGAGCCGCCGAGCACCCTGCGCGGCCCGAGACGGTCGGACAACGCACCGCCGACGAAGACCGACAGGAGCCCCGCGGCGGAGTTCGCGGCGACGACGAGGCCGGCGACGCCGAGCGAGATGCCCCGGACGTTGTGCAGGTAGATGATCAGGAACGGCCCGATGACGCCGTTGCCGAACATGTTCGCGAGCCCGCCCGCCTGCAGGATCCAGACGTCGCGCGGCAGCTGAGGGTTCAAGCTGCGCAGATAAGCCCGCACGCGGCGAGCCTAACGAGAGCGGGGAGCTATGCCGCTGCGTGCACCGAGGAGACGGCGGGCGGCGCAGGGCCGATCAGCATGACGCGGCACGGCGCCCGCTTCAGCACATGCTCGACGGTGCTACCGAACGCCGGTAGTCCCCGCTTCGTCGTCCGCCGGTGGGGGACGCCGAGGAGGATGACCTCGCAGTCCGATGCCTCGGCTTGCGCGAGGATCGGTGCAGCGGCGTCGCGTCCACGCAGGAGTCGACGGGAGAGGCCGACGCCGTAGGAATCGACGATCGCCGCGTGCCGTTTGAGCAACTGCTGGTTGCGGGCCTCTTCTTCCACCATGTGTGCGTCGAGCGGCAGCAAGGGCGGAATCTCGACCACCGCGACGAGCGTTACCACCGCGGCGCGCTGCGTGGCGAGTCGGCATGCAACGTCGACGGCCTGCTCCGTCTCCGCGCTCTCGGCCACGGGAACGAGCAGGCGCTGGAATCCGAGGTCGGCCGCCACCGCTGCCGACGGTACGGACGCCCGACGTAAGCCTCCCTTAAGTCTCGGCCGTGCGGCTTAAGAAACCCCTAAGGCACGGCGACTTCTGTCGGGTCGACGATGCGATAACCGACGCCGGGCTGGTTGAGCAGATACCGCGGGCGTGCCGGATCCGGCTCGATCTTCCGCCGCAGATGAGAGACGTGGACGTGGAGGTAGTTCGACTCTTCCTGGAAGGCGGGCCCCCAGACCTCGCGCAGCAGCGCGGGGTGCGTCAGGAGCTTGCCCTCGTTCTGCGCGAGGACACGCAGCAGGTCGTACTCGATCGGCGTCAGCGTGACCACCCGGCCCTCCATTGTCACGACCCGCTTCTCGAGATCGACGCTCAGAGCTCCGACCGTGATGACGTTCTCAGTCGAGTGCGCCACGCGTCGCAATACCGCGCGGAGGCGAGCGAGCAACTCGTCGCCGCCGAACGGCTTCGTGACGTAGTCGTCGGCGCCCGCGTCGAGTGCATCGACCTTCTCTTTCTCCTCGCCCACCGCCGACAGCACGACGATCGGACCCGTGTACCACGTCCGCAGTTCGCGGCAGACGTCCGTGCCGCGGCCGTCGGGCAAGAGGACGTCGAGAATGACCGCCGCAGGGGGCCGCATGCCGGCCTTGATCAGCGCCTCCTGCGCCGTGGCCGCCGTGTCCACGGCGTACCCCGCACCTCTCAGCTTCATCTGGACCGCGCGCAGGATCTGCTGTTCGTCGTCGACGACGAGGATGCGGTCGTTGCTCATCGCTCGACTTCGGCGAGAAGCTTCGCAGCCGGAAGCGACAGCGCAAAGGTCGTGCCGCGTGCCGGTGCCGGATCGATCCACAGCCGGCCGCCGTTGAGCTGGACAAACCCTCGGGCGATTGCGAGCCCGAGCCCGGAGCCCGCTCCGCGGTCGCCGCTCGTGCCGCGGGCGAACGGTTCGAAGATCGCCTCTCGCTCGCCCGCCGGAATGCCAGGCCCGTGGTCGGTGACGCGGAGGACCACCTCGTCGCCGACGGTGTCGGCGCTCAACTCGACGGGATCCGTGGGCGAGGAGAACTTGAGCGCGTTCTCGAGCAGATTGACAAGTGCGTGCTCGAGCTGTGCTGCGTCGACGAGGACCGGATGTGAGTCGTCCGGCAGGACCGCCTCGACTCGCTCGTTGTCGGGGCCGATCGCTTCGAGTGCCCTGGCGATGAGGCTGTCGACGGTCCAGAGCTCCGGCGCCGGCTGGGCGGCATCGGCCTCCAGCTTCGAGAGGTCGAGCATGTTCGAGACGACTCTGCTGAGCCTTCGTGCCTGCAGGCGAATCGAGGCGTGGAGCTCCTCGCGCTCTTCGGAGGAGAGAGTCTCTGCGGAGGTCTCCAAGACGTCCCCGGCGGTCAGAATCGCGGTGATCGGCGAGCGCAGGTCGTGGCTGACCGAGCGGAGAACCGCCGTCTTGACCGCGTCGCTGCGTCGCAGCGTCTCCGCATCTCGTGCGTCTCGTGCGAGCCGCTCCGCCTCGGCTGCGCGGCGGCGCGCACGTGCAGCAAGCTCGCTGACGCTCACCGCCGTGACGAGATAGACGGCGAGAGCCACCCAGTTCTCCGAGTCGGCCAGCCTGAAGGTGTGCGTGGGTGGGAGAAAGAGAAAGTTGAACGCGAGCATGCTCACCACCGACACTGCCACCGCGTACGGGAGTCCCCACAGCGCCGCCACCGGCAACACGGCAAAGAGATAGATCACGCCGAGGCTGAGGATCGGCGCGACGGGACGAAGCGCGTACACAGCCCCGGTGACGGCTGCCACCGCGGCGAGGCTGAACAGAGCTCTCCTGACGCGCATGGGTCTGGAAACGAAGGTTACGCCGGGGGCTCAGTCGACGCGACACGGCTCTTAAGAAGTTCTAGAGATTCGTGACGCCGCACTCGCTGAGGCTCGCCGGGTCGCTAGCTTCGTGTCAAGGGGCTCCGACGCGACGTCCATGATCGATACGACCGAAGAGGCGCGGCAGGCGCCTCGGATCCAGCGAGGCGAGCGACTCGACTCGCTGAAGCGCGTGCTTGTCGGCCGGCCTCGGGCGACCCGCGAGCTCGAGGAGACCCTCATCTCCAAAAAGCTCGCTCTGCCGGTCTTCGCCTCGGATCCGCTCTCGTCGGTGGCGTATGCGACGGAGTCCGGTCTGGTGGTGCTCGTGGCGGCCTCTGCCGCGGCGGCGCACTTCATCCTGCCGATCTCGGCGGCGATCGCCGCGCTGCTCGCGATCGTCATCCTCTCGTACAGGCAGACGGTTCAGGCGTACCAGACGAGCGGCGGCGCCTACGTCGTGGCGAAGGAGAATCTCGGCACGATGGCGAGCCTCGTCGGCGCTGCTGCGCTGCTCGTGGACTATGTGCTGACTGTGGCCGTCTCCGTCGCCGCCGGCGTGCTCGCGCTCGTCTCGGCCGTTCCGTCACTCGAGGGACACAAGGTCACGCTGTCCCTTGTCTCGGTGGTTCTCCTCACGCTCGTGAACCTCCGCGGCGTTCGTGAGTCGGGCATCGCCTTCGCACTTCCCACGTATTCGTTCGTCGCCGCGATGTACGTGCTGGTGGGGGTCGGGATCGTGAAATCCCTGTTGGGGACCGCACCACAGGCGCACGTTCCGGATCCGGTCCCGGTGGGGGCGGGGACGGTCGGTGTCTTCCTGCTTGTCCGCGCGTTTGCGTCGGGCGCCGTCGCGCTGACCGGTGTCGAGGCGATCTCCAACGGGGTCGGCGCGTTCCGGCCGCCAAAGGGCAAGAATGCCGCGAAGACGCTCAGTGTCCTCGGCGTCATCTCGATCAGCCTGTTTCTCGGGGTCTCGTACCTCACCGTGCAGATGCACGCACGCCCGAGCGAGAGCGTTTCGCTCGTCTCCGAGATCGCACGAGCCGTCTTTCCCCCGTCGTCGTCGTGGTCGGGCATGTACTGGGCGGTTCAGGTGCTCACCTTCGCGATCCTCATCCTGGCCGCCAACACCTCGTATCAGGGGTTCCCGCGCCTTGCCGCAGTCCTGGCGCGCGACCGTTTCTTCCCTCGGCAGTTCGTGAACCTCGGCGACCGCCTGGTCTATTCGAACGGGATCATCGTGCTGGCCGCGCTGGCGTCCTTGCTGATCTGGATCTTCCATGCCGACGTCATCTCTCTGATTCACCTCTACGTCGTCGGTGTCTTCACGGCCTTCACCTTGTCGCAAGCGGGAATGGTGCGTTACTGGCGCCGGCGCCAGGACCCCGGCTGGCACAGGAAAGCCGTCATCAACGGGATCGGCGCCGCCACGACTGGGTTCGTCACGATCCTCGTCATCCAGGCGAAGTTCACTGCGGGAGCCTGGATGGTGACCGTGGCGGTGCCGCTGCTGATCGGCGTGTTCTTCCTCGTCAAGCGCCACTACCGGAAGGTGGCGCGGAGGCTCCGGGCGGGTATCGGCGCCGTTCGCGCTGCACCGGAAGCGACGAACCAGGTCGTGCTCTTCGTCGACTCCGCGGACGCCGCGCTGCAAGAGGCGCTCTGGTACGCACGCCGAATCGCCGGCGACGGCTTCCGCGCGATCCATGTGCGCGGCGGCCACACCGACCCCGGCATCCGCCCGCGGTTTCGCACGCTGACCGACCTGCATCCGGACCTCGAGGTGCTGTCGCCCGAGGACGGCCGAGTGGATGCTGTGATCGAATACCTCTGGGCGCTACCTCGCGGGGAGTCGAACTTCGTGACGGTCGTGGTGCCGGAACTCTTTCGACGGAGGTCACTCGTGGAGGCGGTCGCGCGCCGAACACAGTTCTCGCTCAAGCTGCGTCTCCTGACCGAGCCCGGTGTGGTGGTCACCGATGTCCCGATCGTCGCACCGGAGCCGGGAGCGCGGCGGGTGCCGCAGCGGGCGGTCTGCCGGGTCCTCGTCTCCGGCGCGCATGCGGCATCGCTGCGGGCGGTGAACTACGCGCACACGCTTGGCTTCGAGGACACGAGAGCGCTCTTCTTCGCCGTCGAGGCCGACGAGGCCGAGCGTGTCCGGGCCGACTGGCTCGAACAGGGGATGGGACTGCCACTCGAAGTGGAAGAAGCCGAGTTCCGCGACATCGGCGACCCACTGCTGCACTACCTCCGGCGAGTCACCGCAGATCCGGACACGGTGGCCGTCGTGGTCATGCCGGAGCTCATCTTCGGCGGTCCGCAGCGGCTCTTGCACAACCAGCGCGCCCTCTATATCAAGCGACTGCTGCTCTTCGAGCCGCGCGTGATCCTCACGAGCGTTCCGTACCGTCTGAGCTAGACGCGAGTCCGTGATGCGCCTGGCAGGCATCGAACCTGCCCTGCAAACGGGCACTTTCGGCCCCGCCGGGACACCACCGGGGCACGCAGGCTCGCACGCCTCTGGGCTCAATCGGCCCGTTTTCAGGCCGCAACGCGGCTGAGCAGCTCGGCGTAGTCGAGCTCAGTCTCGTCGGCGAGCACGTGCGAGTACGTGTTCGCCGTAACGGCGAGATTGCGCTGGCCGACCGCCTCGCCGATCCGGCTCCACGGCGTCCCGCTCAAGTGGAGCAGCGTCACGCGCCGGTGACGCAGGTCGTGCGGCGAGAAGACCGGCACGCCGGCCGCGACGCACGCGCGCCGGATCGCCGTCCTGAACCTGTCTACGCCGAAGCCCTGGAAGACCTTGCGCTCGGGGACGCGATCTTCACGCGGCACGAGCTCGGTGACGGCCTCGAAGAGGAGGGGAGGGACGGAGACCCATCGCGCCGTCCGCGTCTTCGAGGCGGCCGCCGAGACGCGCCAGCGTCCCCGCTGCTCGTCGACGTCGGCCCACGTGAGCGCGGCGAGCTCGCCGACCCGCGCGCCGGTCGCGTCGAGCAGGAGCAGCGGCAGGACGTATCGCCGTGGCAGCAACCGCGCCACAGCCTCGACGGCGTCAGCGGTCGGCGGCACGATCTCGGGCCTGACCTCGCGCGGCAGCTTGATCGCCTTGTCGCGCGCGACGTTCGGGCTGACGCTGGCGTGGTCGAACACCATCGCCAGTGCGAGGAGGCTCTTGCGCACAGTCTCGCGCTTACGCGTCTTGCTCAGCTCGCGCACGAGCTCGGTGACGTCGGCGATGCTGATCTGGTCGATGCGCTTCGAGCCGAGCGCCGGCAACATCGCGCGGACGGCGCTGCGGTGCTGCAGGCGTGTGTTCTCCGCGACGTCGACCCGCGAGCTCTGCCACGATCGCGCGGCCTCGGTGAACGTCGGCACCTGCATCTCGGCGACGAGGCGACGCTCGGGCACGCGCCCGTGCGCGAGCTCGCCCGCGACGTAGTCTCGCGCGGCGTCCGCCTCACGCTTGCGCCGGTATGAGCCCCAATGCTGCATCCGTGACTCGCGGCCACCGACCCGGAACCTGACCACGTGCCGGCGCTTGCCCTTCTGCGTCGTGCGCTCGATCACCCAGGCGCTAGGCATCGGACACCTTCCCCTGCCCCGGCGCGTCCGGCAGTTTCCCCCGGGCTCGCGCCTCTTTGACCCACCGGGCGGCCGTGGTGCGTGGCACGCCGGCCTCGTCGGCGATCGCCTGCACCGGGGCTCTTCTGCCCGTTCCGGCCCGCTGTGCGGCGCGGTAGCGCTCCGCAACCTGGACGTAGAACGTGTCGGGGTAGCGGTGGCCCGCGGGCGGCTTGAGCGGGCGCGTGTGCACTGGTGCGGCTTGCTTCGCGCGAACGATCGCGGTCACCGTGCCGAGGTTGAACGTGCGCAGCTCCCGCGGCGCGAGCTGACGCGGACCTGCCAGAGCTCGACTCCGACACGAAGATCGCCTACGACGCCGCCTACCTGCTCGCCGGCCGCCTCGGCGCGCGTGCGCAGTTCGAGCTTTTGCAATCCCAGACCATCGACCTGCTGCAACGCCCGCGTGCCCTCCGCCTCGTCCGCGCGCTCGCGGACGAGCTGATCCGCCACGAGACGCTGGGTGGTGCCGATGTTCGCCGCGTCCTCGAGCGAGCCGAACGGCGTGGAGCTTTCCCGGAGCGTGAGCTTCAGATGGGGGACAGGATCGAGCCGTGGCCGCTTCTGCGCTGCACGAGGGCAGAGCCGTGAGCCCTCTGCGCTCCTGTTCGATCTGCGGTCGGCCTTGTCAACGGGGTAATCGCTGCGATCGACACCCTAAGCCGCCCACGCGGACCGGCTCATACACCCGCGCCGCAGCTCGTGTGCGCGCGACAGCCACGGCCTGCTGGCTGTGCGGCGGTCCGTTCACCGTCGACGACCCCGCGGTCGCCGACCACGTCGTGCCGCGTTTGTACGGCGGCAGCGACGACGAGACGAACCTCAGAGCGGCGCACCGGTCGTGCAACGGCCGGCGCGGAGCGCGGCTCGTCGGGGGATTTGTGGCGACAGTGCGCTAGTTGACCCCTATCCGGTTACCACTTGGTTAGGAACGCGTCGTAGTCTCAGTACGTGCGGAAGCAGTTCACTGTCTTTGCGATTTCGCTGCTGACTGCTGCGGGAGCTTTGTCAGGCCCTGCCTTTGGGGCAACTCGACGCGGGCCGTCGCGGATTTTGTATTCGAGTGACTGGCTCGGGCCGATGCAGATTTTCGCGGTAGATCCTTCGGGGCGTGCGCCGCTCGGGCAGGTGACATTCGATCGTCCCCCTCCGATCGACCCTCCGTATCGGTGCGACACTCCGTTTGCGTGCGGGTTCGCCTGGCCGAGCTTGTCTTCCAATGGGAAGCGCCTCAGCTATGGGTGGATCGGGCCGGGCTATGACCACACCTGGGTCGCGAACGCGAACGGAACGTCACCGAAGCCATGGTCTGGGTCCGGATTTCCGCGTCGCTTCTCCGGCTCGCGCGACGTTCCGTCGCCGAACGGGCGCATGCTTGCCACAGCGGACGAGCACGGGATCGTACTCCGCACGGTTCCGGGGGCCGTCAAGCAGCTGACGACGGAGCCCGCGTTCGAGCTGTCGTGGTCGCCTGACTCGACAGCGATCGCATACATCACGGGACGAGTGGCCAGCGATGTCGCAGAGACCGGAGACCTGAAGGTGGTGACGCTCCGCGGTCGTACGCGCACCGTCGTCAGACGCGACGCACCATATGGCGGACAGATCTTCTCGCTAACGTGGGTCAGGCCGGTGAAAGGCGTCCGCTTCCGTAAGCCCGCTCGCACCGACGGGATCTTCGCGGGAGGACTCGTCAACCAGCTGGCCGCAGACGGAGGGCGAGTCGCATATGCGTCCTGCCTCAACATCTTCTCGTGGTTGCCGCGATCCGGCGGCGCCGGCACTCAGGTCGCCGGCGATGCTCGTTGTCTCGGTGACCTGAGCCGTTTCGCGATCACTGACCTTGCGGTTGCGGGTGGGCGAGTCGCCTGGGGATACAAGACGCCCGGGCAGGCCCCGTACTCGTGGTACCTCTACTCCTCAACGGACGGTCCCCCCGCCACGCTTTACACGCTCGCCCACGGCCTCGGCTGGCCGAACCCGGAGGACTCGCTCGGCGGCGCGCTCGTCGGCGCCGGGGACATGCTCGCCTACGCCGTTTGGAGCACCACAGGCGCCTACCCCGGTGGCACCACCATCGAGACGCTTTACCGCGCGACCACCGCCGGCTGCCCATGCACAGCAATCGCCTACGCCGCATCGCCACGCTCCGTCGCACCGCTCGTCCCGCTCGACACCGACGGCCAGCGCATCGTCCTGCTCCGTTACGGGTCGCTAGTCATCATCGATCCTTTCGGGAACGAACTGCGCGCGATCCCCGTAGCGGCGGCCGACGCGCAACTACTCGGAGAGGACCTTGTCGCGCTCGTGCCGGGGGAGCTCCGTGTCTACAGCCTTATCGACGGCAACTTGATCCGGAGCTGGCCGTTGCCGACAACGACGGTCGGCCGCGACTGCACCCACTTCAGCGAACCCCACTGTCCGACGCGCGCAGAACTGCGGCTCCAGGACGCCGGCCACGGGCTTGCGGCGTACACCCTCGCCGGCGCAGTGCACGTCGTCGGGCTCGCGGACGGACGCGACGGCGTCGCCGCGTTCGGCACCGAAGCCCGGTTCATAGACTCGGGGATGGTTGTCGCCGACGGTGCGCGCGTTCGTTTCATCCCTTACGCGTCACTCCCGTGACTCATATCGGTCGCTCGTAAACCACTACGGTCAGCCCGCCGGGGGGGCGGCCTGATCATCGCCAAATGGACGTGAGGTCCGGCCACTCCGCCCCGTTTCCGCGAGAAAGAGTGTACGAAGGTCCCGAGCTTCCGTCCGCGTATGCCCCGATGCGTCAGGGACAGGCTCGTGCGATCCTCGCAAGTGGAGGTGAGAGAGATGCGAGTTGTGCTGGCGATCGCGTTCGTCGTGATCGGTCTCGGCGCGGCCGGAGCCATCTGGACCAGCACGGCTGTACACCGGCCGGCGTCATCAGGCCACCTCTACAACCGTCCCGCAAACTGGACGCCACCTCACCATGGAACGCCGGCGTGGGCGAAGGTGACCGCGATCCTGGTGGGTGCCGCTGGGGTGGCCGCGGGCGTGACGGTCGCAGCGACGGGCAGCGCAGCGACGGGCAGCGCAGCGCCGAGGAATAGAGCAGCGCTGGGTCGCGCGTGACCACCTGACCTGTTCCCAAAGTGGGCAACGGAGTAGTGTTGTCCATGCGGTAAATGTCGGCCGACACGGACATAGGCCACGGCTGGGACGCGCTGCCCCAACCCGTCCGCCTGGCAGCCCAGGCTCGCTGCACTAGCAAGCAGATCGACGCCCTGCAGCTCGCGGCAGCCGGCTACGGCGCCAGGCGCGCCGGCCGCATCCTCGGCATCTCGCCCGCGGCGTACAGGGAGAGGCTCGACGCGGCCATGGTCAAGATTCGGGACGAGCTCCGCATGGTCGACGAGTGAACATCCTTGCGTCGAAGTTTCGCCAGCGGGAGATCGAGACCGGGCTGATGCGGCAGGTCGCCCGGGCCGTGCTGGAGGCCGGCGCGGAGGCGCCGAAGGCGAACCCGAGGGCGAGGCCACTCGACCATCGCGCGCTCCGCGGCATCCCGGCGGTCGGCCGCTTCTCGGGCGGCTCGGCCATCCCCGGCTCACGACCCGACCGAGACGCGCCAAGCCTGTGCGTGTGACGGACGCGGCTGCTGCCCGCCGGCGTGAGTAGCCTCCTTGGGCGTGCAGGCGCTCGCGCTGATCGTCGCCGCGCTCGGCGGCGGGATCGTGGCCACACTCCTCAACGAGTGGCTGCGCGGTCAGCGTGATTTCACGGAGGCGAAGTTCCTTGTACTGGCCGAGCTCGCGACCATGGGCAGCCTGGCGCAGGACGTGCAGGCAGGCCGGCTAACCCGCGAGTGGGTCGCGGCCGCAGGATTCCACACCGCAGCGTGGGAGACGTACCAGGTCAGGCTCGCGCGGGCGCTCTCTCGCGACCTCGCCGCCTGGGGGAGGATCGGCGGAGCCTACGTATCGGTCGGACTCTTCCGAGCTAACCCGGGGCAAGCGGACATGGACGGGATGATCCGGACGCTCGCCGACGCGCACGCAGCGCTCTCCGGACTCAAACTCCGCCGGCTGCTCGGCACATAAGACAAGCGCGGAGCAGAGCGTCGCCATGTTCGGCAACACGCGCGAACACCACCGGGGCACGCACGCTCTGCACAACATGGCACGCACGGCACGTCTGACACGTCGAGGAATGCGGCAACCGCGTGGCTGCGACTCTCGCGATGCGCCTGGCAGGCATCGAACCTGCGGGAAGTTCCCGCCATCCGGCAACGAGCGGGGTGGGGGGTGCCTGAATGCGCGAGCGAAGCCGCTTCGGATCGAGGAGCGCGACGGGCAAACGTCAGGGGAGCCGGAAGCGCAACTAGCCCTGAGCCCCTGCGCCCGCGCATAAGACGGCCAGCGGTTGGGACGGCTCTCCCGGGGGCACCCCCTTTGCGGCCCTGGGGTTTGGGGGGACAGGGGCCGGGCTATGACGTGTTTGTAGTCTAGGAGGGGAGATCTAGATGCACGTGTTTGGAAGGGCGCTGGCGCTCGTCGTTACGGCTGCCACGATGCTCATCGGGGCGAGCGGTGCGATGGCCATCACGAACGGCCAGCCCGACGCCGGCCACCATCCCTACGTTGGGTTGATGGTCGCCATCGACAAGGACGGCATTCCGTTGTGGCGCTGCAGTGGTTCGCTGTTGACGCCGACGGTCTTCCTCACCGCAGGGCATTGCACCGAGCCGCCCGCAGCTCACGTCGAGGTGTGGATGGCAGAGGGACCGATCCTCACCGATCCGGACTACCTCGCGGCTCTGCAGGCGAGCCCGACCGGAGTGGTTTCGTGCACCAGCTCGCCGCTGTTCGACGGGTATCCGTGCAAGGGGGATGCCGGAGGCGCGCCGCACCCGAACCCGGATTTTTGTACTGGGTGCGGGAACGGTTTGCCGAAGTTCGCCAATCGTGACGTCGGTGTCGTGAAGCTCACGACCGGTGTGACAACGGTCGGCTTCGCGCAGCTTCCCGCGGCTGGTCTCGTCGACACGCTGACAAACAAGACGCCGGTCGATTTCGTCGGCTACGGCGTTCAGTTCCAAGCGAACATCCCGGGCAACCTGTTGCCACAGCCGCCGCCGTTCTACAGGTGGACGGGACCACGGCAGCGGATGTTCGCGCCATCGGAGCTTGTCTCGGGGAACTTCGTCCACAGTGCGGAGTTCCTGCGCCTGGCGCTGAACCCAGGCGGCGGGTCTGGCGGTACCTGCTTCGGTGATTCGGGCGGACCCGACCTGCTTGGCGGCACCACCACCGTTCTCGGCGTGAACTCGTACGTCACGAACGTGAACTGCTCTGGTGTCGGGTACTCCCAGCGGGTCGACGTTCCAGCAGTCCTCAGCTGGATCCGGAGCTTCTTCTAACCGGCCACTGGAGGCGATTCGGAGGGGGCCGCCTCGGCCCCCTCCACCATTTGTCAGGCTGCGGTCGTCTCTAGCGCGCTCCGACAGCAGGGTTGCGAGGAAGGCGGGACCGTCGAAGCACGACCAGTTGGCGGACATGCTCAGAGGCATGTTGGAGAGCGAGTCGTGAATCGTTCCCGCAAGACGTTCCGTGCTCCGCGCAGCGGTCCAGTGTATGCGCCTGGCAGGAATCGAACCTGCGACCTTGCGCTCCGGAGGCGCACGCTCTATCCCCTGAGCTACAGGCGCGGGGGCTCAGTAGTGTAGCCCCGATGCAGCTGACCGCCCGGATCGAGACGCTCCGGCTCGCCGAGACGTTCGTGATCTCGCGGGACGCGAGGGACACCGAGCAGGTGGTCCAGGTCGAGCTCTCCCACGACGGCGTCTCCGGCTATGGCGAAGGCTCCCCGGTCGACTACCGGGGGGAGACGGCCGACTCCGCGCTCGCCTATTTGGAGGAGCACGCGCAGGCGCTCGGAGACGATCCGTTCGCCCTCGAGCAGATCGAGAGCCGGCTCGCTCCCCGTGAATGGGGGGCGCGCTCGGCTATCGACGCCGCGCTCCACGACCTGCAGGGGAAGCTCGTCGGCCAGCCTGTCTGGCGCCTGCTCGGCCTACGCCGCGAGGGACCGCCGACCTCGTGGACGATCTGGCTCGGCGATCCGGACGACATGGCGAGACGGGCTGCCCGGACGATGGACTTCCTGCGCCTGAAGCTCAAGCTCGGCGCACGCGACGGGCTCGACGTCGAGCGCGTGCGCGCGGTGCGGACGGTAACGGACGTCCCGCTCCAGGTCGACGTCAACGAGTACTGGACCTACGACGAGGCGGTCGAGGCCTTGCCGCAGCTCGCCGAGCTCGGTGTCCAGTACTGCGAGCAGCCGCTGCCGGACGGCGATCCCAACGGCCCGAAGCTGAAGGCGATGTCCCCGATTCCCATCTACGTCGATGAGGACTGTCATCACCTCGGCGACGTCGCCGCCTGCGCGGAACGCGCGCACGGGATCAACATCAAGCTGGCGAAGTCGGGCGGGATCCGAGAGGCGGTGCGGATGGTGCACGCGGCGCGCGCGCTCGGCCTCGGCGTGATGCTCGGCTGCATGATCGAGTCGGGGCTCGGCATCTCCGCGGGCACGCAGATCGCGAGCCTCTGCGACCACGTCGACCTCGACGGCAACCTCCTGCTCGCGGACGACCCGTGGCCCGGCGTCCCGTTCAGCGGCGGCGTCCAACTTCCCCCGACAGAGCCCGGACTCGGTGTCAGAGAAGAAGTACGTCGTTCTCGCTGAGGAGTTCTCGCACGATCCGCACTACGGGAAGACCCTGCGCGGGGTGATGCGATACCGGCGCGAGTCGGTCGTCGCGATCGTGGATTCGAGCAGGGCCGGGGAGACGGACGACGGCGTGCCGATCGTGGGCACAGTCGACGAAGCGCTCGCGTTCGAGCCGGACACGGCCCTGGTCGGCGTCGTCACCCAGGGCGGCCATTTTCCCGGCGACTGGCAGGAGCTGCTGAAGACCTGCGTCTCGAAGGGGCTGGACGTCGAGAACGGGCTCCATGTCCGCCTCCGCGACATCCCGGGGCTGCCCGAGCTCGCAGCGGAGCACGGCGTGGAGCTGCGCGACCTGCGCGAGCCGCCCGCCGATCTCAGCACAGCGACGGGCGCGAACCTCGACGTCGATGCGACCATCGTCCTGGCCGTCGGTTCCGACTGCGCGATCGGGAAGATGACCGCCGTCTGCGAGCTCGATCTCGAGGCGCGCCGTCGGGGCCTCAGGTCGGTCTTCGTCCCGACCGGCCAGACGGGGATCGCGATCGCGGGCTGGGGGATCTCGGTCGACGCGGTCGTGTCGGACTTCCTCGCGGGTGCCGCCGAGCGCCTCGTCGTCGAGGGCGCCGAGCGCGGCGACCTGCTCTGGGTGGAGGGGCAGGGCGCGATCCTGCACCCGATCTATTCCGGCGTCACGCTCGGGCTCATGCACGGCAGCGCCCCGCATCTGTACGTCCTCTGCCACGAGGTGGGGCGGACCGTCGTGGAGGGTGATGCGACGCAATCGCCGCTGCCGAGCCTCTCCGAGCTCGTCGACCTGCACGAGCGGATGTCACTCAAGCTCCGCCCCGCGAAGGTCGTGGCAATCGCCCTCAACTCGTCCACCGTCTCCGAGGAGGAGGCGAGGCAGGCGATCGCCGCGGCCGAGGAGGAAACCGGGCTTCCGGCGGACGACCCCGTCCGCTTCGGGCCCGGGAAACTGCTCGATGCAGTACTCGATGCGCCGACTGGGCGGCGCCTCCGACTTGACGCACCGCCTCGGTGACGAGCCGCAACGAACAATCCCTGACCTAGGCTCAAACACGTGGACTGATCTGCCGAAGAAGGAGGCATGTGGCGGATCACTGCGGTCCTGGCGTGCGCCTGCGCGGCTCTCGCCCTCTCCGGGGCGGCCGCAGGCACCACCTTCGGGGTCGCCGACGACGCCGGCAAGTACTCGGAGGACTTCGGCGCGGCCGGCTTCTTCCACATGCTCACCGACCTAGGCATGACCGAGAACCGGATGGCGGTCTTCTGGGATGCGTCGAATCCGACCTCGATCTACGAGCAGGCGTTCCTCGACCGCTCGGTGCCGCAGGCGATGCGGCGCGGGATCGAGGTCATCTTCGCCATCTACCCGCTCAAGGCCCGGGCCCTCGTCGACACGCCGAACGGGATCCAGCTCTTCGCCCAGTACGCGGCGAAGGTCGTGCAGCGCTATCCGTACGTGCGCAAGGTGATCTGCCTCAACGAGGGCAACCAGCCCCGCTTCCACCAGCCGCAGTTCGACGACGCGGGCAAGGGCATCTCCGGATACGTCCAGGAGCAGGCGATGGCTGCGTGCTACGACGCGGTCAAGGCCGTCGACCCGAAGATCTCGGTGATCGCGTTCGGCCTGTCGCCCCGCGGCAACGACGACTTCGACGCCGTCAGCAACGTCTCGCACTCTCCGATCCGCTTCCTGGAGGAGGTCGGGGACGCGTATCGCGCCAGCGGACGCACGAAGCCGCTCGCGGACGACGTCTCGATCCACTGCTACCCGAATCTGAACACCGACGCCCCGAATGTCGGCTACGCCTGGCCGAAGATCGGTTGCGCGAACTTCGACCGCTTCAAGCAGGCGTGGTGGGACGCGTTCCACGGCACGGCGCAGCCGCTCTTCCGCGAGGCGGGTGACAACGGACCCGGTCCGTACGTGCGCATCTACGTGGACGAGGTGGGCTACCAGGCGAAGATCGCGCCGGAGAAGACCCATCTCTACACAGGCGCCGAGAACGTCCCCGTCGTCGACGAGGCGACGCAGGGCAAGTGGTACGGAGAGCTGATCGGGATGATGGCGTGCGACCCGAACGTCGCGCTCCTCAACTTCTTCCACGCCGTCGACGAGACGAGCCTGCCGGCCTGGCAAAGCGGTCTCGTCCTTCCGGACGGGACGCGACGCCAGTCGTTCGCGATCGTGAAGGACGCGATCATGGCGAACCAGGAGTGCCACAGGACGCCGGTGCAATGGCGGCACACCGATCGCGTCGTCGGTGCGGCTGTGACCTTCAGGAGCCTGCCGCGGTCGTTCCTCGTGCGGGCGGACGAAGGGTTCTCCTACGAGGTGAAGATCACGCGCAAGACGGGCACTCGCAAGCTCACAGGAGCGGCGGGCCAGGGCGAGGCGGCACGCGATCTCCTCTTCAAGCTTCCGCGCCTCTCCCGTGGTTCCTACCGGGTCACCGTGACGCTCCACGCCGAGACGAACGCCGATCGCACGACGACGTTCACCCAGGCGTTCGGCGCCCGCTAGACATGTCTCCCACGGCCGGTCTTCACGACGGGCCGGATGCGATATAAGGATCGACATGACCGATCCGCGCCTGGCGAGACTGGCCGACCTGCTCGTGAGCTACTCGCTCGAGCTCCAACCGGGAGACCACGTGCGCATCGACGGAGGCGACGTGGCGGTGCCGTTCATGCGGGAGCTCTACCGGACGGCACTCCGCGCGGGAGCGCACCCGCGCACACGTGTGGAGGTCGACGGCGTCGACGTCATCGCGGTGAACGAGTCGTCGGAGGAGCAACTCACGCACGTGTCGGAGATCGACCGCTTCGAGATCGAGAACCTCCAGGCGATCGTCACCATCTGGGGCGATCGCAACACGCGGTCGTTGACCGGCGCAGAGCCTGGACGCGTCAGCAAGAAGATCGCGTCACGCCGCGCGCTGACGAACCGCTTCTGGCAGCGGATCGACGCCGGCGAGGCGAAGTGGGTGGGCACCCGGTATCCGACGCACGCGCATGCCCAGGACGCGGAGATGTCGCTGGCCGAGTACGAGGACTTCGTCTACGGCGCTTGCCACGTCAACGGTGACGAGGATCCGGTCGCGCACTGGCAGGCGGTCTCCGTCGAGCTAAACGCGCGCGCCCGCGAGCTGAACACGTTCACCGAGCTGCGGGTAACAGGGCCGGGTACCGACCTCCGGCTCAACGTCGCCGGCCGCGAGTGGCTCGCAGCGGACGGAAAGCTGAACATGCCGGACGGCGAGATCTTCACGAGCCCCGTCGAGACCGAGACCAACGGCGAGATCCGGTTCTCGTTCCCGGCGATCTTCCAGGGTCGCGGGGTGGAGGACGTCCGGCTGCGCTTCGAAGGCGGACGCGTCGTGCAGGCCGAGGCGGGCAAGGGCAACGACTTCCTGCAGTCGCTCCTCGACATGGACGAAGGCGCCCGCATCCTCGGCGAGGTCGCCTTCGGCCTCAACTACGAGATCGACCGCTTCACGCGTGACATCCTCTTCGACGAGAAGATCGGCGGCACGATGCACTTCGCGCTCGGATCGAGCTTCAAGAAGCTCGGCGGGCGCAACGAGTCGGGTCTGCACTGGGACATGATCTGTGACCTCCGCGAAGGCGGGGAGGTGTACGCCGACGGCGAGCTCGTATGGAAGGCCGGACGCTTCCTCCGCGAGCCGGTCGTCGCCCGCGAGCCGGTCGCAGCTTCCTGACTCGCGTCGCGGTCATCTCCGACACGCATCTCCCGCGCGGGACGCGGGCGCTGCCCGAGGAGTGCGTGCGGCTGATCGCGTCGTCGGATCTCGTCCTGCACGCCGGCGACTTCGTCACCGTGCAGCTTCTCGAGGAGCTGAGCAGGGTCGGCCCGCGGGTCGAAGGCGTCTGCGGGAACATGGACGAGCAGGCGCTCAAGCAGCGGTTGCCGAGGCAGCGCGTGATCGAGGTGGAGGACGTGCGGATCGGGATCGTCCACGACGCAGGCCCGCGCGAGCGCCGCGAGGCCCGGCTTGCCGCCCGGTTCGAGGACTGCGAGGCGGTGGTCTACGGCCACACCCACGTGCCGCAGGTGGAGCGCTTCCAGCACCTCTGGATCCTGAACCCCGGCTCGCCGACCGAGCGCCGCAGTGCGCCGGCCCACTCGATGATCGTCCTCACCGTGAAGGGCAGCCGGATCACGCCCGAGCTCGTGACCCTCTGAGCAAGAGAGGGAGGGGCGGCTGGAGAGACCACCCCTCCCTCGGAGCGGAGCTGAGAAGCGGCGAGCTTCCCGGGAAATCAGGGTTGCGGCGTCCCGACTCCCCCTCGATGCTCCGCTGTCCCTAGACATCGTCCGGTCGGGTCAAAAGGTTTAGGCCACAAAACTGTTTCTTGACATCACGAACAGGTGTTCGGTACACTACGAACACATGTTCCCGCGATTCCTCATCTTGCTGCTCGGGCTGGCGCTCGTCGTGGGGGCCGTCGCACGCCCGTCGGGCAGCGCCGGTAAGCCGGTGCCCTACGTCGTGAAGCCGACCGACACGCTCTGGTCGATTGCGGCGTCGCACTACGCAGGCGACCCGCGCGAAGGCATCTGGCAGCTGCAGCAGCGCAACCAGCTGCACGGCACGACGCTCGTGCCCGGCCAGCGGCTCGTCCTGCCCTAATAATCGTGGTAGGCGACCTTGTGGCTCTGAGCCACTAACTCCCGGACACGGCGAGCTCCGTCAGCGGCAGTCCGGCGGTGTAGACCTTCTCGCCACGGAAGAGCCGCTGCTCGGAATCCCAGGGGAAGAAGATCACCACCTTCCACGACAGCCGTTCGCCCGACGGAGGGACGCCGAGCCAGGCGGCCCGATGCGTCCCGGCCACATCCGCCTCCTCGCAGACCCCCTGCGGCCCGATGACGATGTCGGTGAGGTCGAAGCGGATGTCCGGGAAGGCCGAGAGGAGCTCCATGTAGAACCGGGCCGCGCCTTCGTGCCCCTCCCAGCGATGGCCCGTCTGCACGAGCTCGTAGACGCAGTCCGCGGTGAGCGTCGAGATCAGTCCCGGCAGGTCGCGCTCGTCCTCTGCGATCGAGTGCTTCTTCCAGAGCTCGCGGATCGCGTCGTGCTCGCCGGGCGACACGTCACGCCGGATCAGGTCGCGCACGTCCCCGCTCACGCCGACTCCCAGAACGCGCGCAGCCGGTCGTTGAAGGGGCGGCCGAGGAGTTGCGGGCTGTGGGCGGCCGGAAAGCGGGCGGACTCCGCGTCGAGCTCGCGCTCGAGCACGTCACAGACCGCGTGGAAGACCGCCGCCGCCCGCTCACGGGCCGATGGGGGAGCGGCGGCCCAGTCGCCGCGCGCCACGAGCGTGCGGACGCCGCGAAGCCGCTTGAAGGGGATGACCGCCTCGGCGGGGCTCCGTTCGTGCCACGACGAGCGAGCTGCTTCCAGCGCGATTCCCTCGAGCTCATCGCGGTCGACGGGAAAGCCGAAGTTGCGCAGGAAGCGCAGACGGTAGTCGCTCGGGTCTGCCGCCTCCTGCACCGCGTTCGCGACGCCGGCGATGAACTCGTCGACGCGCGGCGTTCCGGCGGCGAGCGCCAGGGCAGGCGGCTCGATCACGGTGAGCGACCTCACCGCCTCGGGTCTCCGAGCGGCGGCGAGGAGCGAGACGACGCCGCCGTAGGAGTGGCCGACGAGATGTGCGCCGTCTCCCAGCACCTCTGCGACGTCGACGGCATCGCGCTCGAAGTCGACGCGCCCGTCAGGTGGACTGGCGCCGAAACCGCGCCGGTCGACGAGCAAGAGCCGGTAGTCGTCTGCCAGCGGTCGCTGCTCGCGCCACGTCTCGCTACCCCAGCCGAAGCTTCCGTGGACGAAGACCGCCGGCTCGCCGTCGCCCCAGACCGTGACGTTCAGCTTGCGCCCGTCGCCCACGCGACGAGCCTACCGCCCGGGTCGTCCCAGCTCGTCGATCGGCCCCGGAGAGAACTCGAGAGCTCGAAACCTAGAATCGCCGCATGGATCTCGACCTCGTCTTCCTCGGCACCGCCGGCTCGATGCCGACCGCCCAGCGGGCACCCGCGGCTGTGCTGCTCCGCCGCGGGGGAGACCGCCTGCTCTTCGACTGCGGCGAGGGCACCCAGCGCCAGCTGCTCCGCTCGTCGGTCGGCCTCGTCGAGCTGCCCGAGATCTTCGTGACCCACTTCCACGCCGACCACGTGCTCGGCCTGCCGGGGATGCTGAAGACCTTCGCCCTGCGCGGCCGTGAGCTCCCGCTCGTCGTGTACGGGCCGCGGGGGCTGACCGACTTCCTCGGCTCGCTGAAACGAGTGATCGGAAAGCTCTCCTACGAGCTCAGGCTTGTCGAGCTCGAGGCGGGGGACGTCCTCGAGCGCGAGGACCACCGCATCGCGACGTTTGCCGTCTCGCACGGCGTGTCGGCCCTCGGCTGGTCGCTGATCGAGGCGACGCGGCCGGGCCGCTTCGACGTCGCCGGCGCGGACGCACTCGGCGTGCCCAACGGTCCCGAGCGAGGGACGCTCCAGCGCGGCGAAGCCGTGACGCTCGACGGCGGAGACACGGTGACGCCCGCGCAGGTCCTCGGCCCGCCGAGACCGGGGCGGAAGATCGTCCTGACCGGCGACACCGCGAGCACGGACGGGATCGTCGAGGCCGCCTGGGAAGCAGACGTCTTCGTCACCGAGGCGACGTTCGCCGGCGAGGAGGAAGAGCGCGCCCGCGAGACGAACCACCAGACGGCGACGCAGGCAGCCGGGGTCGCGCAACGCGCCAACGTCCGACTGCTCGCCCTGACGCACCTGTCGCCGCGGTACTTCGGACCGGAGATCGCCCAGGAGGCGCGCGAGCTCTTCCCCGACACGGTCGTGCCGAAGGACTTCGACGTCGTCGAAGTCCCCTATGCGGAGCGCGGAGATCCCCAGCTCATCAAGGGTGGCGCCCTCCACCGCCGTGCGCCGGAGCCCGTATCATCGACGCCGGAATGACGGGGATGGTGCGAGTGGCCGTGGCCGGCGACGTGACCGAGGCGGAGGAGATCCAGGGCATCCTGCGCTCGGCCGGCATCGAGGCCGAGATCGGCGGCGGCGAGGACGACTCGGTGATCGTGTCCGTCCCGGAGAGCGACGTCGAGCAGGCACAGGATGCCATCGAGGCGATGACCGAGCCCGACGACGTGATGGGCGAGCCGTAGGATGGAGTGACGATGGGCGTGGTGGTCTTCCGTGGCCGTCCGACCGCGATCGAGTCGCGGGCACGGCCGGCACTTCCTCCGCAGTAGCAAGCTCGCCGCGGAGCTCGTCCGTGCGGCGCGAATTGAGCCCGGCGAGCTCGTACTCGACCTCGGCGCCGGCGGCGGCGTCCTGACGACTGCGCTCGCGCGCGCACGCGCGCGCGTGGTGCCCGTGGAGCTCGACCCCGCGCTCGCAGCCGGCCTGCGCAGACGCTTTCCGCAGGTCGTCGAGGGCGACGCGTTGCGCGTCCCGCTTCCGCGTGAGCCGTTCAAGGTCGTCGCGAACCTCCCGTTCGACGGCGGGACGGCAATCCTGCGCCGCCTGCTCGATCCGCGCGGGCCGCTTCTCTCCGCGGACGTGATCGTGGAGTGGAGGCTCGCCGCGAAGCGGGCGGCGGTCTGGCCGACGACGCAGCTGAGCACGTATTGGGGAGCATGGTTCGAGCTCTCCGTCGCCAGGCGGCTCGCGCGCTCGGCGTTCGCACCGCCGCCGTCGGTCGACGCAGGCGTGCTCCGCATCGTCCGGCGCGGCAAGCCGCTCGTGCCGGTGTGCGAGCGTCGCGCCTATGGGGCGTTCCTCGCCCGTGGCTACCGCGACGGGCCTCGTGCAGTCGTTCCCTGGCGCCTGCTGAAGCGGGCTGAGGCGGAGCTGGGCTTCGACCGCAATGCGGCCGCCCGCGACCTCGACCGGGAGCAATGGGCGGCCCTCTTCCTGCGCGCCGTCCGGCGAAGCGACTAGAGTCCCGCGCGACCGCACCCCTTTAACCCGGTCCAGTGAGACCGGAAAGGAGTCGAATGAAGCTGCCTGCGCCTGCCTCGGCGGAGAAGGTCCTGATGGACGCCGAAGCCCTTCGCCGAACCCTCTCGCGGATCGCGCACGAGATCATCGAGGCGAATCCCGACCTCTCGCGCGTCGCGCTCGTCGGCATCCAGACGCGGGGGGTACCGCTCGCGCACCGCCTGCGCCGGCTGGTGGAAGAGCGCGCAGGCGACGCACCCGCGATCGGCGCCGTGGACATCACCTTCTACCGCGACGACGTCCACGTGCGCGGCGGCGGAGCGCCGCTGCATCCGCAGCCGGTCGTCCGCTCGACTGCGCTCGACTTCCCGCTCGAGGGGAAGACCGTCGTCCTCGTCGACGACGTGCTCTACACCGGCCGCACGATCCGCGCGGCGATCGAGGCCCTCTTCGACTACGGGCGACCGGAGCGCATCCAGCTCGCAACCCTCGTCGACCGCGGCCATCGCGAGCTGCCGATCCGCCCCGACTACGTGGGCAAGAACCTTCCGACCTCCCGAGACGAGCGGATCCAAGTTCAGCTCGTCGAGGTGGACGAGGTCGACCGCATCCTGCTCGTTCCGGCCTCAGAGGAGGATCACCATGACAGCTGACATCCGTGTCATGCGGGAGGACCTGCGTCCGCCCGCGTCGCCGCCGAGACGGCACTTCATCTCGATCAAGGACGTCACGCGCGAGGACGTCGAACGGCTGCTCGCGACGGCGAGGACGTTCGAGCGCAGCCTCGAGCGGGAGGTGAAGAAGCTCCCCACGCTCAAGGGCCGGCTCGTGATCAACGTCTTCTACGAGTCCTCGACCCGGACGTCGTCCAGCTTCGAGCTGGCGGCGAAACGGCTCTCGGCCGACACGATGTCGATCAAGTCGTCGGGTTCGTCCGTGGACAAGGGGGAGTCGCTCAAGGACACGGCGATCACGCTCGGCGCGTACGACCCCGACGTGATCGTGATCCGCCATCCGCAGATCGGCGCGCCCCAGCTGGTCGCGCGCGTGACGGAGGCGCACGTCGTGAACGCCGGCGACGGCAAGCACCAGCACCCGACGCAGGCGCTGCTCGACCTCTACACGATGCGCGAGGAGCTCGGGCGCCTCGACGGCCTGCACGTCGCGATCGTCGGCGACGTCCTGCACTCGCGCGTCGCGCGGTCGCTGATCCAGGCGCTCGCGCTGATGGGGTCGCACGTCACCCTGGTCGGGCCGCCTGCGCTGCTGCCGCGCGGCGTCGAGGCGATGGGCTGTCAGACGAGCACCGACGTCTCGGTCATCGGTGCTGCGGATGTTGTCTACGTGCTGCGCATGCAGCGCGAGCGGATGCAGGAGGGCGCCAACTACGTGCCGTCGCTGCGCGAGTACACCGCCCGCTGGGGCGTGACCCCCGAACGCCTGCGGCCGGGGCAGAAGGTGATGCATCCCGGCCCGATGAACCGCGGCGTCGAGATCGATCCACGCGTCGCCGACCACGCCGACGCGCTGATCGAGACCCAGGTGCGGGCGGGACTCGTCACGCGCATGGCAGTGCTCTACGACCTGCTCACCAGCGGTCCGATCGAGGTCAAGACCGAGTCCGTCCTGGAGGTGGCGTGATGCTGTTCGGCAACGGAGAGCCCAAGGACAACATCGTCGTGCGCGGTGCACGGGTGCTCGATCCGGCGGAGGGGGTCGACGCCGTGCTCGACGTGCGCGTCGACGACGGCGTCATCGCGGCACTCGGCACCGATCTGGACACGAACTCCCACCGTGTCGTCGATGCCGGTGGGCTCGTCCTCGCACCCGCGTTCGTCGACCCGCACGTGCATCTGCGAACGCCGGGCCGTGAGGACGAGGAGACGATCGCCTCCGGCACCGCTGCTGCGGCTGCCGGTGGGTACTGCGCCATCCTGGCAATGCCGAACACCGATCCCGTCGTCGACTCGGCGGCGACACTGGGTGCGTTGATCGAGACTGCGCGGGCGCAGGCCGAGGTGCCGGTGGGCTTCCTGGCGTCGATCACGAAGGGCCAGCGGGGAGCGGAGCTGACGGAGATGGGCGAGCTCGCCGATGCGGGCGCCGTGGGCTTCAGCGACGACGGCGTCCCGGTCGCGGCTCCGGGGCTGATGCGGCGCGCGCTCCAGTACGGCGGCGTCGCCGGCCGGCGGCTCGCGCTGCACTGCGAAGAGGCGACGCTGTCGCATGACGGACAGATGCACGAGGGCGAGGTCTCCGCCGAGCTGGGCTTCACCGGCTATCCCTCGGTCGCGGAGAGCCTGATGGTCGAGCGCGACCTCGCGCTCGCGGCGTACGAGCGGCAACCCGTGCACCTGCTCCACCTGTCGGCCTGGGAATCGGTGCAGGCGCTGCGCCGGGCCCGCGCCGAGGGCGTGCAGGCGACGGCCGAGGTGACACCTCACCATCTGTGCCTCACCGACGAGGCGGTCCGCTCTCTCGACCCGAACGTGAAGATGAACCCGCCGCTCCGCGCCGCCTCCGATCGAACCGCCCTGATCGAGGCGTTGAAGGACGGAACGATCACGGCGATCGCGACGGACCACGCACCGCATGCACGGCACGAGAAGGAAGTGCCGTTCGAGGCCGCGCCGTTCGGGGTGACCGGGCTCGAAACTGCCTTCGCGGCGCTCTATACACACCTCGTCGAGCCGGGGCTCGTCCCGCTCGAGCTTGTCCTCGAGCGGCTCTCGAGCGGGCCTGCCCGCGCGTACGGTCTCGACGAGCCGCGGATCGCGGTCGGCAAGCCGGCCAACCTGGTCCTGCTCGACCTGAACGCCGGCTACCGGATCACCGAAGAGACGTTCCGCTCCCGCTCCGTCAACTCGTGGCTGATTGGCGCGACGGTGAAGGGCAGGGTGCGGGCAACGATCGCAGCGGGACGACTGGCATACGTCGCATGACGGGTTTTCTCGCGCTCGAGGACGGCAGCGTCTTTCGGGGCGAGTCCGTCGCTGCGGACGGCTTCGCGGTCGGGGAGGCGGTCTTCACGACCGCGATGACCGGCTACCAGGAGGTCGTCACCGACCCGAGCTTCTCCGACCAGCTCGTGTGCTTCACGGCGCCGATGGTCGGAAACTACGGCGTCGCCGAGGGACGCTCGGAATCCGCGCGCGCACATGCACGCGCGGTACTGATGCGCGAAGCGCGCGGGCCGGCGTGGACGGACTGGCTTCACGAACGTGGCATCGTCGCGCTGACCGGCGTCGACACGCGCTCGCTCGTGTTGAGGCTGCGCGAGGCGGGAGCGCTCCGGGGAGTCGTAGTCTCGGGTGAGGGTTCCGTCGATCAGGCGGTGTCGGTCGCGCGCTCGCAGCCTGCGATGGCCGGCCGTGCGCTTGCCGCGGGAGTCTCGACGGCGCAGCCGTACGTGTACTCCGACGCAGGGAGTGCGCGTATCGCGGTCGTCGACTACGGCTGCAAGCGGTCGATCCTTCGTCGCCTCGCCGGCGCCGGCGCTGCCGTGACCGTGTTTCCGCACGACGCGACGGCGGAGGAGCTGCTGCGCTTCGACGGCGTGCTGCTCTCGAACGGCCCGGCGACCCGGAGCCACTCGTCGACGAGATCGCGGTCGTCCGCGAGCTGATCGGCCGCGTCCCTGTGCTCGGCATCTGTCTCGGGCACCAGCTGCTCGCTCTTGCCGCAGGACACCGGACGTTCAAGCTGCCGTTCGGCCACCGCGGCGCGAACCACCCCGTGCTCGAACGGGCGACGGGACGCGTCATGGTCACGAGCCAGAACCACGGCTTCGCAGTTGCGCCGTCCGAGAGTCGCGAGGCGACACACGTGTCCCTGTACGACGGCACCGTCGAGGGTCTCGACCTCCCGCTCGAGCAGGCCCGCTCGGTGCAGTTCCATCCGGAGGCCGGCCCCGGCCCGCACGACGCCTGGCCGATCATCCGCGAGTGGGTCGAGGAGGTGGCGTATGCCGAGGCGGCATGATCTCGAGTCGATCTGCCTGATCGGGTCCGGGCCGATTGTGATCGGCCAGGCCTGCGAGTTCGACTACGCCGGCTGCCAGGCGCTCAAGGTGCTGCGGGCAGACGGCTTCCGGACGATCGTCGTCAATTCGAATCCCGCGACGATCATGACCGACCCGGGGTTCGCCGACCGGACCTATCTCGAGCCCCTCGACCTCGAGGCTGTCACCGAGGTGCTGACCCGCGAGCGTCCCGACGCGCTGCTGCCGACGATGGGCGGCCAGACGGCGCTCAATCTCGCGCGTGAGCTCGCGCAGGCAGGAGTGCTCGACGAGCTGGGCGTTGAGCTGATCGGCGCGCCGCCGGATGTCATCGCGCGGGCGGAGGACCGCGAGCTCTTCCGCGAGGCTGTCCGCTCCGTCGGGCTGCGCACGCCGAACTCCCGCATCGTCACGCACGTCGACCAGCTCGCGGGGCTGGCGACTCCCGCAGTCGTTCGGCCGGCGTTCACGCTCGGCGGTCACGGCGGCGGTTTCGTCGAGACGACGCCCGAGCTGCGCCGCCAGGTGGAACGCGGGCTCGCCGAGAGTCCCATCGGACAGGTGCTCGTCGAGGAGTCCGTGCGCGGTTGGGACGAGTTCGAGCTCGAGGTCGTGCGCGACGCGAAGGACAACGTGGTGATCGTCTGCTCGATCGAGAACGTCGACCCGATGGGCGTGCACACCGGCGACTCGGTGACCGTCGCGCCGCAGATGACGCTCTCGGATCACGCCTACCAGGAGCTCCGTGACGCCGCCGTGGCCGTGATCCGCGCCGTGGGTGTCGAGTGCGGCGGCTCGAACATCCAGTTCGCGCGCGACCGTGAGACGGGTGAGCTGCGCGTGATCGAGATGAACCCGCGCGTGTCACGTTCGTCCGCGCTCGCCTCCAAGGCGACGGGTTACCCGATTGCCAAGGTGGCCGCGAAGCTCGCCGTCGGCTACACGCTCGACGAGATCCCGAACGATCTGACCGGCACGACACCTGCGAGCTTCGAGCCGACGCTCGACTACGTCGTCGTCAAGTTCCCCCGTTTCGCCTTCGAGAAGTTCCCGGGCGCCGACACGACGCTCGGGACGCAGATGAAGTCCGTCGGCGAGGCCATGGGCATCGGCCGCACCTTCCTCGAGGCCTTTCGGAAGGCACGCCGCTCACGCGAGCTCGACGGGCTCGAGACCTGGCGGCTGTCCGATGCGGCGCACCCGTGGTTCCACGCGGAGCTCGCCGAGGACTTCGAGCGGCTGCTGCTGGACGATCTGGTCGCGGACGACTTCCTGCGCCTCAAGCGGGCGGGGTTGTCCGACGCCGAGATCGCGCTCCACTGCGGCACGACGGAGCCGGCTGTGCGGGAGAAGCGGCGCTCGTGCGGCGTCCGGCCCGTCTACCGTCGGGTCGACTCCTGCGCGGGCGAGGTGGAGGCCGCCTCGAGGTACTTCTACTCCACCTGGGGCGAGGCCGACGAGGCGCTGCCGCGGGACGAGAAGCCCCGCGTCGTCATCCTCGGCTCCGGCCCGAACCGGATCGGCCAGGGCATCGAGTTCGACTACTGCTGCGTTCACGCCGCCCAGAGCTTCCGTGCACTCGGGTACGAGGCGGTGATGGTGAACTGCAATCCGGAGACGGTTTCGACCGACTACGACACCTCCGATCGCCTCTACTTCGAGCCGCTCGGGCTCGAGGAGGTGCTCGCGGTCTGCGAACGCGAGCAGCCGGAGGGCGTCGCGATCCAGTTCGGGGGCCAGACGCCGCTGAAGCTCGCGCGCGGTCTCGAGGCCGCCGGCTACCAGATCATCGGCACGGCGTTCGACGCGGTCGACATCGCCGAGGACCGGGAGCGGTTCGGCGCGCTCCTCCAGCGGCTGGGGATTCGCTGTCCGGAGTGGGGGATCGCACGCAACGAACAGGAAGCGGCGGCGCTCGCCGCCCGCATCGGGTTCCCGGTCCTGACGAGGCCCTCCTACGTGCTCGGCGGGCGTGCGATGCGCGTCTGCTACTCCGCCGGCGACCTCGGCCCGATCGAGAGCCCGGTGCTGATCGACCGCTTTATCGAGAGCGCGATCGAGATCGACGTCGACGCCGTCTCAGACGGGATCGACACGTACGTCGGCGCGGTCATGCAGCACGTCGAGGAGGCGGGCGTGCACTCCGGCGACTCGGCGTGCGTCCTGCCCGCGCCCTCGCTCACCGCCGCGCAGGCGAACGAGATCCGACTGATCGTGCGCACCCTCGCCCAGGCCCTCGGCGTCGTCGGCCTGATCAACGTGCAGCTCGCCGTCGTCGACGGTGGCGTCTACGTGCTCGAGGCGAATCCGCGCGCGTCGCGCACCGTGCCGTTCGCATCGAAAGCAACCGGCGTCAACCTCGTCGACGCGGCGTGCCGCGTCATGGCGGGCGCTCGCTTGTCCGAGCTGGGCCTGTCCGAGGGACAGTCCCTCGGACATGTCTCGGTGAAGGCGGCCGTGCTGCCGTTCGCGCGGTTCCCCGGTGCCGACCCGGTCCTGGGTCCCGAGATGCGAGCGACGGGCGAGGTGATGGCAAGCGCTGCCGACCTGCCGACCGCGTTCGCGAAGGCCGAGCGCGCCGCCGGCAGACCGCTGCCCGTTGCCGGCACTGCCTTTCTCTCCGTTCGCGACGCCGACAAGCAAGCTGTGGTCGGAGTCGCACGGGCGCTCGCCGAGCTCGGCTTCTCCCTGCTCGCCACCGCTGGAACAGCCGACACGCTGACCGCTGCCGGACTCGAGATCGAGCGAGTGCGCAAGGTGACCGAGGACGGGAAGGGGGCGAGCGTGGTCGACCTGATCCGCCGCGGCCGCTGCCAGCTCGTCGTGAACACCCCGCACGGCTCGGGCGCGCGCACGGACGGCTACCTCATCCGCGAGGCCGCGCTTGTCGGCCGCGTGCCTTGCATCACGACGCTGTCGGGTGCCGCCGCCGCGGTCCACGCGATCGCGAACGCGCGCAGCGAGGAGTCGCTTTCCCTGCAGGAGCTCCAAGAACGGATCGAGCATGAGACGCGAGCTGCGTAGCGTCGTCGCGAACGAGAAGATGGGGCCGTACACGCTCCTGCGCGTGGACCGCGGCGGGCTCGACGCGGGCGTGCCCGGGCAGTTCTTCATGCTCGAGGCGCCGGGCCGCCTGCTTCCGCGACCGATGAGCGTCTGCTTCGCTCCCAGGGGCGAGCTCGCGTTCCTCATCGACGCGATCGGTCCCGGTACGAAGGCTCTCTGCGCGCTCGAGGCAGGCGACGGGTTGCACGTGTTCGGGCCGCTCGGGAACGGTTTCGACCTCGTCCTCGACCGGCCGTTGCTCGTCGGCGGAGGCATCGGGATCGCGCCGCTGCCCTACCTCTCGGAGGCCCTCGGCCGCCCTCCGGCCGTGCTCGGGTTCCGCTCGGACTGGCATGCGCAGGCAGCCGAGCTCGTGCCGAATGCGCAGGCCTGCGTCGAGCCGACGCTCGTCACGGAGCTCATTCCCGCCGGGATGGACGTCCTTGCCTGCGGCCCCGAGCCGATGCTCGAGGCGGTGCGAACGCGCGCGCCGAACGCGCAGCTCGCCTGGGAGGCTCCCATGGCCTGCGGCTACGGGGCCTGCTACGGCTGCGCGGTCGAGATCGACGGTGAGCTCAAGCGGCTCTGCGTGGAGGGACCGGTCCTCCGTGCTGCTTAACGCCTCCGGCTGCCTCGACGGCCTGACGGCACCGGACGTCGCACGCTCGCTCGACGCGTTCGTGACCAAGACCGTGACGCCCCTGCCCCGCGAAGGGAACACACCGGTACGCATCGCCGAGACCGACGTCGGCATGCTCAACTCGATCGGGCTCGCCAATCCAGGCATCGACCGTTTTCTCACGCGCAGCCTGCCGCAGCTCGCCGAGCTCGCCGTGCCGCTGTGGGTGTCGGTCGGAGGCTTCGAGACCGACGACTATGCGGAGATCTGCCTGCGCCTCGACGACCAGGCCGAGGTGAGCGCGATCGAGCTGAACGTCTCCTGTCCGAACGTCGAGGCGCCGGCGGAGAGCACCGCGCAGATCGTCGCGGCCGCCCGTCTTGCGACCCGCAAACCGCTGTGGGCGAAGCTCTCTCCGGCCGTGCCGGACATCGCTGAGGTAGCGCGCGCGGCCCAGGCGGCGGGTGCGGACGGGCTCTCCCTCGTCAACACGATCCGGGGCCTGAAGCTGGACGAACGCACGCTTCGCCCGGTCCTCGGACCCGGCCAGGGCGGCCTTTCCGGTCCCGCGCTGAAACCGATCGCTCTTGCCGCCGTCGCGACGTGCTACCGCGCAACCGGGATGCCGATCGTCGGCATGGGCGGCGTCGAAACCGGACAGGACGCACTCGAGCTGATTGCGGCCGGAGCACGGCATGTCGCCCTCGGCACCGTGCTCTTCGCAGATCCGACCGCGCCCACGCGGGTGCGAGAGGAACTCCATGCAGCGGCTGCGCAGCATGGTTGGAATGCATACGAAGATGCATATGGCGTCGCTCATGAGCAGCCGTTGTCCGTGGGGACAACTCTCGACGACAAGTCGAGCCTGTAAGCAATAAAAGACCTGCTCAGAACAGCAAACATCGTCGCTTGACCGGCGCAGGTCGCTTGTTAGACTCCCGCGCTCATGGTGTCCCCCAAGACCCAGGCCGAGGCACCGGTCCGCTCACTCGATCAACGCATGGAGGCGCTGAAGCGGGCGAACGACATTCGCGTGCGGCGCGCGCGATTGAAGAAGGACCTGAAGGATGGTCGCGTCCAGATCGAGCAGATCTTGAGCAACCCTCCCGAGTACGTGTCGACGGCGAAGGTCTTCGACATGCTGATGGCCGTGCCGAAGTTCGGGCGGGTGAAGGCGGCGCGTTTCCTGAACATGTGCCGGATCAGCCAGTCGAAGACGGTGGGCGGTCTCTCCGAGCGCCAGCGGTCCGAGCTGATTGGCCTCTTCCACCGGTAACCCGAAGCTGGTCGTCGTCGTCACCGGCACGTCGGGCGCCGGCAAGGGGACGCTCGAGAAGATCCTGCTCGAACGGATGCCGGAGCTCGAGCTCGCTGTCTCGGCGACGACGCGCGAGCAGCGTCCGGGTGAGGAGAACGGCCGCGAGTACTGGTTCATCACCTCGGAGAAGTTCGAACGGCTCGTGGCGGAGGGCGAGTTCCTCGAGTACGTCGACCTGCCGTGGGGCGCGCGCTCCGGCACGCTCCGCTCGGAGATCGACCGCATCCAGGCGCACGGGCGCGTGCCGCTGCTCGATCTCGAGACCGACGGCGCGCTCCGCGTCCAGGAGACGATCCCGGGAGCGGTGACTGTTTTCGTCGATGCGCCCACCTTCGAGGAGCTCGAGCGCCGGCTACGCGAGCGCGCGACCGAGAGCTCGGGAGAGATTCAGGTCCGTCTCGACCTGGCACGGAGGCAACAGACCCAGAAGGATCTGTTCGACCACACGATCGTGAACGACGACGTCGAGCGGGCCGCGGACGACCTGACCGCGATTGTCCGCCGGAAGCTGCAGACCGCAGGTACCATGAGCCGCTCATGATCCATCCCCGCATCGATGAGCTGCTCGAGAACGTCGACTCGCGCTACGCGCTGGTCATCGTCGCCGCCAAGCGAGCCCGCCAGATCAACGACTACCACCACCAGTTGGGAGAGGGGATCGGGTTCGACCAGGCCCCGCCACCCCTGGTGGAATCCCGCTCGAAGAACTACTTGACCATGGCCCTCGAGGAAGTCGGCGAGGGCAAGCTCAAGTACAAGTACCCGAAGTAGCGGAGCCGAAAGGGCACAATTCGGGCTATGGCCCGGGTGCTGGTCGGTGTCAGCGGCGGGATCGCGGTCTACAAGGCCTGCGAGCTCGTTCGGCTGCTCGTGAAGGGTGGACACGAGGTCGTCCCCCTCGTCACGCCGGGAGCCGACCGCTTCGTCCGCGCCGAGACCTTCTTCGCCCTCGCCCGTCGCTCACCGGCCGATGATCCCTACGTCCACCTGACTCGGGCCGATCTCCTGGTCATCGCGCCGCTGACCGCGAATACGCTCGCGAAGCTGGCGCACGGCCTCGCGGACAATCTCGTCGCCGAAGCGGCGCTCGCCCACCGCGGCCCGGTGCTCCTCGCGCCGGCGATGAACCCGCGCATGTGGGCTCACCCCGCCACACAGTCGAACCTCGAGACCGTGCGCGCGCACGGCGCCGAGATCTTCGGCCCAGACGAAGGCGAGACGGCGGAGGGTGAGTGGGGCGTGGGCCGCATGGCCGAGCCCGAGGAGATCTACCGGCGCTGCCGCGAGCTGCTGGGCGAGTCGGACTCACTCGCCGGCCGCCGCGTGCTCGTCACAGCCGGTGGGACGCGCGAGCCGCTCGACGCGGTGCGGTTCCTCGGCAACCGCTCTTCGGGCCGCATGGGCGTGGCACTCGCCGAAGAGGCGCGTCGCCGCGGAGCGGAGGTCACGCTGCTCGCGGCGAACCTCGCCGTCGCTCCGCCGCGCGGGGTCGAGGTGATCGAGACGCCGACCGCTGAAGCCCTGCTCGAGCAGGCGCTCGCGCACGGTGAGGCCGACGTCGTGCTCATGGCCGCCGCGGTTGCCGACTACCGCCCGGCAGCCGTGCTCGAGGAGAAGCGGCCCAAGGACGACAAGGCCTGGCAGGTCACGCTCGAGCCGACGGTCGACGTCTTGCGCACGCTCGCCGAGCGTCGGACGAACGGCCAGGTGCTGATCGGGTTCGCCGCGGACCGCGGCGAGGGCGGTCTCGCCCGGGCGCGCGAGAAGCTCACGCAGAAGCGCGTGGACCTTCTCGTCTACAACGACGTCTCGCGGGACGACATCGGCTTCGACGCCGAGGAGAACGAGGTCGTTCTCGTCGGGCCGGAGGGGGAGCGTCGCCTGGAAAAGGCGCCAAAAGACCAGATCGCCGCGAAGATCGTAGAGAGGGCGGAGGAGCTGTTGCGTGAGCGAACCCGGTAGTCAACGAGTCGAGACCGAGGCCGCGGCGGAAACGATCCGCACGATCGCGGACAACCTCGGCAGGGTCGTCCACGCGCCCGACGAGACCCTGCGTCTGTGTGTCCTCTGCCTCGTGAGCGAGGGCCACCTGATCCTCGAGGACTTCCCCGGAGTCGGCAAGACGATGCTCGCGAAGGCACTCGCGCGGTCGCTCGACGTCTCGTTCTCACGGATGCAGTTCACGCCGGACCTGCTGCCCTCCGACGTCACGGGCGTCAACGTCTTCAACCAGCGCTCGAACGAGTTCGAGTTCCGGCCCGGGCCCGTGTTCGCGAACCTCCTGCTCGTCGACGAGATCAACCGCGCGTCGCCGAAGACGCAGTCGGCCCTGCTCGAGGCGATGCAGGAGGGACAGGTCACCGTCGACGGCGCGACGCACATGCTCGTGCGCCCGTTCCT
>DASTZS010000074.1:0-2503 GCA_035764165.1 Gaiellaceae bacterium | reverse complement strand
GGCGGGATCCCGAGCCACGCGGCGCCGGAGACACCCGGGTCGATCCACGAAGGTGGCGAGCTCGGCTACGCGCTCGCCCACGCTTTCGGTGCGGCATTCGACAACCCCGATCTGGTCGTCGCCTGCGTCGTCGGGGACGGGGAGGCGGAGACAGGCCCGCTCGCGGCGAGCTGGCACTCGAACAAGTTCCTCAATCCGCGCACCGACGGGGCCGTGCTTCCGATCCTCCACCTGAACGGGTACAAGATCGCGAATCCGACCGTGCTCGCGCGGATCCCCGAGGACGAGCTGGTGGCGCTCTTCGAGGGGTATGGCTGGGAGCCGCTCGTCGTGAGCGGCGGCTTCGACGGCGAGGATGCGCTGCCGGTGCACGGGCGCTTCGCAGCCGCGCTCGACAGCGCCCTCGACGGCATCGCCGAGATCCAGCGCGCCGCGCGCACACACGGCGATACGGCGCGCCCTCGCTGGCCGATGATCGTCTTGCGAACGCCAAAGGGCTGGACCGGTCCGAAGGAGGTCGACGGCAAGCCGGTCGAGGGAACGTGGCGCTCCCATCAGGTGCCGCTCGCCGCCGTTCGCGAGAACGACGACCACCGGCGCCGGCTCGAGGAGTGGATGCGGAGCTACCGGCCCGAGGAGCTCTTCGACGAGACCGGCACCCTGATGCCCGAGCTCCAGGCCCTCGCACCCGAGGGCGACCGGCGCATGAGCGCCAACCCGAATGCGAACGGCGGGGAGCTCTTGCGCGCTCTCGTCCTGCCCGACTTCCGCGACTACGCGGTCGCCGTGCCCGCGCCCGGCACGACGACGGCGGAGGCGACGCGCGCGCTCGGCGCCTTCCTGCGCGACGTGATCACCCAGAACCCCGACCAGTTCCGGCTGTTCGGCCCGGACGAGACCGCCTCGAACCGCCTCGGCGACGTCTTCGACGTCACGAACCGCACGTGGGTGGCCGAGCGAATGCCCACGGACGAGGGCCTCGCCCCGGACGGTCGGGTGATGGAGGTCCTCTCGGAGCACCTCTGTCAGGGCTGGCTCGAGGGCTATCTGCTCACGGGCAGGCACGGCCTGTTCAACTGCTACGAGGCCTTCATCCACATCGTGGACTCGATGTTCAACCAGCACGCGAAGTGGCTCAAGGTGACGCGGGACATCCCCTGGCGCCGGCCGATCGCGTCGCTCAACTACCTCCTCTCCTCGCACGTCTGGCGGCAGGACCACAACGGCTTCTCCCACCAAGACCCAGGCTTCATCGACCACGTCGTCAACAAGAAGGCGGAGGTGATCCGGGTCTACCTGCCGCCGGACGCGAACACGCTGCTTTCGGTTGCCGACCACTGCCTGCGCAGCCGGAACTACGTGAATGTGATCGTTGCGGGCAAGCAGCCGGCGCTCAACTACCTGACGATGGACGAGGCGATCGTCCACTGCACACGTGGAGTCGGCATCTGGGAGTGGGCGTCGAACGACGAGGGCGGCGAGCCCGATGTCGTCCTCGCCTGCTGCGGCGACATTCCCACGCTGGAGACGCTCGCCGCGGCGGCGATCCTGCGCGAGCGCCTGCCCGCCTTGAAGGTGCGCGTCGTGAACGTCGTCGATCTGATGCGTCTCCAGCCGGAGAGCGAGCACCCGCACGGGCTCTCGGACGCCGAGTTCGATGCGTTCTTCACGGCGAACCGGCCGATCGTGTTCGCCTACCACGGGTATCCATGGCTGATCCACCGGCTGACCTACCGCCGTGAGAACCACCGCAACCTGCACGTGCGCGGGTACAAGGAGGAGGGCACGACGACGACGCCCTTCGACATGGTGATGCTCAACGACCTCGACCGCTTCCACCTCGTGAAGGACGTGATCGACCGCGTGCCGGGGCTCGCGGCCACGGCCGCACACCTGCGCCAGGAGATGGTGGATCGTCGGCTCGAGGCGCGCATGTGGACGCGAGACCACGGCGACGACCAACCGGACGTGCGCGACTGGACCTGGCCGTTCTGAGCCGGATCCTGGTCGTCAACGCCGGCTCGACGAGCCTCAAGCTCAGCGCTGTCGACCGCGCCGAGCGGTCCGAAGTCGTGGAGTCGCTCGAGACCGTCCCGGCCGACGTCGCAGCCGTGGGTCACCGCGTCGTCCACGGCGGCGCGCGGTTACGTGACCCGGCCGTGCTCGACGACGAGGTGATCGAGACGATCCGCGTCGTCTCGTCGCTCGCCCCGCTGCACAACACTCCGGCACTCGAGGCGATCGACGACGCCCGTACGGCGCTCCCCCACGTGCCGCACGCCGCGGTGTTCGACACGGCCTTCCATGCGACGATCCCGCCCGAGGCCGCCACCTACGCGATTCCGGCGCGTTGGCGCGAGGAGTGGGGAATTCGGCGCTTCGGCTTCCACGGTCTCTCCGTCGCCTGGGCGAGCGAGCAGGTAGCCGCCAGGCGGCTCGTCGTCTGTCATCTCGGGGGCGGCTGCTCGATCACGGCGGTGCTCGACGGCCGCTCGGTCGACAC
>DASTZS010000073.1:0-5238 GCA_035764165.1 Gaiellaceae bacterium | reverse complement strand
AGGAGGCGTCCGCGTGAGCACGGTCCGCATCACCCAGACCAGGAGCACGATCGGCCAGACCCGGGCGCACGAGGGCACGCTGCGCTCGCTCGGGCTCGGCCGGATCGGGAAGACCGCCGAGCACAAGGAGACACCGGAGCTCGCAGGCAAGCTGCGGCACGTCGCGCACCTCGTCTCCGTGACGCCGCTCGACGCGAAGGGAAAGGATTCGTAACGTGGCCGACGAGCTCAACCTCCATTCGCTCTCACCCGCCCAGCCCCGCAAGGCGCCGAAGCGCGTGGGACGTGGCCTCGGCTCCGGCAAGGGCCGCTACTCGGGACGCGGGATCAAGGGCCAGAAGTCCCGTTCGGGGTCGCACAAGCTGCCCGCCGGGTTCGAGGGCGGCCAGATGCCGATCGACATGCGGCTCGGGAAGCTACGCGGCAACACGTCCGCCGACGCGATGCCGATCGGCCCGTTCCGCACGTACAGCCAGCCGGTCAACCTCCGCGACCTCGACGCGCGCTTCGAGAAGGGCGACGAGGTGACCCCGGAGACGCTCAAGGCAAAGCGGCTGATCCGCAAGGTCTCGGTGGACGTCAAGGTGCTCGGCGTGGGCGAGCTCTCGAAGGCGCTCTCCGTCTCCGCACATGGCTTCTCGAAGGCCGCGAAGGAGAAGATCGAGGCCGCGGGCGGAACGGTGACGTGGCTGCGTGGCGAGCCGGTCGAGAAGAAGCCGAAGGTGCGGAAGTCGAAGGCGGCCGCCGTCGAGCCCGAGGAGTCGAGCAGCGAGGAGCCCGAGGCCGCCGAGGCGGGCGAGCCGTCCGAGGAGGGCTAGCCTCCGCCGATGTTCAGCTGGCTCGCGAACGCCTGGAGAGTCCCTGAGCTTCGCCGCCGCCTGCTCTTTACTGCGGGCGTCCTGGCCGTCTACCGCCTCGGGTCGTGGATCCCGGCGCCGGGCGTCGACGCGGAGGCGATCGACCAGTACCTGTCGCGTACCGGCGGGATCTTCAACCTGCTGAACCTCTTCTCCGGCGGCGCGCTGTCGCAGTTCTCGCTCTTCGCGCTCGGGATCATGCCGTACGTCACGGCGTCGATCATCCTGCAGCTGATGACGGTCGTGATCCCGCGGCTGTCCGAGCTCCAGAAGGAAGGCGAGTCGGGCTACGCCAAGATCAACCAGTACACGCGCTACCTGACCGTCGTGCTCGCGGCCGCGCAGGCGCTCGGCTACGCGTTCCTGTTCCGCAACCAGAACGTGCTGCAGGCGAACGCCGGCCGGATGGTGCTGATCATCGTCACGCTCACGGTCGGCACCGTGCTCCTGATGTGGCTCGGCGAGCAGATCACGAAGCGCGGGATCGGCAACGGCATCTCGATCCTCATCTTCGCCTCGATCCTGACGGGCCTGCCCCTCGGCGTCACCGCCTGGTGGAACGGCGGGCCGATGGAGCGGATCTTCTTCCCGCTGATCGCCCTCGCGATCGTCGCGGCCGTCGTGTTCGTGCAGGAGGGGCAGCGTCGGATCCCGATCCAGTACGCGAAGCGCATGGTCGGGCGGCGGATGACGTCGGGAGGGTCCACCTACCTGCCGCTGCGCGTCAACATGGCCGGCGTGATCCCGGTCATCTTCGCGGCCGCGATCCTCGCGTTTCCGCCGACGATGGCGCAGTACATCCCCGCGACGCAGGACTTCGTCAACACGTACTTCCAGCCAACCGACTGGCTCTACCTCCTGGTCGAGGGCGGCATGATCGTCGTGTTCGCGTTCTTCTACACCGCCGTCCAGTTCAACCCCGTCGACCAGGCCGACAACCTGCGCAAGCACGGTGGCTACATCCCCGGCATCCGTCCGGGTCCGCCCACCGCGCAGTACCTCGATCGCGTGCTGACGCGACTCACCCTCCCGGGCTCGCTGTTCCTCGCCGTCGTCGCGGTCGCGCCGAGCCTCTTCATCCGCTACGGCGGCTTCTCGCAGGCCTCGGCGGGGGCGCTCGGCGGCACCTCGGTGCTGATCGCGGTCGGCGTCGCTCTCGACACGATGCGCCAGATGGAGTCGCAGATGATGATGCGCTCCTACGAGGGCTTCCTCCGCTAGCGCGCATGAATCTTCTGGTCCTAGGGCCTCAGGGCTCCGGCAAGGGGACCCAGGCGAAGCTGCTCTCGGCCGATCGGGAGATCCTCCACGTCTCGACCGGCGACATGTTTCGCGCCGCGATCGCGTCCGGCAGCGAACTCGGGCGTCAGGTGGAGCCGATCCTCGCGCGCGGCGACCTCGTTCCCGACAAGCTCACGGTCGCGCTGATCCGCGAGCGGCTCTCGCAGCCCGATGCGCGGGCCGGCTTCGTGCTCGACGGCTTCCCACGGAACCTCGCACAGGCCGAGGCACTGGACGAGATGCTCGCGGGGATCGGCCGTAGCCTCGACGCCGTTCTGTTCTTCGACCTTTCCGACGAGCTTGCGCTCGAGCGGATCCTGGGCCGCGCGCGTGACGAGGGACGCGAGGACGACACACCGGAGGTCGTGGGGCGACGTCTGGCGATCTACCACGAGCAGACGGAGCCCGTGGTCGAGCTCTACCGCGCGCGTGGCACGCTCGTGCCGCTGCACGCCGATCGCTCGATCGAGGAAGTCGCGGCCGAGATCGCGAGCGCGCTGGACTTGCTCGAAGGAGCTGCGGCTTGATCATCCGCAAGAGCCCGGCCGAGATCGAGCGCATCGCGCACGCCGGCGCGCTCGTCGCCGAGACGATCGCGCACGTCGGCGAGCGCATCGAGCCAGGGATCACGACGCTCCAGCTCGACCACATCGCGGAGGACTTCATCCGTGCGAACGGCGGCATCCCGACCTCGATGGGCTACAAGCAGTACCCGCGCGCGATTTGCATCTCCTTGAACGACGTCGTCGTCCACGGGATCCCCGACGGCACCGTCGTCGAGGAGGGCGACCTGATCACGATCGACGTCGGCGTCACCCGCGAGGGGGCGATCGCCGACAGCGCGTACACGTTCGCCGTCGGCGAGATCGATCCCGAATCGCAGCGGCTGCTCGACGTCTGCCAGGACGCACTGGCCGCCGGAATCGGCGAGGCGCGGCTCGGGAACCGCATCGGCGACATCTCGCATGCGGTGCAGACGGTCGTCGAGGGCGCCGGGTTCTCCGTCGTCAAGAGCCTCGTCGGCCACGGTGTCGGCCGGCATTACCACGAGGATCCGCACGTGCCGAACTTCGGCGAGCCGGGCCGCGGTCCGCGTCTCTCAGAGGGCATGACGATCGCGATCGAGCCGATGATCACGATGGGCGGGCCGGAGGTTTGGCTCGCCGCAGACGGATGGACGATTGCGACCGACGACGGCTCTCGGGCGGCCCATTTCGAGCACACCGTGGCGATCCTGCCCGACGGCCCGCGGATCCTGACGCCACGCGTGTCCCACCCCGTGTCCGACCCCGTGTCCGACTTCAGTCGGACACAGACGGCGTGACGTGTCCGACTGAAGTCGGACACGGAAGTCGGACACGAGGAGTCTGCTAGAGTAAGCGGCCCCGCGCGGCGGCCGGTCGGTTGCGCGCGGATCTCACCATGAAACGCGACGGGCAGGGCGTGATCCCTGCGCGAGGAGTCGGTTGGCAGTCAAGGACGAGAAGATCGAGGTCGAAGGCGAGGTGGTCGAGGCCCTCCCGAGCACGATGTTCCGTGTCGAGGTCGAGGGAGGTCACGAGGTGCTCGCCAAGATCTCGGGGAAGATGCGCAAGCATTACATCCGGATCCTCCCGGGTGACCGGGTCAAGGTCGAGCTGTCCCCGTACGACCTCACCCGTGGCCGGATCACCTTCCGTCTCAAGTAGCCAACCAGGAGCCAACGTGAAAGTTCGTCCTTCGGTCAAGCCCATGTGCGAGCGGTGTCGCGTGATCAAGCGGCACGGGCGCACCATGGTCATCTGCACCAACCCCCGGCACAAGCAAAGGCAGGGCTAGCAGGCACATGGCACGTATCGCCGGCGTCAATCTCCCGAACGGGAAACGCCTCGAGATCGGTCTCACCTACATCTTCGGGATCGGTCGCTCGACGGCGCAGAAGATCGTCAAGGAGCTCGAGCTCGACCCCGACGAGAAGGTCAAGGACCTGACCGACGAGGAAATCACGAAGCTCCGCACGTACATCGACACGAACCTCGAGGTCGAGGGTGACCTGCGACGGGAGCGTACCCAGGCGATCAAGCGCCTCTCCGAGATCGGCTGCTATCGCGGGCTGCGCCACCGTCGCAATCTCCCGGTGCACGGCCAGCGGACGAAGACCAACGCGCGCACGCGCAAGGGCCCGAAGAAGACCGTCGGGCGCGGGAAGAAGGCGAAGTAATGGCGCCACCACGCAAGGCAGCCGCCCGCGGTCGCACGCGCCGCCGCGTCCGGAAGAACATCGCCATCGGCCAGGCACACATCAAGACGTCGTTCAACAACACGATCGTCTCGCTGACCGACAAGGACGGGAACGTGATCGCGTGGGAGTCCGCCGGCTCGGCCGGGTTCAAGGGCTCGCGCAAGTCGACGCCGTTCGCCGCCCAGGTGACCGCGGACAACGCCGCCCGCAAGGGCATGGAGCACGGCCTGCAGAAGGTCGAGGTGTTCGTCAAGGGGCCCGGCTCGGGTCGCGAGACGGCGATCCGCTCCCTCCAGGCGGCCGGGCTCGAGATCCTCGGCGTCAAGGACGTCTCCCCGCAGGCCCACAACGGCGTTCGGCCGAAGAAGCGGAGGCGTGGCTGATGGCACGCGACACGGGCGCCAAGTGCCGTCAGTGCCGCCGCGAGGGGCTGAAGCTGTTCCTCAAGGGCGAGCGCTGCCTCACCGAGAAGTGCGCGATCGAGCGCCGCTCGTATCCGCCGGGCGAGCACGGCCGCGGCCGCATCAAGCAGAGCGAGTATCTGCTCCAGTTGCGCGAGAAGCAGAAGGCGCGCCGGTACTACGGGCTGCTCGAGAAGCAGTTCCGCAACACGTACGCAAAGGCGTCGCGCGGCACCGGCCCGACGGGCGAGAACCTGCTGCGGATGCTCGAGACGCGGCTCGACAACGTCGTCTACCGGCTCGGCTTCGCCGGCTCGCGTGCGCAGGCGCGTCAGCTCGTGCGCCACGGCCACTTCTTTGTCAACGGCCGCCGCGTCAACATCCCGAGCTACGGCGTGCGGCCGGACGACATCGTCTCGCTCCGGCAGGGCAGCCCTGCCGAGGCGATCGTCCGCGACGCGACCGACCTGACGGCCGC
>DASTZS010000072.1:0-4361 GCA_035764165.1 Gaiellaceae bacterium | reverse complement strand
AGGCGAGGCAGGCTCGGGCGCCCTCGTGGCAGACACGGCGGCCGGGGTAGCATCCACCCCGCCTTGAGCATCGACGCCGCCCGCACGCCGCCGGACAGGAACCTCGCCCTCGAGCTCGTCCGGGTCACCGAAGCGGCCGCGATGGGGGCGTCCCGGTGGATCGGACGTGGCGACAAGAACGCGGCCGACCAGGCCGCAGTCGACCTCATGCGTCTGATGGTCAACACCGTCTCGATGCAAGGGATCGTGGTGATCGGCGAGGGAGAGAAGGACGAGGCGCCGATGCTCTACAACGGCGAGGAGATCGGCGACGGCACCGGCCCGCTCGTCGACGTCGCCGTCGATCCGCTCGAAGGCACGCGGCTCACCGCGCTCGGGATCCCCGGCGCGATCTCGGTGATGGCGGTGGCCGAGCGCGGCACGATGTTCTTTCCGGGCGCGGCGGTCTACATGGACAAGATCGCCGTCGGTCCGGAGGCCGCGGACGCGATCGACATCGAGCGCTCGCCCACGGAGAACGTCGAGCGGATCGCGAAGGCCAAGGGCGTCACGCCGAACGACCTGATGATCGTCGTGCTCGAGCGCGACCGTCACGACGCCCTGATCGCCGAAGTACGTGCCTCTGGTGCCCGCGTGCGGCTGATCCGGGACGGCGACGTCGCCCCGTCGATCGCGGCCGCACAGGAGTTCACCGGCATCGACGCGCTGATGGGCGTCGGCGGCACGCCCGAGGGAGTCATCTCTGCCGCTGCGATCAAGTGTCTTGGCGGGGCGCTCCAAGGCCGCCTCTGGCCGCGTTCCGACGAGGAGCGGGCAGCGCTCGTCGACGCGGGGTACGACGTCGACGCGGTCCTCACGCAGGACGACCTCGTGTCGGGCGAGGATCTGTTCGTCGCCGCGACGGGCGTCACCGAGGGCGCGCTCCTGCGCGGCGTGCGCACGAGCGCAGCGGGCGTGGAGACGGAGTCGCTCGTGATGCGCTCGCGGTCGGGAACGGTGCGGCGGATCGCCGCATACCATCCATCCGAGAAGATCAGGCAGTTGCGGAAAGAAGGAGAACGCTGATGGCAGCGCACGAGCTCGAGGCGATCGCGCGATCGATCGTCGCCGACCACAAGGGCATCCTCGCGGCCGACGAGTCGACGGGGACGATCACAAAGCGGTTCGACTCCATCAAGGTCGAGTCGACCGAGGAGAACCGGCGTGCGTACCGGAACCTCCTCTTCACGACGCCGGGCTTCGAGGACCATGTCGGCGGCGTGATCCTTTACGACGAGACGATTCGTCAGTCGGCCGACGACGGCACGACGTTCGCCGAGCTCTTGTCGTCGAAGGGCGTGGTGCCCGGGATCAAGGTTGACACCGGCGCGCATGACCTCGCGGGTCACCCCGGGGAGAAGGTGACCGAAGGGCTCGACGGCCTGCGGGCGCGCCTCGCCGAGTACCACGAGCTCGGCGCACGTTTCTCGAAGTGGCGCGCCGTGATCACGATCGGCGACGGGATTCCGACCGATGCGTGCATCCACACGAACGCGCACGCCCTGGGCCGTTACGCGGCGCTGTCGCAGGAGGCCGGGATCGTCCCGATCGTCGAGCCGGAGGTCCTGATGGACGCCGACAACACGATCGAGCGTTGCTACGAAGTCACCGCGCGCACCCTTCACGTGGTCTTCTACGAGCTCTACCGGCAGGGCGTGGCGCTCGAGGGGATGCTGCTGAAGCCGAACATGGTCATCTCCGGCAAGAAGTGCTCCACGCAGGCGACGTCCGCCCAGATCGCAGAGCTGACCGTCGACTGCTTCGAGCGGCACGTGCCGGCGAAGGTGCCGGGAATCGTATTCCTCTCGGGCGGCCAGTCCGAGGTGGAGGCGACCGAGAACCTCAATGCGATCAACCAGCTCGGCGGCCCCTGGCCGCTCTCCTTCTCGTACGGTCGCGCACTGCAGGCGTCCGCGCTCGAGGCGTGGGGCGGCGACCCCGGCAACGTCGAGGCGGGCCAGGAGGCGTTTCGCCATCGGGCACGGATGAACGCACTCGCGGTCGCCGGCGACTGGAGCGCCGAGGTCGAGCAGGCCGTGGCCGCATAGGCATCGGTACCGTCGTCGGGTGGCCATTCGTCGGGCAGCGTTCGTAGCAGCCGTCGTCGTCGCCGGCGCCGCAGTCGCGGGGATCGCACACGGCCGTGGACAGGCCGAGACGCGCGTCACGGTCTTTGGGGATTCCGCCGCCACGGCGATGGCATACGACCCCGAGGCGAAGCGCATTCTCGGTCGTGCGATCGACTTGCGGCTCGAGGTCGCGGCCTGCCGGCGAGTGGGGGACACGAGCTGCCCGTACGACGGTGTACGGCCGCCGAACGTCATCGAGCGCGCCGCGGCCCTCGAGGGCGCGCTCGGCCAAGTCGTGGTCGTGATCGTCGGCTACAACGACTACGAGAGCACCTACGCCGACAACATCGAGAAGGCCCTCGCCACCTTCCGGAAGGCGGGCGTCGAGCGCGTCCTGTGGGCGACACTCCGGGCGGAGCGCCAGAGCTACGTGAGCATGAACGAGGCGATCCTGGGCGCTGCGCGGCGTTTCCCACAGATGACCGTCCTCGACTGGAACGCCGTGTCGCGGGCACATGCGGACTGGCTGCAGCCCGACGGGATCCACCTGACGCCGGAAGGCGCGCGCGGCATGGCGTCGATGGTGAACGACGCGCTCGTCGAGCTCGGTCTCGCGCCGAAGGCGCCTCCTCCGACGCTGCGCTCACCGCTCCGGATCGCGTCGCAGGCGCTCCCGGTGGGACGTCGTGGCAAGCCGTACGCGGTCGTGCTCCGCGCGACCGGCGGAGCCGCGCCGTATCGCTGGGTCCGCCTTGGCGGCTCGCTGGCGCCAGGCGTGCGCCTGACGCCGACCGGCAGGCTCGAGGGAGCGCCGAGGCGGGTCGGGACGTTCACGGTCAACGCGCGCGTCGTCGACCGCACGGGCGCGACACGTGCCCGCATGTTCCGCCTGCGCATCCTCTAGCGTCGCCATACGACGCACGCAGCAGGAATACGGGTCGACCGCCGGGCTATCGGCGGAAGGTGCGTCGTGCGGGCGCGCTGGTGAGGCCCGACGTGTCTCGCGCTCTGAGGGTGATGGTGTACGTGCCCGGCCCTCGGAAGCGCTGCGCCGGCAGCCAGTTACGGGTGTAGGCGCCGCAGGGTCGCGGCGGAACGCGGGTTGCGTACGTGCGGTTCGCCAAGCGGACGCCGGGACGTGACTCCGTGACGAGGATTCTCAGGTTCCTTGCGACGTCATCGCAGACGCGGAAGCGCGCGTAGACACGTGCGCCCGTGAAGCGCACGCTCAGGATCCTGATCGTCGGACGCCGGTTGGTGATCGGCGCGGTCGGTTGCACGGACGCGGTCGTAAGCGACGTCGCGGTCGCTGAGCGATCACCGCTTCGCGCCGTCACCTCGACGCGCAGCCGGAAGCCCAGATCGGCCAGGCGAACGCCGTAGGTCCTGCCGGTAGAGCCCGCAACGGCCACGCAGCTGAACGAATCGACATCGCAGCGCTGCCACTGGTAGGCAAACGACGTCGGATCTCCCGTCCAGGTGCCTGGACTCGCCGTGAGCTCCTGTCCGACGCGGGCCTCGCCCGTGATCGTCGGGCGCGACGTGTTGGTCAATCCTGCACTGCTGTCCTGCACGACACGCGTCGGTTCCGAGCGGACGCTTGTCGACCCGTCGGCGTTTGCCGCGGTGACCCGCACGCGAAGCGTGCGCCCCGCATCTGCCTGCACGACGGCGTATGTCTTGCTCTGGGCGGCGATGAAGAGACAGCCAGAACCAGTCGCGTCACAGCGAAGCCAGCGGTAACGGAAGCTTGTCGGGCTGTTGTCCCAGGTGCCGTTCTGCGCCGTCAACGTCTCCCCGACCTTTGCCGTGCCCGTGATCGTCGGAGGCTCGACACTCACGGGAGCCACCTGCAGAGCGGCCGAGGAAGCAGCGGCGGACACCAGAGCAACCATCACCGCCGCGAGACATGTCGCAGCGCGAACCACCTTCGGCTTTGTGCTGGTCATGGCTCTCCCCTCGCCAGCATCAGAGTGCGAGGTAGATATCCATGTTGGCAACGGACCAAACGTGGGTTCCGCCGTTCGAGAATCGGTCGAGCGTCGACGCCGAACGCTCGTAGGCCGCATGCCGTCTCCTGGCAATTGCCTGACGTACGCTCTCGCCCGTGGCGAGGACGCGAGGTCACGGCGCCTGAATCCGTGGTTGGCGCGGTCGCCAATGGTCCCCGTTCGTGGGGAATCCTGGCCCGCTTGCGGATGCTGTCTGCCTGAGCGCCCGACAATCCCCCGATCGAGGGCCCTTGTCCCCCCG
>DASTZS010000071.1:0-6483 GCA_035764165.1 Gaiellaceae bacterium | reverse complement strand
GCGATCGCCTTGCGCAGCTCGCTTGCCGGCGAGCCGGAGACGACGGCCAGCGCGACCTTCGGGCCGACGCCGCTCACCGTGAGCAGATGCACGAACAGCTCACGTTCCTCGGCGTCCGCGAACCCGTAGAGCTGGAGCGCGTCCTCGCGGACGTGCATGTACGTCTCGACCGTCAGCTCGGCCCCGGCCGTGGCGCGCCGCAGGACGGCGGGCGTGGCCGCGACGAGGTACCCCACGCCGTTGACGTCGAGCACGAGGCCTTCGGGGCTGCGGCCCGCGGGGCGACCGCGGAGTCGCGCAATCACGAGGTCGTCCTCACGACGCCATCCTCGCCAGCGGCGGCATCAGCGCGTGGCAGATCGCGACCGCGAGCGCGTCGGCCGCGTGCGACGTCTCCGGCTCAGCCTCCAGCGAGAGCAGCATCTTCACCATCCGCGAGACCTGGCCCTTGTCCGCCCGTCCGTACCCGCAGACCGCCTGCTTGACGCGCGCGGGCGCGTACTCGGTGCATACGACTCCTGCCGACGCGGCCGCGACGAGCGCGGCGCCGCGCGCCTGCCCGACGAAGAGCGCGATGCGGGCGTCGGCACCGACGAACGACTCCTCCAGGGCGACGGCGTCCGGCTCGTGCTCCCGGATGAGGATGGTGACCTCGTCGAAGATCGCCGCGAGACGACGCTCTGGGCGCTCCCTGGCGCTTGACGTCCAGCACCCGTGCGCAAGGGCTCTGATACGCCCGTCGCTTTCGTGGACGATCCCGTACCCGCACGCAGCCGTCCCTGGGTCGATGCCGAGGACCTTCACGTGGAGAGGGTACGGAGCGGTTCGGACGACCCTGCTGGGCGTTCGGTGTCCGACTTAAGTCGGACACCAAGCGAACCGCGCAACGCTACGAGGCGACCGCCTCCAGCACCGCCTCGGGGATGTCGAAGTTCGCGTAGACGTCCTGGACGTCGTCGTTCTCCTCGAGACCCTCGACCAGCCGGACGACCTGCTTCGCCGTGGATTCGTCGCCGATCGCCACCGTCGTCTTGGGCACCATCGAAAGTCCGACCGAATCGAGCGCGAAACTCGCCCCCTCGAGCGCCGCACGCACGCCGGCGAGCGCCTCCGGCGCCGCGGAGACGACGAAGGTCGAGCCGTCGCGCTCGACGTCGTCGGCGCCGGCATCGGCCGCGACGAGCATCAGCTCGTCCTCGTCGACGCCGTCCGCTGCGACGAGGACGACGCCGCGCCGCTCGAACTGCCACGCGACTGCCCCGGTCGCGCCGAGGTTGCCTCCGTGCTTGGCAAACAGGTGCCGTACCTCGGACGCCGTGCGGTTGCGGTTGTCGGTGAGTGCCTCGACGAGGACTGCGACGCCCTCCGGGCCGTAGCCTTCGTAGACAACGGTCTCGAAGACGGCACCGTCGTCTCCCTCGCCGGCTCCCTTCGCGATCGCACGCTCGATGTTGTCCTTCGGCATCGAGTACGAGCGCGCCTTCTCGATCGCGTTCTGCAGCGCGAGGTTCGAAGCCGGGTCGGCGCCGCCCTCCTTCGCGGCGACCATGATCGCCCGCGACAGCTTCGAGAACAGCTTGCCGCGGCGCGCGTCGGCCGCGCCCTTCTTGTGCTTGATCGTCGACCACTTGCTATGCCCTGACACTCATCGCCTCCGTGACCAGCTCGAGAAACCGTTCGTGGACGCGGGAGTCGTCCGTCAGCTCGGGATGGAACGCCGCGACCAGCACCCGGCCGTCGCGCAGCAACACCGGCTCGCCGTCGAGCTCGGCAAGCACCACGACGTCCCGCCCGACGTCACGCACGCGGGGCGCGCGGATGAAGACCCCTCGGAAGGGGCGCTCGTCACCGGCGAGCTCGAGGTCGGCCTCGAAGCTCGCGACCTGCCTGCCGTACGCGTTGCGCTCGACCTCGACGTCTGCGAGTCCGAGGTGCCGGCGGTCGAGCAGGATCATCCCCGCGCACGTCCCGAACACCGGACGGTCGAAGCTCCGAATCGCTTCGTCGAGTCCGTACAGCGCGGCCAGCTTCGTGATCGTCGTCGACTCTCCGCCCGGAATGACGAGCCCGTCCAGCCCGTCGAGGTGCTCCGGGAGACGCACGTCGACGACGTCGGCGCCTGCCGTCCGGAGCGCACGCGCGTGCTCACGAAACGCTCCTTGGAGCGCCAGTACGCCGATCCGAGGCCTGTGACCCATCAACGAAGAGTGTAGATCGGGCGTTCAGTTAGGCCCTGCGGAGCAGGGCCTACCAGCCGCGCACTTCGAGCCGCTCCGCGTCGGGCAGCGAGCTCGCGGAGATACCGACCATCGGTGCCCCGAGACCTGCGGAGACATCGGCCAGGATCTTCGGGTCTCCGTAGTGCGTCGTCGCCTCGACGATCGCCTTGGCGCGCCGGGAGACGTCCTCGGCCCAGCCATCGCGGTCGAGCTCGAGATCGCGACCGGACTTGAAGATCCCCGACCCCACGAACACGCCGTCGGCGCCGAGCTGCATGCAGAGCGCCGCGTCCGCCGGGGTCGCAATCCCACCTGCGGTGAACGTCACCACGGGGAGCTTTCCGTGCTCCGCGACCCAGCGCACGAGCTCGTAGGGAGCGCGATGCTCCTTCGCAGCGGCATAGAGCTCCTCGTCGCGGAGACCCTGGAGCTTCCGGATCGCGCCGAACACCGCGCGCATGTGCGTGACGGCGTTGACGATGTCGCCGGTGCCGGCCTCGCCCTTCGTCCTGATCATGGCGGCCCCCTCGGCAATGCGGCGGAGCGCCTCGCCGAGGTTCGTCGCGCCGCAGACGAACGGGACGGTGAACGCGTGCTTGTCGACGTGGTGCTCGACGTCGGCCGGGGTGAGCACCTCGGACTCGTCGATGTAGTCGACCTCCAGCGCCTCGAGGATCTGTGCCTCGACGAAGTGGCCGATGCGGCACTTCGCCATCACCGGGATCGAGACGGCCTCCTGGATCTCGCGGATCTTCTGCGGATCGGACATGCGCGCGACGCCGCCGTCACGGCGGATGTCCGCCGGAACGCGCTCGAGCGCCATCACCGCACAAGCGCCCGCCTCCTCGGCGATCCGTGCCTGCTCGGCGTCGACGACGTCCATGATCACGCCGCCCTTGAGCATCTCGGCGAGGCCTGTCTTGACGCGCAACGTGCCGATCTCGGCCATGCGCTGAGTGTAGCCCGGCGCCTCCCCCGCTCGAAGCGGAGAAGGCGCCAAGCTGCGGATCAGGTCGTTCTGTCGTCCGACGTGTCGTCGGTCGTGCTGGTCGACGGCGGCGTGTCGCCGCGGTCGACTGCCGTGCGTGTCCGCGAAGCGGCACCTGAAGCGGCGGAGGACACGCTGCGACGCATGTCGGCGAAGCTCTCGCCGCCCTCCTGCATCCGCATGAACGCGGCTGCGGCGATCACGAGCGCCAGCAGCAGACCGAGCCAAGCCCAGAATGTGCGGAACTCGTTGTCGACCAGGACCTTGAGGATCGTCGCCAGCGCCAGCAGGATCGCGAGGATCGCGGTCGCCATCGTCGCACTGATCGGCAGGTTGACGTTGACGTTCGCGAGACGGAGCACCTCCCAGGCGAGGATCGCGATCGCGAGGATCCCGGCGAGCGTCCCCCACCCCGCCCACATGCTGCGGCCGGCCTCGGCGACGCCGACATCGACCTCTTGCCAGTTGAAGATCGAGACGATCAGGAAGGCGATCGTTCCACCGAGAACGACCTTCCCAGCCATCGACAGCTTGTTGAATGTCTCCATTTTCCGCGCGTTTCCTTTCCCGGGTAGGAGAATCCCCTCGCAATCATGCGCAGGATATGAGACAGATACGAGCGGCGCGGCGCGACTCCTCTCCCCACAGGCGAATTTCGCCTGATTCGACGTTGCGCCGTGGTGGAGGGCCCGCCGTCTAGCGGGCCCTCCCTTCGCTCCGCAAGGTGGGAATCCACCGAGTGGATTCCCACCGCGGGATCCCCGCCTTCGGCGGGGCATGGCCCTGAAGGCGTCCGCTTCGCGGCCGCAACTGCCGCGTAGCGTCGTGTCGGCCCGTTGCGAGCGATTCCACGCGTTATGCATGGCGGTCGAGTCGAAGAACAAAGCGGCTGGGGCCGCCGCACCTCAGGGGAGGGGGTGGCGGCGGCCCGCAGCCAGTTTGGAGCCCGGTTACCACCCGAACCCCGCGGCGGACGTCACAAGACATGCCGCCGACGAGAGATACCGCGCGGCCGCAGAGATTCCTTTGCGCCGATCGTGTCGCCGAGCGCCCTAGGCGCGGCTGCCCCGCAGGCGGTGCGGCCACCACCGTGAGCCGCTCGCAGGCGTGGCGCCATTCTCCGCCGTCAGCTCGGCTGCATTTGCACGGCGCGCGGTCTCGGCGACCTTGGCGAGCGTCTCGTTCATCTCGTCGACCCAGTCCTTCTCGGGGACGTCCGACCTTTTCGAGACGCTGCGCGTCGCGGCACGCTTCGTTGCCGGACGTTTCGCTGATTGTCGCCTTGACTCGGCCACCCACACATCGTAGGAAGGAAGTCGCGGATGGGAAGGGCCTGCGCACAAAGCGGCGCACGCGGTTAGGGATTCCCGCGTGCCCAGGATGCACGCCGACGAGCTCGACCTCGACGAAGCGCTCGTGCGCCGGCTGCTCGCCGAGCAGTTTCCCGAGTGGGCCGGCCTTTCGCTCCGCCGGGTCGAGCCGTCCGGGACGGTCAACGCGATCTTCCGGCTCGGCGAGGACTTCTCGGTGCGGCTTGCCCGCCGTGAGGGGCCGACGGAGCCCGGCGGCAAGGAGTTCGACTGGCTACCGCGACTGGCCCTGCAGCTCCCGCTCGAGATCCCGGTGCCGGTCGCACAGGGCCGCCCCAGCACGGCATACCCCTGGTTCTGGGACGTCCACACGTGGGTCGACGGTGAGACGGTGCCCGTCGCCGAGATCGACGCGATTCAGGCGGCCCGCGACCTGGCGGCGTTCGTCGCGTCGCTCTGGCGGGTCGATCCATGCGGCGCGCCGCAGGGACGCGGCATCCCGCTGGCCGAGCGCAACGAGGCGATGCCGTACTGGATCGAGCGGTTCGCAGGCGACCCGGCGGCCCTCGTCGAGTGGGAGCGGGCGCTCACGGCTCCTCCCTGGGAAGGCCCGCCCGTGTGGCACCACGGCGACCTCGACGTGCGCAACTGGCTCGTGCGCGACGGACGGATCAGCGGAGTGATCGACTGGGGCGCGATGGGCGTCGGCGACCCGGCCTGCGACGTGATGGTCGCGTGGAAGCTGCACGCGACCGGGGCGCGCGACGCATTCCGCGAGGCGCTGCCCCTGGACGACGCCACGTGGGCTCGTGCGCGCGGCTGGGCGGTTTCGCAGACGATTGCGGCGCTCGCGTACTACACGCCGGAGAACAACCCGACGCTGTACCGGGAAGCCGAGACCTGGCTCGGGCTCGTGCTCTCGGAGCGCGACGACGATCGCTAGTGGGCGCGCACCCGAGCCACGGAGGCGATCTCTGCGGCGCGACATCACCGTTAGGCAAAGAGGCGCGAGAGTACGTCGCTCGCCAACCCTCGTGCGCCTGTTGGGCCTCGGGCGGCAGCGCGTCGAGCAGGAACCACTCCGCTAGCGGACGCGTGTCGAGGCGAAGATGGCTTGCCGGAACTCTCCCGCCACGGGCTCCGCGGCGAGCGAGAGCACGGGAACGGGCCGCCCGCCGACGTACGAGACCGAGATGTAGTCGGCGAGCATGCGGCCGAGACCCGTGTCGGCGACCCAGTCGAGAGCCATCGACTCCGCATTGAGGCGACGGGGTGCTTGCCATGTGCGGCCGCCGTCGCTCGATCCGATCAGGAAGGCGTCGACGAGCTCGCAGTTGCGGCAGCCGTGCGCCTGGGTGGCCGAGTACGCCGTGATGGCGATGCGAGCGCTGGTTCCCGATGTCGCGCGGTCCACCGCGACTGCTGGCGTGAAATGGTCGACCGCGGCCTCCACAGGGCCGAACGGCACCCTCCGCGGTTGCGTCCACACGATGCCGTCCCGGGAGGTGACGAGGACCACCCCGTTCGCCGCGCACTGAGCGTTGAAGCGGCAGTCGGACCACGTCACGTACACGGTGCCCCCAACGTCCACGTCGGCCGAGACGAACGGCGGTGCGCGAATGCCGATCTCCTCGGTCAAGAGCGACGCAATCCTTTGCGCAGGCCCGAACGTCGCCCCTCCGTCGATCGACCTGGCGACCGCGATGGAATCGGCATCCGGGTCGATCGACCCGTAGACGCTGTAGAGAACGAGGAGCGCGCCGTCGGGTCGGACGATCGGGAAGGCGCCATTCCCGACGAGCTCGGGGTCATCGAGCGGCGCCGAGACCGGAGCAGACCAGGTTCGCCCCCCGTCGGCCGAGCGGCGGGTGCGGATCTCGCGTGTTTTGCCCTCGAGGTAGGCGAGATAGCACCGACCGAAGAACCGGCTCGAAGGCCAGGTGTCGCAGGCGAGCCACTCCTTGTC
>DASTZS010000070.1:0-8578 GCA_035764165.1 Gaiellaceae bacterium | reverse complement strand
AGCGCGCGGCCGATGTTGCCGAAGCCGACGAAGCCGACGCGCTTTCCGTACAGGGTGAACGTCCCGAGGCCTTCGCCGGCGCTCAGCCAGCGTTCCTCACCGGATCGCACCGCGCGGTCGCCGCCCACGACGTCGCGGCTGCACGCGAGTGCGAGCCCGAGCGCCATCTCCGCGACCGCGCCTGCGAATGCCGGAGCAGCCGAGAGCACCCGAATCCCACGGGCGAAGCACTGTCCGTAGTCGAGCTCGGGGGGCCAGCCGCCCGAGACCGTGAGGATCGCCCGGAGGTTCTCGGCCACGTCAAGGACCCGCCCGTAACGCCATCCGGCGCTCACGACGGCGAAGGCGTCGGGAAGCGCCGCGCGAAAGGCGTCGTCGGACATCGGCTCGTCGCGTCCCCACACGACGTCGACCGCTTCGCCGAGTCGCTGCAGGTCGGCAGGAGCGAACACGTCTCCCATCGCCCGGAAGTGAGGGTCGACGATGACCTTGGGTCGCTGCGTCACGGCCGCTGAGACGAGGCGGGCTGGCGTCGCGAGTCTGCCGTCACGAGGTGATGACGGCCGTCTGGGTCGCGAACTCCTCCGTGCCCGTGTGGATCGCTACACCGGTGTCCCGGTCCATCCAGCGGATCCGGGCGGGCTCGAGCCGCAGCCAGACGTCGCTCTCGGCGAGCGGGAAGAGGTCGGGCTGGATCGACACCTTCAGGATGTCCTCTCCGCAGCGCACCGTCAGAAGGTTGTGGGAGCCCAGAGGCTCGAGCACGATCACCGTCGCACGAACGAGTCCGTCTGCCGGGGCGGTCTCTACGCCGATCGCCTCGGCCCGGATGCCGAGCAGGAGGTTGTGGCCCGCGAGCGCAGCGGTGCCGCCGGTCAGCTCGAAGGACCCGCCGCTGAGCTTGGCGACCGAGCTCCCGCCGTTCACCGACACCTCGGCTTCGAGGAAGTTCATCGGCGGATTGCCGATGAAGCCGCCGACGAACGTGTCGGCCGGGTTGTCGTACACCTCGAGTGGATTGCCGAGCTGGACGATGCGCCCCTGGTTCATGACGGCGATGCGATCGCCCATGCTCAGCGCCTCGATCTGGTCGTGCGTGACGTAGATCGTCGTCGCGTCGAGGCTCTGCAGCAGGGCCTTGAGCTCGGCGCGCATCTCCAGGCGGAGCAGCGCGTCGAGATTGGACAGCGGCTCGTCCATGAGCAGGACGTCGGCCTTCGTGGCGATCGCTCGCGCCACGGCCACACGTTGCCGCTGACCACCCGAGAGCTGCGACGAGTAACGGTCGAGCAACTCCTCGATGTGGAGCAGACCGGCGGAGGAGCGCACCCGCTCGTCGACCACCGGCTTCCGCTCCTTCTGCATGCGGAGCCCGAAGGCGATGTTGTCGTAGACCTTCATGTGGGGAAAGACGGCGTAGCTTTGGAAGACCATCGCGATGCGCCGTCGGCGAGGCGGGAGGTCGGTGGCGTCGCGATCGCCGATGTAGACCCGACCGCCGTCGACCCGCTCGAGTCCCGCCAGGCAGCGAAGCAGCGTCGTCTTGCCACAGCCCGATGGCCCGAGCAGCACGACGAACTCCCGGTCCTTGACGTCGAGGTCGACGCCGTCCACCGCGTGGAACTTGCCGAAGCTCTTCCGGACAGCCTCGAATCTGATCTCAGACATTCCCAAGCGCCCCTTTCGAGCCGGTGCGCACGCGACCGACGGCCATGTCAGCGAGCCACCTTGCCCCACGTCGTGAGCAGGTACTTCCGGATGAAGAAGATCACCACGAGTGCCGGGGCGAGGAGGAAGAACCCGCCGGCGAGACGGTACGGAAGCGGAGACGTGTCGAGCGCCGCCAGCATCTGCGCCGGTAGCGTCCGCTCCCTCAGGGTGAGGAGAGCCGCGGCGAACACCTCGTTCCATGAGGTAACGAAGACGAAGATCGACGACGCGGCGACCCCTGGCAACGCGAGCGGAAGCGCCACCCGGCGAAACGCCGACAATCGGTTGCAGCCGAGCGTCATGGCCGCCTCCTCCAGTTCGTACGAGATGCCTGCGAAGACACTGGCCGTCACGAGCACCGTCAGAGGCAGCGTGAAGGCGACGTGGGCCAACGCCACGCCGAGCACCGTGTCGTCGATCCCGACACGCAGGTACGTGACGGCGAGCGGAATGGCGATGATGATCAGCGGGAACGCGCGCGTGCTCACGAGGGCCAGCTGGAAGGGGTTGGCCCCGCGGAACGTGAATCGCGCGAGCGCGTAGCCGGCAGGGGTGCCGATCGCCAGGCAGACGATGATCGTGATCGCGGCGACGTACACGCTCCGGAGGAGCGAGTCGGTCACACCTTCGGAATCGAGGAAGATGTTCATCGACTCCATCGTGAGATCGCTCGGAACGAGGTTCTTCGGGTAGTCGTAGACGGCGTCGAAGCCCGAGAACGCCGAGATCGTGATGAGGTAGATCGGCGCGAGGATGAAGGCCGAGAGAACGAGCGCCGCGACGTAAGCGAGGACGCGACCGATCCGGATCTGCCGCAGAGCCATCAGCGAAGCCTCCGCTCCCTCGGCGTGCGCAGGGCGACGAGCACGACCGCGGCCGCGGCAAGGGAGAGGCCGAGGATGACCATCGAGTAGGCCGCCGCCACATGCTCGTTCTCGTTGGTCGCCTGCCACTTGTAGGCCTCGGCCGCCAAGACCGTGGCGCCCGATCCGGTCAGCGCGATGACCACGGCGAAGACCTCGAAGGCGAAGATCAGGCGAAGCAGAAGCGCGACCTGGATCGACGGTTTGAGCATGGGGAAGATCACGTGCCGCACGCGCTGGAAGAAGCCCGCGCCGAACACCTCGGCAGCCTCGGTGTAGTCCTTCGGAATCGCCTGGAGGCCGGCGAAGAGGATGACCATCATGAACGTCGTCGAGCGCCAGATCTCGGCCGCGGCGACGGCGATCACGAGCTGCGTCCGCGAGGTCGGGTCGAGGAAGATGAACGGCTGCTCGAGCACACCGACGCCTTCGAGGATGGTGTTGAGGTAGCCGCGCTCGGTGAAGATCGCCGACCACGCGATCCCGGCTGCGAGATCCGAGATCGCAAGCGGGAGCAGGAAGATGTAGAGGAAGAGGCCGCCGAGCCGAAGCCTCGCGTTCAGGAGGAGCGCCATGCCGAGCGCGAGGACGAGCTGGATCGGGACGATGACCAGGATCAGCAGGAAGGTGAAGCTCATCGCGTCCCCGAAGGCCGCGTCGTCGACCATCGTCTCGAAGGCGGAGAGGCTCCAGCCGCCGCTCTCGTCCCGCAGGGCGAGCCCGAAGCCCTGGATCATCGGCCATACGAAGAAGACACCGAGGTAGACGACGGTGGGAAGGATCAGCAGGTACGGCAGACCCTCCCACCGCCGTCGTCGGCGCGCGAGCGGAGCGGTGTCCTCGGCGATCGTGGTCACGCGCGCAATGGTTGTTTCGTCGTCTGTCCTACTTCACGCGGCACGGTGCTTTGCCGCTGGACGGGTCGGGACCCCAGCACGGCGCGCCCGTCTTGTCGAAGATGGCCTGCAGGAGGTCGCCCTGCTCCTTGAGGACGGTCTGGATGTTCTCGTTGTTGCGGACGATGCGCGTGAACGTGTCGCGGTAGATCTTGCTGAAGTTCCCGCCTTCGGCTCCGATCCCGATCGGGAGCTGGGCCGGAACGGCGTCCTTCGCCTGGAGCTGCCTCCGCACCGCGTTCGACTCCGCGAGGAGCCCCGGTGAGATCTTCTTCGAGAGCCGTCCGGGCACGGTCGGGAAGAATCCGGTGATGGAGAGGATCTGTGCCTGAGCGCTCAGCGTCAGCATGTGACGGGCCAGCGCCCGGGCGCCGTCGGGGTTCGGCGCGTTCTTCGGGATGCCGAGCCCGACGATGACCGGCATGTAGGCCCGTGCCTTGGGGCCCTTTGGCACCGGGAAGGCGACGAGGTCGTCGGGGCGCTGATCGAGCGCCGTCTTCAACCGCGCGACGTGATCCCAGCCGAGGAGCACCTCCTCGCTCAGGAGCGGATCCTGCATGAACGCGTAGGAGAGCGACTGCGGATGGGTGTACTGCCAGAGCTGGCGCATGTACTCCCAGGCCGCCACTGCCTCCTTCGAGCGGAAGGCCGTGACGAAGCCTCCTGTGAACGAGGGAACGAGGAAGCCCTGCAGGAAGCGGTGGAACAGACCCGTGTCGCTGGCAGGCAGCCCGAACCTGTTCTGCCCGGTGCCCTTCCGGATCGCCTTTGCCCACGCGAACACCTGCCCATACGTGAGCGCGTTGATGTCCGCGCCCTTGGGCATGTACTTGAGCACGTCCTTGTTGGCGACCATCACGTAGGTCGCGGTCGAGTGGGGAACGTAGTACTGCGTCTTCGTCCCGAGCTTCCCGCTCCTCAAGAGCGCTTCGGGCAGGTTCTTGGCCTGCTTCGCGATGTCGCCGACGCCGCGGATGAGGCCCTCGTTCTGGAACGTCACGAAGTCGCCGTGCAGGCCGATGAGGAGATCGATATTGCCCTTCCCGGCCTTCGCCTCCGCCCTGACGCGGTCGACGAACAGGGCGGGGTTGCTGATCGGCGCGAAGATCCCGTCAACCTCTCCGTTGAAGCTCCTGAGGACGTACTTGCGAATCCCCTCCTGCTCCGCGATGCCGCCGAACTGGCCGAAGAAGGCCGTGACCTTGCCACCGACCGCGGAAGAGCCCGCGCTCGCCTGGCTTGCGGTCAGAAGCCCTCCCGCGGCAAGCGCGCCGCCGGCGATCGCTGCCCGCTCGAGGAGCGTGCGGCGATCGAGCGGTTCGTCCCAGCCGAACCCGGGCTCGTTTACATCACCCATCAGAGGTCCCTCCGTTCGTGTGTCGCCGTGTCTCTGTCGACATCCGCGCCCGCAACTTCGTCCATGCGCGCTCCTTCCGTGTCTGCTTCGGACCTGAGCAAGTCGAGGGTGAGCCCGGCGGTCCACGCGAACTCCGCGCCGCCGTGGCCCTGCCCCGTCACGGGGCTGTAATGCTCCCAGAAGCCGCTGCGATCGGCCAGCTCGAGCATCGCCCGCCGCACCTGCACGGCCTGAGCGCCGTACCCGTAGCGGTCGAGCCCTCGCTGCAGCACCCAGTTGAGGATCGGCCAGATCGGGCCGCGCCAGTACCGCGTGGGCTGGAAGCCCGGCTCGCCGGGGGCCTGGCTCGTGACCGCGAAGGCGTCCCCGATCGGCACCCGCGAGTCCGCCAGGCGCTCGACCATGCGGGCTGCGCGGGCGACGTCGGGCACACCTGCCAGGAGCGGCGCGAGCCCGGCTGCGCTCCGCGCCGGGACGAAGCGTCCCGCGCGGACGTCGACGTCGGCGTAGACGGCGCTCTCGTCATCCCAGAGCGCGACGTCGATCTCGCGCGCCGTCGTTTCCGCCCGGTCGCGGTACGCGTCGCCGGAGAGCCCGACGAGCTCCGAGATCTCGGCCAGATCGAGATCTCCTTGCACGAGCAGCGCGTTGAAGAGCACAGGACGCATCGCGAACGGCGTGGCGTCGCGGATCGCGGCCGACTCGTAGTCGAGCTCTCGGTAGAGCGAGACGAGGTACGCGTAGCGGTCGTACTCCTCGTCGGTCGGCCGCTCGGAGGCCTCGGCGACGTCGACGTCGATCCTGCGGTAGTCGGGGACCTGATCCGGCGCGAGGGCGATGCGATCGAGCGCCTCGTCCCAGAGCGGTGAGTTGTCCATCCCGGACTCCCAGGGATGCCAGATCTCCACCAGCGTGGAGCCCTCGCGGGTTCGCTCGCGATAGAGGTACTCGTGCCAGGCTGCCAGCTTCGGCTGCAGCTCTTCGAGAAATGCCTGCGACCGCGCACGGTCGGGTCCCTGGCGGGAGACCTCGAGGATCGCCGTGCCGTGGATCGGCGGCTGGACGATGCCGGAGGTCTCCGGGCTCCTCGGCGCGTCCGCGTTCCTGCCGGTCTGCCAGAACTCGGGGCCCGGGAAGTAGCGCGCGTGCTTCGTGAACACGATGTGGGGCAGCAAGCCGTTTCGCCACTGGCCGGCAAAGAGTGACCGCAGCTCGGTCTCGGCCCGATCTTGGTCCCACGCGGCCCGCCCCATCGCGATGCACGCGGCATCCCAGCTCCACTGGTGCGGGTAGAGCCGGCGCGACGGGCTCGTCGCGGAGCCGAGCCAGTTCGCGTCGAGGACGGCCAGAGCACGGTTCGCGAGACTCGTCTCGTTCGCGATCGGATCCGCAGCAACGTCCAGCTCGAGCCCTCCGGGGGTCACCGCGCGTCGGCGCGCGAATTGCTACCGGTCTGTAACAAATCCATGAAGGCGAGTCAAGCGATTTGTCACGGTCGAGTGGCAAAGAGGTCTCGTGCCCGGAGTAGAGTGCGGGGCCAGCCGAGGAGACGGATGTTGATCGATCCTGCCCAGCCGATTCCGATCTACTTCCAGCTCAAGACGTTGCTTCTGGAGGAGATTCTCGGCGGCCGCTACGGCGCCCAGGACCGTCTGCCGACCGAGCACGAGCTGTGCGGGAGGTATGGCATCAGCCGCACGCCCGTGACGCGGGCGCTGTCCGAGCTCGCCGAGGAGGGCGTGATCTTGCGGCATCGGCGGCGCGGGTCGTTCGTCAACCCGCACTGGCTGAGCCGGCGGCCCGACCAGCCGGAGGTGCGTGTCGTCGTTCCGGCCGAAGGCCCGTGGGCGGGAATGATCAAGGACGCCGCGGGGGACGGGAACCAGGTCAGCATCGTCAAGGTTCCGCGCGAGTCGCTCCACCAGATGCTGACCCACGCGGTGGCCGAGGGGGTCGCGCCCGACGTCGCAGTGATCGACTCGGTGTGGACTCCGGAGTTCGCGGCGGCGGGATTCCTCCACGCGCTCGAGGATCTCGACGGGGACTGGATCCGCGACGAGCACGAGGTCGACTTCCTCGAGCCCCTCGCTGGGTCGAATCACTACGACGGTCGGACGTACGGCATCCCGGCGTTCGCGGACGTGGCAGGGCTCTGGTACCGCAAGCGCGAGTTGGAGCAACGGGGGCTCGAGCCTCCCGAGACGTGGGCCGATCTCCGTGCCGTCGCGCGGAAGATCGCCGGCCGGGGCATGCCGCACCCGATCGTCATGCCCGGCGGGTCGAAGGGCGGCGAGACGACGGCGTACTGCCTGATCGCGTTTCTTGCCTCGAACGGCGCACGCGTGCTGCAGTCGGAGGGCGTGAGCCTCGGCTCGCGCGCGACGGCTCAGGCGCTCCGCTTCCTTCGCAGCCTCGTCGAGTCCGACGTCATGTCCACGGATGTCGTCGCCTTGGAGTGGAACCGACCGATCCGGCTGCTCGCGGAGGGACACGCGGCGATCAGCTTCGGCGGGACGTATGAGGCCCAGGCGCTCGGTGAGGCGCTCGGAGTTCCCCACCGCGACCTGTGGCGGGACTTCGGGTTCATCGAAGTGCCCGCCGGGCCGCGCGGCGCACGTGCGAGCGTCACGGGCGCGATGATCTACACGGTCTTCCGGCAGGCGGAGCAGCCGGAGATGGCGATGCGGCTCATCGAGCGCGCGGTCGCCCCGGACGCGCTTGCGCGGATGGCGAAGACGACCGGGCGCATTCCGTCGCGGAGGTCAGCGGTTTCGCTCGTGTCCGAAGAGCTCCCGTTCGTGGCGCAGACCGCGGAGATCCTCCAGCGGGCGGTGCCCAGGCCGTGGACGCCTTCCTATCCCCGTGTCTCGGCCCAGCTACAGGCGATGCTCGAGGCCGTGCTCACCGGCCGTCTGAGCCCATCGTCCGCCGCACACCGCACGGCGGACATGATCGGCGCGATCACCGGGCTGCCGGTGCTCGACGGAACGGCCCCCGTGCCCGCGCGGCTGACGTCAGAGGCCTAGCCGACCTCGTCGAGGGCAACCGCTCGACCGCCCTCGTCGGCCGATCGGCAGGCAGCAAGCGTCATCTGCAGCGAGAGCAGGTTGTGCCGCGCGGAGTTGAACGGCTCGCGATCCTCGGCGATCGCGCTGCAGAGCTCCGCCATCGTGCCCGCGAAGCCGTCCGGCAGCCAGTCACCCCGCAGCGCGTAGCGCTGGCTCGTCCCGTCCCGCTCGAGCTCGACGAAGTCCGTCCCCTTGCGGATGCTCCCGCGGATCGTTCCCTCGGTGCCATGGATCCAGAACGGGTTGCCGGGCCGGCGCGTCGCGACGCCGACGCTCCGGATCACAGCGCTCGAGCCGTCCGTGTAGTCGACGACGACCAGCGCGCCCCACGGAGCCTTCTGACCCGGCCGCTGCGCCGGCGTGCGGTGCTCGCGCGCGCTCACCGTCGCGACCGTCTTGTCGTGCAGCCAGCAACGCGTGATATCGAGCCAGTGCACCGCGAAGTCATAGAGGACGAAGTGCTCCATCTCGTCGTACTTCGTGCCGACCGTCCAGTCGAAGTCGTGCTCGAACAGGTGCGTCACCGCGCACACGTCGCCGACTTGGCCCTGCTCGACCAGCAGCGTGGCGAGCCGCCACGGCGGCGCCCAGCGGCCGTTCTGATTGACGGCCAGCCGCACTCCGCTGCGCTCCGCATGCTCGATCAGTCCCCGGGCGGTCGCGAGATCGACGGCAAACGGCTTC
>DASTZS010000069.1:0-5896 GCA_035764165.1 Gaiellaceae bacterium | reverse complement strand
CGCCCCTACAGATGCAGACGTTGTCCGCAATTGCCTTCGACTTCAACGGGACGCTCTCGGACGACGAGCCCTTGCTGTGCGCGATCTACCGCGACCTGTTTGCGGAGCAGGGCCGGCCGCTTACCGAGGCCGAGTACTACGCGACCCTGGCCGGGAGCTCCGAGGAGGCGATCATCGGCGGCTGGCTCGGGGTCGACGGCGACGAGCTGGCCGCGCTCGTGGCCGAGCGTATCCGCCGCTACCAGGAGTTGACCGTGGACGGGCGCACGATCGCCGGAGGGACGCGCAAGGCGGTCATGTACGCGAGCGGCCGCGTGCCGGTCGCGTCGGTGTCGGGTGCGTTTCGCGCCGAGATCGAGCCCGTCCTGCGCGCGGCGGGGATCGCCGATGCCTTTACCACGCTTGTCACGGCCGACGATGTCACGAAGGGCAAGCCGCACCCCGAGAGCTACGAGCTGCTCGTGACCCGCCTCGGGATCGGCGCCGGCGAGGTGGTCGTGTTCGAGGACACAGAGGCGGGAGTCGCCGCAGCGCTCGACGCAGGATGCCGCTGCATCGCGATCCGGGGAACCGTCGGGCATGAGCGGCTCGCGCGCGCTGAGGAGCTCGTCGACGCGATCGACGTCCCGCTGCTCGAGCGCCTGCTCGCATGACGCTCGTGATCGCCCATCGCGGCTCGTCGGCGGAAGAGCGCGAGAACACGCTGCCCGCCTTCGAGCGGGCGATCGCGGACGGAGCGGACTACGTCGAGCTCGACGTGCAGGCATCGAGCGACGGCGTGCTCGTCGTGTTCCACGACCTCAAGCTCGGACGCCTGACGCCGCTGCGAGGTCCTCTCCGACGACGCCGCGCGCAAGAGCTGATCGACGTCGGCATACCGACGCTCGAGGATGTGATCGAGCTGACGCGCGGCCGGATCGGCGTGATGGCCGAGTTGAAGAGCGCGTACCTCTACCGTCGCCATGATCTCGTCCGCCGGACGGTGGCGCTCCTCGGCCGGCACGACGTCGCGCTCTCGTTCGACCGTCGTGCGCTGCAGGAGGCGAAGCGTGCGAGACCGACGCTGCGCGTCCTGCAGCACGTGGGATACGGCGTGTCGATCCGTGCGGCGGCCGCGTACGCCTGGGGTGTCGGCTTCTCCGACTCGCGCATGACGTCACGCGGCCTCGCGAGGGCGTCGGACCTGGGGCTCCGGCGGCTCGTCTACACGGTGAACGACGAGCCGCGGATGCGTCAGCTCGTCGAGCTCGGCGTGGACGGCATCTTCACAGATCGTCCGGCAGCGCTTCGAACGGCTCTGCGTCATCGAGGCTGAGGAGCTTCGCGCTCGCAGCCGGGAAGCGGATTGCCACGCGTGAGCCCACCGGCAGCGCGGCCGCGCGCTCGCCGGAGAGATCCGCCGTCCACTCGCTGTCCCCGGCGACCACGCGGACGCGCGTCACCGAGCCGAGGAACGTGTGCGAGACGACGCTGCCGACGTGGCCGCCGTCCGCCGCCGCCTGGAGCTCGACCGTCTCCGGTCGCACCAGCAGCAAGACGCGCTCGCCGGGCCTTCGACCTCGAGCCGCCTCGACGTCCAGCTGCGAGCCGTCCGCCATCACCTTCCCCGTTTCCGTGAGCGAGACGATCGACTCGACGCGGTTCATCGTCCCGACGAACTGCGCGACGAACGGGGTCGCCGGGGACCCGTAGATCTCCGCCGGCGTGCCGACCTGCTCGATCCGGCCCTTCGAGAGCACCGCGACCCGGTCCGAGATCGAGAGCGCCTCCTCCTGGTCGTGCGTGACGTAGATCGTCGTGATCCCGAGGCGCGTCTGGATGCGGCGGATCTCCTCGCGCAGCTGCACGCGCACCTTCGCGTCGAGCGCGGAGAGCGGCTCGTCGAGGAGCAGGAGGCGTGGCTCGATCGCGAGTGCCCGCGCCAGCGCGACGCGCTGCTGCATCCCGCCCGAAAGCTGATGCGGGTAGCGCTTTGCGGCGTCGGCGAGCCCGACCAGCTCGAGCAGCTCGCGCGCCCTCATGGCGCGCTCCGCGCGACTCTGCTTCCGCACGCGCAGACCGAACTCGACGTTGCGCTCCGCGGTCATGTTCGGGAACAGGCTGTAGGCCTGGAACACCATCCCGATGTCCCGCCGGTTCGGCGGCGTGCCGGTGATGTCCTTGCCGTCGATCTCGATCCTGCCGGAGCTCGGGCGGTCGAACCCGGCGATGAGCCGCAGCGCCGTGGTCTTGCCGCACCCGGACGGACCGAGGAAGGACACGAACTCGCCGCTCGCCACCGCGAGGTCGATCCCGTCAAGGGCGGTCACGTCGGCGAAGCGCCGGGTCAGCTGCTTGAGCTCGAGAGCTGCCATCGCCGGCGCTACCCCGCTCCCTGCGCGGCCGTCGGCTGTCGTCCGCGTCCGACGAACAGGAGGGCGAGCATCGCCGCCCACGTGATCCCGAACGAGAGCAGCGTGACCGCGGCCGCCGGGTTTGCCTTGTTCTGGTTGATGTACTGGACGTAGACCGAGAACACGTTGAACTGGGAGAGGCTCGCGATCGTGTACTCGCCCATCACGATCGCGAGCGTCAGGAACGAGCCGGCAAGAGCCGCGGCCCTGATGTTGGGGAGAATGACGCGCAGGAGCGTCGTCGGCCAGCCGGCGCCGAGGCTCTGCGAGGCCTCTGTCAGCGTGTGCACGTCGATCGAGCGAAACCCGGTGTCGAGCGAGAAGTACATGTACGGGAACGCGAGGATCACGTACGCGGCGACGAGGAACCCGTACGGCTCGCCGTAGAACCACTGCGGCGTCCCGCGGTAGACGTCGAGGAGCCCGACGACGAGGATGATCGGCGCGACGACGAACGGCACCAACGCCAGGAAGCCGATCAGCGGTCGCAGGCGCGGCACCTTCAAGTGGACCCAGTAGACCGTCGGGACGAGGAGCACGAGCGTGAGCGCGATGGTCTCGAGCGCGACGATGAAGCTGAGCTTGATCGTGCGCCAGAACTCCGGGTCGTCGAGGATGTAGGCGTAGTTCGCGAACGTGCAGCACTTCGCGGTCTGGTCGCTGCGGAGGCTGACCAGAAGCGTCGCGAGCAACGGGATCAGGAAATACGCGAGCCCGAGGAGCAGCCAGATCGCGGCCGAGAGCGAGATGCGTCCGCGCGGAGTCACTTCACCCACCTCGACGAGACGCGTTGCAGCGGCAGGTACGCGAGCATCATCGCGCCGAGCACGACGAACATGCCGAACGCGAGCGCCTGGCCAAGATGCGGGTTGTCGAGAACGTCGCCCGAGAGGAAGAAGCCGATCGTGATCGGGACGAGCCCGATGCTTCCGCCGGTGAGCCCGTACGCGGTCGCGTAGGCAGCGAAGGAGTTCCCGAACAGCAGCACGACCGCGCTGAGCAGCGACGGCAAGAGGATCGGCCCGCCGACGAAGCGCCAGAACTGGAACGAGCTCGCTCCGAGGCCAGCTGCCGCCTCGCGCCACTCGCGGCGGAGCCCGTCGAGCGCCGGAGCGATCACGAGGATCATCAACGGGATCTGGAAATAGAGGTACACGACCTCGACGCCGGTCTTGGTGAACAGCGAGAAGCCGTGGTCGTAGGGGTTGTAGCCCAGCTGCTTCGTCATGAACTCCGTGACGACCCCGAGGACGCCCAGGGTCGCAATCCAGGCGGCCGCGAGCGGGATCCCGGCGAAGTTGGCGGCAACGCCCGAGAACGTCGTCAGACCCGCCCGGATGAAACGCGGCGTCCCTTCGCGGATCGCGGAGTAGGCGAGCAGCAAGCCGAACGCGGCACCCAGCAGCGCGGTGACGAGGCTCACCTCGATGCTGTTCTTGAACGCGGTGCGGTAGGGCTCGTCGAAGAGCGTCCGGACGTTGTCGAGCGTGTAACCGCCGTCCTTCGACTGAAACGCGCCGAGCATCGTGTTCGCGGCGGGGAGCAGCAGAAACGCCGCGGCGTACGCGAGGAAAGGCACGACGCCGAGCCAGGCGAGCGAGATCCGCCTCTCCCGGCCCGCAGAGGCGGGCCGGGAGAGGTCGTCCTGGTTCGCGGCCGTGCTCAGGTTACGAGCCGACCTTCTTCGGCCAGTCGGTGCTGATCGCAGCCCGCGCCTTGGTCACCTGTCCGACACTCGCGAACTTCACCTTCGCGTACGTGGCCGGGTTCGGGAGTGCGTTGAGCAGCGCCTTCGGCACGACCTTGCGCTTGACCAGGTCCGCGAACAGCGCCGGGTGGGAGTACCCCTTGAGCCAGAGCAGCTGCCCCTGATCGGAGTAGAGGAACTCCTGCCACAGGCGGGCCGCCCACGGGTGCGGTGCGGTGGCGTTGATGGCCTGGCAGTAGTGGGCGCCGTACACCGCGTCGGAGGGGATGACGGTCTTGATCTTCGCCGCCGGGAAGTTCTTCCCGTAGGCGAGGTTCAGGTAGTCCCAGTCGATCGTGATCGGCGTCTGCCCCGACGCGATCGTCTGCGGAGTCGCCTGCACCGGAAGGAAGTTGCCGACGCTCTTCAACTGGGCGAAGAAGTCGATCCCCGGGCCGATGTTCTGGAGACCGCCGCCGTTCGCGATCGCCGCGGAGAAGACGCCCGCGACGGCCGACCCGGACGAGAGTGGGCTGCCGTTGAGCGCGACCTTGTTCCTGTACTCGGGCTTGAGCAGATCCTTCCAGCTCTTCGGCGCATTGCCGACCACCGCGCCGTTGACCCCGAACGAGACGACGCCCCAGTAGTCGCCGACCCAGAAGCCGCGGCCGTCCTTCATCGCCCGCGGGACCTTCCTGAAGTTCGTGGTGAAGTACCTCGCATAGAGGCCCTCGTTGGCCCCCGCGATCGCGAAGGTGGGGCTCACGTCGAGCACGTCGGGGGCGCGCGGATCACCCTTGAGCGAGCGAACGGCCTCGTTCTCCTGCGCGGAGGACCCGTCGGGGTTCGCGCGCGCGAGCGTGAGGCCATACTTCTTCGTGAACGTGCTGATGATCTCGCCGTAGTTCGCCCAGTCCGGCGGCAAGGCGATGTCGTTGAGGCGGCCTTCCTTCTTCGCCTCGGCAACGAACTCCGACAGCTTGATCGTGCGACCGAGCATCGGCGGATCCTTGAGCGCTTTCTCGCGCGCTGCCAGCGCCGCGGCAGGCGTCGTCAAGATCATGAGCCCCGCGCCGGCAGCGAGCCCGCGGCGGAGCACCGTGCGCCTGTCGATGCGCTCTTCGTCCAGGCGACGCAGGAACTCATACTCTTGCTCCTGGAAGTCCTCCATCACACCTCCTACCGGTAGAGAGACGACGATCCTACGCCGGGGTTCTAGCCCGATGCAATGTGGCCAAGTGGTGAAATCCCGGGAACGTGGTCGATCCGTTCACGACTGACGGCGAATGGCTCCGGTGTGCGCTCCACGCACACACCACCGAGTCGGACGGCGAGCTGGCGCCGGCGATGCTCGCGACGCACTATCGCCGTGCGGGTTTCGACGTGCTCGCAATCACGGATCACTGGAAGATCGCGCACGCGGACGCAGACGGGCTGCTCGTCGTTCCCGGTGTCGAGCTGAACTGCGTCCTACCGGGCGCGCGCGACGGGCACGTGCTCGGCTTCGGCGTCGTCGCGGACGAGGAGGCGTTGCGGCAGCTGGCACGTGGCTACCCGAGCCTCGAGGAGACCGGCGAATGGGTGGAGGCGCGGGGCGGGGTCGCGTACCTGGCACACCCCTACTGGACGGGCGTGACGCCCGGAACGCTCGAGCTGCCAGAGAACGTCGTCGGCGTCGAGGTCTACAACGCCGGCTGCCAGCTGGAGGTCGGGCGCGGCCTTTCAGCGGTGCACTGGGACGAGCTGCTCGAGGCGGGTCGGCTGTGCCCAGCGATCGCGACGGACGACTCGCACCATCCGGGGTTCGACTCGGGGT
>DASTZS010000068.1:0-17402 GCA_035764165.1 Gaiellaceae bacterium | reverse complement strand
TGCCGGGACGACGCCTCTCCGTACGACTCGGAGCTCAGGAGCTAGCCCCTGATCTCCGTCCAGGCGGCCTTCCAGTCCTCCTGGGTGACGCAGTCGCCCTCCTCCTTGGTACCGCCGCAGTCAGCGGTGGGCGTCGTCCAGTAGTAGACGTCGTTCCACCACGGCTCGTCCTCGGCGTGGAAGTCGGTGCAGTGGTTCTCGTTCTCCGTGAGCTCGCACGCCTTCGTGTTGACAGGCGCCTCGCCGAAGAACTCGGCCACCTTCGCCTGCGCCTCCGGGGAGATGATGTAGTTCATCCAGAGGTACATGCAGTTCGGGTTCTGGGCCTTGGAGTAGATCATCCAGGTGTCCGACCAGCCCGTCGTGCCCTCCTTCGGCTTGATCGCCTTGATGGGCACGTTGTCCGCGTTGAGCAGATTGACCTGGTACGGCCACGTCGTGCCGACGACGCTGTCGCCGCTCTTGAACGACTGCACCTGCTTGGCGACGTCGCCCGGCCAGTACTCGCCCGCGCTCGCCGCCTGCTTCTTCAGCAGCGCAACGGCCGCGTCGAACTGCTCCTGGCTCAGCTGGTACGGATCCTCGATCCCGAGATCCGGCTGCGTCGCCTTGAGGTAGACGGCTGCGTCGGCGATGAAGATCGAGTCGTCGTAGAGGGAGATCTTGCCCTTGTACTTCGCGAGCTGATCGTCCTCCCAGATGACTCCCCAGCTGTCCGTGTCCTCCGGCACCTGATCGGTGCGGAAGAGCAGCAGGTTGGGGCCGCGCCCGTGCGGCACGCCGTACGGCTCGCCGTCCCTCGAGTTGTAGAACTGGTTCTTGATCCCCTCCTGCACGTCCGCGTAGTTCGGGATCAGCTCCGTGTCCACGGCCGCGACGTCGCCGCGCTCCATCAGTCGGACACTCGCGTTGCCCGAGGCCGACACGCCGTCGTACTCGCCGGTCGAGATCAGATCGATCATGTCGTCCGAGCTCGCGCCGTCCTTCGTGTTCACGGTGCAGCCGGTCTGCTGCGCAAACGCATCGGCCCACGACTTGTCGGCGTAGCCGGCCCAGATCACGAGGTTGACCTGACCCTCCTCGCGCGCCTGCTCCTGGATCTCCTCGAGCGACCCACCAAGGCCCTCGACCGACCCGCCGCCGTCGTCGCCGCCACAGCCGGCGGCCGCAACCGCGAGCGCCGCCACGAGGCCGAGCAACCCGGCCCGCAGGCCGAGGCGTCGTCTCCGCTCACTCATTCGTTCCCTCCGTTTCGACGATTTCCGACTCGTGCTCCGCGCGCCACTGCAACCGCACGCGACGTCCCTTCGACGCGAGCACGTCGCTCGAGGACTCCTCGAGGTTCTGCGCGAGCACCTGCAGCTCGCTGCCCCGATCGAGCGTGACGTGGTACCGCGTCACCGGCCCGACGTACGAGACGTCGCGCACGGCTCCCTCCTCCACGTGCGCCCCCGCCTCCGGCTGCTCGCCGTCGTCGAGGACGTGGATCTTCTCGGGCCTGATCGTCGAGCGGCGCCCTTCCCGCTCGATCACGTTCGAGACCCCGACGAACCCCGCGATGAACTCGCTGCGGGGGTGTTCGTAGACCTCTGCGGGCGGCCCGACCTGCTCGATCCGGCCGCGGTTGAACACCGCGATCCTGTCGCTCATCGTCAGCGCCTCCTCCTGATCGTGCGTCACGTAGACGAACGTGATCCCGACCTCCTGCTGGATCTGCTTGAGCTCGATCTGCATCTCCTGGCGGAGCTTCAGGTCGAGCGCGCCGAGTGGCTCGTCGAGCAGCAGTACCCGCGGACGGTTGACGATCGCGCGGGCGAGGGCAACGCGCTGACGCTGACCGCCCGAGAGCTGCGACGGCTTCCGAGCGCCGAAGCCGTGCAGCCGCACCATCGCCAGCGCCTCGGTGGCGCGCGTCGCGCGCTCGGTCTTCGGGACCCGCTTGACGAGCAGGCCGTACTCGACGTTCTGCTGCACCGACATGTGCGGGAACAGCGCGTAATCCTGGAAGACGGTGTTGACGGGGCGGTCGTAGGGCGGCAGGCCGGAGACATCGCGGCCGGCGAGCTCGATCGCGCCGGCATCGGGACGCTCGAAGCCGGCGATCATCCGCAGCGTCGTCGTCTTGCCGGATCCCGACGGACCGAGCATCGTGAAGAACTCGCCGCGCGCGATCTCGAGGTCGATCCCGTCCACCGCTGCGACGTCGCCGTAGTGCTTCTCGAGCGCCCGCAGGCGGATGTCCGGAGGCTCTGTCACGCGGCGGTCGCGGCAAGCGCCTCGCCGAGCAGTCCGAGGCCCTCCTCCAGCTCGTCGTCGGCAATCGTCAGCGGGGGAAGCAAACGGATCACATTGCCGTAGAGGCCGCAGGCGAGCAGCAGCAGACCGCGTTCGAAGGCCGCATCGACGATCGCCTTGGCCCGATCCGGTGTCCGCTCGGTCAGCTCGAAGGCGATCATCGGGCCGAGCCCGCGGACGTCGCCGATCACGGCGTGTTGCGTCGCGAGCGCCTCGAGCCGCAGACGCAACGTCTCGCCAAGACGTGTGGCGACGACGAGGAACTCCGGCTCGCGCACCGCCTCGAGGACCGCGACCGCAGCGGCGCAGGAGAGCGGGTTGCCGCCGAACGTCCCGCCGAGCCCACCCGGCGGAACTGCGTCCATCAGCTCGGCCCGACCGGTCACACCGGCCAGTGGCAGCCCACCGCCGATCGACTTCCCCGAGACGAGCAGGTCGGGCGCGACGCCGTCGTAGTGCTCGATCGCCCACATCTGCCCCGTGCGACCGACGCCGGACTGGACCTCGTCGTCGACGTAGAGGATGCCGTGCTCGCGGCAGAGCTCGGCCAGGCGAGCCGGGTAGTCGGGCGGCATCGGCACGAAGCCTCCCTCGCCCTGGACCGGCTCCAGCAGGACGCATGCGACCGTCTGCGGATCGACCTCGGACTTGAAGAGCTTCCGGAGCCCCTCGATCGCGTCGTCGCTCGAGACGCCCCGGTAGGGATAGGGCGCGGGCGCGCGGTACACCTCCGGCGCGAACGGCCCGAACCCGGCCTTGTACGGATGCACCTTGCTCGTCATCGTCATCGTCAGCAGAGTCCGGCCGTGGAAAGCGTTGTCGAACACGACAACGGCGGGACGCCCTGTCGCGGCACGTGCGATCTTGACGGCGTTCTCGTTCGCCTCCGCACCCGAGTTGACGAGGATCGACTTCTGCTGGTCGCCGGAGCACGGAGACAGCTCCGCGAGCAGGCGGCACGCGTCGACGTACGGTTCGTAGATCCCGACCATGAAGCACTGGTGCAGGTACTCGTCCGCCTGGCGGTGAATCGCATCGACGACCGGGGCAAAGCGGTGCCCGGTGTTCTGGCAGCCGATGCCGCCCGCGAAGTCGACGAACACGCGGCCGTCCGTATCCGTCACCCGCGCCCCCTCCGCGCTCGCAACGACGAGCCGCGGCGTGGCCAGCCCGTTGGAGACGTACCGCCGCCGGTCGGCGAGGATGCGCTCGCCGACTCTCTGCTCCGTGGACGCCATGAGCGCGAGTATGCCGCAGCAACGCGCGGCACGAAAACGCATCTGCCTCGCATTGCGCAGTACCGGGGTCATGCCGAGTCAGAGTGCAGCTCCATGGCACAGAGGTAGTTGCGACCGCGAAGCGGGCGCCTTTAGGGATCTGCCCCCGCCGCAGGCGGGGGATCCGAGCGGCAGGAATCCACTCGGTGGATTCCTGCTCGCGGACAAGGCCGGTGCGGTTGTCCACACCTCGTAGGCTTCATGCGTCTGCAACGATTCGCGTATGGAGCCCGCCACGACGATCCTGATCGTCGACGACCACCCGAGCTTTCGCCGCTGCGCGCGTGCGATTCTCGAGTCGGACGGCTTCTCGGTGGTGGGCGAGGCCGAAGACGGTGCAGGCGCGCTCGCCGCGATCGACACGCTTCATCCGGACGTCGTCCTGCTCGACGTCCAGCTCCCCGACATGGACGGCTTCACGGTCCTCGACCGCCTGGGTGGCGGAGCGCCACCCGTCGTGCTGGTCTCGAGCCGCGATGCGTCCGACTACAACGGTCTGATCGGCTCGAGCGGAGCTCGAGGCTTCATCGCCAAGGCCGACCTGTCGGGGCCCGCAGTGCGCCTCCTGCTCCGGTGAGCCGACGCCGCCTCGCCGGCACAGTCGCGCTCGGCGCGCTCCTGTACACGGCCGCCTTCGTGATCGTGCTCGAGCGGCATCGCGGCTCGCTCCTCGTCTTGTTCGCGCTCGTCATCGCCGCCGGCCTCGTCTTCACGGTGACCGGTGCCATCGCCGCGGTGCGCCGACCGGAGAACCACACCGGCGAGCTGATGCTCGCCGTTGGGCTGCTCTGGTCGGTCGGCACGCTGCAGGCAACGGACGACTCGTTCCTGTTCACGCTCGGCTACGTCTTGAGCGGCCTCTCGTTCGTCGCGTTCGCGAGACTCGTCCTCTCCTATCCGACCGGTCATCTCCGGCGCGCCGACCGCTGGATCGTCTGGGCGGTGCTCGCGATCGTCGCAATCGGCCCGCTGTCGGTCTCGCTCGTCGACCCGAGTCCGATCCCGACCTGTGACGACTGTCCGGAGAGCGCCTTCCTCGTGAGCGACATGCCCGAGCTCGCGACGGCCCTCGCGATCGCGATCGGGATCTGCGGCGCCGGCCTCGCTGCGGTCGTCTTCCTCCGTCTCGTCCAGCGCTACCGCCAGGCGACGCCGCCGCTGCGGCGCGTCGTGGGGCCTGTCTACCTGTTCACGCTCGAGGCGCTCGCCGCGCTGATCGCGAGCCTGATCGTCGCCTCGTTCAGCGAGCGGTGGGCAATCGCGCTCGAGCTCGTCGCGCTCGGCTCCGCGACGCTGATGCCGATCGCCTTTCTGGCAGGCATCTTCCGAACCCGGCTCGCGCGTGCAGGCATCGCCGACCTCGTGATCGCGATCGGCAACGGCTCGCCGCTCCGGGACGCCGTGGCGGATGCGCTCGGGGATCCCTCGCTCCGGCTCGCGTACTGGTCGGTCGACCGCCAGGCGTGGGTCGACGAGGAGGGACGAGCGCTTCCGGACCCGATCGCGTCGGGTGCGCACGCTGCGACGTTCGTCGAGCAGAGCGGCAAGCGTGTCGCCGCGCTGATCCACGACCGCACCCTGGCCGACCAGCGCGAGCTCGTCGACGCGGTGGCAGCGACCGCGTCGCTCGCCTTCGAGAAGGAACGCCTCCAAGCCGAGGTGCGCGCGCAGTACCGCTTCCTCGAGACGATCATCAACACAGCGCCGAGCCTTCTGTCCGTGGTCGACACCGAGGGCCGCTTCCGCAACTTCAACCGCGCGCTCGAGGTGGCAAGCGGCCTCGACGACCGCAGCCTGATCGAGGGCGCCTACTTCTGGGACGTCTTCTTCGATCCCGACGAGCGCGAAACGGCGAGGCAGATGTTCCGCGACGCGTCGCCCGACTTCTCGGCGGGCGAGTACGAGCACACGTTCACCGACGCGAAGGGCCAGGAGCACGTGATCGCCTGGCGGACGGCACCGCTCGTCGACGGCAACGGACGGGTCGTACGCGTCGTCGCAGGCGGCATCGACATCACCGACCGCAAGCGGCGAGAGCTCGAGCTGCAGCGGCAGCGGGACTTCGCGGCGACGGTCGCGGACACGATTCCGAGCTTCATCCTGATCACCGACCACGACGCGATGGTCGTCCCGCGGGGTGCGAACCGCGCCTTCTGCGATGCGTTCGACCGGACGCTGGAGGGGCTCCAGGGCACGTCATTCCTCGACCTGATCCTGGCCGAGGACGAGTTCGCCGCACGCATGGCGATCGCCGGCGCGGCCAACGGCGTGCCGCAGCAGGAGCGCGAGTCCCGCTGGCTGACGCGCGACGGCCGCGAGCGCACCGTCGCGTGGACCGCGACCCCGATCCTCGACCAGTGGGGCGTTGCCCGTGTCCTCGTCTCGGGCGCGGACATCACCGAGCGCAAACGCCAGGAGGCGGAGATCCGCGCCTCGCGGAGCCGGATCGTCGCAGCGACCGACGCCGCACGACGCCGCCTCGAGCGCAACCTCCACGACGGCGCGCAGCAACGTCTCGCCGCCCTGTCGCTCTCCCTCCGACTGGCAGAGGCGAAGCTGACGACCGAGCCGGAAGAGGCGGCGGTGACGCTCTCGACGGCGAAGGCGGAGCTCACCGAGGCACTCGAGGAGCTCCGTGAGCTCGCCCGAGGCCTCCACCCGAACGTGCTGACCGACCGGGGGCTCGGCCCGGCGCTCGAAGCGCTCGTGATGCGCTCGCCGATCGCCGTGGAGATCGACGTGCCGGACGAGCGACTGCCGCCGGCGATCGAGGCCGCGGTCTACTACGTGGCCGCCGAGGCGCTCGCCAACGTCGCGAAGTACGCGGGCGCCGCGGAGGCCACCGTCCGGGTGTCGGAGGACAGCGACGGTCAGGCGATCGTCGTCGAAGTGGCAGACGACGGCATCGGCGGCGCCGATCCGACACGTGGGTCAGGCCTCGAAGGGCTCGAGGACCGTGTCGAGTCGCTCGACGGCACGTTCGAGGTCGAGAGCCCACCCGGCGGCGGCACCCGCGTCCGCGCGACGATCCCGGTCGCCCATCGTGAGCTCCCGCTCCGATCGGGTGAGGCGCCCATGCTCCCATGAGGGCCGAGATCAAGCCGCGGAATGCTAGGCGCGCCGGCGCATGGCTGGAGTAGGCGCTCACCCGCCGCTAATAACGAGACGGAACGCCGACAGGCCGTGCGACGCCGTGCCTTGACAACCGTGGCGGTTTTTAGTCAAATGACTAATACAAGTGACTAAAACAACAAGTCGCCCAGGACACGAGACCGAGCGGGCGCTCCTCGACGCGGCCGAGCGGCTGCTCATCGAGGTCGGCGCCGCCGGGATCACGACGCGGCAGGTGGCCGCAGCGGCGGGAGCGAACCACGGCCTCGTCCACTACTACTTCGGCTCGGTCGAGCAGCTGCTCGTACGCGCGCTCGATCGCTTCACCGAGCGGCTGATCGCGCGCCAGAGCGAGCTGTACGCGTCGGACGCGCCCTTCATCGAGAAGTGGCGGACAGCGATGCAATTCCTCGTCAGCGAGGACGCCACGTACGAGAAGATCTGGCTCGAGCTGCAGGCGCTCGCCTGGAATCGGCCCGAGCTGCGCGACCACGTCGCCCGCGTCAACGCCGAGTGGCGCGCCGTCCTGACGGAGGCGTTCCAGCAGCCGCACCGCGAGCTCCAGATCGAGATGCCACTCGACGCGCTCGTCTCGCTCGTGATGACGTTCAACCTCGGGATCATGGTCGAGCGGCTGGGCGGCATCGAGACCGGCCACCGCGAGCTGCTCGAGTGGATCGACGGGTTCGTCGAGAGCGGTGGGCGATGAGCGTCGAAGTCCAAGCTCCGACACGCGAGCAGACGCGAGCGCGGTATCCGGACGAGACGGGCTACGTCGAGCGCAACGGCGTCCGGAGCTTCTACGAGGTCTACGGCGAAGGCGAGCCGACGGTGTTTCTCATGCCCACGTGGTCGATCGTCCACTCGCGGCACTGGAAGATGCAGATTCCGTATCTCGCCCGACACTGCCGGGTGGTCACGTTCGACGGACGCGGCAACGGGCGCTCCGATCGTCCGTCGGAACCGGACGCCTACCGCGAGGAGGAGTTCGCCGCTGACGCCATCGCGGTGATGGACGCAACCGCGACCGACCGCGCGATCGTGGTGTCGCTGTCCCGGGGCGCGGAGCGGTCGCTGCACCTCGCGGCAAGCCATCCCGAGCGTGTGGAGCGGATGGTCTTCATCGCGCCGGCCCTGCCGCTGCCGCCGGCGACCCCGCGCCTCAAGGCGATGCAGGAGTTCGCCGAGCCGCGCGACGAGTACACGGATTGGGGGAAGTGGAACCGGCATTACTGGGTCGACCATTACGAAGACTTTCTCGAGTTCTTCTTCTCGCAATGCTTCAGCGAGCCGCACTCGACGAAGCAGCTTGAGGACACGGTCGGGTGGGGCCTCGAAACCGACGCCGAAACGCTGGTGGCCACTCAGCTGGCGCCGCGACTCCTGGACGAAGAGGGCGTGCGCGCGCTTCTCGCGCGGATCGACTGTCCGACCCTCGTGATCCACGGACGCGACGACGCGATACGTCCCTGCGCATCAGGTGCGCGCCTCGCGGAGCTTGCGAACGGTGCGCTCACGGTCCTCGACGGGTCCGGCCATTTGCCGCACACACGCGATCCGGTCAAGGTCAACCTGCTCCTGCGCGACTTCATCGCTCCGCCGCCCCCACCGCGCAGCTGGGCGCGCGGACGCGTCCGCCGCAGGCGCGCCCTCTACATCTCGTCCCCCATCGGGCTCGGCCACGCACAGCGCGACGCGGCGATCGCCGACGAGCTGCGAAAGCTCCATCCCGACCTCGAGGTCGACTGGCTGGCCCAGCACCCGGTCACGGCGGTGCTCGAGGCGCGGGGCGAGCGGATCCATCCGGCGAGCGCGTTCCTGGCCAACGAGTCCCATCACATCGAGAGCGAGTCCGCCGAGCACGACCTGCACTGCTTCCAGGCGATCCGGCGGATGGACGAGATCCTGCTCGCCAACTTCATGGTCTTCCACGACCTCGTCCGCGAGGAGCAGTACGACCTCTGGATCGGCGACGAGGCCTGGGAGCTCGACTATTTTCTGCACGAGAACCCCGAGCAGAAGCGAACGCCGTACGTCTGGCTGACCGACTTCGTCGGCTGGCTGCCGATGGCCGATGGCGGCGACCACGAGGCGTTCCTCACGGGGGATTACAACGAGGAGATGATCGGGCACATCGCTCGCCACCCGCGCGTGCGCGATCAGGCGGTGTTCGTCGGCAACCCTGACGACATCGTGCCCGAGCGGTTTGCGCCGCACCTGCCGTGGATCCGGGAGTGGACGGAGGAGCATTTCTCGTTCTCGGGCTACATCACGGGCTTCGATCCCGTGGAGTTCGCCGACCGAGCGGGGTTGCGCGCCGAGCTGGGCTACCGCGACGACGAGCAGGTGTGCATCGTGACCGTGGGCGGCTCGGGGGTCGGCGGCGACCTGCTGCGGCGCGTGATCGCCGCCTTCCCGGAGGCGAAGCAGCGCGTGCCTGCGCTGCGGATGATCGTCGTCGCCGGGCCGCGGATCGCTCCGGAGACCCTGCCCGCGCACGACGGACTCGAGGTACGGGCGTACGTCCACGACCTCTACCGCCACCTCGCAGCCTGTGACCTCGCCGTCGTCCAGGGGGGTCTGACGACCTCGATGGAGCTGACGGCCAACCGGCGCCCGTTCCTCTACTTCCCGCTGCGCCACCACTTCGAGCAGAACCTCCACGTCCGCAACCGGCTCGACCGCTACGGAGCCGGGCGCCGCATGGACTTCGAGCAGGAGACCCCGGAGAGGATCGCGGCGGCGATCGCCGAGACGATCGGGCAGGAGGTCGACTATCGGCCGGTCGAGTCGAACGGCGCCGCGCGCGCGGCGGCGCTGATCGCCCCGCTGCTCGAGGAGGGCAAGCCGCGCCTGTCCCGTAAGACCGCCGCCATCTGAAAGGAGTCCAGATGCACACTCACCACGACAAGCCCGCTTCCTTCCACAGCTCGCCGCAGGAGGCGCTGCAGGCGCCGCAGGAGGAGTTCCTCTACCTCGCCTGCCTGCACGAGGGCACCGGTGTCGAGGCGCCGGACTTCATCGCGGTGGTCGACGCCGAAGGAGGGCGGATCGTGCACGAGACGCCGATGCCGAGCGTGGGCGACGAGCTGCACCACTTCGGCTGGAACCGCTGCAGCTCCGCCTGCCACGGTCCCGACCGCTCGCACCTGATCGTGCCCGGCTTCCGCTCGTCGCGGATCCACATCCTCGGCGTTGCCGACGACCCTCGCCGGCCGCAACTCGAGAAGGTGATCGAGAAGGACGAGCTCGTCGCAAAGACCGGCTACACGCGGCCGCACACCGTGCACTGCATGCCGGGCGACAACGTCGTCGTCTCGATGCTCGGCGACGCAGAGGGCAACGGCGCAGGAGGCTTCGCCGTCCTCGACGCGAGGACGTTCGAGATCAAGGGTCGCTGGGAGAAAGGCAGCGCGACACCGCGGCTCAACTACGACTTCTGGTACCAGCCGCGCCAGAACTTCCTCGTCTCCTCCGAGTTCGGCGAGCCAAACGCCTACGAAAAGGGGTTCGACCTCGACGACGTCGCGGCCGGCCGCTACGGCAGCCGGCTCCACTTCTGGAACCTCGCCGAACGGACGCTGGAGCAGACCGTCGAGCTCGGCGAGACCGGGCTCATCCCGCTCGAGGTGCGCTGGCTCCACGACCCCGACGCAGAGCAGGGCTTCGTCGGTGCAGCACTCTCCAGCACGATGTGGCGCTTCCACCGATCCAACGGCGGCTTCGCCGCCGACCAGGTGATTGCCGTCGACAGCGTCGAGCTCGAAGGCTGGCCGTTCCCCGTGCCCGGCCTGATCACCGACCTGCTCGTCTCGATGGACGACCGCTTCCTGTACTTCTCCAACTGGCTGCACGGCGACCTGCGCCAGTACGACGTGTCCGACCCCGCCAACCCGAAGCTGACGGGGCAGCTCTGGCTCGGCGGCGTGCTCGGCAAGCCGGACGACGCGGGCCGCGGGCTGAACGGAGGGCCGCAGATGCTCCAGCTCTCGCTCGACGGGCGCCGGCTGTACGTGTCGAACTCGCTCTACTCGACCTGGGACAACCAGTTCTACCCCGGCCTGCGCTCCTGGCTCCTGCGCGTCGACTGCCTCCCCGAGGGAGGCATGGAGATCGACCCCGACTTCTTCGTCGACCTCCACGACCGGGAAAGCGGGCCTGCCCGGGCGCACGAGGTTCGGCTCCAAGGCGGCGACTGCACCACGGAGATCTTCCAATGATCGTCGCGCACGTCCACGGCATCCCGGTCGAGGAAGGTGTCCTCCAGCTCCTGCCCGCTGCTGCGGCGATCGCGACAGCGATCGCGATCGCCGCTCGAACGACGGTCGGCCAGCTGCGACACCGGCTTCGGCGTCGAGCAGACGCGGGGGATCGCCCCTAGGTCTGGAACGCGCGACGCGCGACGCTCGTAGACTCACCGCATGGCCGGGCTGCTGACCGGAACCGTGACCTTCCTGTTCTCCGACGTCGAGGGGTCGACACGGCTCGTCCAGTCGGTCGGGCCTGCGTACCCCGCGATCATCGCCGATGTCCGCCGGCTGCTCCGCGCCGAGATCGCCGAGCACGCCGGCATCGAAGTGGATGCGACGGGCGACGAGCTGTCGGCGGTGTTCGAGGAGGCGCACCCGGCGCTGCGCGCGGCGCTCGCCGGCCAGGCCCGGATCCGCGACCATCAGTGGCCCGACGACGCCGCGGTACGGGTCCGAATGGGCCTGCACACCGGTGTCCCACAGCTCGGCGAGGAGGGCTACACCGGCCTGGACGTGATCCGCGCCTCACGGATCGCCGCCGCCGGTCACGGCGGCCAGATCCTCCTGTCGTCGACCTGCGCGCCGTTCGTCTCGGAGGTCGAGACTCGCGACCTGGGGACGCACCGGTTGCAAGGGCTGCCCGACGCCGAGCGAATCCATCAGGTGATTGCGGATGGGCTGCCGCGTGACTTTCCGCCGCTCCGCGGCACCGTCTCGCAGCTCGGGGACGGACGTCGCGTCGTGCTGGCCGACGACTCGGTGCTGCTGCGCGAAGGCGTCGCGCGCTTGCTCGAGGAGGCGGGCTTCGAGGTGGTCGCCCAATCCGGCGGTCCGGAAGATCTCCTACGGCACGTCGCGATGCACAAGCCGGACGTCGCCGTCATCGACATCCGCATGCCGCCGACGCACACGGACGAGGGCCTGCGCGCCGCGCGCGAGATCCGCGAGCGGCACCCCGGTGTCGGTGTCCTGCTGCTCTCCCAGTACGTCGAGCCGGGCTATGCGATGGCGCTGCTCGAGACGAGCGCCGAAGGTGTCGGCTATCTCCTCAAGGATCGTGTCTCGGACCTCGAGCAGTTCGGGACGGCGGTGCGGCGCGTGGCGGACGGCGGGTCGGCGCTCGACCCCGCGGTCGTCAGCGAGCTCGTCGGTCGCAAGCGCCGCGACGACCCGCTCGAACAGCTCACGGCGCGCGAGCGCGAGGTCCTCGAGCTGATGGCGGAGGGCCGCTCGAACCAGGCGATCGCGGATCGGATGTTCGTCACCCTGCGAGCGGTCGAGAAGCACGTTACGAGCATCTTCACGAAGCTCGGTCTCCCCGCGAGCACCGACGACCACCGTCGCGTGCTCGCCGTGCTCGCCTACCTCCGCGCGTAAGCCGTCCGCGAGGTGCGGGTACCCGCACCCGAATCCGCGGGGTCGCCGCATTCCGTTCGACATACTTCGAGTTCACACTCCTGACATGCTTCGCGGTTGGCTGTCACGCTCGAACTCCGGCGTTCGTGAGATCGCAGGTCTTGCCGTGCTGTACGGCGTCTACGAGATGATCCGCGGCGTCGGCGGCGAGAATGTCGAGACCGCGATGCGGCACACGGACGATCTCGTTGCGGTCGAGCGCGCGGTCGGCCTGTACGTCGAGCGGGGTGTCCAGGACGCTGTCGAGGCGATGCCGATGGTGCCCGCACTGCTCGGCCTGGCGTACATCCTGTTCCACTTCGCCGGCACCGGCGCGTTGCTCGTCTGGGTTCACCGCAAGCACCCCGATCGCTTCCCGCTCGTGCGCACGACGTTCGTCGTCGCGACGGCGCTGTCGCTGGTCGGGTACGTCCTCTATCCCGCCGCGCCGCCTCGGCTCGCCGACCTCGGCTTCTCGGACACGGTCACCCACGCGACGGGGCTCGACCTCAGCTCCGACCTGCTCGGCTCGCTCTACAACCCCTTCGCAGCCGTGCCGAGCCTCCACTTCGGCTATGCCGTGATCGTCGGCGCCGTGCTTGCTTCCGTCGCGACGCGCCGGTCGCTGCGGATCGTTGGTGCGCTCTATCCCGCGGCGATGCTGCTGATCATCGTCGGCACCGGGAACCACTTCATCATCGACGCGATTCTCGGCGGCCTCGTCGTCGTCGCGGGCTGGCTTGTCGCGCGGACGCTCGTCGCCACCCCGCCGCCCCGGCCGGGGGCGCTCGTCGCGAGCTGCAACGCCTAGCCAGCCGCCGGCGGAGTCGCGAGAGCGGTGCGGATAGCCGCACCACTCGACGCCGGAAGCCCTCACTGCGCCCGCGACCGGCGCCTGCGAGCCTCGGGTCGTCCTGTCCAGAGGGCAAACGCAACACCCTGGAGCCGGAGCCGCAGTCCGGCTTCAGGCAAGCCCCCACGCCTGGGGGATGCTCGGGGCCCGACCTCTGCCGGGCCCCGAGCTCGTTCCTGCGTGGATCCGACGTCTACGATCCCGTCAGCGCCGGAGTAGCTCAGCTGGTCAGAGCACGTGATTTGTAATCACGGGGCCGAGGGTTCGAATCCCTCCTCCGGCTCATTGGACTTCTGTTCTGCTGGTTGTCCGTCCGAGCAACTGCGTACTCCTGATGAGTGGAACATCCGAAGGACATCGGCGATCGGTCGACGTTGGCGGTGATGCTTGCTCTCAGTGACCTCGGATACGGCGTCTCGATTCCGTTCGGTGAAAACACTCGATACGACTTGATCGTCACGACGACACTCTTTGCAGCCGGACCCAGGACGCACGTTCAGGCGGTCGCGACGACCGTGTGCCACTCGTTCTCGAGCCGGTAGCTGCCGTCGTGCCTCCTGAACGGCGCGAGTGCCGAGAGCAGCGCCGCCCGCACCTCGGGCTCGCGCGTCCCGGCGGCATCACCGACACCGGCGGCCGAGAGGAGGCTGCGGGCGAGCTCGTCGTCATCGCGATAGGCGTAGGCCCACGCGATGTCGAACGTCTCGGTCGGTGTCAGGCCCGCGGCCGACACGATGCCCTCGAGAACGCCGGGATCGGCGAGCGAGGGCGGCGGCGGCGCGTCAGGGTCGTAGCCGGGGAAGAAGGGCCGCACGATCGGTTTGATCGCGTCGAGCTCGCACGCCTCGTGCCTGCCCCACACCTGGATCAGGACCGAGCCACCGGGCCTGGCAACGCGGCCGGCCTCCCGCAGGGCGGCGATCATGTCGTCGGCGAAGAAGAAGGAATTGAATCCCGCGACGACGTCGAACGAGTCATCCGGGTAGGAGAGGACCTGAAGATCGCCGACCCGCAGATCGGCTTCCGGCACCCGTGTGCGCGCGAGCTCGATCAATGCGGCAGACGCGTCGAGCCCCGCCACGTGGGCACCCCGGTCAGCGGCCGCGCGGAGGAACACCCCCGACCCGCAGCCAACCTCGAGGACGCGCTTCCCGGTGCCGATCGCGAGACGCGAGATCGACTCCTCGTACGTGGGTAGCTGCTGTTCCTCGGTTGCCGCCCACTCCTCAGCCCACGCTCCCCAGCGAGCCCCCCACCGTTCGGCGCTTCCACTCATCGTCGTCGTCAGCACGGCCATCCTCCTGGCTAAGCTATGTTCTGTAGGTATAAACTATGAAACGTAGCTATGTCAAGCGATGAGCTGAGCCTGTTCTCGTACGAGATCCTCGGTCTCGTCGGGCGCGGCGGCGCCGGGGCGCACGACCTGCTGCGCATGGCAAAACGTGGGCGGATCCTCGCCTGGGCCGGGGAGAGCCAGTACTACGCGGAGCCCAAGCGCCTCGCGAGACTCGGCTATCTGGCTGCCCGCAAGGAGCCCGGCAAGACGCGGGAGCGCACCGTCTACACGCTGACCGCCAAGGGTCTCGACGCGCTCCGTGCCTGGGCGGCCACACCGTCGAGGTTCACGCCCCTGAAGAGCGAGGCGCTTACCCGCATGCTCGTCGCCGACCTGGTCGGCGAGGAGGCGACGCGCGACAGCATCGTCGCCCTGCGCGAGGAGATCGCCGACCTCTACCGACGGGTCGAGGAGAGCGAGGCGAGCGCGGAGCTGCTTCCGCACCGACGGCGTTACCTCCTCCTCAACATGCGGTTCCTGCGAGGGATGCTCGATCTGCACGTCGAGTGGATCGACGAGGTCGAACGCGAGCTCGAGCTCGAGCAGGATTGCGCGACGGGCTGAGTCCGAGCTCAGGCAGGCACGGCGCGGGTCGCCTGGTGCGCGAGGATCTTGCGCTTCACGCGCTGCAACGCGTTGTCGATCGTCTTGCAGTCACAGCCGAGCTCGTCGGCCATCGACTCGTACGAGTTGCCGTCGAGGTAGAGACGCAGTGCCTCGGCCTCGAGACCCGAAAGGCTCGTGCCCAGACACCCGACCAGCGCCTGCAGCTCCTCGGTCGAGATCACACGAACCGACGGGTCGTCGATCGACGGGCCTGGAAGCGCGTCACCGAGCGTGCACTCGCCGTCCGAGTCCTGTCCGGCCGGCGTGTGGCTGAACGAGATGTAGGTGTTGAGTGGCGCGTGCTTGAAGCGGGTCGCCGACTTGATCGCGGTGATGATCTGCCTCGTCACGCACAGCTCGGCGAACGACCGGAACGAGGTCTCCTTGTCGTGCCGGAAGTCGCGGATCGCCTTGTAGAGGCCGATCATGCCCTCCTGGATGAGATCCTCGGCGTCGCCGCCGGCGAGGAAGTACGAGCTCGCCTTGAGACGCACGAAGCCGTGGTAGCGGCGCATCAGGTCGTCACGGGCTGCATTGCTCCCGTTCCGGGCCCTGAGCACGAGCTGGAGGTCCTGGAGCTCCCGCTGCAGCTTCTGCGGGGTCTTCGGTGCTGCTGCGGTGCGGACGGCCATTGCGCGCTCCCCTGTCGAGGGTGGTCTAAAGCGGTGCTCGAGGGTCAGTCTCACCCTCAAGTCGAGGAGGAAGCTAGCATCATCGCGCGCGCGTTACAACCCTTTGCGCAAATTCCATTCTGATCGGAACATATGTTCTGGTCGCGTTTCGGCGCCGCTCCGGGCTCGCCGGCAGAGCCTGCAGACGCGCCGTGCGGTGACCTACGCCTTGCCGCGCCGGAGCCGCTCGAGGTGCGCGCGCGTCGCCTCGTCGACGCGGTCGCCGATCCGGCTTGCCGCCTCCTCGCGATGCCTGACCCGCTCCAACTCGGCGAGAAAGCCGGCCGACCCCTGCTTTCGTACCGCCTGGCCGCTCGTCCCCCGCACGGCTGCGTCCGAGGTCACGAGCAACACGGTCTCGCGATCGCGCCGCTCCGCCGCCAACCGCTCGAGCACAGTGTCTGCGTGCGAGGCAAAGCGAACGGAAAGCGGGCCGACATTCCTGTCCTCGCCGACGCCGTCGAACACGACGACCCCTACCGCGCCCCGGAGCGCGACGAAGCTCGCGAGCGCGTCGACGAGCTCCTCACGGTGGGCGAACGCGCCGGCGTGGAAAAGGTTCGAGCCGTCGAAAAGGTAGAGCGACGCGACCGGCATCTCTCAACCTCTAGTCGAGATCGAGAATCGTTGCCTGCGCGCCTCGAACAAGGTCACGGCGGCGGCGACGCTGACGTTGAGCGACTCGACGCCGGGGGCGAGCGGGACGGCGATGCTCCCGTCGCACGCTCGCCGGACGAGCGGGCGGACGCCTCTCCCCTCCGATCCGAACACGAGTGCGACGCCGTCCGTCAGATCGGCGGCCCAGACCGGCGTCTCGCCGTCGGCGGCGGCGACGTAGGCCCAGAGGCGGTCGCCCTTCACATCGGTGAGGTATCGCGCCAGGTTGGGCACGACCGCGACGGCCAGGTGCTCGACCGCTCCCGCGGAGGTGCGTGCGACGACCGGCGTGACGACCGACGATCCATGCGCGGGCAAGACGACGCCGGTCGCGCCGGCACCGGCCGCAGCCCGCACGACCGCACCGAGGTTGCGCGGGTCGGTGATCTGGTCGAGGCAGCAGAGCAGGGGCCGTTCCAGGCTCGCGAGCTCCCAGGCATCGGCGTACGGGTAGGGCTCGCACCACGCGACCACGCCCTGATGATCCGGTGAGCCTGCTGCCTCGGTCAGCTCCCGCTCGCGCTTGACCCGTGGCCGAGGACCCTCGTCGAGCCAGTCGAGCGCCCCAGCGGCCCGCTCGCTCGCCCAGAGCTCGAGCACGGCGCGTCGACCGCGGAGCGCCTCGCGGACGGCGTTCCGTCCGAAGACGAGGTCACGCGTCACGGGCGCGGCACGAGCTCGTAGCCCGCGCCGACGTCGCGGACCTCCCAGCCGAGGTCGGCGATCTCGTCGCGCAACCGATCGGCGTCCGCGTAGCTGCCTGCCGCACGGGCGACGACCCGGTCCTCGGCAAGCGCGACGACGTCGGGCGGTGCTTCGCGGCGATCACCGAGCGACCCGAGACCGAACACGTCGAGTCCGCGCCGGAGCTCGTCGAGGGCGCCCGTCCGCGCCCATTCGTGGAGGATCGCCAACGCCGCGGGCGTGTTGAAATCGTCATCCAACGTGTTC
>DASTZS010000067.1:0-2079 GCA_035764165.1 Gaiellaceae bacterium | reverse complement strand
CTCCGGACCGGACGCAAGACGGCGACCATCCGGCTCGGCGACAAGTCGTCGAAGTACCGCAAGGGGATGATCGTGACCGTGCTCGTCGGAGCGCGGTACGGCCAGCGCGAGAAGGTCTTCGACGCGGTGATCGACAAGGTCGAGGTGAAGACGCTCGCGGAGCTCTCGCCCCGGGAGATCGAGCATGACAATCCGGAGATCCGCCGCCTCGACGAGTTCAGCGACTGGCTCGGGAAGCTCTACAACCGCCCGGTCGCCGACGATGCCACGGTCACCGTGATCAAGTTCTCGCAGATCGTGGGGACCATGTTCTAGGGCCGATGCAGGAGCGCGGCCGAAGCCACGCCCCGGTGTCGCTCATCTCCTCGGTCGCCGGATCGGCGTGCCGAACAGGTCGTTCGGGCGCAGCCGGATGCCGCACTCCTCGCACTCGACCTGGAACGCCGATGGAAGCCGCGCGTCGCAGCCTGGGCACCGGGCGACGAGCGTCGCTGAGCACTGCGGGCAGACGGTCGGCCGCTCCGCTTCGTGCGCCTCGAAGTAGCGGGCCACGTGCCCGCACGAGGGGCAGAACGCGACCCAGTCTCCGAGCGTCCGCCTTCGCTCCTCCTGGATCCAATTTCGCCTCGGTCGGGCCATCGACGCACTTGTACAGGTCGGGGAGTAGCGGCGGTATGGCAGCTTCTCGAGCGGGTAGAGTCCCACCCGCATCGACGCCCAGAAGAGGAGTGCGCCAGATGGCAGTACGCGAGGCCGAGCCGGTCGAGACGCTGCAAGAAGTGAAGGAGGCGGGCCTCGACCGCGAGGACCTCCTCGGGATGTACCGCAACATGCTGACCACCCGCGGGATCGAGGAACGCGGGCACATCCTCTACAAGCAGGGGAAGATTCCCGGCTCGTTCTACACCGGCCGTGGGAACGAGGGCTCGGCGGTCGGAGTCGCAACGGCGATGGGCCCGAACGACGTCGGCACGCCGCTGCAGCGCGACCTCGGCGTCCACGTGACCCGTGGCCTCGACCCGTGGCGCATCCTCGCTCAGTACATGGGCCGCGTCGACGGCCCGACGCACGGCCGGGACGGAAACATCCACATGGGCGACGCGCGGCTCGGTCTGCACACGATGGTCAGCCACCTGCCCGCGATGCTGCCGGTCGGTGTCGGCATGGCGCTCGCGTTCAAGATCCGCGAGGAGAAGCGTGTCGCCGTCGCCTGGTGCGGCGAGGGCGCGGCTGCACGGGGAGACGCGCACGAGGGGATGAACCTCGCCGGGGTCCGGAGGCTGCCGGTGGTGTTCGTGATCGACAACAACCAGTGGGCCTATTCGACGCCGTCGCACCTCGAGTACGCGGTCGACCATCTCGCCGACCGCGCCGCGGCATACGGCTTCGACGGCGTCGTCGTCGACGGCACCGACGTCCTCGCCGTCTACCGCGAGGCGAAGCGCGCGATCGAGAAGGCGCGTGACGGCGGTGGCCCCACGCTGATCGAGTCGGTCACCCTGCGCATGGAGGGCCACGCCGTCCACGACGACGCGTTCTACGTCCCGAAAGAGCTCTTCGAGGAGTGGGCGCGCCGCGACCCGATCGAGCGCTTCCGCGGCTGGCTCCGCGACAACGCGGCGTTCACCGACGACGAGGAGGACGAGCTGACCGCGGGGGTCAAACGCCTCCTGAACGACGCGATCCAGCGCGCCGAGGAGTCCCCCGTCCCCGACCCGGCGACGGTGCTCGACGGCGTCTTCGCGACGCCTGAGGAGCTCGAGACGCCGCACCACAAGTAGTGCGCCACCTCCGGCAACGTTTTGGGCACCTCGATCGCGCGATCTGCGGCGCGATGCTTCGTCCTCAGTCGCGTCCATATTCCAATATGGACGCTCCCTGCGTCCTAGCCTCGCTTGCATCTCGCACGCTCGAGGCGCGAACCCGTCACCGGAGGTAGCGCATGGCCGAGAAGACCTACCTCCAGGCGATCTCCGACGGGCTCCGGCAGGAGATGCGCCGCGACCAGCGCGTGTTCGTCCTCGGCGAGGACGTCGGCGTCTACGGCGGCGCCTTCAAGGTGACGCAGGGCTTCCAGGA
>DASTZS010000066.1:0-72333 GCA_035764165.1 Gaiellaceae bacterium | reverse complement strand
AGAGATCGATGCACTCGTCGCAGATGTAGACGCCCGGCCCGGCGATCAGCTTCTTGACCTGGCGCTGGCTCTTGCCACAAAAGCTGCAGAGCAGCTGCTCATTGCCGTCGGATGCTCGGGCCACGTCTCTCCTTTTAGCGTCTCGCGCCCCGGCCGTCTACCGATGCGCGATCACGTTATCGATGATGCCGTACTCCTGCGCTTCTTGCGAGCTGAGGAAGTAATCCCGCTCCATATCCTTGGAAACCTGCTCGATCGGCCGCGTGGTGTGCTGGGCGAGAATCTCCTCCAGGCGCCGCTTGAGATTGATCGTCTCGCGCGCCTGGATCTCGATATCGGTCGCCTGACCCTGGAAGCCGCCCGAGACCTGGTGGATGAGGATCTTGGCGTTCGGCAGCGCCACGCGCTTTCCTTTCGTGCCGCCGGCGAGGATGACCGCGCCCATGGACATCGCGATCCCGATGCAGGTCGTCTGGATGTCGGGCTTGATGTACTGCATGGTGTCGTAGATTGCGAGCCCGGAGTAGACCTGTCCGCCGGGCGAGTTGATGTAGATCTGGATGTCCTTCTCGGGGTCCTCGGACTCCAGATGGATCAGCTGGGCGATGATCAGGTTCGCGATCTGATCGTCGATCGGCGTTCCGAGGAAGATGATCCGCTCGTTGAGCAGACGGGAGTAGATGTCGAACGAGCGCTCGCCGCGCGAGGTCTGCTCGATCACCATCGGAATCAACGGGCTCATGTTTACGCTGGCTCCTTGCTGCCGGGGGTCCACAGTTTCGGCTTCTCGGTTGACTTTTCCTTGTCGGGTGTCCAGATGGCTTCCCGGGCAGCGGCCTGCTCCGGCGGGACGCGCTCGACCTCGTCGGCGATCCGGTCGAGTGCACGGGCGAGGCGGATGTTCTCCCGCTCCGTGTCGTACACGCCGGCCTCCCGCGCCTGCCCGATGATCTTGTCGGCTTCGTCGAAGCGGTCTCGGAAGGCCTGGTCGACCTCTTCGTCGGAGACCTCGATGCCGAGCTGGTCGGCTGCGGCCTCGAGCACGAGCTCGCCCGCAACGGACGCGGCCGCCTGCTCGCGGAGCCGTGCGACGAGGTTCTCCGGCGAGTCGCCGGACATCTGCAGGTAGGCCTCGAGGGAGCCGCCGCTGCGCTGCATGACAGCGTCGAGCTCGCGAAGCAGCGTGCGCGTGCGCGCGTCCACGAGCGGCCCGGAGACCTCGACATTCGACGCCTCGACGAGCCGCTCGAGCGCGGCGCGCCTGAAGGCCTCGCCGACCTCGGCCTCGACCTGGTCGCGAATGCGCTGCTCGACGTCGGAGCGCAGCTCCTCGAGGGTGTCGAACTCGGATGCCGAGCGCGCGAGCTCGTCGTCGAGCGCGGGCAGCACCTTCTCCTTGATCTCCTTCACCGTCGCCTCGACCTTCGCCGGCTCCTCCTCATCGGCTCGCGGGAGCTCGATCTCCTTCGTCTCGGCGGCGCTCATGCCGACGAGCTGGTCCTCGAGCTCGGAGATCAGGCGTCCGGAGCCCAGCTCGACGACATAGTCGCGCTGGCCCCCGTCGTCGGCGACGAGGTCGAGCACGATCGTGTCGCCCTGCCGGGCAGGGCGGTCCTCGACCGGCGCGAGCTCGGCGACCGAGGAGCGAAGGACGTTCAGCTCGTGCTCGACGAGGTCTTCCGGGACCTCCGGCTCGGCGTAGGGCACCTGCAGCTTCGTCCAGTCGGCCAGCTCGGGCTTCGGGAGCACCGGGACCGTGGCGGTGAAACGCCAGTCCTCGTTCTCGGAAGCGGGTAGCTCGTAGTCGAGCTCCGGCTGGTCGGCCGGCCGGATGCGGGCGCCCGCGACGGCGCGCGAATACCAGCCGGCGATGTGACTCTCGATCGCCTCCGAGTAGAGCCGTTCCTTGCCGATCCTGTTCACGAGCACCGGCATCGGCACCTTGCCTTTGCGAAAACCGGGGATCTTGACGCTCTCGGCGAGATCCGAGGCGGCGTGCTCGACGGCGTGGTGGACGTCGGCGCGCGGGACGTCGACCGTCAGGCGGACCTTGTTGTCCGGCAGCTCTTCGATCTCGGTCGCCACCGAGCCATTAGACCAAACCGCTTAGAGGCTGCGTTTTCGTAGCCTGCCGTCGTGCGCCTCTTCATCCTCGCCAGGCATGCGGAATCGACCCTCAACTTCGAGCAGCGGATCAACGGGGACCCCTCCGTGCCCGTCGCCCTGACGGAGAAAGGGCGCGAGGAGGCCCGGTTGCTGGGCAAGCAAGTGGCACACGTCCGGCTCGACGTCTGCATCCACACCCGCTTCGGCCGGACCGGCGAGACGGCGCAGATCGCCCTCGCGGGACGGGACGTGCCCTTCGAGGTCGAGCCGCTGCTCGACGACATCGACGTCGGCGAACTCGAGGGGTCCACGCTGGAGGAGTACCGCGCGTGGAAGCGCGCGCACGCCCGGCACGACGACTTCCCAGGCGGCGAGTCGCTCGACGATGCGGCGCTGCGCTACGCAAAGGCCTTCCGAGGGCTGCTCGACCGGCCGGAGACGTCGATCCTCGTCGTCACGCACGAGATCCCGGTCCGCTACGCGATCAACGCCGCGGACCGTTCTGAGGACCTCGACGGGCCGACGCACCAGCTCGCAAACGCGACGCCATACCTCTTCGACGAGAACGCTCTCGCGAGGGCGGTCGAAGTGATCCTGCGCGTCGCATAGGATCGCGCCTTAAGCGACGGCGGGAAGGAGCCAGATGACGGTCATCGAGAAGATCGACGAGGCGCGCAAGCAATGGAACGTGCTCGACCACCCCTTCTACCTGCGCTGGGAGCGCGGCGAGCTGTCCCGCGAAGAGCTCGCTTTCTACGCGGGTGAGTACCGCCACGCGGTCGTGGCGCTTGCCGACGCTGCAGTAGCCGGCGGCGACTCCGAGCATGCCGCGGAGGAGTCGGCCCATGTCGGCCTCTGGGACGAGTTCGCCGGCGCTGTCGGTGCAGAGCTCGGCCGGACTCCCACGGCGGAGACGCTGCACTGCGCCGACTCCTGGCGGGCCGACGACCCGCTCGAAGCTCGCGCCGTCCTCTACGCGATCGAGTCGGCTCAGCCCGACGTCTCGCGCACGAAGCTCACCGGGCTCGTCGACCATTACGGCTTCACGCCGGGGTCGAAGGGAACCGCCTACTTCGAGCTGCACGCGGAGCGAGACCACGAGCACGCCGCCGCTTCGGCGGAAGTGCTGCGCAGCGCGGCGCCGGAGGATGCCGGCCGCCTGGTCGCCGCCGCGAGCAGGGCGCTCGAAGGAAACTGGCGACTCCTCGACGGCGTGGAGCGATGCGGGCGAGAGGACTCGAACCTCTAAGGAGCCAAAGCCCCACCGGGACCTAAACCCGGCGCGTTTACCAATTCCGCCACGCCCGCTGAGGCTTTCAGGGTAGACCTTGCCTCGCTTCGGGGCGTACGATCCGGGGCGGCCGGAACGCCAATGAAGAGTTTGGGACTCATCGCGTTGGTCGTCGTCGGCACTGCGGCGACTGCAGCAACCGCAGGCGGACGCCATTCGGCGACGCCGAACGCTCAATCCTGCGGGGGCACGCTCTGGCGTCTGAAGACGTTCAGCGACGACCGCCGCCTGGCCGTCCGACTGACGCCTCAGACGACGACCGTCGTGGAAATCGGGAAGCGACCGTTCCCGCGGCCGGTGCCGAGGCGACGCAGGACCCCGTACCAGCGTCAGGTCTGGAAGGTCGTCGCCCAGATCACGAAGTTCCGACGTGAGCTCGGCGGGATACGACTGGTGCTGTTCGACTCCGGCTCCTACCTCAACGCCGTCATTCCGGTTCCGGCCTGCCTCTCGGCACGAACACGGGCACGAGACCGGATCGCCGAGACCTGGAAGGCGTTCACGTCGCAGTGCGGCGACGGGTCGCCGGACTGGAAGCCTCTCGGCGCGATCGTCTACGTCAGCGGTGTGGGCTTCTGGAGCCAACGAGGTGCGAAGCCGGGGGCGGCGCGGAACGGCGCCGAGCTATATCCGGCCACGGACGTTCGCATCGTCGCGGGCTGCTAACGGCTCGCTGGGCAGCTCTGCGGCGGGGAGGCGGAACCAGAACGTCGACCCGGCCCCCTCACGACTCTCGAAACCGACCTCTCCCCCGTGAGCCTCCACGATCTGCTGCGCCAGGACGAGCCCCAGCCCGGTACCCGGAATTCCCTGCTCACGTCCGACGTCCCCCCGGAAGAACTTCGTGAAGATCTGGTCCTGGTGGCTCTCCGGGATGCCGAGGCCGTCGTCCCGGATCCAGACCGTCGCGTCTTCGCCGATCAGCCCCGCTGCGATGTCGACCGGGCCGCCGGCCGGGGAGTACTTGATCGCGTTCGAGAGCAGGTTTCCGACCACCTGCGCCAACCGGTCGGGATCCCCGCGGACGAGCAGCGGTTCCGCAGCAGGCTGGAAACGAAGGTCGTGGGCCTCGCTCTGGGCGGAGTAGAGCGTGACCTGGGTCTCGAGGAGCTCGTTCAGGTCGATGTCGGTGAGCCGCAACTCGAGCGTCTGCTGCTCGACACGCTGGAGATCGAGCAAGTCGTTGAGGAGGGCAGCGAGGCGACGCGCCTCGGTCCTGATCACCTCGAGATAGCGGCGCATCTCCTCGGGCGGCAGTTCGCGCTCGAGCATCAAGGTCGAAAAGCCGAGCACGCTGGCGAGCGGCGTTCGCAGCTCGTGCGAGACGTTGCTGACGAGCTCGCCTTTCACGCGCTCGCTCTCCACGAGCGTCTTGTTTCGCTCCTCGAGATCGGCCAGCGTCCTCTCCAGCGACGCGGCCATCGAATTGAACGAGCGCTCGAGCTCACCCACCTCTCCTGGTCCGTCGGTTCGCAGTCGACTCGTGAGGTCGCCGCCGGCTATGCGGGCGGCCGCCTCGGCGGTCATCCGTACGGGTTGGGCGACGGCGCCGTTCAGATAGAGCGCTCCGATCAGGATCAGCAGCAGGGCGGAGCCGAGGCCGACGCCGCCGACGACGAGAGCGTTGCGTGCCGTCGAGCGCGCGCGCTCGTTGCGGTCCTCTCGCAACGCCCGCTCGGTCTCGAGAAACCGTGAGAACTGGCTGCGAATCGCCTCGACCTGCTCGGCGCCCTGCCGGGACGTGACGACGATCGGTAAGACCAGCGGGTTGCGCCGCATGTACGAGACGAGCGGCCTCGAGTAGGTCTCGAGGTAGGTATGAATCGCGGCCTTGATCGACAGGGCGCGCTCGTGCTGCAGCCGATTGTCGGACGTGAGCTGGATGAGCTCCTGAATCGCGGCGGGATAGCGTCGCTGGGCGTCGCGCCAGGGAACGAGATAACGCTCGTCGCGCGTGATCGCGAAGCCCCGCAGGCTCGTCTCGAGGTCGATCACGAGCGTCTGGAGGCTGTTCGCCGTCGCAATCACCTGCTGCGAATGCCTCGCCTCGACCGAGCGCTGACGGAGGCTGACGATCGCGAAGAACAGAAACCCGAAGACGATGGCGAGCCCCGCCGCGACGGCGATGGCGGCAAAGGCGATCCGGGCCAGGAGCCGGCGGCGCGCAGGGACAGAGGCAGGCGTCGCGCCCGTGCCCGCCTCGCTCGTCGTTCGCTGCGCGAGAGCGTGACTCATTTCCTGCTTGCGAGGACCTCCTCCACCGCAGCCGTGATTTGCTCGGGCTCGAAAGGCTTCACCATCACGAGGTCGGCGCCGCTCTGCATGGCTTCGTCCTTCGTAGCAGGCTGGGCGGTCAGGACGATCACCCGCGTCTTCGCAAGCCCTTCGTCGCCTCGGATCGTGCTCAGCACCTCGAGCCCGCTGAGACGAGGCATCATCAGGTCGAGGATGACGACGTCGGGCTTGATCCGGCGCACGAGCTCCAGAGACTTCTCGCCGTCGTCGGCCTCTGCGAACGAGTAGGGACCGTCCAAGCTGATCCTGATCAGCTCACGCAGTGACGGCTCGTCGTCGCAGATGAGCACGGTTGCTAGGGAACCGGCCATCCCGCCCATGCAAGCAGATCCAGGCCCAAAGACATAGCCGCAGGCCCTGCGCGCGCCATGAAACTCACCCTAAAGAGGTAGGCCCTCCGGGTCGATGTCTATGGGCAGCGGAGGACTTCAAACGGGAATTCAGGGGGGCCGCAGCCCTCGAATTCCCGGGAAGCCTCCCCGCTTCCAGTCCTCCGCACCGAGAGGGCGGCGTGTCTCTTCAGCGTCGCCCTCTCACCTGCCGACTTGGGGCGCGCCGGCTCGTGACGCGACGACCGCGGCAGGAGTCGCCGGCGGCAAGTTCAAAGGAGCGCTGTGAGCGACGAGAAGACACCCGACACGCTCGAGCCGAAAGAGTGCCCTCGCGGTCATGGGCCGATGAAGCTCCGCACGCGGTGGGCGGGCCGGCAGGCCGCGCCCGGCCGGAAGGGCGGGCAGGCCGAGCCGGTGACCGAGTGGGTGTGTCCCCGGTGTGGTCGTGCGGCGCCCGTGGAGTAGGTGGCCTGCCCACTCAGCGCGGCGCCCCTTTTCTACTTTGACCTGACACTTCCGAGCTACCGTCCTGATCGTGAAGGTGCTCGGACTTGTGCCGCTCCTGTTCGTCATCGTTGCGGCGAGTGCCGCCGCACAGCCGTCCAGGGCGTCCCGCGACGGTCTTGTCGTGTTCGTGCCACTGGCGACGACGACCCAGTACGCGCCCCACGCAGTCGTCCGAGCAGTCGATCCGGCGACGCGGCGCATCACGACGATCGCGCCCGCGAAGATCGACACCGAGAATCGCATGGTCGTCGCGCGGCCAGCTCATCCTGTCCCACGGCACCGACGCACCGTGGCTGCAGCTCGTTCGGCCCGACGGGCGCGGACTCAGGACTCTCAAGCGCGGCCGGGCAGGCGAGGGGTTCGTCAACCCGAAGTGGTCACCCGACGGGCGCCGGGTCGCCTACGAACACTGGACCGGCTGCGAAGGCGGGAAGTGTGGCGGTGCCGAGACGATCGAGATCGCCGACCTGCACGGGAAGGTCGTGCAATCGCTCGGGGAGGGCTCCTATCCCGCGTGGTCGCCCAGCGGCACGAAGATCGCGTACGCGACCGCAGGCGGCGTCTTCATCCGGTCGCTGGCCGACGGGGCGACGAGACAGATCTTCAACACGAGCCTCGAGGTGGCAGGTATCGGCTGGCAGACGCGATAGCGCTTCTCTCACATGCCTGTTTCCCGTGTTGATGCGGGTTTCGAAATCGCTAGGAGTCCGAGTGGCCCCGGGAGGAGTCGAACCTCCGCGCACGGATTCGAAGTCCGTCGCTCTATCCGCTGAGCTACGGGGCCGAGAGAAAAGAGCGTAGCGGCGCCTAGGGCCAGATCGAATCTGCGCGGCCGAGATCGAACCTCCCGCCGCGGCGACACTCGACCGAACGGTAGGCCGGCAACTCGTCGGCGTAGTGGTCCCAGTACGCACGCACGAGCGAAGCTGCATAGTCCGGGGCCGCTCCCAGCTTCAGCGCCGTGCCGTACGCGACCTGGATGGCGTTGCACTCGGCCACGGCTTCGCGGGCGATGCCCTTGCTGTGCTGCGGCTCGTGGCTGAGCGTCACGACCGCCGCGGCGAGCAGGCTCCGGCCCGCATCGTCCGCAGGGCGCGCCCCGCCGTAGGCGAGGGCGGCGAGGCCGTTGCAGATCGCCGGAGCGAGGTTGACCCTGCGCCCCCCGATAGCTGCGAAACCCAGCGTGTCAGCGCCGAGCTTGCCGTGCGTGTAGCTGCGCTCTTCGCGCATCAGGCGCGGCCAGTCTGCCGCCGACCAGCAGCGCACCTCGACCGGCTTTCCCGCCAGCATGCCCGCGATCAGACCGAAGCGAGGCTCGATCCGGCTCTGCGTCGATCGTCCGGCGATGACGGGGAGCTTGCGGACCTCACCCGGGGGGAGCAGCTGATCTGCTTGCAGCAGTGCACGGGCGGCCTTGCGTGCCTCCCGCTGCGCGCGCTGCACCTCGGCGGGATTCCCCTGGGAGGCGGCAAGCCTCATCGACGCGTCGAAGCGCTGCACGTGAGCACATGCCCGCCGAAACGTCTCGAGCGCATGCTGTAGACGTGCGCTCGGGGCAGATCCGAGTCTCGAGATCAGATCCGTTTCGCACGAACGCGCGCCGTCACGGGACGGTTGCTGCAGGCCGCGCAGGAGTCGCGCATCCCAGACACCGAGCTTCCGCAGCCAGGCGAGTTCCGGCGCCGAGGCCCAGCCGCCGCTCTCGGCGCCGGCGCCGAGGACCGCGTGCGCGCGAGCGGTCGGCTCGCCGCTCGAGATCACGAAGCCGGCCGCGAACAGCAGCACGGCCAGGCTCCCGGTCAAACCTAGGAGGAAGCGGACGAGAAAGCCCTCGGAGCTCACAGCCCCTGAACGGGCGAGCCTCGGGCCCGGTTACGTGGCAGACGGCGCCAGGGGCGAAGGGTGGCTGATGGGACTCGAACCCACGACCACCTGGACCACAACCAGGGGCTCTACCAACTGAGCTACAGCCACCGCGCTCCGGTTCAGGATAGCCGCTGTTCTCCTGGGCTCTTTCGCCGCTGCGCCGGCTTTCGCGGCCTGCTGCCAATGGCGCCCCTCTGCGAACTCCTTGCCCTTCAGCTCAGCAGCCATGTCTTAACGCAGCCACGAGGAATGCGCCTGGGAGGATTCGAACCTCCGACCCGCGGCTTAGAAGGCCGCCGCTCTGTCCACTGAGCTACAGGCGCGCCGGAGAGACAGGGTATCGCGGGTGTTCGCTAGCGCCTGACGCCGAAATCAGCGGTCACGATCGTGACCTCGCGGCCCCCGTAGGTGCCGGGTGCGGCGGCGACGTGCACGGCTGCCAATCCGACCTCGCGCCAGCGCGCGGTCAGCAGGATCTTCCGGTGCGGCGGGCTGTCGAGCCACATGTTCAGTGCACCGCCGGGATCGACGTCGGGCGACGACCAGAGCAGGTTCTCGCCGACCGACCAATAGCGGCTTCCACTCACGCGGTAGTAGCGGGCGATACGGCGGTCGAACGATGTCCCGTTCGCGGAGTCGTGGCTGAAGTAGCCGCGCTGCGCCATCTCGCCCGAGTGGGAGCGGGCCGCGGCGGCGAGCTTGGTCGAGAGCCGAAGCGGCGCGAGCCCGTGGTCGCGGCGGAAGGCGTTGATGTTCGCCAGCACGCCCTGTTCGAGGGCCCCCATCGCGCTTGCGGGCCGCTGGCTCGTCGCCCCCGCAGGAGCGGCGACTGCCCACAGTCCGACGATCGAGACCACGAGCGCAACAACGCGAACGGCACGGCCGGCCATGCCTTTCGCATCGGCTCGTGCGCGGAGCCGGCAAGTCCCTCGAACGAGGGATCAATCCCCGGAACGAGTGAACCGGGCTCAGGTGGCGCCGGCCGGCTCCTCGCCGCGGCGATGGCGAAGCCAGTCTACGAAGATCACCTGGAGCGAGCCCGCCACGGGGATCGCGGCGAGTGCGCCGAGGACACCCGCGAGCTGCGCCCCGATCAGCACCGAGATCAGCACCGCGAGTGGCGAGAGCTGCACGGTTCGCCCGTAGACGACCGGCTGGATGATGTGGTTTTCCACCTGCTGGTAGACGACGAAGAAGACGACGACGATGATGCCCGCCGGCACCGAGTGGAGGAACGCGACCGAGCCGACGATGATTGCCGCGATCGTCGCCCCCGCGAGCGGGATCAGGTCGAGGATCGCCACGATCAGCCCGAGCGCCAGCGCATACGGGACGCCCGTCACGAGCAGGACGAGCGTGGTCAGCGTCCCCGCGATCAGGCTGATCAGCAGGTTGCCGGTGACGTAGCCGCCGACCGTGCGGTAGACGTCGCGGCCGACCGCACGCCAGCGTTGGCGCGACTCCGGCCGGAGGAGGGAGAAGAACGACTCCACCCACTTCGGGCCCTCCAGCAGCATGAAGAGCGTCATGAACGCGATCGTGACGGTTGCGAGCACCGCGTTGACGACGCCCTTCGCGAGCGCGAGCGCGGTGCCGGATACGCCGAACAGCTTCGACGCCCCGCCTTCCCTGAGCGCCTTCCTCGCCTTGTCGACGAGGTGGTACTTCTCCTGCAGGAACCCGAGCCGCCCGCGCCCTTTCGTCAGGTCGTCGAGGTAGTCGGGCACCTTGCCGGCGAAGTCGTTGATCTGGTTGACGAGCGTCGGAACGAAGAGGAACGCGATCCCGACGACGGCTCCGACCGCGGCGACGTAGACGATCCCGGTGGCGATCCCGCGGCGTTTCGTGCGACGCTCGAGGCGGTCGACGGCGGGATTGAGCGCCAGCGCCAGGAACACGGCGATGAAGATCCACGAGAGGACGTGGCGCGCGATCCAGAGCACCTCGAGCAGGATCGCCGTCGCGAGCAGGATCGCGACCACGCGAAGCACCGTCCGCGGGCGGAAGTCAACGATGCGGACAGGGGCGTCCGGCACGCCTGCAGCATCGCGATGCCGCCGGACGTACACTCCGGCGGCCATGAACGCAGTCATCAAGACAAACCACGGCGAGATCCAGCTGGAGCTCTTTTCCGACGACGCTCCAAAGACGGTCGAGAACTTCGTCTCACTCGCGAACGACGGCTTCTACGACAACGTCATCTTCCACCGCGTCATCCCCGACTTCATGATTCAGGGCGGCGACCCAACGGGGACCGGGACGGGCGGGCCGGGCTACTCGTTCGAGGACGAGTTCAACGACCACAAGGTCGAGCGGGGAGCGCTGGCGATGGCCAACGCCGGCCCGAACACGAATGGGAGCCAGTTCTTCATCGTCACAACGGAGTCGGCACCGTGGCTCAACGGCAAGCACACGGTCTTCGGGCGCGTCACCGAAGGCATGGACGTCGTCGACCGCATCTCCGAGCTGCCGCGCGACTCCCGCGACAAGCCGCACGACGACGTCGTCATGGAGAGCGTCAGCGTCTCCGCCGGGCCTGAATAGCCGCGGCCAGCGGTAGGCCGTACCAGAGGACGAGGAAGAGCGTCGCGACGATCGCGGTGAAGGTCGCCGCCCACGCGCGGTGGAAGACGAAGTCGGTGATCATGAAGACCGTCGCGGTGATGGCGACGGCGAGCGCCGCGAGCCCGGCGATCGTGAGGACGTTCGAGACGACGAGCATCCGCGCCTTGTCGCGCTGCCGCCACCGCAGCCGGTGGTACGAGCTCGGCGCGATCAGGAGGACCGTGGACACCGCGGTCGCGATGAACGCGACGAAGTAGATCTCGCGGTCGAACGAGCCGAGCCTCGGGAAGCCGTTCGAGAACGGCACGATCAGAAGGAACGCGAAGAGCACCTGCACGCCGGGGAGCGCGACCCTGAGCTCGTTCAGCAGCTCGATCAATTCGCGGTTGAACTGTTCTTCTTTGCTCTCCTCGGGCACAGGTTGTCTATTCCAGCCAGGCGGGCCGCTCGAAACCGGCGTACTCCTGGATCGAGCCATAGATGCTCTGGACGACGCGGGTGCGGTTGACGACGAGCTTCACGGTTCCGTAGGGAAGACGGTTCGTGCGCTTCTTCTGGCTGTACTTCGAATAGACGTTGACGTGCGACTTGCCGAGCGACGTCTCCGGCAGCTTCGCCACCGCGAGCCAGAACTGCTCTATCTCTCGCTGCCGCTCCACATGGTCGGCGAAGAGGTAGCACGTGATCTTGATCTCCTGCGGGGCCAGCGAGAACTGCGTCCTGAGGAACGACACGAAGAAACGAACCATCTCCGGATCGGAATTGCTGAAATCGAGCTGATTCCGGTCTTTCGCCCCTTCCGCCCAGTAGAGCATGCAGCCGGCGAGATGTGAGAGATCGCCCTGCGAGGCGCGCCGACGGCCGTCTTCTTGGTAGGCGACCCGCTCGAAGCGGCGACGTGCAGCGTTGTTTCTTGAACCCAGCAGCTGGCGGTTGTAGGCCGGGTTCCGCTGTCGCAGTTTTTCGCGTTGCTCTGCCGTGAGCTCGATATCTCTCACCCAAAGGCTGACCGACGACTTCGAGACACCGACGCGACGCGCGATCTCGTTGAGCGGTAATCCGAGCGTACGTCGCAAGTGGCGCGCTCGCTCTCGCTCTTTTGTTTTCATAACAGACAACGGTAGCGAAGAGGCCGGACGGCGTGAAAGCGGGCGATCGGAGTCGAACCGACATAACTGGCTTGGAAGGCCAGGGCTCTGCCATTGAGCTACGCCCGCGCGCGAGAAAGCCTAGCGCGCTTCTTACAGCACCTGCGAAAGGCCGATCAGGTTCGTCCGGTAGAGGATCCCGCGGCGAAGCTCGAGGAAGAAGCGCCGCCCTGTCGGCGCTCGTTCCACCAACACGACGCGCCGGTCCCCTCCCGACCAGACGCCGAGCCTGCCGAGCGGCGGCGTGCCGGCGGGATCCGAAAGCGCCACGGCATGAGGGCCGAGCTCGGCCACGGCGGCAGCAGTGGGCAGCGTGTCACGTGCGTAACGGGCCGCCTTGAAGACACGGGCGCGGGCGAGCCACGCGATGTCCCTCGCGACAGCACGCTCTGCGAAGTAACGGCGGCCACGCGCAGTGAGCGGGATCTCGATCAGATCGTGCGTTCCGTGCGCGTCGTTCCACGAATGCCCATACGTGCCCGTCGCGGTGCAGCCGTCGAACGGCGCCGATTGGGCGCGGTAGGGCCGGACGTGGACGACGGTCGTGACGGTGTGCTCACGTAAGTGCCGCTTGCATTCCGGATACCGCCCACCGTGACGAGCTTGAAGCAGCCGACGTTGATGCGGCCGTCCTTGAAGACGAGCAGGCGGCGCTTGGCGGTCGAGATGCCGGAGAAGTCGGCGTCGATCTCTGCACCACGCACGACGACGCTGACTCCGTCTGCGCTTCCACGCTGTACGACGGGCGGACGCGTGCGGACGATCGAGGCGAACGCGTCCTGCACGGCCTCGCGAGCTCGTTCCCGCTCGCCCACGATCGACGCCGCGACGGCGACGAAATCGGCGAAACGCGCGCGGTAGAGCGCCTCGATCTCGGCGAGGAGCGCAGGATCACCTGACGGCATCTCGAGTATTCGACCCACGGGACCGGCGCTTTGTTTAGCCCGTGGCAGGATTCTCGCGTGTCCCCGTACGCGTGGCACGTGCACTGGACCGTCGTCGTGGCGCTGGCGCTCCTGGCTACGGGTTACTTCTGGACGCAGCGCCGCCGGCCGGCCGACGCAAGGCGGCGCGCCGCCTTCGACCTCTCCCTGATCCTGCTGCTCGCGGTCTACATGACGCCGCTGCACACGATCGCGCTCCACTACCTGCTCTCGGCGCACCTGCTCCAGAACGTCGTGACGGCGGAGTGGGCGCCGGGACTCCTTGTCTTCGCCCTCTCCCCCGCGCTCGCGCACGATCTCGAGCGGCTTGACGCGGTCCGCGTCGCAACGCACCCGCTGGTCGCGCTCCCGCTGTGGCTCGGCACGTACTTCACGTGGCACGTCCCGCCGATCTACGACGCGGCGCTCGAGCAAGGCGGCTGGCTGCTCAATCTCGAGCACCTCACCTACTTCCTCGCCGGCGTCCTGATGTGGTGGCCTGTCGTTCACGGGCGAATCGCGGACGGGCTCAAGGCGCTCTACCTCTTCGCGGCCTTCGTCCTCGCCGCGCCGCTCGGCCTGCTGCTTGCGCTGCTGCCTCGGCCGATCTACGACTTCTACGAAGACGCTCCGCAGCTCTGGGGACTCTCCGACCTGACCGACCAGCAGATCGCAGGAGTGACGATGGCGGTCGAGCAAGCCGTCGTGTTCTTCGCCCTCTTCGCGTTCTTCTTCATGCGCTTCCTGCGCGCCGAGCACATCTCCGGCGCGTTCAGCGAAAGCTCGAGATAAGCGCACCGCCGCCGACGACAAGCGCTGCGGCGAGCAGAAGGCGCGGCCCGATCCGTTCAGCGCGTCGCAGGAGGGCGATCGAGATCAGCACGGCGAAGAGCGACTCCGTCGCGACGAGCGGCGCGACGACGGTCACGCGGCCGAGGTCGAACGCCGGCTAGAGGCAGGCGTAGCTGAGGCCGTAGACGACTCCCGAGGGGATGAACGAGACGAGGGCCGCGCGCGTCCGCACGAGCGCGTCGGGACGCAGCGCGACCACGAGGGCGATCACGAGGCCCGCCGACGCGAGCGAAGCAGTCGCCGCCACCAATCCCGGCACCTCGCTGCCGCGGGCCGCCCACCGCACGAGGTTGTCGCGCACCGCGAAGAGCACGGCCGCGCCGAGGCCGAGGGCGAGCCCGATCGTCAAGAGCATCGTGGGCCTCGTTCGCCGACGAGCAAGATCCGCCCGCAACTACGAGCAACGTCCCGAACACGAGCGCCGCGTGCACGGGCTCGCCGAGCACGGGGACGGCGATCGCCGCCGACAGCACAGGTGCGACGCCGACCAGGACCGCCGTACGCGACGGGCCGATGACGCCGACCGCGCGCGTGAAGAAGATCTGGCTGATGCCCGGGGCGAACAACCCCGTGGCGAAGAACGGCCATGTGTCGCTCCAGACGAGAGCCGAGAAGTCGTTGCGGACGACCGCGAACAGCAAGCAGACCGCGCCGGCCAAGACGGTGGTGACGAGCGAGCCCGCCTCCGGGTCGAACCCGTCGGCGAGCGCGATGCGAATCGTGACGGCGAGCGCGCCAAAGGAGGCAGCCGCGCCAACGGCGAGCAGGACGACCACGATCGGGGCGGCGAGATTCGAACTCGCGACTTCTGCCTCCCAAAGGCAGCACTCTGACCAGGCTGAGCTACGCCCCGCTGCGGTCAGATTACATCTGTAGGTTCGCGCGATGTCCCACCCGCGACCGGCCCTCGGCTACGCGATGGTCGCGGTTGCTGCGACGTTGTTCGCCGTCAACGGGACGGTCTCGAAGGTCGTGCTGGGCTCGGGGATCAGCTCTGCCGAGCTCACTGAGGTCCGCTGCGCCGGCGCTCTGGTCGGCCTCGCTCTCATCGCCGCCGCCACCCGCGCCCGGACCCTGCGCATCCGAGTCGGCGAGTTGCCCCTGCTTCTCGGCCTCGGGCTCGCACTCGCGGTCGTGCAGTGGTCGTACTTCTTCGCGATCCACAGGCTCGACATCGGGATCGCTCTGCTGATCCAGTACCTCGCACCGATCCTCGTCGCCCTGTGGGCACGCTTCGTCTTCCACGAGCCGGTGCGACGGCGCATCTGGGTCGCCCTGGCGCTGTCACTCGGCGGGCTGACGCTCATCGTCGAGATCTGGCACGGCGGCCAGCTCAGCGGCCCGGGCGTGGCCGCCTGCGTGGTCGCGGCGATCACCTACGCCGCCTACGTCCTGATCGCCGAGCGGGGAGTGCGCACACGCGATCCGATCTCCCTCTCGGCCTGGGGCTTCTTCTTCGCGACGCTCTTCTGGACGGTCGCGGCGCCCTGGTGGAGCTTCCCCTCGGCCAGAGTGGACGACGACGTCTCGCTGCTGGGGAACCTCGCCTCGAGCCACCTGCCGGTCTGGCTGCTGGTGCTGTGGGTGATCGTCCTCGGGACCGTCGTCCCCTTCGGGCTGATCGTGGGCGCCCTCAGGCACATCTCGGCCACCCGGGCCGGAATCACCGCCATGCTCGAGCCCGCGGTCGCCATCGTCGTGGCCTGGGCGTGGCTGGGAGAGACCCTGGAGCCGGTCCAGCTGTCCGGTGCGGTTCTTATCCTCGCCGGCATCGTGCTCGCCCAAACAGCCCGTTGAAAAAGTCGCTCTAAGCGAGACCGAGGTACCCCTTTTGGGGGAGGCGACCCTCGAGGCCGGATCTTCAGACTCCCGCGAATGCCGATTAAGACGAAGATTCTCGTAGCTTTTCTGGCAAGTTTCGCCCTCCTCGGGTCGGCGTCGGGGGCGCAGGCCCGGGGCCTCTCGAGCTCGGAGGCCTCACTCCTGCAGACGATGAACGGCGTCCGGGCGAGCCGAGGGCTCGCCCCGCTCCGTCTCGACGTACGCCTGCTCCGGGCCGCCCGCGGCCACTCCGCGGACATGCTCCGGCGCCAGTACTTCGCCCACGGCTCGGTTGCCGCGCGTGTGCTCGCCCAGGGCGCCCGCGGACCTGTGTTCGGTGAGGATCTCGCCTGGGGGACCGGAGTCACGGCGCAATGGGTCGTCACCCAGTGGCTGGCGAGTCCTCGGCACCGTGCAATCCTGCTTCGCGCCGGCTTCCGTCGGGTCGGCATCGGGATCTCCTTCGGCACGTTCGCCGGGCACGGTGGTGCCGCGGTCGTGACGGCCGATTTCGCGGGCCGCTAAGACGTCGGGAGAAGCAACGCTCGGAGGCCCTCGCGAGAGGTCTCCTCGCGTTACGCCTCCGACTCCATCAGCGACCGGAGCTCGGAGAGCTTCTCGGCGCGAAGCTCGTCGCGCTCGCCGCGATCGAGCCGGTCCAGCAGCCCACGCACGAGTGGCGCGAGCTCGATCGGGTTGAACGGCTTCGTCACGTAGTCGACGCCGCCGATGTCGAGCCCCCGAGCACGATCCCGAAACTCGGCGCGAGCGGTCAAGAAGATGATCGGGATCCCGACGGTGCGTTCGTCCTCGAGCAGCTGCTCGGCGACACGCCAGCCGTCGAGGCCGGGCATCATCACGTCGAGGAGGATCACGTCCGGGCGTTCGTCACGCGCCATGTCGACGCCCGACGGACCGTCGGCAGCCTCGATCACGTCCATCCCCTCCGCCTCGAGGTTGACCCGGCAGAGCAGGCGGATCGGAGCCTCGTCATCGATTACGAGAACCTTGGTCATGAGGGGAGCGTCGCCGCTCTCGCCGCTATACCCGTCCATTCCGCGATCTACTCCCGTGCCGCCGGCAACTCGAACGCGAAGCTCGACCCTTCGCCCTCCGTCGAATCGACCCAGATGCGGCCACCCATCGCAGTGACCAGCTCTCTGGCGATGAAGAGACCGAGCCCTGTTCCGGCTGCGCCGTCGCGTGCCGCCGATTCGGCTCGATAGAACTTCCGAAAGATTCGCTCGCGTTCCGCCGCGGGGATCCCGATGCCCTCGTCGGCGACGCGAACCTCGACCCGATCGGCGTTGCGGCGCGCACCGACCGTCACGGTGCCGCCGCCGGGGGAGTACTGCAAGGCGTTCTCCACGAGGATGTTGAAGACCTGCCGGACCTTGTCCGGATCAGCCTCGGCCGCGAGCGGCTCGTCGGGCAGGTCGAGCTCGAAGCGGTGGCCGTTCATGACGCCGCTCTGCTCGACTGTCTCGACGAGCTCGGAGACGACCGAGCCGACGTCGATCCGGCCGAGCTCGACCTGTAGATCGCCTGCGTCGAGGCGCGCCACGTTCAGCAGCTGGTCGACGATCTCCGTCAGCCGCTCAGACTCGGAGGCGATGTAGCCGAGGAACGTGCGACGCTCGTCTTCACCGAAGGGAATGTCCTGGCGGAGCAGAGTCTCGGCGAAGCCGTAGATGGACGTCAGCGGCGTGCGCAACTCGTGCGACACCGCGGCGACGAAGTCGGACTTCACCTGCTCGACCATCCTGTCGGCGGAGATGTCGCGGAACGCGAAGATGCGGCCCGCGACGGCACCGAGAGGATCGCGCATGACCGCTTCGCTCAGCGAGAGCCACACCTCTTCGCTACCGCGGCTGATGGAGACGAGCCGCGGCCCCGAAGGCGTCTCGTCCGACGACTCAAGCTGCCTCTGCAGGACCTGCGCCGTCGTCCGTCCGATCGCTTCTTCCTGTGGCACGCCGGTGATCTCCTTGGCGGCCGAGTTCCAGAGCACGACGTCGCCGTCGCGGTCGACGGCGACGATGCCGTCGGCGATGTTCGCGAGGATCGCGACGCTTCGCTCCTTCTCGAGCGAGACGCGCGAGTACAGCTCGGCGTTCGCAAGCGCGGCCGACGTGTTGCCGCCCAGGGCGAGCAGAGCCTCGATCTCCTCCTGACGCCACTCGCGCGGCCGTTCGGCATATACGGAGAGCACGCCGGCAAGGTTTCCTTCGGGACCAGTCAACGGCACGCCGAGGTAGGCGACGTGCCCGGCGGCAACGATCGGATCCGCCTCGGCGAGCCTCTCGTCCGAGCTCGCGTCTTCGAGCGCGAGGGGTGACCGTGACTGGAAGACGTCACCGGAGAGCCTGCCGGTGACGGAGGTGCGCGTGCCGACCGCCTCCTCCGCGCCGCGACCCGAGGCTGCGCTGACCACGAGCTCGTCGTCCTCGACGGTGCGGACGGCGCACGCATCGGCGCTGAGCAGCTCCGGCGCCTGCTGCACCACCTCGTCCAGGACCGCGGCGGGATCGAGCTCGCTGGCGAGCACGCCGCCCGTGCGGGCGAGCTGCTGCGACAACCCCCGCGCCGTACGCTCCGCCTCGAACAGTTCGCTGCGCTCGAGCGCGCCGCGCGCGGAATCTCCCAGGTGGCGGGCGAGCTCGAGATCGTCGTCCGTGAACCGGCGCTCGTCGCTGAAGAACACGACGACGAGCCCGCCGCGCTCGGCGCGCGGGCTCGCAGCCGGGACGGCGATCAACGCGCGGTAGCCGGCGCGGCCGGCGAGGTCCTGCCAGTCCTGCTCGAACCGGTCGTCACGGGTGACATCGGGCGAAGCGAGGACCCGGCCGTCTTCGGCGGCGGCTTGCAGACAGCGCGCCGATTCGGGTACACCGTCACGGAGTGCGGCCGCGACGTCCCGCGGAACGTGTGCACCCGCCGCAAGGTCGAGCTCGCTCCCTCGCGGCATGAGCACGGCTGCGAATGTCCCGTCGAGCGCGTCGGTCGCCGCCTGTGCGAGAGCATCGAGCGTGTCGGACAAGGAGAGCGACTGACCGAGCACGGCTGCGATGCGAAAGAACGCGTTCTGCCGTGAGATCTGCAGCTCGTTCTCACGGAGGAGCTGCGCCACGCGTAGTGCTATCCCGATCTCGCCCGCGACAGCCTCCGCGAGCGCGATTTCGGGAGGACTCCATCGTCCAGGTTTCGCACGGTGCAGCGCCAGCACGCCGAGCAGCTCGTCGAAGACGACGATCGGGATCGCGAGCACCGAGCGGGAGCCGAGCGCAAGCAGCGTGTCACGCCCACCGAGCCCGGCTTCGTCGAGCTCCTCGGCTGTCGCGACATCCTCCACCGCAACCGTCCGCCGGCGCTGCACGGCGAGGTTCGAGGCGGCCAGCTGGCGCGCGCTGTCGATGCGACCGAGCCCGGCTGCCTGCCACTGCGCGGTCGGCAGGTCGCTGCCCGCCCCAAGGCGGATGAAGCAGCGGTCGACGCCGAGCGCCCGCGCGGTCTCCTCGACGGCCACGCGCAACACGTCGTCGATGTCGAGCTCCGAACGCACGCGGCTGGAGATCCTGGCGACGAATCGCTCGCGCTCCAGCGCTTCCGCCAGCCCGGCCGTCGACCGCGCGCGGTCGAGTGCGACGGCGTGCTCGCGCGCGGCGCGGAGCAGCACGCCGAGGTCGTCGTCAGTGAAGGCACGCGGCTCGGTGACGGAGCCGGCCACGAGCACGGCGATGACGCGCTGATCGACGACGAGCGGGACGAAGGCGATGCTGCGCGCGCGGGTAGCGTCGACGAGTCGCCGGCTCACCATCTTCGAGGCCCCCGCGTCGTAGACCGCGAACGGCGCCGCCTCGAACACGGCCGTGCCGACCCCGGACGGCTCGTTGTCGAGGTCGATCTGCACCTCTCCGAACCAGTCGAGCTCGCGCCCCCCGACCCGCCCGACCAGGCCTCTCCCGATTCTCGTCTCGTCCTCGACGAGGACGAGACAGGCAAGCTCGACCCCGGCGAGCTCCTCCGCTTGTGTCAGGAGCGCTCTTGCGACCTCGGCCGCACCGTCACCCAGAGCCGGCCGTGCGGAGGGGGCCTCGCGCGCCTCCGGCGCCGAACGCTGCAGGAGCGCGACCAGCGGCGGCACGGCAAGAAGGCCTGCGACGGCCAGGGCGAGCCAGACGCCGCCGGGAGGAGGCTCCTCCGTGGCCGCGAGGACGATGCCGTAGGTCGCGAGCACGAGGCCGAGAACGGGGTAGACGAGTTGAGCCCCCAGATCCTCGCCGCGGCGAGGATGGAACGCGGCTGCGCCCAGGTAGGCCGCGGCGACGATCAGCAGCGGCACCGCATCGAACCACAGGACTTGACTGGCTTCTGACACTGGGCGGACGAATTCTATGGAGCAGCCCGAGGGCAGTCGAGCCGCGCGGAAGGACCGCTGAGCGGCCTTTTCCCTCGCACGAGCGGCTTTCCTGCGGCTTCCAAAGATGGGCCGTTCGGCCTATTGGAAACCCACTTACAACTCGGTAGCCTCACTGCACTGGGCGATGCGAACCGCGGTGCGTTCCTGGCCTTGCAGTCCGCGGTGAGCACTAGGAGGAGGCCCGTCGCCACCGACCCCCCCGAGCGACGGGCTTCTTCCTGTCTTTGCAGGCGGACAGAGGAGTGGCGACAGGCCTCCTCCGTCGACCTGATCCCGTGCCAGGCTTCAGCCTGGCTCGGGCGTACGAGATCCTGCTTCCCTCGGTCTAGAGGTGTTGCGACTGGCCGGACGGGCACGCTGGTACCGTGGCCGCCGGTTTGGTTCAGCGGGTCCTGCTTGCGTCGCCCCGGGGTTACTGTGCGGGAGTCGAGCGCGCCGTCGAGACGGTGGAGCGCGCGCTCTCGCTCTACGGTCCCCCGGTCTACGTCCGCAAGCAGATCGTCCACAACGCCCACGTCGTCCGCGACCTGGAGCGACGCGGCGCCGTCTTCGTCGAGGACGAGACGGACGCGCCGGCTGGGGCGATCCTCGTCCTCTCCGCGCACGGCGTCGCTCCGTCCGTCTACGACCGGGCCGCCGAGCGGCGGCAGACGACGATCGACGCGACCTGCCCACTGGTGACGAAGGTGCACGTGCAGGCTCGGCGGTACGCGGCGGAGGGACTTCGCATCGTCCTGATCGGCCACGCGGGCCACGAAGAGGTCGTGGGAACGCTCGGAGAGGCCCCGGACGAGACGGTGCTCGTCGAGAGCGTCGAGGACGCCGAAGCGCTCGACCTTCCCGCCGGCACGCCGCTCGCGTACATCACGCAGACCACGCTCTCGGTCGACGAGACGACCGAGATCATCGACGTGCTCAAGCGCCGTTTCCCGCAGATCCGTGCGCCGCAGCGCGAGGACATCTGCTACGCGACCTCCAACCGCCAGTGGGCAGTGAAGGAGCTGCTTTCCGAGATCGACCTGCTGCTCGTGATCGGCTCGCGCAACTCCTCGAACTCGAACCGGCTCGTCGAGGTTGCGCGCGCCGCGGGAGTGCCGGCGCACCTGATCGACGACGAGACCGAGATCGACACCGGTTGGCTCGACGGCGTCGACACGGTCGGGCTGACCTCGGGCGCCTCCGCGCCCGAGCGACTCGTCGAGCGCGTGTGCGACTGGTTCCGCGCGCAGGGAATCGAGGACATCACGCCGTTCGCATCGGTCTACGAGGATGTCGTCTTCCGGTTGCCGGTCGAGCTGCGCCGAGCCGAGACGTCGGCGGCGTAGGCCGCCGCCACTCCGGGAGTCTGGGTCGGTCCCGACGTTCGGGGTGCGCCCGCCATGGCGACCCGAGCCACGATGCGCCTGGGATGGGGGGACAGGCGTTCACGATCGGGCTGGCGCTCGGCGCATTCCTGCTCGCGAGCTGGGTGGACGCGAAGCTCGGCGACGCACGGCCGGGGTCGCCGGCAAAGCGCTTCGTCCATGCGGTTGTGGGACTGCTCGCGCTCGAGGGCTCGGTCGGACTGCTGTATCTCGTTCAGGGCGCAAGCACGTCTCAGGCGGTGTTCCTGGTCGCGGTCTTCACGCTCTTCCTGCCGGCGCTCGTCTACGCCGTCCTCGCCGCGCTCTGGCTGCTCCGAATGCTCGCCGAGCTCGCGCACTTCGCCGGCCGCTGAACCACCGCCCGACGCCGTAGCATCGCCTGGTGCGCGACGTCCCCGACCGGATCCGGCGACTGCCGGAGCAGTACTTCACCGCGCTGCTGGCACGCGTGGCGGCGGCCGCGGCACGCGGCGGCGAGCCGCTCGTCGACCTCGGCCGGGGCAACCCCGAGGTGGGTCCGCCGGAACACGTCGTGCGGGCCTTGACCGAGTGCGCAGAGCAGGACGACGTCCACGGCTACGCGCCGTTCTCCGGCTTACCCGCGCTGAAGGAGGCGATCGCGGTCCGTTACGGCGAGGTCTACGGCGTGCACGTCGACTCGACGCGCGAAGTGGCGGTCCTGCCCGGCACGAAGACGGGCCTGATGGAGTTCGCGCTCTGCGCAGTCGAGAACGGTGGCACGATCGTCCTGCCCGACCCCGGCTACCCGGACTACTTCTCGGCGGTCGCACTCGCAGGCGCGGCGCACGTGCCGTTCTCCGGTTTCGACGTGCACGCCGACGCGATGTACCTGAACTTCCCGTCGAACCCGACGGCCGCGACCGCGCCGCCTGGTCTCTTCGAGGAGGCCGTGGACTGGGCGGAGCGCACCGGCGCGTGGATCCTGCACGACTTCGCCTACGGCGACCTCGTCTTCGACGGCAGGAAGCCGGAGAGCTTCCTCGCAACGAACCGAGCACGCCGCGTCGGCATCGAGCTCTTCAGCATGTCGAAGAGCTACGGCATGGCCGGCTGGCGGCTCGGCTTCGCGATCGGCAACCACGAGCTCGTGCGACGGATCGAGGTCCTGCAAGACCACACGTTCGCCGGCATCTTCCGGCCCGTGCAGGAGGCGGGCATCGCGGCGCTGACAGGCCCGCAGGACTCGGTCGAAGCCCGCCGGGCGACCTACGAACGCCGCCGCGACCTCGCGCTCGCCGCACTGGAGGGCGTCGAGGCTCGATCCGAGGGGACCTTCTTCGCCTGGTTCCGTCTGCCCGAGGGCGTCACCGTCGAGCGGCTGCTCGAGGAGCATCGCGTCGCCGTGGCGCCGGGGGAAGGGTTCGGCGCGCGCGGCGCCGGCTGGGCAAGACTGTCGCTCGCGGTCACGGACGAAGTGCTCGACCGCGGCCTCGAGCGGCTGCGCGCTGCGTTGCGCTAGACCTTCTCGATCTGCGGCTCGCCGACGCTGTCGGTGGTGACCTCGGTGGCGAGCACCTCCTCCTTGATCCAGTCGGCATGCTGCAGGAGGTCGGCGTCGGCCTCGGGGACGGTCAGCTCGATGCGATCGGTCAGCTCGAGCCCGGCGTCCTTCCGCATCGTGTTCACCTGGTGGATCAGCTCGTACACGCGGCCCTCGAGCAGCAGCTCGTCGTCGAGCTCCGTCGTCATCGCAACGGTGATGCCGTCGTCCTCCGCCAGCGCCCAGCCTGCACGCGCACGGCGCTCGACGAGCACCTCGTCCGCGCCGAGCTCGTGGCCGTCGACGCGGACGCCGCCGCCCTCGAGCTGCTCGAACTCGCCCGCCTCGAGCGCCGCGCGCACCGAGGCGAGCTCCTTGCCGAGCTTCGGCCCGAGCAGCGGCAGGTTCGGCTTCACGCGCACCTCCATCGCCTCGACGGGCGCGAACTCGACCTCCTTCACGCGCAGCTCCTCGGCGATCTCCTCGGCGTGACGTTCCGCGGTCGCTGCCCCCTGGACGACGAGCCGTCGAAGCGGCTGCCGCAGCTTGAGCCCGGCATCGCCGCGCGCCTGCCGTCCGAGCTCGACCACCCGCCGCACCTCGGCGACCTCGGCGAGCAGTGCCTCGTCGCGGTCGTGCACGTCGGGCCACGGCGCGAGGAACACGGACGCCGGCGCATCCTCGGCGCGCAGCCGCCGCCAGAGGAAATCGGTGAGGAACGGCATCACCGGCGCGGTCAGCTGTAGGGAGCGGACGAGCGCGTGCCAGAGCGTCCACAGCGCAACGGCGTCGCCGTTCCAGAACCGCCGGCGCGAGCGGCGGATGTACCAGTTCGAGAGGTCGTCGACGAACGCGTCGAACGCTCGGATGATCCCGGGCGTCCAGTAGCGCTCGTACTCGCCGGTCAGCTCCGCGACGAGCTGCAAGGTCCGCTCGAGGAGCCAGCGGTCGAGCGGCTGCAGCTCCCCCGGCGCGTCCGCCCCGGGGCGGAACTCCGCGATGTTCGCATAGTCGACAAAGAACCTGACCGAGTTCCAGTAGGTGAGCAGCCGCCGCCTGATCTCGGCCGCCGGCCCGTACCCGAACTTCAGGTTCTGGCTCGGGACGTGCTCGCAGAACATGAACCGGATCACGTCGGCGCCGATGTTCTCCAGCGCCTCCTGCGCGTCGATCGCGTTTCCCCAGGAGCGGTGCATCTCGCGGCCGTGCTCGTCGAGCAGCTTCTCGTACGTGAGCACCGCCCGGTACGGCGATTTGCCGGTCAGCGTCACCGACATGAAGCACTGCGAGTAGAACCACAGCCGGATCTGCTCGCGCATCTCCGAGACCCAGTCGGCGGGATACCACGTCTCCCAGTACGCGTGATCCGGCAGGTCTGCGCCGGTGAGCCCCGCGGCCGCGCCGGTCGCATAGCCGTGCTCCTTCCACTCGGGGTTCTGCCAGCCGAGCGTCGAGAAGGGGACGATGCCCGCGTCGAGCCACGCGTCCCCGACCTCCGGCACGCGGCGCACCTCCGCGCCGCAGTCGCAGCGGATCGGCACCTCGTCGATCCACGGCCGGTGCAGCTCCTGCAGCTGGTCGAGACCGCGCGTGGCGCGCTCGCGCAGCTCGGCGAGCGACCCGATCACGGTGACCGTCCCGCACGACGCACACTCGTAGAAGGGCAGCGGCAGCCCGAAGTAGCGCCGCCGAGAGATGTTCCAGTCCCCCATGTTGCGCAGCCAGTCATCCATGCGCTTCGAGTAGAAGTCCGGCGTCCAGCGGACCGTCGCGTTCGCGTCGAGCATCGGCTGCCGAATCTCCTCGGCGCTGATCATCCAGTCGTCGGCGATCCGGAACACCAACGGCGTCGCGCAGCGCCAGCAGATCGGGTAGCGGTGGACGATCGAGCCGGTCTCGACGAGCAGGCCGCGGCGCTCGAGCTCGACCACGACCGGGCCCTCGACGTCCTCGGTCGAGCGCCCTTCGAACTCGCCGTAGTCCCGGTAGAAGCGGCCCGCCTCGTTGATCGGCGTCAGCACCGTGAGGTCGTGTACGCGAGAGAGCTCGAAGTCTTCGGCGCCGCAGCCGGGCGCGATGTGGACGATGCCCGTCCCCTCGGTGAGCATGACCTCCTCCCAGGGGATCACGCGGTGCACGACGCCCTGCTGCGCCGGCAGGTGGTCGAACGGCCCCTCGTACTCGAGCCCGACGAGCTCCTCGCCGCGTGCGCGACGGACGAAAGCTGCTTCGGGATTGCGTTCGACCGCCCACCAGTCACCGGTCTCCGTCAGGCCGTACTCGGCGTCCGGCTTCACCGCCGCGGCGACGTTGGCGGGCAGCGTCCACGGCGTCGTCGTCCACACGACAAGAGACTCGCCGTCGCGAGCCTTCAGCGGGAAGCGCACGTAGAGCGAGGGATGCGTCAGCTCGGCGTACGAGTTGAGCAGCTCGTGCTGCGAGAGCGAGGTCCCGCAGCGCGGACACCATTCGACCGAGCGGTGGCCCTTGTAGAGCCAGCCGCGTTCCTGGCACACCTTCAGGAAGCGCCAGATGTACTCGATGTTCGTGTCCGAGAACGTGTAGTAGTCGTTGTCCCAGTCCATCCACATCCCGAGCCGGCGCGACTGCTGCGTGATCACTTCCGCGTACTCGGCGACCCGCTCCTTACAGCGCTCGGCGAACTCCGCGAGTCCGTACTCCTCGATCTCGCGCTTCGAGTTCAAGCCGAGGTCGCGCTCGACCCCGACCTCGACCCAGAGGCCCTGGCAGTCGAAGCCGTTCTGGTAGCGCTGGTCGAAGCCCTGGAGCGCCCTGTAGCGCTGGAAGACGTCCTTGAGCGTCCGCCCCCAGCAGTGGTGGGCGCCCATCGGGTTGTTGGCGGTGATCGGACCGTCCATGAAGCTCCAGTGCGGGCCGCCCCGGTTCCGCTCGCGCAGGCGCTCGAAGATCCGCTCCTCGTCCCACCACGCGAGGACCTCCTCCTCGAGAGCGGGGTGATCTGGATACTGGGGGAGCGGCTTGAACACCAGCCGCGATTGTAGGGGCGGAACATTCGGGGGTTCCGGAGCGTTCTTCCCTGGGTACGACCGCCTGACCCGTTACGAAAGGACCTGATGGCAACAGCAGTGACCGAACAGAGCTTCGAGGAGGAAGTCCTCAAGAGCGACCAGCCGGTGATCGTCGACTTCTGGGCCGAATGGTGCGGCCCGTGCCACGCCGTCGCGCCGGTGCTCGACCGGATCGTCGACGAGCGTGACGACGTCAAGCTCGTCAAGGTGAACATCGACGAGCAGCCCGCGCTCGCCCAGCGCTTCGGCGTCCAGTCGATCCCCACGATCATCCTCTTCAAGGAGGGCCAGCCCGCCGCCGCAGCGATCGGGGCGCAGCCGAAGCCGGCGCTCGAGCGGGCCCTCGGCCTCGCCGACGAGAGCTAGGACGACTTAGTGGCTCTGAGCCACTAAGTCAATTCTCGGCTTCTTCCTTTTCGCGATGCGGGACGGGCGCGAGCGCCCGTCTCGCCGGCTCGTGCAGCAGGTTGAGCACGCGCATCCCGTGCACGAAGACGATCGCGCCGCCCGCCCACCCTCCCAGGGTGAGCAGGAGGAAGCCGATGACGGTCAGCGTGTAGGCGCCGCCGCTGACGTCGCCGTGCGTGTACTGCGCATGGCCGAAGATCGCGGCGAGGAGAAAGAAGACGGTCGCGCTGACCATCGCGATCAGGTGCGCCGTCGCCGTGCGCCAGAGCTCCGTCCCGCGTGAGATCGAGAGCCACTCCGCCAGGCCCGTCAGCGCAGTGGGCACGGTCGCGACCAGGCCGAACACGAGCGCGATCCACCAGCCATAGGCGCCGGAGTCCGTCGTGATGCCCGTCACCTCTGCCAGCCCGGCGACGGTCGCGAACGTGTACGTGCCGATCGTGATGTCGGTCAGGGGCGGGTGGATGGGATGACCCGGAAGCCCGCGCCAGAGGTAGCTCAGCTTCATGCCGCCCGGGAATCTAGGCGATCCCGGGCCGGCGTGCTACCTCGCCTTACGCCTCTTGTGACTCGAGGAAGCTCAGGAAAGCAGCGTGCTTGGCGAGGAGTGCTTCGATCTCGGCGACCCCGGCCCCGGCCCAGTCCTCGAGCCAGGTGTCGCTGAGGTCGTCCTCGATCTGGTGAAGGCCGCGTTCACTCATAGGGACTAAATATCGGCACGCCCGGCGGACGGCGCCATGGGCCGAACGGCTCATTTGCGGGTCTCCGAGTCCCAGTAGTCTCCCCGGCCTCCCCGTGGCCGGCTTCCTCCTGATCAACTCTCGCTCGGGCAAGGGCTCCCCGAGCGCCGAGGAGCTCGACGCCGAGGCGAGCAGGCTCGGGATCGAGACCCACGTGCTGCGCGAAGGAGAGGATCCCACCGAGCTCGCGCGCGCCGCCGACGCCGACGTGCTCGGCGTGGCGGGCGGCGACGGCTCACTCGCGCCTGTGGCCGAGGTCGCGATCGAGCGGGACGCGGGGTTCGTCTGCATCCCCTTCGGGACCCGCAACCACTTCGCGCGTGACCTCGGGCTCGACCGGGACGATCCGATCGGCGCGTTGCGCGCGTTCGGCGGCAGCGAGCGGCGCGTCGACGTGGGGCGTGCAGACGACCGCGTGTTCCTCAACAACGTGTCGCTCGGCCTCTACGCCCGCCTCGTCCACCGCCGCGAGGGCCATCGCCGGCGCCGCGAGGCACTGGCCCGCCTGCGCGCGTGGGCAATCCTGCTCACGCATCGCCATCCGCTCGGCATCACCATCAACGGCGACCCGGTCGAGAGCCGGCTCGTCCTCGTCGCCAACAACGCCTACGTGCTCGAGCTGCCCTCGCTCGGCGAGCGCGAGCGCCTGGACGAGGGCAAGCTCTATGTCTATACGCCCGACGCCGATCCCTCCCAACGCAGCGGCGAGCGCTTCGTCGTGGACTCGGGCAAGCACCGGCTCGCCGTAGCCGTCGACGGAGAGCCGGTCGTTCTCGACACCCCGGTCGAGCTCACCATCGAGCCGCGCGCACTACGCGTGCTCGTTCCGCCCGAGGGCGACTGAGAGCACCGACGGGTAGTGCGAGAACGCGAGCTCGTCCGCGGAGGGCAGCTCTGTCGGCGCGAACCAGCGCAGCTCGACGAGGTCGTCCCCCGCGCGCGCCTCACCCGACGCGCGCGCAGTCCACGCGAGGCTGAGGACGGTGCGCCCGTCGTAGGGCTCGAGCCAGAAGCCGAGGAAGTCGACCGGCTCGATCTCGAGCGCCGTCTCCTCGCGCACCTCGCGCCGCAGCGCGTCGAGGGGATGCTCGTCCTCGTGCAGAAACCCACCAGGCAGATCCCACAGTCCCTTGCCGGGGTCGAACGCCCTGCGGCCGAGCAGCACCCGCCCCTGCTCGTCGAGGCAGACGGCCTCCGCGCCGGGGACTGCGTTCGCGTAGCCGACGTAGCCGCAGGTGCGGCACTCGACCCGGTCCTCGACCTTGTCGATAGCCTCGCCGCAGACGGGGCAGAAACGCCAGCTGTCGAGTGCGCCCATGAGGGAGGGAACGATGCACGATCAGCCCGAGCCGACCGAGGAAGAGCAGGAACAGGTTCCCGAGCGCCTGCAGGACGAGGAGGCGCAGCGCGGGACCTGGCCGGACAACCCGCGGCAGGACGAGGAGAAGGCCGAAGAGTGAGCCCACGGGCCGCGGGTGCCACCCAGCACGAGCTCTCGCGCATCGGCCTGCTGGCCACGCTGTCCGGGGAGACGCTCGCGAAGCTCGCGCAGAGCATGACGCGCGAGGAGGTTCCGGCCGGCACGACCGTCGTCTCGGAGGGCGAGGAGGGCGATCGCTTCTACGTCGTCCTGAACGGCATGCTGTCTGTCGGCCAGCGGGACCGCGGCCAGCAGGGCATGCTGCGCCCCGGCGACTACTTCGGCGAGGTCGCGCTCGCCATGCACACGCCGCGCACCGCCTCCGTCCGTGCGGTCACCCCTGCGACGCTGGCCAGCTGTGATCGCGGCACGTTCGAGCAGTACATCCGGCCGCTGTTCGCAGACGACGCGTCCTAGGCTTCCTCGGCCAGCACCGCGTCCGACAGTCGCGGCCAAGCCTCTTTCGCCCACTCGCCGAACTCGCGGTTCGTCAGCACGCCGAGCGCGAGGCGCGCATCGGGGTCGACCCAGAGGAAGGTCCCGCTGCCGCCGAAGTGCCCGAACGTGCGCGGCGAGTTGCGCGTGCCGGTCCAGTGCGGAGATTTCTCGTCGCGTAGCTCGAACCCGAGCCCCCAGTCGTTCGGGTCGAAGCGGCCGAGGTCGGGCAGCACGCCGGCGAGGCCTGGGAACTGCACGCTCGTCGCCTCGGCAAGCGTCTCCGCGGCGACGAGCGTCGGGCGCTGCAACTCGCGGGCCAACAGCACCAGGTCTTCGAGCGAGCCGTGCAGGTCGGCGGCGGGCGAGCCACGCAGCTCGGCACGCATGCCGAGCGGATCGAGCACACCTGCCGACAGGTAGTCGGCAAACGGCATTTCCGCCCGCGCCGCGATGTGCTCGGCGAGCGTCTCGAAGCCGACGTTGGAATACACGCGCCGCCTGCCCGCGGTCCCGGCCGGCGCTCCCGGCTCGAACGGGAGTCCCGAGGCGTGCGCGAGCAGGTGCCGGACGGTCGCGCCCTCCGGGCCCGCGGGCTCGTCGAGGTCGACCACACCCTCCTCCGCGGCGACGAGCGCGGCGAGGGCGGTCGCGAGCTTCGTCACCGACGCCCAGCGCAGCACCTCGTCCCGCGGCCCGCGGGTCGCGAGGACCTCACCCTCGCGGAGGACGCCGGCGGCAGCGACAGGCGCTTTCCAGTCGTCGATTTCCCGGAGGGCTTCCACCGGCGCGCGATACTAGTCGGGTGGATCGCCACCTCGTCTTTTCGGGCTCGCCGTACGAGCCCACCATCGGCTACTGCCGGGCGGTGCGCGACGGCCGTCACGTCTTCGTCTCCGGAACGTGTGCCGTGATGCCCGACGGCGGCGAGCCGCCGGCCGACGCGTACGGCCAGGCGGTGCGCTGCTTCGAGATCATCTCCGCCGCGCTCGGCGAGGTCGGCGCCTCGCCCGAGCACGTCGTGCGCACGAGGATGTACCTCTGCAATCCCGAGGATGCGGAAGACGTCGGCCGCGCGCACAGCGAGGTCTTCGGCGACGTCCGGCCCGCGAGCTCGATGGTCGTCATCTCCGGGTTCGTCGATTCGCGCTGGATCGTGGAGATCGAGGCTGACGCGCTGCTCCCGGAGGAGTAAGACTCACGTATGGAGTCGGACGGGAAGCAGATCTACCCCCCGTCGATCACGGGAAAGGGATCGCGCTTCGCCGCGGGCGGAAGCGTCCTCGACCACGCCTTCGGCAAGAGCGACCCGTACACGCTCGGCGTCGAGGAGGAGTACATGCTCCTCGACGCGGAGACGTTCGATCTCGTCCAGCACATCGACACGGTGCTCGCCGCGGTCGCCGGGCACGAGCTCGAGCCCGTGATCAACGCCGAGCTGATGCAGTCGGTGCTCGAGGTCGCCACGCCTGTCTGCCACACCACGGCCGAGGTGGAGGAGCAGCTCCGCAAGATACGCAGCTACGTCTGCAGCATCGCGCGCGAGCAGGGACTACGCGTCGGCTCGGCCGGGACCCACCCGTTCAGCCTGTTCGAGCGCCAGCGCATCACCTCGCGCGACCGTTACCGCTCGCTCGTCGACCAGTTGCAGTACGTCGCACGGCGTGAGCTGATCTTCGGGATGCACATCCACGTCGCGGTCGACGATCCGGACAAGGCGATCCAGGTCGTCAACGGCCTGCTCCCCCAGATCGGCCCGCTGCTCGCACTGTCGGCGAGCTCACCGTTCTGGCGGGGCGAGCCCACCGGGCTGCGCTCGAGCCGGCAGATGGTCTTCGCCGCGTTCCCACGCTCCGGGCCTCCGCCGCGTTTCGCGAACTACGCCGATTACGCAGAGGTCGTCGGCCAGCTCGAGAAGACCGGCTGCATCGCCGACTACACGCACATCTGGTGGGACATCCGGCTCCACCCTCGGCTCGGCACGATCGAGGTGCGGATCTGTGACTCCGTCACGCGCCTCGAGCACGTCGTCGGGATCGTGGCCTACTGCCAGGCGCTCGTGAAGCTCTACTCCGAGCGCGTCGAACGCGGCGAGAAGATCACCTCCTACCACCGCATCCTCACCACGGAGAACAAGTGGCTGGCCGGTCGTTACGGCCTCGAGGCCCCGCTGATGGATCTCGCGACCGGGCGGCGCAACCGCGTCCCCGTCGCCCAGCTGGTCCGTCGCACGCTGAAGGAGATCGAGCCTCACGCCCGCGAGCTCGGCTCCGACCGCGAGCTCGAGGCGATCGAGGAGATCCTCGCGAACGGCAACGGCGCCGACCGCCAGCTGCGCGTCTTCAACGCGAACCGCGACATCGTCGAGGTCGTGAGCGAGATCGCAGACGCGACAAAAGTTGCCGCCGAGCCACAACTCGCGCAGTAGGCTTGGCGCGCGATGCTCGGGGCCGGCGACAGGGTTCCACCGGCGTCGGTGTGGACCGCTCCGAACCAGCGCCGCACACTCGACGAGCTGCTGGGCGAGGGGCACGCCCTCTTCGTCTTCTACCTCTTCGACTGGTCTTCGACCTGAACGCACGAGATGGAGCTCCTGCGTGACAGGAGCGCGGCGTTCGTCGAAGCCGGTGTGCATCCGTTCGGCGTCTCGGCCGACTCGGAGTGGACGCACATCGCCTGGGCGCAGGCGCTCGACCTGACGTTTCCCCTGCTGTCGGACTGGAATCGCGACGCGATGCGCGCCTTCGGAGTCGCACGGGAGTTCCGTGGCCACGAAAGAGTCGCGGAGAGAAGCGCATTCCTCGTCGGCGAGGACGGTACGGTCCGCGGCGCATGGCGTTACGACACGGCCGAGGTGCCGGACTTCGACGAGCTGCTTCGCGCCGCGCAGGCTATGTAGCGCTCGGCGCCGCCCTCTATCTGGCCGCCGGCGCGGCGGCGACCTGGCCTGCCCTCCAACACGCGCGCTCGCACTTCCTCTCCGGCGGAGCGCCCGCGCACGGGGAGGCCTCGCCGGGCGACCACCTGCAAACGTTGTACCACTACTGGCTCGTCGGCCACCAGCTCGAGCACGGGCACGCACCCTGGCGCGACCCGTACACGTTTCGCCCAGAGGCGAAGCCGCAGCCGAACTACGCCGGCTGGCCCTTCGGGATCCTCTTCTGGCCGCTGGGCGCGGCGCTCGGGCTCGTCGGCGCCTGGAACGCGCTGCAGATCCTGCTCTACGGCCTCGCGGGGCTCGCGGCCTGCGCGTGGCTGCGCGAGCTCGACCTCCCGCGCGGGCCCGCGCTCGCGGGCGGGCTCGCGTTCGCGATCGCTCCGTACCGCGTCGAGCAGAGCGTCGGGCACCTGCTCGGGCCGATCTCGATCCTGCTTCCCGTCGCCCTCTGGGCGTTCGAGCGTGCCAGCCGGGGCAGCCGGTGGTGGCTCGCCGCGGCGGGCGCCGCGCTCGCCTCGATTCCCCTCTCCGGTCAGGTCCACCTCGCCCTCGGTGCGATTCCGTTCTTCCTCGCCTACGCACTCTGCCGCAGCCGGGACCGCCGCCTCTGGCTCGGGGCGGCTGCCGGCGCCCTCGCGGCCGTCGGGGCAGGGCTGCTCGTCCGCCAGACGGTCATCCAGGGCTCCACGCAGTCGGGCGGACGTTCCCTCTCGGAGATCTCGCGCTACTCCGCGCGCGTCGGCGACTTCGTCGCGCGCCACGTCGACCACGCGCGCAGCGAGCAGTTCGTGTTCCTCGGCTGGGCGACGCCGCTCGTCGCGCTCGCCGGTCTCGTTCTGCTCGTTCGCGCCCGCCGCTACGGGCTCGCCGCCATCCTCGCGCTCGGCACGATCGGCCCGATCGTGCTCGCGCTCGGCACGCGCACGCCGATCTACTCGGCGCTCTGGCACCTGCTGCCCCCGTTCCGGTTTCCGCGCGTTCCGGAACGGCTGCTGCCGATCGCCTGCCTTTGCCTCGCGGCGCTCTTCGCGTACGCGGTCGCCCAGACCCGGCGCACAGTCGTCGCAGCGCTGGCGATTGCGCTGCTGCTCGTCGACCTGCACGTGCAGGTCTACGGCAAGTCCGCTCCCGGAGATCCCGACGGCGTCGCACCGTCGGCGGCCGGACGGCTGCTTGAGTTGCCGGTCTTCGACCCGGGCGTCCACTACGGCAGCGTCTACCTCTGGTACGACACCGTCGCGGGGCGCGAGCGGCCGGGCGGATACTCGACCACCGCGCCGAAGGCGGCGAAAGCCGTCGCGACCCGGCTCGAACGGCTGAACTGCGGCGACTGGACCGACAACACCACGGCAGTGCTGCGCCGGCTCGGCGTCGACGCGATCACGTTGCACCGCGGGCTTTACGTGCACAACCCGGCCGTGCCGAGCACCGGCTGGTTCGCCGCACGCGGACTGCTTGCACACGGCTGGCGCGTGCAGCGGATCGCGGGACCGGTGTGGCTCTTCGAGCGCCGCGGGGTCGGCATCGCGCCGGGGCGGATCGAGCCCGATCGCGGGCGGCCGGTCTTCTGCCAGGGCTGGTACGCAGACGACGGGACGGGCCGGTTCATGAGCGAAACGCACGCGGCCCTGTGGATCTACAGCCGGGGCCGCGTCGAGCTCACGTTCGCGCCGTCCGATCCGCGGCCGCACGTCTCCTTCCACGGCCAAGGCCGGGGCTGGCAGCTCGTGACGGTGGACATTCCCAGGCTCCGTCGCGAGCCCGGTCAGAAGAACCGTGTGGGCGCCAGGCTGCTGAAGGTGTCTACATCCCCATCGCGTGCTCTCACCCTCGAGTGTGTCAACCAATCCGCGGTCAATCACGGCAAGAGAGTGAGCAACCTGTCCGGTTTGGGAATTCCTGAGCCGATTCTCGTCCTTCTGGGCCGATCTTGTCGTCACCGGGCCGTCCGCATCGGGTCCTGTGGTCCACCGTCCGGGTGACGCGCAGTGCCTCGTGCGGAAGCTGGCACCTACGGAGCCGCAGCTTGCGTCGCTGGTCTCGGCTCCTCTTTTCGTTGTAGGCGCCGTGCATAGGTGGGGAAGCCGACAACCGACCTCAACCGCTGTTCTCTACCGTCGGAGCTACTTCACCCAGAGCTGGCTGAACATGACCTCCCACTGGGGGTTGTACTGGTAGTTGCCGACGCGCGCCGAGACGAAGGTGACAAAGGTTCGGTTGTACCCAGGCACGATCGGCGCCCGCGCGAGAATCGCGTCCTCCACCCGCTGCCACAGCGTCGTGGCTACCGCGGGATCGTGTACCTGGATGGCGGAGGCGCGGGTCATCTGCGCGTCGATCGAGCGGTCGCAAAACTCGGCGAGGTTCGTGGTGCGTTCCGGCGAGGCCGGGACGAAGCCGGCGCAGCTCAGAAGTGGCTCGATGAAGTTGGCTATGGACGGGTAGTCGACCTCCCAGCCCCCAAAACCGATCTGGGCCCTCACCCGCGAGTCCGAGACCTTCTCGAAGTACGGATTGGCGCCTCGGATGGGTGCGACCTGCAGGCGCGTGCGGTAACCGAGGGAATCGAGCAGCGAGACCAGGTACGGCCCGAGTTTGGCCGGTGCCGCGTTCGGCAACCAGACGGTCACCCGAGCACCGGCCGTGCCGGAGCTCCTCACGAGCCGGCGTGCCGTATCCAGGGCCCCGACGCCTCCGGTGGCCTCGGGACACGTCGGTCGGTAGCCGGGGAAGTTCCGCGGCAGGATCCGGCAGCTGGGAGTGCCCGCGCGGCCGATCACCTTCGCGAGGGCGTCGCGGTCGAACGCGAGGCTGACGGCACGACGGGCCCGGACGTTGTCGAACGGCGGGACGCGGGTGTTCAGGAAGAAGTAGATGGTGCCGAGCTCCGGAGTCACGTGGAGCCGGCTCGGATAGCGCACTGCGAGTTGATCGGCCTCTCGCTCCGGCAACGGAGGGCCGCCGCCGGGAGCGACATCCGCGGCCCCCCGCTCGACTGCTCGCACCCGACCGGCGGTGTCCGCGAAGTCGATCGACCAGGAGAAAGAGATCGCGTCGGGAAAGCCATGCGGCTGCGCGTCTGCCGACCACTCCCGAAAAGTCCGGTTCCGGACGAGGCGAAGCGACTTCCGCTTCTTCTGATACGCAGCGATCCGATACGGCCCCGTGGCAGGTACCGGACGCGTTCCCACGTCACGTCCCGCTGCCGTCGCCGGTACCGCGGAGGCGGACGGCATAGCGAGCTTGGCGAGGAAGTCCGCATCCGGCGCGGTCAGACGAAACGTCACCGTCCGTGCAGCGCGGTCGGTGGCGATGCCACGAGCGAGGTTGCAGGGCTTGCCCTTCGCGCAGCGACTCGCGCCGACGATGCCGCCGTAGTAGGCGGCGAGGGGCGACCCGAGCTGGAACACTCGCTCCAGGGCCCAACGGAAGTCGTCGGGCTGGACGAGCTTCCCGTTCGAGTACCGGATCTCGCGCCGCAGCTCGAAGGTGTAGGTCTTCCCACTGTCGGTCGGGCTTGGCAGCGCGAGGGCGAGGTCTGGCACGATCTGCGTGCCCTCGACTCCCGATACCTTGCGCAAGGCGACGAGCCCGTCGTTCGTGATCGTCAGGATTGCCCAGCTTGTCGACGAGTACCCCAGCGCCGGATCGATGCTGTCGGGAGCCTCGAGGGCCTGCACACGGAGCTCCCCGCCGCGATGCTCCTTCCCCGTCGAGCGAACTGCGACATAGAGACCTTGCTGCGTGAGTGCGACGCCCCGGGGCGGGTTGGAGAGCGGGACCGTCTTCACGACTCCGCCGGCGACGGGATCGATCCGCGACAGAGTGCCGTCGCTTCCGTTGGCGACCCAGACGCTGTCCTTTGCCACCGCGACGCCGTCGGGTCCGCGACCCACCTTGATGGTATCCGTTACCGCGACCACCCGCGGGTCGATCTTCGACACGGTGCCGTCGGCGCGGTTCGCGACCCATACCGCCCCGGCGCCGGAGGCGAGCGCGTCCGGCTCGACGCCGACGCCGATCCGCGAGACCACGCGCCCCGACCTCGGTTCGAGCGCGACCACGGTCGCGGACGACGGTGAGGCGATCCAGATACGCCGAAAGCCAACCGCGATGCCGGAGGCGCCGACGACTGCCGCGAATGACTTCGTGACGCGGCCGGTGGCTGGAGCGATCCGCGACACCGTTCCGTCGGCCGAGTTCGCGACCCAAACGGCGCCGTCGCCGAAAGCGACGCCGCTCGGGCCGTTGCCAACCGTGATGGTCTGAACGACGTCGTTGGTCGTGGGGTCGATCCGCGAAACCGTGGCGTCGAGCCCGTTCGCGACCCATACCGCGCCTCCGCCAACGGCCACGCCCGCCGGCCCGCCCCCCACCTCAATCGTCTGTCGAACGTCATTCGAAGCCGCATCGATTCGCGAGACCGTGTTGTCGTTGGCGTTCGTCACCCAGACAGCGCCTGAGCCGACGGCGATTTCTCCCGGCGACCGCCCAACGGAGATCTCCGACACGATCTTGCCACTCCCCGAGTCGATCAGACCGACCGAGTTCGGCGCGAGCGAGGCCCTCGCCGTCGACCCGCCCCCCTGCGTGGAGAGGACGCCCACCGCGGTGCCCACAGCCGCGGCGGCAAGCGTCGCGAAGATGAGGACCCGACGACCCGGCCGGCGCCACCGCTTCGCCATCTGCTCGGCGGCCGCCTCCGCGAGCTCTCCCTCGCGCCCCTCGAAGGGGGCCGGTGCGGCAGTCTTCAGCGCCGGGAAGTCCTCCTGGAGCCCCGGCGCAACGAGCTGGTAGAGCCGCTCGGACTCGTCCAGGTCCTTGAGTTGGTGCTCGCCCAGGTCTCGGAGAGAAACCTCCGAAATGGGATCGTCTCGAAGGAGCTCACGTGCCGTCTGCGAGACGAGCACTTGGCCGCCGTGGCCAGCCGCGCAGATGCGTGCGGCGCGGTGGACGCCGACGCCGACATAGCGTTCGCCGCCGACCGCCGGCTCACCGGTGTGAATGCCCATACGCACGCGAAGCTGAGCGCCATCGGGCCAGTCATGCTCTGCGAGTCGCAGCTGGCAGGCGATCGCAGCAGCCACGGCGTCCTTGGCCCGCCGGAAGGCGAAGAAGAAGGAGTCGCCTTGTGTGTCGATCTCGTGGCCGCCATGCTCGGCGAAGCCCTCGCGGAGGAGTCGCTGATGATCGTCGAGCGCTTCGCGGTAGCGCTCTGCTCCCAGCTGCTTGAGCAGCTGCGTCGACCCTTCGATGTCGGTGAACAGGAAGGTGACGGTGCCGATCGGCAGCTCGTTGACGGAGCTCACGCGCGCAGTCGTATCACGACGTCTCAGGGAGCGCTAGCGCGCCTCGTTGTCGGAATAGGAGACGGCTCGTATCATCACGGAGTCAACACGAGCACGGGATTCGGCGGTCTTCTCCGACTAACCGATCCGCATGGCTAAGCCAAGCATGCCTTGTCCAGACCGTGTCCCTACATCCCCATCGCGTGGTAGCCCGAATCGACGTACAGGGTCGTCCCGGTGACGTTCCGCGCGTCGTCGGAGAGGAGGTACGCGGCAGCTGCGCCGACGTCGGCGGCGTCGATGTGGCGATGGAGCGGCGAGCGCTCCTCGACGATCGCCTCCATCGTCGGGAAGCCCGCGATCGAGCGCGCGGCGAGCGTGCGCACCGGGCCGGCCGAAATTGCGTTCACGCGGATGTTCTTCTCGCCGAGGTCCCAGGCGAGATAGCGGACCGATGCGTCGAGCGTCGCCTTCGCGACGCCCATGACGTTGTAGTGCGGAACCGCGCGCTCGCCGCCGAGGTACGTCATCGTGACGATCGAGCCGCCACCGCGCGCATCCATCAGCGGCTCCGCGGCGCGCGCGCAGGCGACGAGTGAGTACGCACTCACGTCGAGCGCGAGCCAGAAGCGGTCGCGAGGCGTATCGGTAAACCGTCCTTCGAGGTCCTCGGCGGCGGCGAAGGCGACCGAGTGCACGAGCAGGTCGAGCCCGCCGTCGAACGCCTCGCCGACCTCCCGGAAGACGCGCGCCACGTCCTCGTCCGAGCGCACGTCGCACTCCGTCACGAGCGGGCTGGAGATCGACTCGGCGAGATCGCGGACGTTCTTCTCGATCCGCTCCCCCTGGTACGTGAACGCGAGCTCGGCCCCCGCGTCGGCGAGACGCTTGGCGATCGCCCACGCGATCGACCTGCGGTTCGCGACGCCGAGAACCAGCCCCCGCTTTCCCTCGTAGGTCCCAGTCATTGCGCGAGCATAAAGGCGATCTGGATCGAGGCTTCGGTTCGCCGGGAATCCGAGCGGGTGGGTTGAACGGCCGCACGAGCGAACCACGTGCGGCCTCTATGGCGGCGCCGCAAGACGGCGCCTTGGTGCATCGGCTAGATTGCGGTCCCTTGCGCCGTTCTGTGCGTCTTCTCGCGGTCGCGGCGGCGCTCGCGACGGCGGTGCCGGCCGGCGCCTCCCTCGTCCCGATCGATCGCTCTCACGGCGACGTGACGCTGCCGCGGGTCCGCACGGGGACACTGACGATTCCCCGCAACCAGGCCTCGGGCAGGGTCCGCGTGATCGTCGGACTCCCGCTCCCGTCCCTCGCCGCTGCGCGCGGGCTCAGCCTCTCGGGTGCCCCGAGCTCGCGGAAGCTCGATGTCGCCAGCCCGAGCTCGCGCCGCTACCTGACGCGTCTGGCGGCCGCACAGCGCGTCGCCGCGGCGGAGCTCCGCCGCGCGATCCCGCAAGCCAGGATCGGCCGGCGCTTCCAGGTCGTGCTCGACGGCTTGACCGTGTCGTTGCCGGCGACGAAGCTCCCGGCCCTCGTGGGGCTTCGGTTCGTGCGCAAGGTCTACCCGAGCGCCCGCTACCGGCTCGCAACCGACACCAGTCCCGGCGTGATCGGCGCCACCGAGCTGCAACGGCTCACGGGCGCGAAGGGTGACGGGATCAAGATCGGCATCGTCGACGACGGCGTCGACGGCACGAATCCCTTCCTCGACCCCGAAGGCTATTCGTACCCACCCGGCTTTCCGAAGGGCGGCCGCAAGTGGACGACGCCGAAGGTGATCGTGGCGCGCGCGTTCCCGGGACCGAACTCCGGGCGCGCGGGCCGGCTGCCGATCGACCGCGAGGCCTCCTTCCACGCGACGCACGTGGCGGGGATCGCCGCCGGCGACGCGGGCACGTGCTCGCCCGGCGGACGCGACCATCCGCCGACCTGCGGCCTGTCGGGCGTTGCCCCGCGTGCGTACATCGGCAACTACCGCGTGTTCAACGTGCCGACCCCGATCGGCCACATCGCCAACACGCCGGAGATCGCGGCCGCCTTCGAGTTCGCCGTGCGCGACGGCATGGACGTGATCAACTTCTCCGGCGGCGGCGCCGAGAGCGAGCCGGCCAACGATGCAATGGTGGACGTGATTCGCAACACCGCTTCGGCCGGCGTCGTGTCGGTCATCTCGGCCGGCAACGACCGCGACCAGTTCGGCATGGGCTCCGTCGGCTCTCCCGGCACCGCGCCGGACGCGATCTCGGTCGCGGCCGTCTCGAACACGCACGTGTTCGCACCGACGCTCTCGGTTCGCTCCCCCGGCGCTCCCGACGACGTCAGGCGGATCGCGATCGAGAGCGCGGGCGGCGGCCGCTTTCCTCGCTCCTTCTCGGCGACGCACCGGCTCGTCGACGTCGGCGCGCTGACAGGGACGGACGGGTCGCCCGTCGACCGCCGGCTCTGCGGGCCGGACGACGACACGAACAACGAGACGAAGAGCTTCCTGCCCCCCGGATCGCTGAGCGGCGACATCGCCCTCGCCTCACGCGGCCATTGCACGTTCATCTCCAAGGCGGTGCGCGCGCTGCGTGCGGGCGCCGCCGGCCTGGTGCTCGTCGACAACCGCGCCGGCGGGCCCGATCCGATCCCGATCGAGCTGCCGCTGCCTGCCGGCATGATCGCCGACCTCGACGGCGTCCAGCTGCGCCGGTACCTCACGTCGAACGGCGGTACGGCGGACGTGACGATCGGCGACACGACGCAACGCATCGACACCGGCCGGAGCGGCATCGTCACGAGTTTCTCCTCGGGCGGCCCGACCGCCTTCGAGCACCTGCTGAAACCGGACGTCTCTGCGCCGGGAGGGCAGATCCTCTCGTCCACGCTGCCGGAGTTCGCCGGGGGCGTGCCGTTCGCCGTCTTCGACGGTACGAGCATGGCGGCACCGCACGTGAGCGGTGCCGCAGCGCTCCTGCTCGAGCTGCATCCGGCGTGGTCGCCGGAGCGCGTCAAGTCGGCGCTGATGTCGAGTGCCGGCGCGGCCTGGGGCAACACCGCCAGGACCGAGGCGGCTCCCGTGACGCTCGGCGGCGCCGGGCTCGTCGACCTTCCCGAGGCGGCCGACCCGCGCGTCTTCACCGAGCCCGCGTCGCTCTCGTTCCGCGACCTCGAGGTCAACCGCGGGAGTGACAGCCGCGCCCTGCTCGTCCGCATCACCGACGCGGGCGACGGCGCAGGCACGTGGCGGGTCGAGCTGCACCCGCAGCTGACATCAGGCGGTGCGACGCTGGAGCTGCCGGCCGCAGTCGTCGTGCCGCCAGGCGGAGAGACGGATCTGGTCGCGATCGCGCGCGGCAGCGCCGACGCCGCGGCCGGCGAGGACTACGGCTTCATCCTCCTGCGCCGCGGCGCGGTCACGCGGAAGATCCCCTACGAGTTCTTCGTCGGCCGGCCGCAGCTGGAGCTGCTGCAGGCGAAACGACTCGGGAAGCTCCAGGCCGGGGACACGATCAACGGCCCGAATCGCGTCTCGGCGTACTGCTGCCCGGTCGCGCCGTTCGGCCCGCCGCCGGACTACGTCGGACCGCCGATGGAGGAGACGGGAACGGAGACCCTCTACGTGACGAGCATCGCCAAGCCGGTCGCGAACCTCGGCGTCGCAATCGAGAGCGCGAGCGCCGGCTCGCTCGTCGACGCGTGGTTCCTCGGCTCGCCGAACGAGCGAGACGTTCAGGGCTACGCCGGCACGCCCGTGAACGTGAACGAGCTGCTGCCCGACTTCAGCTTCGACGTCGGCGCGGCCGGGGCGTCGTTCCCGAAGGTGCAGCGCTTCTACGTCGCCGTCGACTCGAACTCGGATGCGTTCACGCACCGCTCGCTCCCGGGCCGGTTCGTGCTTCGCTCCTGGGTGAACGACGTGCGTCCGCCCACGATCAGACTGCTCACGAAGCGCGTTTCCTCGGGACGGCCCACGATCGTCGCGCGGGTGCTCGACAAGGGTGCGGGCGTCGAGCCGCTCTCGCTCGTGATCGCCTACCGCGGCGTCCTCGTCGGCGCAGTCGTCTACGACCCCGTCTCCGGCGTGGCGATCTTCCCGCTGCCGGGGGCCGCGGCGAAGCTTCCCGCCGGGCGGACGCGCGCAATCCTCTCCGCCGCCGACTACCAGGAGACGAAGAACGTCAACTCGACGGGAGCGGACATCCTCCCCAACACGGCGTTCCGCCCGGTTGCGATCACGGCCGTGTCCGGCCCGGCCCTGACCTGGGTGGCACCTGCCGTGAACGCCTGCCTGGGCAAGACCGCCGCGCTGATCGTGGTCGCGAGCTCGACGAAGCGTGTGCGGTCGGTGCGCTTCTTCGTCGACGGCAAGCAGATCGCCGTCGACCGGAAGGGAGTCGCGGACGTCTTCAGCGGCTCGTGGGGGACGAGCTTCGTCGGCTCGGGCTCGCACGAGCTGCGCGCGCTCGCCACCGACGCCGGCGGCCGGATGTTCGCGGCAGCCCGACGAGTGAGGATCTGCCGGTAACACGCGTCGCGGTCGTCACGGGCGGGTCACGCGGGATCGGCGAGGCGATCGCCCGAGCGCTCGCCGGCGACGGCTGGCACGTCGTGCTGCTGGCGCGGGACGAGGAGCGCCTCCGCACGCTGGCCGCGGAGCTCGGCGGAGAGTACGAGGTCTGCGACGTGAGCGAGCGCGCGGAGGTGGAGCGGGTCGCGGCGTCGGTCCTGCAACGCCACCCACAACTTCGGCTGCTCGTCAACAACGCGGGCATCCCCGGTCGTGCCGGCTTCACGAAGATCGACCCGGAACGCATCGAGGAGGTGATGCGGGTGAACTACCTCGGCGCCGTCTGGACGCTGCGTGCGTTCCTGCCCGGGCTCGAGGCAGCCGGACGTTCCGACGTCGTCAACATCGTCTCAGTCGCGGGTACGGTCGCGTTCGCTCCTGCCGGTCCGTACTCCGCGTCGAAGCACGCGCTGCTCGCCTTCTCGCGGTCGACCGCAGCCGAGCTGCGCGCACGCGGGATCCACGTGCACACCGTCAATCCCGGTTTCGTCGAGACCGAGGGATTTCCGCAGTCGGCGCTGCGGAGCAGCATCCTCCGGCGCCTGGTGGTCGACCCGGAGCATGTTGCCCGCCACGTCGTCAAGGCGATCGAGTCCGACAAGCGAGAGATGTTCGTGCCGCGTGTCTATCGCATCGCGGCGATCGCGCAGACTCTGGCCCCGGGACTCGTCGCGCGGCTGTCGGGCCGGTCTGGCTACCGGCAGTCCTAGGACGGCTTGCGCAGCAGATACCAAGCGCTCTCGGCGACGTAGCCCTCGGGGCCGCCGGGCGACAGCTGCAGCGCCAGGTCGCGCGCCGCACCCGTGCAGCCCGCGAGATCGAGGTAGTAGTCGAGCTTGCGCGCGTGCGTCTGGAAGTTGGAACGCAGCAGCACGAGGCTGTTCGCCTCGAAGAGTTGGCGAAAGTCGATGTCCGGCAACGTCCGCGTGTGCGAGGGGTCCCGTGCCCGCTCGAAGCGGTCGAGCTCGAGCGCAGCCAGTGGATCGACCGGCGCGATCTGGTCGTCGACGAAGATCTGGCCGCCGGGGGCCGTGACGCGGGCCAGTTCGGCGACCGCACGCTCGGGGTGCGCCACGTGGTGCAGCGTCCGGCGCGAGCAGGCCAGGTCGAAGGAACCGGACTCGAACGGCAGCTGGGTCGCATCGCCTTCGACGAACGTAACGTTCTCCGGCGCGCCCTGCCTGGCCCGCTCGAGCAGCTCGGGCACGACGTCGACCCCGACGACCTCGCGGACGAGCGGCGCCAGCGCGAGCGCGAGCGTGCCGGCACCGGTCCCGACGTCGAGCGCGCGCTCGTCGCCGCGCGGCACGACGAAGGAGCGAAGCTGCTCGCGTACAGTCTCGACCTGCCGCGCGGCATGGTCGGCGACGAGCGTTGCGGTCGCCGCGAAGCGCTGGCGAACGTCGTCGAGGTTCGACTCAGGCATCGACCACCGTGCGTCGCGCGCGCAGCGGCCCCGACTCGATGCCGCACGTGAGCTCGTAGTTGATCGTTTGCGCGATGCGCGCATGTGCTTCGGCGAGCACGCCGTGGCCCACCAGCACGACCGGAGTGCCTGGAGGAAGCTCGCGGTCGAGCTCGACCGCGAAGGAGTCCATCGACACCGTCCCGACGACCCGTCGCGGCTCGCCGGCGACGCGCACGTCCGTGCCGGTGAGGTCGCGGCGGAAGCCGTCCCCGTAGCCAACGGGGACGATCCCGATCCAGGTCGGCCGCTCGGCGACGAAGCGCCGGCCGTACCCGGTCCCCTGGCCCGGTTGCAGGAGCTTCACCTGTGCGAGCGCCGTCTGCCAGGACAGCACCGGCTCGAGACCGTCCTCCACCGGGTCGGTGTTGAACGGCGACAGGCCGTACATCGCCACGCCGCAACGCGCGGCGTCGAAGTGCGACTCGGGCAAGCGCAGGGCAGCAGCGCTGTTTGCGACGTGACGGGTCAACTCGCTGTACTCGTCGGTCGCCGCGCGGAAGCGTTCGATCTGCGCGCGGGCAAACCCCAAGTCGCTGTCGGCGGTGGCGAGGTGCGTCATCAGCCCGACGACCTCGGCTGCCGGCGGCTCCGGCAGCTCCGACAGGCCGTACCTCCCCATGCCGGTGTCGAGCTTGAGATGAACGCGCACACCTTCGGGGATCTCCCCGTCTGCGATCACGAGCTCGAGTCCTGCCTGCCTCGCCTGTGCGACTTCCCGGTTCGAGCCTGCGGGCCCGAGGACGATGATCCGCTCGGTCCGGTACTCGAGCCGCAGCGCGAGCCCTTCCGGAATCGTCGCGACGCAGAGCGCGCTCGCACCGCTGCCGAGGGCCGCGCCGGCGGCGTCGACCATGCCGTGCCCGTACGCATCCGCCTTGACGACGGCCCACAGCCCGGTGCCGTCGAGCGCACGCAGGAGGGTGCGCACGTTGCGGCGCAGTGCTCCCAGGTCGATCGTGATCTCGGACCGGTGCATCAGCTCAAGGCAAGCGGCAACGACTCGACCACGTCGGAGGCGACGAGGCCGACCTGGTCTGGGGCGAGCTCGGCCGCGCGGCCGTGGGCCGTCGCGGCCGCCGCGGCCGCGAGCCGCGGCTCCATCCGCTTGGAGAGGAAGGAGGCGATCACGCCGGTGAGCACGTCGCCGGTCCCGGCCGTCGCGAGCGCCGCCGTTCCGGCCGTGCACACGAGCACGCCTTCGCCGGGCGCGCCGACGAGGGTGTCGGGCCCCTTCAGCAAGACGACGCAGCGGTACCGCGCCACGGCGCGCCCCAGGGCCTCGAGGCGATGTGCGTCCACCCAGCTCGAGTCCTCGTCGATCAGACGGCCGAGCTCCCCGGCGTGCGGCGTGAGCACGCGGGGAGCGGGCCACTCGCCGGGTTCGAGCTCGAAGAGCGCGTCCGCATCGACGACCGCCGGCAACCGCAGCTCGGCGAGCAGCCTGCGCACGAGCTCGCGTTCCTCGTCGCCACGTCCGAGGCCCGGGCCGATCGCGAGCGCCGAAGCCCGCGCGGCGAGCTCGTCGACACGGTCGCGCGGCGCCTTCACCGCCTCGACGAGCAGCGTCTCCACCACGGGGAGCGACGCCTCCGGCACGGCGACGGCGACGTAGCCCGCGTCGGCACGAAACGCCGCACCGGCCGCGAGGCAGACCGCTCCGGTCATACCGGGCGAGCCCCCGACGACCAGCACCGAGCCCGCGGTGTACTTCGTGTCGCCCTCCTCGCGGCGGGGCACGAGGCGCAGGATCTCTTCCGTGACGAGGCTGTGACTCGTCTCGCGGTGCTCGAGCCCGATGTCGGCGATCTCCACCTCGCCCGCGTGGTAGCGGCCCGGGGCGACGACGAGGCCCACCTTCGGTCCGTGCATCGTCACCGTCACCGCGGCACGCACGGCCACGCCGGTGACCTCGCCCGTCGAGGCGTCCACGCCCGACGGGACGTCGACCGCGACGACCGGCACCTGTGCGCCGTTGATCCGCTCGATCAGCGCCGCCGCGTCCGGCCGCGGCTCGCCGTGGAACCCGGTACCGAAGAGTGCGTCGATCACGACGTCGGCGTCTGGGACGAGCTCCTCGCTCGTCTCGCGGCCTGCCTCCGCCAGGACGCGAAGAGCGATGCGACCGTCGCCGCCGTTCGCGCCCTGGCCGCACACTCCCGCGATTCGCTCTGCGTCCGGGAAGCGGCGCAACACCGTCTCCGCGACCGCGCGGCCCGCACGCTCCATCAACACCTCCACGTCATGTCCCTGCTCCGCGGCTCGCATCTCGTCCGCCGTGTAGAGCGGCGCAAGCATCACTTCTCGGTGACGATAGCCACCGCGTTCGCAAGCTCGCGTGAGTGCGTCATCGAGAGGTCGATCGCGGCCGCGCCGACGCGCTCCGCCCAGGCGGCGATCCGCCCCTCGAGCCTCACCGACGGCTTCGGACGCCCGGCGATCTCGATCTCCCGCCACGCAAACGCGCGCGCAACGCCGAAGCCGAGCGCCTTGCCCACCGCCTCCTTCCCCGCGAACCGGCCCGCGTAGCTCTGCGCCGGGTTCGGACGCGAGTCGCAGTACGCGCGCTCGGCCGCCGTGAAGCACCGCTCGCGAAAGCGCGGGTAGCGCTCGAGCGCGCGGCGGACGCGCTCGATCTCGATCAGGTCGACGCCCACTTTCACAGGTGGCCGAGCCGGCGGCGTTGGTGGATGTCTGGAGTGCGAGCACCAAGCGATGCAAGGACGCAGGGAGCGGCCGGGCTGGACTGCCCGGGCGCGACCGAGGACGCGGCAGCGCGCCGCGTGCTCGCGGGCCAGACGCCGCCGAATGTCGCCGGTTCGGTCACAGATGTTCCTCGAGCCACTCGGGCAGCTGTGCGATCGAGGAGATGATCCCGTCGGGCCGGGTCCGGCTCGCCTCCACCGTGTCGGGGCGGAACTTCCCGGTCCGCACGAGCACCGTCTTCATCCCGTGCGCCTGGGCACCGCCGATGTCCGACTCGATGTCGTCCCCGACCATCCACGTCATGGTCGGCTCGGCGTCGAGCGCTTGCATTGCGGCTTCGAAATAGGCAGTGGAGGGCTTGCCGAGGACGATCGCCTCGGTCTCGGCGGCATACTCGAGCCCGGCCACGAACGCGCCGGCGTCGAGCAGGGGGCCGTGCTTCGTCTGCCACCAGCGGTTCTTGTGCAGCGAGTAGAGCTGCGCGCCGGCCGCGAGCTCGTGGAAGGCCCGCGCGAGGTTCATGTAGCTGAAGACGAGATTCGTTTCGGGTGTCTCGTCGGCGCCGCCGACGAGCACGGCCTCGGCATCCTCGCCCACGAGCTCGATCCCCTCCAGCTCACCGACGATCGCGTGCATCGTCAGCGCGAGCACCCGGCGCCCCTTCAGGCTGTGCGCGGCTGCGCGCGGAGTCGTCTGGAGCTCCTCGTCGTCGAGCTCGATCCCCATCGAGCGCAGCTCCTCCGCCAGCGTCGAACGCGCGCGCGTCGTGTTGTTCGTGACGAACCGGATCCGGTGACCAGCCTCGCGCAGGCGCTGGACGGCCTCGCCGCCGCCCGCGATCGGCTCACCCGAGACGTGGAAGACGCCGTCGACGTCGAGCAGAATCGCAGCCATGGACGGCGAGTCTATTCGCGTGACCCGCTCGGTCGTGCTGCCTCTCGGGGAGGTGCAGTTCCGCTACTCCCGCTCCAGCGGTCCCGGCGGGCAGCATGCGCAGAAGAGCGAGACGCGCGTCGAGGCCGTGTTCGACGTCGAAAGGTCGCAGACCCTCAGCGACAGACAGAAGCGGCGCGTCGCCGCCCGGGCCGGGCCGGTGCTGCGGGCGGTCGCGCAGGACGAGCGCAGCCAGCTCCGCAACCGGGAGCTCGCCCTCGACCGGCTGGTCGAGCAGCTCCGGCGGGCACTCCGGGTCGAGCGGCGCCGCGTCCCGACGAAGCCGACCGAGGCGTCGCGGGAGCGCCGCCTGGAGGAGAAGCGGCGCCGCTCCAGGACGAAACGCCTGCGGCGGGACCTCGGCGACTGACCCGCACCCCGTTCGGCCCCTCGCGCGTTTCCCACCTGAAAGGCATGGCGCCGATCTCCGTCACCCTAGCTCGGCGGGACCCTCCGGCCGCAGTCGTCGCCCTCGTGGGCGAGCACGACGCCTACTCGGCGCAGCGCCTCGAGGGCGAGCTGGCGCTCCTGATCGACTCCGGCAGGCGGATCGTCGTCGACCTGCGCGACACGGTGTTCGTCGACTCGACGACGCTGAGCGTTCTCCTCGCGGCTCGTCGCCGCGCCGAGCAGGCCTCGCTCGGCTTCGCGCTCGTGCTCCACGAGCGCGACTACACGCAGGTCCACCAGCTGCTCGACCTCACCGGCCTGGGCCGGGCGTTCGCGATCAGCGGCAAGCTCGACGAAGCACTTGCGCTCGTACGCGCCGGCCGTTCCGACGCCCAGGCTGCGTAAGCGCCGTCCGACACTCTCCGTACCTTCTCCGCGGATGGATCTCGAGCCGCTCAGGCGTGGCTTCGCCGAGTTCGTCGGAACGTTCGCGCTCGTCTTCGCCGGCGCCGGCGTCGTCTGCTCGATCACCAAGGCGATCGCTCCCGCGCTGCAGAGCCCGGCCGCGACGAGCGTCTACGGCGGCCTGACGCTCGTCAGCGTCGCCCTCGCCAACGGCCTCGCGATCGCCGTGATGGCCTCGGCGGTCGGGCACATCTCGGGCGGCCACTTCAACCCAGCCGTGACGCTCGGGTTCCTGATCACACGTCGGCTCGCCCCCTCGCTCGCCGTCGTCTACTGGAGCGGGCAGTTCGCGGCTGCTGCGGCAGCCGCGGCGCTGCTGCGCTGGTTCTATCCGGAGAACGTCCGCCAGGTGACGAATCTCGGCGCGCCGGGCTTGAGCCCCGGCGTCACCACCTCGCAGGGCCTCGTGATCGAGATCGTGCTGACCTTCTTCCTCGTCTGGGTGATCTTCGCGACCGCCGCCGACCCGGGCGGCTCCTTCAAGTCGATCGCGGGGCTTGCGATCGGGCTCACCGTGACGCTCGACGTCCTGATGGGGGGACCGATGACCGGAGCGGCGATGAACCCGGCCAGGGCGTTCGGTCCGGAACTGCTCTCTCGGTACTGGACGGATGCGTGGGTCTGGTACGCCGGCCCGTTCATCGGCGGCGCGCTCGCCGCGCTCGCCTACGAATACCTGTATCTGCGGCCACCTCGACCGGTCCCCGTAGGCCCGCCAGAGACCGGCGTACTCGAGCCCCGTCCCGGCGACACAGCCGTCTCCTAGCCGCATCGGCGCAGGGTTGCTACAACGCGGCGGTGCCGAAACCGCTCGCCGCCGTCCCCGACCTCGAGCAGGAGCTGGATGCGCTCTACGCGCTGCCGCCCGCGGAGTTCACCGCCGCGCGCAACGACCTTGCGCGCAGGCTGAAGCAGGCGGGCCAGGCGGGCGCCGCACAGGACGTGCAGGGCCTGCGCAAGCCGACCGTCCCGGTCTGGACCGTGAACCAGCTGGCGCGGCGCCACGGGCCGGAGGTGGCCGCGCTGCTGCAGGCGAGCGACGAGCTCCGCGATGCACAGCGCGAAGCTCTCGCCGGGAACGAGACGGATGCGCTGCGGGCCGCCACACGGGCACAGCGCGACACCCTCCAGGCGCTGACACACCGCGCGCACGAGCTCCTCGGCGAAGCGGGCGTCGCGCCGGGGGCGGCCGTCGTCGAGCGGATCGCGTCGACGCTCCGCGCGGCCGCCGTCGATCCCGACGCCCGGGAGCGGCTCGAAAGCGGCAGGCTGAACGAAGAGCTCGAGGCGCCCGGGTTCGGAGCATTCGAGGGGATGCCGCTGCCGCCGGCGCGCAAGCAGCAGAGAAGGCCGCGCAAGCCGCCCGCGGACGCCCGCCGCGCCGAACGGCTACGGAAGCTGCAGGAGCGAGCCCGGGAGCTCGAGGATGCCGCCCGCGAGGCCGAGCGGGAGGCGGAGCGCTCGACCGCCGCCGCGGAGCGCGCGCGGGCGAAAGCCGATCGGGCGAGAGCGGAGCTCGACGCGGCCGGGCACTGACGCCGCGACTGCGCCTCTAGAAGAACCCGAAGGAGTCGCCGAGGAGCGGCCACGGTGCGTCGGCGCGCCGGCTGCCCACGATCCGGCCCGAGCCCAGATCGACCACAGTGAGGCTGGACTCATCCGCCACGGAGACGAAGGCGCGACCTCGATAGACGAACCCGACCCAAACGGGCCGCCCCGGCAGCAGCTGGAAGCGCTTGTTCCGGTCGGGGCCGTAGGCCGCGACGCCCATGCCCGACTGGCTCTGCGGACTCGAGCTCCACGACGAGCCGGTCGCGAGCAGCAGACCGTCGGCAACCGTGAACGAATCCGCGTCCGTGTCGAGCGTCCGCACGCTCCAGTCGCGCGTGTCGACGATGCGAAGGCCGAGCGGCTGCGCCCGGACCCGCAGCGTGGCGTTCTCCTCCTGCACCGCGCTCTCGTCGGTGCCGGCAACGGCCACGAGGTCGTCGCGGAGCCAGCGCGCGACCAGCGCCGGCCCGTTGACGCCCTTTGCTTCCGCCGAAGGCGTGAGCCACCCCGCGATCCGTTCGAGCGGAGACGGTCCTGCGGCCAGTCGATGGTAGGAGACGGCGAGCGAGCCGAGGTCGACGGCGGCGACGAGGCCGTCCGGCGCGATCACGAGCGCCCGCTGCCCGGGCGCATCGACCGCGAGGCCCGGAACGAGACGTGTGCCGATCGGGGCGCCGCCGCCCTGTTCCGGCCATGTCATGCCGGCGTGAATCTGCTCGAGGTCGACCGAGCGGCCGGCTCCCTCCGAGTCGACGACGACCAGGCGCGACGAGCCGATCCGGTTAGCCTCGCCGACGAGCAGGACAAGCGAATCGGTCCCGCGTGCGATGTGCAGCACCGAGCCGTCGACCTCGGCTCTGGCGACGACGCGTCGCGCACGCGGGTCGATCGTGAGAACGGTGCCCGCGCCTTCCGGGTTGGGGCAGCAGACGTTGACATAGGCGAGGATCCGGTCTGGTCGCGTCCACGCCAGAGCCGCGGCCACTCCGCCGAGAGGCACCCCTTTTCCAGACCGGTGCGGCCCGGCGACGGTGTAGAAGCGAAGTGTCTCGTGCGATGCCTCCGACCGCTGACGGACGCCGACGGCGAGCAGCCGGCCATCCGGAGCCACGACCCAGGGGCCACCGAAGCCGTTCAGTGCGAACGCGCGCCCTGATCGCTTGAGCGAGACCGGGCTGATCCGGACGAGTGACGTGCCGGTTCCGTCCGACACGAGCCCCAGGCGCGCCGTCTGCTCCGGTGTGCCGAGGTCAAGCGGCCGCGGTTCCTGTGACGGCGTGAACGCGAGGAGGGCTAGGGTCGCGCACGCCACGAAACCGTTGATTCGGAGCCGCTCCACGTGGCCATTACACCGCCGGTGCGGCGGGGGTTCCGCGCGCCGTTACTCGACCGTCACGGTCTTGGCGAGGTTCCTGGGCTCTACCGCCAAAAGTCCGAGACGCTTACGCGACGGGCTTTTGGCGGGGTGATCACTCGACCGTCACCGTCTTGGCGAGGTTCCTGGGTTGGTCGACGTTCAGGCCCCGCAGCCGCGCGATGCGGTACGCGAGCAGCTGAAGGGGCAGCACGGCCAGGACAGCCTGGAGGAACGCCGGCGTCCGCGGAACGTAGATGACGTCGTCCACGTGGTGCTGGATGTCTTCGTTCCCGTCGGTTGCGACCGCGATCACCTGGGCGCCTCGCGCACGCACCTCCTGGATGTTCGAGACCACCTTCTCGTACACGACCTTCTGGTCGGTCGCGATGCACACGACCGGCGTCTCGGAGTCGAGCAGCGCGATCGGGCCGTGCTTCATCTCCCCCGCGGAGTACGCCTCGGTCGGGATGTAGGAGATCTCCTTCAGCTTCAGTGCGCCCTCGAGTGCGACGGGCAGGCCGATGTGCCGGCCCAGGTAGAGGAAGAACGGCTTGTTGTAGTGCCGCTCTGCGATCTCCTCGATCGGGTGGTCGGCGTCGAGGAACCGCTCCATCTTCTCGGGCAGGTCGAACAGCTCTTCGAGGATGAACTCGATCTCTTCTGCCGGCAGCGTGCGCCGGATCTGCGCGAGCTTGAGCGCGATCAGCGACAGCAGTGCGACCTGCGCGGTGAACGTCTTCGTCGCCGCCACGCCGATCTCGAGCCCCGCGCGCGTGTACAGCACCGAGTCGACCTCGCGCGTGACCTGCGTCCCGAGCTGGTTCGTGATCGCGAGCGTGCGCGCACCTTGCTCGCGTGCCAGCCTCATCGCGGCAATCGTGTCGGCCGTCTCGCCAGACTGCGTGATCCCGATCACGAGCGTGTCTTTCGAGAGCACGGGATTGCGATAGCGCCACTCGCTGGCGATGTCCGGCTCCACGGGCACGCGCGCCCACTCTTCGATGATGTAGCGGCCCACGACGCCCGCGTGGTACGCGGTGCCGCACGCCACGATGACGATTCGCCGCAGGTTCTGGATCTCGAGCTCGTTGAGACCGATCCCTTCGAGCACCAGCTTGCCGCGGCGCGCGCGGTCGCCGATCGTCTCGCGCACAGCCTCCGGTTGGTCGTAGATCTCCTTCAGCATGAAGGTCTCGTAGCCGCCCTTCACGGCGCTTTCGTCGTCCCAGTCGATCGGCTCGATGTCCTTGTGCTCCACCTCGCCCTCGTCGGTGAAGAAGCGCGCGCCCTGCGGCGTGATCTCGACGACCTCGCCGTCCTCGATCAGCTGCACCTTGCGCGTCTCGCGCAAGAACGCGGCGATCGACGACGCGAGGAACATCTCGCCGTCGCCCACGCCGACCACGAGCGGGCACTGGCGACGAGAGCCGACGAGTAGATCGGGATGGTCGTGGTGGATCACGACGAACGCGAAGTGGCCCTCGAGCATGGGATAGGCGGCTCGGACGGCCTCGAGGAGATCTCCCTCGTACTTGTCCTCGATCAAGTGCACGACGACCTCGGCGTCGGTCTCCGAGCTGAAGCGATGCCCCGATGCTTCCAACCCCTCCTTCAGCTCGCGATAGTTCTCGACGATGCCGTTCAGCACGATCGCGAGCTTGCCGTCGTCGCAGCCGGTCAGCGGATGCGCGTTCAGCTCGGTGACGGCGCCGTGCGTCGCCCAGCGGGTGTGGCCGAGCCCGTGCCGTGAAGTGGAGCCGTTCGGGCCGGCGACGTCCTTCAGGAACTGCAGGTTGCCGACGGCACGGACGTACTCGAGCCCGTCGTCCTCACGGAGCGCAATGCCCGCGGAGTCGTACCCGCGGTATTCGAGTCGCTGCAGCCCGTCGAGCAGCAGGTCCTTCGCGGCCCGGCTTCCGACGTACCCGATGATCCCGCACACCCGAAGCTCCTCTCCACAGATTTGCGGTTTTCCCGACAACGCCTCCCGAAAACGCAAAAGCCCGGCTGAGGGACCGCCCCTTCGTCGAGACGTTCAGCCGAGCTCTCGTCGCACGAGAGCCGCGATCCTAGCACAGAGGGTTTCCGCCTCCTGGACGCTTTCCGCCTCGGCGAGCACCCGGATCACGGGCTCCGTGCCGGAGGCGCGGACGAGCACGCGGCCGCGCTCGCCGAGCTCCGCATTGACGCGCCCGACCTCCTGCTCGATGCCGGGAGTGAGCTGCCGTTTCGCCACGCGCACATTCTCCTTCACCTGGGGAAATCGCGGCATCACGGCGGCGACCTCGGCCAGCGGGCGGCCGTGCAGGGCCCCGCAGAGCAGCAGCGCCGCGACGAGGCCGTCGCCGGTGACGTGCCCGTCGAGCCAGATCAGGTGGCCGGACTGCTCGCCGCCGAGGACGCCGCCCTCGCGGCGGAGCGCCTCGAGCACGTAGCGGTCGCCGACGTTCGTCGTGACGACTCGAATGTCGTGCTCCGCCATCAGCCGGTGCAGCCCGAGGTTCGCCATCACCGTCACCGCGACCAGGTCGACGTCGCGGTCGAGCGCGAGCACCGCGACGATCTGGTCGCCGTCGACCACGTCGCCGTTCGCGTCAACCGCGAGCATGCGGTCGCCGTCGCCGTCGAACGCGACGCCGAGGTCGAGCCCGTGTGCGGTCACTGTTTCGTGCAGCGCGCGCAGGTCGGTTGCACCGCAGCCGACGTTGATGTTCGTACCGTCCGGCTCGTTGCCGATCGGGGTCACGTCGGCGCCCAGCTCCGTGAACGCCTGCGGCGCGAGCCCCGCGTACGCACCGTTGGCGCAATCCACACCGATCCGAAGACCGGTCAGGTCGGTGCCGAACCGCTCCAGCACGTGCTCGAGATAGCTGTCGGTGGCGACGCCGACCTCGTCGATCTCGCCGCCGCCCGTCGGCTGCTCGTCGAGCAGCGCCTCGATCTCCTCCTCCTGTGTGTCCGAGAGCTTCTGGCCGTCGCGGTCGAAGAACTTGACGCCGTTGTACTCCGGCGGGTTGTGCGAGGCGGTGATCACGCAGCCGAGGTCGAGTGTCAGCAGCGCGACTGCCGGTGTCGGCAACACGCCGGCGACGACTGCGTTTCCGCCGACGGACGCGATGCCGCGCGCGAGCGCCTGCTCGAGCTCCACACCCGAGGCGCGTGTGTCCCGCCCGATGAAGATGCGACCGCGACCCGACCACAGCGTTGCGGCGCGACCGAGACGTTCGACGAGCTCGGGAGTCAGGTCTTGACCGACAACGCCACGGACCCCGTCCGTGCCGAAATATTTCCGAGGCACCGGTGCGGTGCCGCCGTCAGGACGGGCGGGCTCTGCCCGCGCGTCCGTCTGAAACAACCGGACGATCCAATTGAGCCTTCACCGGGCCGCCGTCGGCACTAGCGCTTGCTGAACTGCGGCGCCTTGCGCGCCTTGTGCAGGCCCGCTTTCTTGCGCTCGACGATGCGCGCGTCGCGTGTCAGGAAGCCGGCCCGCTTGAGCGGAACGCGCAGCTCGGGATCGGCCTCGACGAGCGCGCGGGCGATGCCGTGGCGGACGGCTCCGGCCTGGCCGCTCGGACCGCCGCCGTGCACGCGTACGCGGATGTCGTACGTGCCTTCGACCCCTGCGATCTGCAGCGGCGCCAGCGCGGAGGTGCGATGCGCCTGGCGCGGAAAGTACTCCTCGATCGTGCGGCCGTTGAACCACGTCGTGCCCTCGCCGGGACGGAGGATGACCCGGGCGACGGAGGTCTTCCGCTTGCCCGTGCCCCGGTACTGCGCGATCTGACTCATGCATCCTCCCAAGAGAGCGGCTGCGGCGCCTGCGGTCCGTGCGGATGCTCAGGCCCCGCGTAGATCTTCAGCTTCGTGAGTTGCTGTCGCGCCAGCCGGTTCCTCGGGAGCATGCCCTTGACCGCGATGCGCAGAACTTCTTCCGGCCGGCGCTCGAGCTGCTCACGCAGCGACCTGCTGCGCAGGCCGCCCGGATAGCCGGAGTGCCGGTAGTAGCGCTTCTGGTCGAGCTTGTTGCCCGTGACCTGGATCTTCTCCGCGTTGACGACGACGACGAAGTCGCCGGTGTCCACGTGCGGCGTGTACTCGGGCTTACCCTTGCCGCGCAGCGTGTCGGCGATGCGGGTCGCGAGCCGGCCGAGCGTCTGCCCGTCGGCGTCCACCACGTACCAGTGGCGCGCGATCTCTCCCGGTTTGGCGTTATAGGTCTTCACTTCGTCAATGTTCGCCCGGGCCGGGGCTGAAGCCTGGCACGGGTCAAAATAAAGGGCGGACTTGGCGTCCGCCGGCGGAAAACTGTAGCAGCCCGGCCCGGAATTCGGCCGCCCCGCCGTGGGAAGGATGCCGGACGGATGGAGCCCCGGTCGCCTGCGCGGCCAGGCGCCCGACCGCCACGATCCGCCGCCCTTGGGCCAGCTCCTCGAGGAACGGCCTCGAGGCGGCCACCTCGACTGTCGTGGGCCGTCTGTTGGAGGTCTCGGTGCCGGGATGCGTCGGGACGACGTTCCAGCAGAGCGCGTTGAGCTCGAGCTCCGCCAGCACCCGCTGCACGATCGTGGCGGTCGCCTCCGCGGGCCCTGATCCCGTCAGCTGGCGCTCGGACGTGAAGGGGAGGCCGGAGATCCGCGCACCGCGATACCCGGCGGCCTCGCCGACGAGCAGGAGCTGCGCGCCGGCTCGTTCCTCCAGATATGCGCGCAGCCGGGCCCGCCGCAGACTCGCTCCCTGACCGTCTCGGTAGAAGTTGAAGGTCTCGCCGATGCGTGCGGTGGCGAGACGCGCCACGAACCTTTTCGGCTCCACGCCGTCACTATGCTCATCGACGTGAGAGGACGCACCGCCGCGCTCGTTGCGGCTTGCGCGGGGGTCTGCGTTCCCACCGCGGCCGCCGCACCCCCGCAAGGCTTCCAGCCCGACACCGCATTCGCTGCGAGCTACGCCGGGCGCGGCGTGACGAGCGTCGCCGCGACGGCGCAGCGCATCAGCTGTTACGCACCGCAGGTCTCCTACCCGGCGAGCCTGCAGCCGTCGGACGGGTATCCCGACGGCGGCTCCACCCTCTGCAACGGCGCGGCGACGACGGGCGAGGACATCGGGCCCTACCCGACGCAGGACGTCGCGAACCCACCGCTGCGCGTCAAGGACTTCTCCGAGTCCGACCTGCACGTCGATCCGACGAACGCTCGGCACCTCGTCGGCGTCGTCAAGTGGTTCGTGAACGGCGAAGGCTACAACCATCTCACCGGGTTCTTCGAATCGTTCGACGGCGGCGCGACATGGCCGCAGCAGGGACACATTCCCGGCTACGAGGGCTGGACGGACAACTCCGACCCGGCCGGCGCGTTCGACCCGTGGGGCAACTTCTACGCCGTCGTCTTCCCCTACATGTTCTCGTACCTCGACAGTGGCAGGCACCTCTTCCTCTCGAGAGACGTCAACCCTGCGCTCCCGCGGTCCGGGCTCGGCATCGCCGTGCGGCCGCACGGCGCCTCGGCTGCGACCGCGTGGAACACGACGCACGCCGGACGGCTCGACCTGATCGAGCGGACGCCGTTCAACGGCGTGAACGTCTTCGACAAGCAGTGGATCGCGATCGACACGAGCAGGCGCAGCCGGCACTTCGGCCGCGTCTATGTCTCGTGGGCGATCGGCAGTGACGACAGCGGTCTCCGCATCTACGTCTCCTACGCAGACGCGCGTCGCAACGGCACGCACACGAACTGGTCACGTCCCCGCATCGTGCTTCGCCAGAAGTCCAGGACGGGCGACAACGGCTCGCTGCCACGGGTTGCCCCGGACGGAACCGTCTGGCTCACGACGGCGAGCTTCAGCACCTCGCTCGAGCCGCTGACGATGTCGCTGACGTCGTCGCGCAACGGCGGGCGCACATGGGCACCTCGGCGGACGATCGTCCGGCACGACGTGAACGGTTACCGCAACACGACCTTCCGGGCCGCGTTCGGAGAGGCATTCGCCGTCGGCCCGAAGAAAGTAGGACGGTTCTATCCGCTCTACGCCGCCTACGAGGACGCCACGTTCGGCGGCACCGACCTGTTCCTGCGCGCGTCCTTCGACGGCGGCCGGCGCTGGAGCCGCGCCGTCCAGGTGAACGACAGCTCGTCCGACGCCGACGCGCTGCAACCCAGCGTGGTGGTCGCGCCGACCGGGACGGTCGCCGTCGCGTTCTACGACCGGCGCCTGCCGTGCCCGGCTGGAGGCACGCCCGAGGCGACCGCGGCGGGGCTGCTCTTCGACCCGCGCAGCCCCTTCAGCCGTACGAACTACTGCATCAACACCGCGATCCAGTTCTATCGGGCGAAGCTCCGCCCGGTCGGCCACAACATCCGGCTCTCGGAGCACACGTGGGACCCGCAGCTGTCGGCGCCGCGCTGGGACTGCATCTGCAGCAACGCGACGTTCATCGGCGACTACTTCGGCATCGACGCGCGCGGTGGCTTCACGTACACGGCCTCGGTGGAGACGTTCAACGCCACCGGCGAGAACCCCGGCTATCACCAGCAACAGCTGGTGTCGAAGATCCGAACTCCCTAGTGGCTTAGAAGCTCTCCCAGCGGACCTGCTCGTCGAGCGGGCGCCGCGGACGCGTGCCGCGGCTCGAGAGGCGGTCGGACGCGGGATCCTCCGCCGGAACGCCGAGCGTGAGCACCTCGACGATCGCGACGTCGTCCGGCAGCTGCAGCACCTCACGCGCCCGGGCCATGCGCTCGCTCGGTATTCCGACGACGCCGGCGGCCAGCCCTTCGTCGACGGCGGCAAGCAGGATCAGCATCGCCGCGGCGCCGGCATCGGCGTACCAGTAGGGCACCGGCCACTCGATCTCCTCGCCGTCGACCACCTTGTCGGGCTGCCGGTAGCGGTCGTGATAGTCCTCCTCTCGCGTGCAGACGACGACGAGCGCGGCGGCGCCGCTGATCCACGGCGGGAAGCCCTGCTCGAGGTAGAACTCCTCCCCGGCCGCGTCGGCGAGCGCGGCGCGCCGCTCCGGATCGGTCACGACCACGAGGCGCTGGCCCTGGCTGAACCCGGCGCTCGGCGCCCGTCGCACTGTGCGGACGATCCGTTCGAGCGTCTCGCGCGGAACCGCTTCCGGCGAGTACGCCCGCACCATCCTGCGGCGGGCGAGGATTTCCTTGAAGTCCATCGGGTGAGAATAGGACGCGTGACCAGGCGACGCGTCGTCATCCGCGGACAGGTGCAGGGCGTCTTCTTCCGCGACTCGCTCAGGCGGCTGGCGCAGCAGCACGGCGTCGCCGGCTGGGTGACGAACCGCGGCGACGGCGCGGTCGAGGCGGTGTTCGAGGGCGACCCGGACGCGGTCGAACGCCTGGTGCGCTTCAGCCGCGCGGGCCCGCGCGGCGCGCAGGTCGAGTCTGTGGAGGTTGAAGAGGAAGAGCCGGAAGGTCGGACCGGCTTCCAGGTGCGCTGAGACCCCCTCTCACTCCCACTCGATCGTTGCGGGCGGCTTCGAGCTGAGATCGAGCGCGACGCGGTTCACGCCCGGGATCTCGTTGATGATCCTGCTCGAGATCGTCTCGAGCACGTCGTAGGGCAGCCGCGCCCAGTCGGCCGTCATCGCGTCCTCGGAGGTGACCGCGCGGATGACGATCGGGTACGCGTACGTGCGCTCGTCGCCCTGCACGCCGACCGAGCGGATCGCCGGCAGCACCGCGAAGGACTGCCAGAGCTCGCGATAGAGGCCTGCGCGCCGGATCTCGTCCTGCAGGATCGCGTCCGCCGAGCGGAGGATCTCGAGTCGCTCGGCCGTGACCTCGCCGATGATCCGGATCGCCAGCCCGGGACCGGGGAACGGCTGGCGCCACACCATCCGCTCGGGCATCCCCAGCTCCTCGCCGACGCGCCGCACCTCGTCCTTGAAGAGCATGCGCAGCGGCTCGACGAGCGTCATGCGCATGTCGGCAGGCAGGCCCCCGACGTTGTGGTGTGACTTGATCTTCGCCGCGACGCCCTCGTCCCCCCCGGACTCGATCACGTCGGAGTAGAGCGTGCCCTGGACGAGGTAGCGGACGTCCGAAGGCGCCGACTCGGCGGCGCCGCTTAGAGGCCGCGCGGGCTTCGCCCGCGCGGCTGTCGCAATCTTGCGCGCCTCCTCCTCGAAGACCCGGATGAACTCCTCGCCGACGATCTTGCGCTTCTCCTCCGGATCGTCGACGCCGTCGAGCCGCCGCAGGAAGCGGTCCTGCGCCTGCACGTGCACGAGCGGGACGTGGAAGTGGCCGCCGAACGTCTCCACCACCTGCTCGGCCTCGTTCTCACGCAGGAGGCCGTGGTCGACGAACACGCACGTGAGCTGGTCGCCGACCGCCTTGTGCACGAGGAGTGCCGCCACCGCCGAGTCGACGCCGCCGCTCAGAGCGCAAAGGACGCGCTCGCGCCCGACCTCGGCGCGGATGCGCTCGACCTGCTCCTCGATCACCGCCGCCGGCGTCCACACGGAGGGTGCCTCGGCCACGTTGTAGAGGAAGTTCTTCAGCAGATCGGTGCCGTGCGGCGTGTGCACGACCTCGGGATGAAACTGCACGCCGTAGAGGCGGCGCTCCGGATCCTCGAACGCGGCGACCGGCGTCGACGGCGAGACGGCGACGACGTGCGCACCGGAGGGCGGCGCGGTGACCGTGTCGCGATGAGACATCCAGACCGTCTCGTTCTCGGGGAGCCCGGCGAAGAGATCGGACGGCGTCGCCGTGAGCTCCGTCTTGCCGAACTCGGAGACGCCGGTGCGCTCGACCGTGCCGCCGAGATCGAGGGCCAGCAGCTGCGCCCCGTAGCAGATGCCGAGGGTCGGAATACCGAGCTCGAAGATCTCCGGGTCGACATGCGGTGCGTCTTCGGCATACACCGACGCGGGTCCGCCGCTCAAGATGAGCGCGTGCGGATTCCGGGCGCGGACCTGGTCCGCCGTCACGGTATGGCCGAGGAGCTCCGAGTACACGCGGCACTCGCGCACGCGGCGTGCGATCAGCTGCGCGTACTGCCCGCCGAGATCCAGCACCAGCACCGGCCGCTCCTCGGGCGGACGCTCCGGCAGCGGCACGACCTCAGCGCCGATAGTTCGGTGCCTCCTTCGTGATCGTCACGTCGTGCGGATGGCTCTCGCGCAGCCCTGCTGCCGTGATGCGCACGAAGCGCGCGTCCTTCATCTCCTCGATCGTGGCCGCGCCGCAGTAGCCCATCGCCTGCCGCAGCCCGCCGACGAGCTGGTACAGGATTCCCGAGACCGGACCCTTGTAGGGAACGCGCCCTTCGATGCCCTCGGGGACGAGCTTCTCGACGTCCTCGACGTCGCCCTGGAAGTAGCGGTCGCGCGACGAACCGCGCGCGCGCATCGCGCCGAGCGAGCCCATGCCGCGGTACTCCTTGAAGCGCTCGCCCTGGCTGAGGACGACCTCGCCGGGACTCTCGTCGGTGCCCGCGAGCAGCGATCCCGCCATGACGGAGTCCGCACCCGCCGCGACCGCCTTGGCGATGTCGCCCGACGAGGTCAGGCCTCCGTCGGCGATGATCGGGACGCTCGCAGCGCGAGCGCACTCGTAGATCGCGCTCACCTGCGGAATACCGACACCCGCGACGACGCGAGTCGTGCAGATCGAGCCGCCGCCGATACCAACCTTTACTGCGTCGGCGCCGGCCTCGACGAGCGCAGCCGTTGCCTCAGCGGTCGCCACATTGCCCGCGATGATCTCGATCTCCCACTCCGACTTGATGCGGTTCACCATGTCGAGGACCGACGATGAATGTCCGTGCGCCGTGTCGACGACGAGCAGGTCGACCCCCGCAGCGACGAGCGCACCCGCGCGTTCCCAGGCATCTGGGCCGACGCCGACGGCTGCGCCGACACGCAGCCTGCCTTGCGCGTCTTTCGTCGCCTTGGGAAACTCGATCCGCTTCTGGATGTCCTTGACGGTGATGAGCCCCTTCAGGCGCCCGTCCGCGTCGACGACCGGCAGCTTCTCGATCTTGTGCCGGTGGAGGATCGCCTCGGCCTCCGCGAGCGTCGTCCCGACCGGCGCCGTCACGAGCTCGCGCGATGTCATCAGCGTGGAGACCGGCTGCGACACGTCAGGTGCGAAGCGCAGGTCGCGGTTCGTCAGGATCCCGACGAGCGTGCCGCCGGCGTCGGTGATCGGCACGCCGGAGATGTGGTACGTCGCCATCAGCTCGAGCGCGTCCGACACGAGCGCGTCCGGCGGGAGCGTCACCGGCTCGACGATCATGCCGGACTCCGAGCGCTTCACCTTGTCGACCTCCGCCACCTGCGCGTCGATCGGGAGGTTCCGGTGCAGGATTCCCATGCCGCCTTCGCGCGCGAGCGCGATCGCGAGCCGCGCCTCGGTGACGGTGTCCATGGCCGCGGAGACGATCGGGATCTCGATCGTGATGCCGCGGGTCAGCTGCGTCGCCGTGGAGACGTCGTTCGGGAGCACGCGCGACTCGGCGGGGACGAGGAGCACGTCGTCGAACGTCAGCCCTTCACGGCCGAACTTGCGGTCCAGGTCGAGGAGTCGCTCTAGCTGCTGCGGCTCGAACTCGAGACCCATCGCGTCACGCTAGCACCCCGCCCCGACGTCAGCTCGCCACCGGCTCGAGGCCGCGCACCTCAACCGCGCCCTGGAGCTTGGCCGCCTCCCGGGGAGCGAACCGACCGGCCCCCACCTCGAGCGTGGACGCAGCACCGGCGGCGACCGCGCTCCGCAGCGAGTCCTCGAGCGACTTCTCCGCGAGCCGCGCGGCGAGGAAGGCGGCGAGCAAGACGTCGCCGGATCCGACGGTCGAGACCGGCTCCACCTCGGGGGCGTCGGCGCGGAACAGGGCGCGCTTCCGTTCGGCCCGGAAGAGCCCGAAGCTGCGCGTCTCCGCCGTGATCAGGACGTTCCGCGCCCCCATGTCGGCGATGCGGTCGAGCGCCATCGTGAAATCCTCGTCGTCGCCGAGCTCCTGCCCGACGAGCCCTTCGGCCTCGCGCTGGTTCGGCGACACGAGGAAGGCCTCGGCCTCGACGCCGAGCCGAAGCGGGGGCCCTTCGGAGTCCAGCACGGCGGGGACATTCCGCCGGTTGAGGTCGCGAATCGCCTCGGCATAGAACGAGTCGTCGACGCCGCGTGGCAAGGTGCCTGCGAAGACGACCAGGTCCGCTCCCCGGGCCAGGTAGCTGATCTTGTCGAGCAGCATGTTCAGCTCCTCGGGCTCGACGTGTGGCCCCCACTCGTTGATCTCGGTGAACGTCCCGGCCGTCGGGTCGACGACCGCGGTCGAGGTGCGCGAGTCGTCGGCGATCCGCACGAAGTCGTTCAGGATCGCCTCCGAGGTCAGCTCTTCGACGATCCGGGTTCCGGTGCGGCCGCCCGCGAGGCCCGTGGCGACGACGGGGACGTCGAGGATCTTGAGCGCCCGCGCGACGTTGATGCCCTTGCCGCCTGCGAGCGTCAGGCCCTGACTCGCGCGGTGACGCTGGCCGAGCTGGAAATTCGGAACCGTGAGAGTGCGGTCGACTGCAGCGTTGAGGGTGACGGTGACGATCACGGCGTCAGCCACGCCCCGATGTGGGAGAACGTGCGACCGGTGTAGAAGCGCAGGCGGCCGGCGAACGACGGACGTGCAACGCTGCGTTCTGCGACCAGCGGCTCCCGCGCGACGAGGCGGCGGCCGGAGTAAACGCGCACCTCGCCGACGCGCTGTCCCTTCGCGACCGGCAGGCCGAGCGCCCCCGGTGCGACCACGCGCTCGACGAGCGGCTGGTCGACGCGCACCGCACGCACGACCGCTCGCATCGGGACGACGGGGACCGACGCCTTGCCGTAGCCGACCGCGGCGCGCAGGTAGACGCGTCCGCGCGGAACGACCCAGACCGGCCGGTAACGGGAGATGCCCCAGCGCAGGAGCGAAGCGAGATCGGCGTTGCGTTGCGAGCGGGTCGGACTGCCGAGCACGGTCGTATACAGCGTGACGCCGTTGCGCCGAACGGCTGCGACCTCACACCAGCCGGCTGCGGCGGTGTGGCCGGTCTTGACGCCGTAGAGACCCTTGAACACCCCGAGCAGGTCGTTCCACGTGTGGACGCGGCGCCCGCCGGCGATCGAGCCGGCCCTGACGCGGACGACGCTGCGAACGCGGGGATCACGCATCGCGGCCTGCGCCAGGATCGTGACGTCGTGTGCAGTGGAGTAATGCCCTGCGACGTCGAGCCCGTCGGGGCGCACGAAGTGCGTCCGTTCGAGTCCCAGTTGGTTCGCCTTCGCGTTCATCATCGCCACGAAGGCCTGCCGGCTTCCGCGTCCGACGTGGTCCGCGAGAGCCACAGCCGCGTCGTTCGCGCTCTGGATCAGCGCAGCCTTGACGAGGTCACCGACCGTGATCCGCTCACCGGCACGAAGGTGCACGGTCGACTCCCCGACCTCCGCAGCATCCGCGCGGACTCGCACGACCTCGTTCCACTTTGCGTGCTCCAGGGTCACGAGCACCGTCATCAACTTGGTGATGCTCGCGATCGGAACGCGCGCCCACGCACCGTGCTGCGCGAGCACCTCTCGGGTCGCGGGGTTCTCGACGATGAACGCGCGCGCGGAAACGGGCGGTGGGGCGGCATGTGCGGCCGCCGCGAAGGCGAGCGCCGCGACGGCGGCGGCGACGCAGATCCGCAGGAGCACGAGCTTCAGGTTACTTGACTCGGATCTTGTCTCCGATGTGAAGAGCGGTCGGGTCGATACCGGGATTGAGCGTCACCAGCTCGTCGACGGTCGTGTTGTACGCCGCCGCGATCGAGCCGAGCGTGTCCCCGCTTTCCACCACGTAGTACTCGGCGCCGGGAGTCGTCGTCCCGGTTGTCGTCGTCGAGGCCGTCGGCGTCGTGAGAACGAGCTTCGTCGTCGTCTGCGCCTGGGTCGAGGAGCGTGTCGTCGGCAGTGCGCCGACGGTCGGCGTGCCGTCGGACCCGCCGTTCAAACCGGCCTTGACGAGGATGACTGCGATCGTCACCGCCGCGAGGAACGCTGCCGGGGCGCCAAAGCGCGTCAGCTCCCGGCGCGTGCGAGGGTCCACGGCTTCCTTCTCACCAGCCGGAGACTGCCCACACCTCGCGCGCGTACTTCGACGCTTCCGCGGCAGCTGCGCTGCGCCAGTCCATGCCGGAGACGCGAAAAGCGTAGATGACGTCGCGCGACACGTTGACGAGAGCGCTCGCGGGGCCGCTCGTGAAGGCGCGTGCGACGTCTGCGGGCGTCGCCCCCTGCGCGCCGACGCCGGGCAACAGCAGGATTCCGCGTGGCACCAGGCGGCGGGCCTCACCGACTGCACGGGGATGCGTGGCGCCGATCACTGCGCCGACCGAGGAGAGTCCGTGCTCGCCGACGAGCTCTGCCCCCCACTCGGCGACGAGCTCGGCGACCTGGTGCCACACGGGCCGCCCGTCGGAGAGCACGAGATCCTGCACCTCTGCCCCGCCGGCATTGGAGGTCTTCACGACGCAGAAGAGGCCCGCACCCTCTCGCCTGCACGCCGCGAGGAAGGGGTCGACCGAGTCCCGCCCAAGGTAGGGGTTCACGGTCAGCGCGTCCGCGAGCGGCGGCCCGCCGTTCGCCGGCTCCAGGAAGGCGGCTGCATATGCACGCGCGGTCGAGCCGATGTCGCCGCGCTTGGCGTCGGCGATCACCTGAAGGCCCGCGGCGCGGGAGTACGCGCACACCTCCTCGAGCACCCGCACACCGTCGGCGCCGAGCGCCTCGAAGAACGCGACCTGAGGCTTGACCGCGACGACGTAAGGGGCAACGGCATCCACGAGGCCGCGGCAGAAGCGGCCGCACGCGTCGGCCGCCTGCTTCCTGCCCGTGTGCGCGTCCCCCTTGAGCTCGACCGGGAGCAGATCGGGACGCGGGTCCAGCCCGACGACCAGCTGGGAGCGCTTGCGCTCCACCGCCTCCGCGAGGCGGTCGGCGAAGTTCGTCGTCGCGACGGCGGCCACGGGTTTGAGAGTACTTCGCTCGAGAGACAGCGAAGGCCTCTTTCCAGAGGCCTTCGCGGCTTTCTCTGGAGGAGAGGCTCGGGCTAGCCGCCGCTCTTGACGGCTTGCTTGAGCTGACTCCCCGCCGTGAACTTCGGCACCGTGGCTGCCGGAATCGTCACCTTCTCCGTCGGATTGCGGGGATTCACGCCCTGGCGCTCGGCGCGCCGCTGGGTCGTGAACTTCCCGAAGCCCGTGAACGCGACCTCCCCGCCGCCTCGCAACGTGTCGGTGATCGAGTCGAGGAACGCATCAACGGCCTTCGCCGCATCACGGCTCGAGAGGTCGGAGCGCCTCGCGACCTCGTTAACGAACTCCTGTTTCGTCAAGTCCCTCTCCTCCTGTCGACAGTTCGGACCACGGAAAAAGACCCTAACAGCCGCGCCGGACTGGCTCAACCATGCGGTTTTGCGGGTCTTTTTGGCTCAACCAGGAGCTCGCCGGCGCGAAAAATCGGCCTCAGCTCGACGCCCTCGGCGGCGAGCGCCTCCTCTCCGCCCTCCTCGCGGTCGACGACGCACACCGCCGCCTCGACTGTGAGGCCGGCCTCCCTGAGCGCGCGAACGGCGTCGAGAAGGGCGCCGCCGGAGGTCACGACGTCCTCCACGACGCAGACGGTCTCGCCGTCTTCGTAGACGCCTTCGACCCTGTTGGCGGTCCCGTAGCCCTTCGCCTCCTTCCGCACGATCAGGAACGGCAGGCCCGACGCGAGCGAGCCCGCCGCCGCGAGCGCCACCGCCCCGAGCTCCGGCCCGGCAAGCCGCGTCGCGTCCGGCGCGACCTCGTGCACTGCGTGAGCGATCCGGTCGCCGAGAGGCCGGAGCAGGTCCGGCCTGGTCTCGAAGCGGTACTTGTCGAGGTAGTACTTGGAGCGCTTCCCCGACCGCAGCACGAAGTCGCCTTCGAGATAGGCATGCTCGCGCAAGGCGAGCCTCAGCTGCTCGTCCGTCAAGTTCCGCGGACGCCGCGAATGAGCTCGCGGGCGAGAGGAAGGAGCCGGTCGGCTCCGGGCGAGCCGTTCGTCAGCGAGAGCATCGAGCCGTCCTCGAAGTAGAGGTCGGCCCGGTCGCGGTTGCCGGCATGGCGCCTGATGAAAGCGGCCCCGACCAGCATCCCGGCCAGGATCCCGATCAAGCCGGCGACGCTACGACGCATCGGGCTTCTTCCTCTGCGGCGGCTTGCGTGCCGCCGTCTTCTTCTTCGCCGAGGCAGCCGTCGTCTTCTTGCGCGCGGTGGTCGCCTTCTTCGTAGCCGCGGATTTCTTCGCGGTCTTCGCGCTGCGGAGCGCCGACTTGAGGTCGTAGAAGACGAGGCCCACCGTCGGATTCCCACCCGTCGTGGCGGCGATCGCCGTCTTGCCGTCCCGCACGACGAAGACGCTCCCCTCCCGGGTCGCGACCTCGAGCTGGGTCAACGGGCTGCCACCGGGCCCGAGCTCGTCGGCTGCGGCGAGGAGACGGCGTGCCGCCTGCACGAGCGCCTCCGACCGGACGGAGTCCGCGAGCGTCGACCCCGCGATCTTGCCCTGGTCGTCGAAGACGGCCGCGACCTCGATCTGCGACGAGATCTCCGTCAGGTCGGCGAGTGCCTGCTTCACGTCCATGTCAGCCGAAGCATAAGGCGTTCGCTCGCGACGCCGACCCAAAGAGGCCGCGGCGTCGTGACGGCGAGGCCGTTGAGGCGATACTCCGCAGCGATGCGCGTGCGCCGCCGAGACCTGATGCGGAAGTTCTTCGCCGACCGTGGGCCGCATCTCGCCGCGATGATCGCCTACTTCGCACTGCTCTCCTTCGTTCCGCTCACGTTCCTCTCCCTCTCCCTGCTCGGACTCACCGGCAGGGCGGACGAGTCGTCGTTCCTCGTGCGTGAGATCAAGAAGACGCTCCCCGGCACGCCGATCGACCGCATCATCGACCTCGTGCACAGCGTGCAGGACAACGCGGCCACGCTCGGCGTCATCGGTGCGCTGGCGCTCCTGTGGACCTCGCTCTCGCTCTTCAGTGTGCTCGAGTCTGCCTTCAACATCGTCTACGGCCGGCCGAACCGCTCCTTCCTGCAGGGCAAGGGAATTGCGTTCCTGCTCATGGTCGGATCGCTCGTGACGCTCTTCGTCGCACTGCTCGCGGGCTCGCTCGGGGTCGCCGCTTTGCAGGAATACGCACCGGGGGTCCTCTCCAACCCGGTGGTTGCGTACACACTCTCGATCGGCGTCTCGCTGATCGGCATCTTCGTGTTCCTCGTCTCCTGTTACTTCTTCCTCACGAACGAGGACCTGAGCTTCCGCGAGGTCTTGCCGGGCGCGATCTTCGCGACGATCCTGCTGGAGTCGACGTTCCAGGTGTTGCCGCTCTACCAGCGCTATGCCGACCTCAATCCGGCGCTGCGTGCCTTCGGCGCGCCCGCAATCCTCCTCGTCTGGCTCTACGTGATGGCGAACGTGATCGTGTTCGGCGCCGAGATCGACTGGTGGCGCGCGCGCCGGCTCGAGCAGCGCAGCGCCGACGAGCTAGCCGGCCTCGCCTAACGCGGCGCGCAGGGCCCGGGCCGCGTTCGCCCGGTGCGAGTGCTCGACCTTCCAGCCGTTGCCGAGCTCGGCGACCGTCAGCTCCTCTCCGTCCGGAACGAAGATCGGATCGAAGCCGAAGCCTTCGGTTCCGCGTGCCTCGAGGGCGAGCCGTCCCTCGAGCGTGCCGGTGCCGCGACGCTCCTCTCCCGCCGGCGAGACGGCGACCAGCTCGCACACGTAGCGCGCGCGGCGGCCCTCCCCGACGACCCCGTCGAGCTCCCGCAGCATCCAGCCGACCTCGTCTCCGGCCGCGTTCCGGGCGGACTGCACTCCCGGCCCGCCCTCGAGTCCCGCGACCTCGATCCCCGAGTCTTCGCCGATCACCCACTCGTCGGGAGCGGCGCGGCCGCGGCCGAAGAGCGCCTTCGCGCGCGCGTTGTCGTAGTACGTCTCGCCCGTCTCCTCGGGATAGTCGTCCGCCTCGAGCGGCGCGATTCGCCAGTGCGGCAACAGCCGCTCCAGCTCCCGCGCCTTGTTCGGATTCCGCGACGCGAGCGTCGCGCGCCCGCCTAGTCGGTCCACCGCACCCCGGTGACGTGCTCGAGGTCGGCGATCTCGGCGACGACGCGTGTGGCCCGTGCACCGGGCGGCACCGCCATGTCGATCGCAAGCGTGCGGCGTTCGCCTTCCTGGCTCACCTCGAGCGACTCGACGCCCACGCCCAGTCGTTCGATCGCGTCGAGCACGGTGCCCGGCGACTGTCCGGGGGCGAGCTCGACGAGCATCCTCCCCTCATCCGGGCGGAAGCGGATCAGGATGCGGTAGGCGATGATCCGGAGCGGATAGAGCGCCAGCAGGACGAGCGCCGTCGCGATCACCGCGGCGCTGTAGTAACCCGCGCCGCAGGCGAGGCCGACGGCGGCGACGACCCAGAGCGTTGCGGCAGTCGTCAGCCCCCGCACCGACAGGCCCTGACGGATGATCGCCCCCGCGCCGAGGAAACCGATGCCGGTCACGATCTGCGCGGCGATCCTCGTCGGATCGGCGCGCACGACGCTCTGTCCCGACTCGAGAAACGCGTGGAAGCCGTACGCGCTGACGATCGTGAAGAGCGCGGAGCCGAGGGAGACGAGCAGGTGTGTCCGCAGCCCGGCCTCGCGCTCGCGCAGCTCCCGCTCGACGCCGATCAGGCCGCCGAGAATCGCGGCGAGCGCCAACCGGAGCAGCGACTCGTCCCAGTTGAGCGTCGGCAGGCTGCTAGCCGCGAGCTGCAGCAACCGCTTCCTCCTGCGCGGCCACGAGCGCTTCGATTCCGCCGGCCGCGAGCTCGAGGAGCTCGTCAAGGCGCGCGCGGCTGAACGGCGTCTTCTCCGCCGTCGCCTGCACTTCGACGAGGGCGCCGTCGTCGGTCATGACGACGTTCATGTCGACCTCCGCCTCGGAGTCTTCGGAATAGTCGAGGTCGAGCAGCGCCTCGCCGCCGACGATCCCGACGGAGACGGCCGCAACGGAACCCGTGAGCGCCTTCGAGAGCCCGAACCGGTCGAGTGCGCGCCTCGCAGCGACGTAGGCGCCGGTGATCGCGGCGCACCGCGTGCCTCCGTCGGCCTGCAGCACGTCGCAGTCGAGCCAGAGCGTCCGCTCGCCGAGCGCCCCGAAGTCGGTGACCGAGCGGATCGAGCGGCCGATCAGGCGCTGAATCTCGATCGTCCTGCCGCCCTGCCTGCCGCGCGATGCCTCACGATCGGTGCGCTCGCCGGTGGACGCGGGCAGAAGGGAGTACTCGGCCGTCAGCCACCCGCGCCCCTTGCCGTACAGCCACCGCGGCACGCCCTCCTGAATCGACGCCGTACAGAGCAGCTTCGTCTTCCCCTGCGCGTAGAGCACGGATCCGTGCGGCTGCTCGAGGAAGTCAGGAACGAGCTCGATTCGCCGCAGCTCGTCCGGTCGGCGGCCGTCGTTCCTCATGCAGCCGCGCCGAGCGTGGCGAGCTGCACGTGCTCGACCTCGCCGAGCGGAAGCTGCAGGAAGCGCGCGCCCATCTCACGGAAAGCAGCCGGATCGCCCGTGGTGAGAAAGCGGTACGTGCCTTCACGCTTCGGCTCGTTCTCGTAGCCCTTCCGCGCCAGGGTCTCCGCCACCTCGCGTGCGGTCTCCTCCGCCGAGAAGACGAGCGTCACGTCACGGCCGAAGACACGCTGGAAGATCGGGCGGATCAGCGGGTAATGCGTGCAGCCGAGGATGACCGTGTCCACGCCGGCGTCTTTCAGCGGTTCCGCGTACACGCGCACGGCGTCGGTCGTGTCCACGCCGAAGGGATCGTCGCTCTCGATCAGCGGGACGAGCCGCGGACACGCCACCGGCACGAGCTCGACTCCCGCGTCGAGCGCGTGCACCAGCTCGGCATAGCGCCCGGCCGCGACCGTTCCCTCCGTCGCGAGCAAGCCGATGCGGCGATTGCGCGTGGCCTGCACGGCGGCGTGCGCCTCGGGTGTGATCACGCCGACGACGGGAACGTCGAGGTCCTCCTGCAGCTGCGGCAACGCCGCCGAGGTCGCGGTGTTGCACGCGTTGACCACGAGCTTGACGCCCTGCGCCTGCAGGAAGGCGCCGATCTCGCGCGCGAACTGCCTGACCTCCTCGAGCGGCCGGGGCCCGTACGGGAGACGGGCGTGGTCGCCGAGGTAGACGAAATCCTCGTGCGGCAGGGTGACGAGGCACTCGTGCAGGACGGTCAGGCCGCCCACGCCCGAGTCGAACACGCCCACAGGCCGCGGATCCACACGTCGATCGTATCGCCGGGATACGATTCCCACCTCGTGCGTGGTCTCGTTGCCGTGCTCGCGGTGGCCTGGGCCGCCTTGCTCTCGCCGGGTCACGCGGTCGCCGGCGACTTCACGCAGACCGAAACGAAGGTGACGATGAGCGACGGCGTCCGCCTCGCCGTCAGCTACTTCCAGCCGCAAGGGACACCGCCGGCGGCCGGCTGGCCGGCGGCGATCCTCTTGCACGGGCTCGGAATGACGCGCAACCGCGCCGACTTCGACAACTGGACGACGAACGCGCTCGCAGCGCGCTTCCTCGCACCGGCGGGCTACGCCGTCCTCACCTACGACGCGCGCGCACACGGAGAGTCGGGCGGCCTCTTCACGCTCGACGGCCCGCGCGAGCTCGCCGACCTACTCGAGCTGTTGACGTGGCTCACCGGGCACCCGAACGTCGACGCGCAGCACGTCGGGCTCGAGGGGGCCTCCTACGGCGGCGGCCTCGTCTGGAAGGCTGCGATCGAAGGCTTGCCCGTGGCCGCAATCGCACCCGTCGCGACGTGGACGGACCTGCGCGAGGCGCTCGCGCCGCAGGAGCACATGCGCGCAGGGGTCGTCCTCGGTTTCTCCCAGCTCCTCCCGCGTGACCGCTACGGGCCCGAAGAGGCCCAGCTACTCGCGGATGCGGTGGCCGAGCGGAACGTGCCGGCGATCCGCGCCTATCTCGCGTCGCGGTCGACGCGGTCCCAGCTCTCGAGCGTCAGCGTCCCGACGTTCATGCTGCAAGGCCGCCGGGACTTCGCGTTCGACGCCGACCAGGCCATCGCGGCGTACAGGCTGTTGAACGGTCCAAAGCGTCTCTATCTCGGCGACTTCGGCCACGCCCCGGCGACGAACCCGGATGCGGAGTTCGACTACGCAGCCCTCGAGGTGCGAGCGTGGTTCGACCGGTTCCTCAAAGGCATTCCGAACGGCATCGACAAGTCCCCACCGGTCCAGATCGCGCCGGATCCCTGGGGACCGCCGGTCTCGTTCAAGTCGCTGCCGAAGCCACGGACGCTGTCCTTCACCTTCAAGGGCCGCAGCACGCTCTCGGCGAAAGGAAAGATTGCGCGCACGACCGCGGCGATCCGACACCTCGAGACCTTTGGGGCGCCGGTGGTCAGGGTCACGTGGCGCAATAGCGGCTACACGCATCTCGTCGCGGTGCTCAGTGCCGTCACACGGGACAGCAGGGAGATCGTGATCGCCGACGGTGGCGCGAGCACGATCAACCGAGGCATGCAGCCACAAACGCTGGCGATCAGGCTGCAGAACGAGATCACGTCCATCCCGGCGGGTTCGCGCCTGAGGGTGACGCTCGGCGCGACCTCGACGCTTCAGGACATCAACAACCTCGTCTATCTCATTCCGGTACCGGAGGGAGCAGCTGCTCGAGTGAGCCGGATCACGCTGACGTTGCCGACGCTGCGAAAACCCGTGTCCGGATGATCGCGCACATCGCTGCGGCGGCGCTCGCGCTGGCGGCTCCCGCGGCGACGCCGGGGGTCACGCCGACACAGATCACGCTCGGCGGGACGATCCCGATCAGCGGACCGGCCGCGGCTTACGGGTCGGTCGGCAGAGGAGCGGACGCGTACTTCAAGTACGTCAACTCGAAAGGCGGCGTCTTCGGGCGCAAGATCGCCTATACGTACCTGGACGACGAGTTCGACGTGGCGAAGACGATCACGCTCACGCGCCAGCTCGTCGAGCAGGACCAGGTTCTGGCGATCTTCAACAGCGTCGGCACCGAGCATGCGCTGGCGATCCGGGCCTACCTCAACGATCGCAAGGTGCCACAGCTCTTCGTCGGCAGCGGCGTCTCGAAGCTCGCCGCGGAGCACGCGAAGTACCCGTGGTCGATGGGCTACCTCCCGAGCTTCGCCGGCGAAGGAGCAATCTACGGCCGCTACGTCGCAGCCCACCAGCCGAAAGCGAGGATCGCGGTCCTCTACGAGAACTCGGACTTCGGCAAGGACATGCTCAACGGGCTGCGCCGCGGCCTGGCCGGGAAGGCGAAGATCGTCGGCACGCAGCCCTACGAGATCGCCGACAACGACATCTCGTCGCAGCTGGCGAGGCTCAAGAGCACGGGAGCCAACACGCTGATGCTGTTCGCGACGCCGAAGTTCGCCATCTTCGGCTACGTGGGCGCGTTCAGGCTCGGCTGGCACCCGCACGTCTACGTCACGTCGGTCTCGATCTCGCCCGACATCATGAAGATCGCGCGCGTGGCGACGAGCCGAAAGCACGTCGACGGCTCGATCTCGATCGCCTTCGTCAAGGA
>DASTZS010000065.1:0-23327 GCA_035764165.1 Gaiellaceae bacterium | reverse complement strand
CGTCCGAGCAAGACCCGAAGTGACGATCCGCATCAGCGGTGTGGCACAGCCGCGCATAGCGCGCGATGCACGCCCGGAGGAGATCGAACGACTCTGGCCACGTCTCGTGGCGCTGTGGCCGCCCTACGAGCGTTTCTTCGCACGAACGCACGAGCGCGCAATCTTCGTGCTCGAGCTCCCGCCCGAGCACGCTTGATGGACCACTCGGGCTGCTTTGCGGCCTTGATCGCCTGGCTGTGGAGGAGGCCGAACTCGACGCTGCCGGAGAACGCCCAGGGAGGGATGTGCGCCTCGGCTGCATCCTTGGATCGTGCGTCGGGTCGGCGTACATGGGAGGGCAACCGTGATCGATCGCTTCGGGGCGCAGTTCGTAGTGCCAGGGTTCGTTGCCGTAGATCTGGCACAGCCCGAACTTGGCGCCGCGCTCGGACAGCCACGCTGTGGCGTCGGAGTGCCCGACGTCGATCGCGTCCCCCGACACGTGAGGAGACGTGTCCGCTGTGGCCACCCAGCGGGCAGCTTCCTCTGCCGAGCCGTACTCGGAGATGGCCTCGCGTAGCAGTTGATCCTGGTACTCCGGGGAGCGCCAGCCGCTCGTGACGTAGACCTCGACCCCGCCGTCTGCGGCGTCAGTTGCGGCTTGACGGACCGCACCGAGCAGCTCGGGGTCGAGATTGGCCACGGCCGGAACTTCGTCGTCGAAGACCGTCACGCCGTCGCGAACGGCACCGTCAGCCTCGCCGAGCGCACCACGATGCCGTGACCGGCCGGACGTCGTGCCGGGCCAGATGGGCATCGACGAGTTCTGCGACGGCGAGGCGCTGCGAAGGACGTCGACGGGTGATGCGTGCGTCGAGGACGAGGACGCCGTCGAGGACGGCGACGCCGGCAACTGGTAGCCGAGGGCTGCGGCGATCGCCGCGATGACGGCCAGGAGGCCGGCGACGCGGATCCTGCGAATCCGAATCCGACGGGTCGTCGTTCGTGGTCGCTTGCCGTGGGTCATGCCTCCAGTCAAGGCGGCGTGGTGTTGCTGGCCCGTATCCGGTTTTCGATATGCGGACGACATGCGCCGGCTCGTAGCATCGGAGCATGCGTGTGTTGATCGTTGAGGACGAGCCCTATCTGGCAGACGCAATCCGTGATGGCCTACGCCTGGAAGCGATCGCGGCAGACATCGCACGTGACGGTGACACCGCTCTGGAGCTGCTGCGCGTCAACGCCTACGACATCGCCGTCCTCGACCGAGACATTCCCGGACCTACCGGTGACGAGATCGCCAAACGCCTCGTCGCCTCCGGCAGCGGCATGCCGATCCTCATGCTCACCGCCGCCGACCGTCTCGACGACAAGACCACCGGGTTCGAGCTCGGCGCCGACGACTACCTCACGAAGCCGTTCGAGCTCCGAGAACTCGTGCTCAGGCTCAGAGCGCTCGACCGCAGGCGCGCCCACAACAGGCCGCCCGTGCGAGAGATCGCGGGCCTGCGACTGGATCCGTTCCGCCGCGAGGTCTACCGCGACGGCCGCTACGTCGCGCTCACCAGGAAACAGTTCGCAGTGCTCGAAGTCCTCGTCGCTGCCGAGGGCGGTGTCGTCAGCGCCGAAGTGCTACTGGAACGGGCGTGGGATCAGAACGCAGACCCGTTCACCAACGCCGTGCGCATCACGGTCTCGGGACTGCGCAAACGCCTCGGCGAACCCTGGATCGTCGCCACCGTGGCCGGCGTCGGGTACCGCATCGACACAGCACCCCGCACCGGACGTGAGGCAGGAGACCGTGGATAGGGCGCCCGGTTTGAGCGTTCGCATCAAGCTCACCCTCAGCTATGCCGGCTTCCTCATGCTCGCGGGTGGCCTGATGCTCGCCGCCGCGTGGCTCGCCGGCCAGCAGCGGCAATCGTTTGACTTCCTCCTGCGATACGTACCCGACGGTGCGATCAGCGCCGCCGGTGGCTTGGTGCCCGGGAACAACTCCTTCCTCCTGCGCGCTTTCGCTCCGGCCGCAGCCGTGGTGCTGGCGTTTCTGCTGGTTTTCGGTCTCCTGGGAGGGTGGCTTCTCGCCGGCCGCATGCTCGCCCCGCTGGCTCGCATCACGGACGCCACACGCATGGCTGCGAACGGGTCGCTCTCCCACCGCATCCGGCTACCGGGCCGCAGAGATGAGTTCCGCGAGCTCGCCGACGTCTTCGACGCCATGCTCGCGCGGCTCGAAGCGCACGTCCTCGAACAGCAGCGATTCGCAGCCAACGCCTCTCACGAGCTGCGCACCCCGCTGGCGATCACGCAGACCCTGCTCGACGTGGCCCGCAACGATCTGAACCGTGACACCGGCGCACTGGTCGACCGCCTCCACGCCGTCAACACCCGAGCGATCGACCTCACTGAAGCACTGCTCCTGCTCAGCCGCGCCGACCAACGGTCCTTCACCCGAGAACACGTCGACCTTTCCCTCATCGCGGAAGAAGCCACCGAAACGCTCCTCCCCCTCGCAGAGAGACGCGGTCTCACCATCGAAACCTCCGGCGACATGACCCCCACCATCGGCTCGCACGCCCTCCTGCTGCAGTTGAGTACGAACCTCGTACACAACGCAATCGTCCACAATCTGCCTGCACAGGGCACCGTATGGGTCACGACCGGCGTTCACCCGCAGAGTGTGGTGCTCACCGTCGAGAACACCGGCGAGAAGCTCACGCCACAGCTGGTTGCCACGCTTGCCGAGCCGTTTCTTCGCGGCACCGAACGCATTCGCCCGGATCACGCAGGTGTCGGCCTCGGCCTGGCAATCGTCAAGAGCATCACCCAAGCACACGACGGAACCCTCACACTCACCCCCCGGGCCGCTGGCGGGCTCCGCGTCACCGTGCAGCTACCCGCTGCGCCACCGCACACCGGCCCAGAACTGAAAAGCAGCCGACGAGGCACGAATCCACGCTCACCCGTCGAGACGGATGGAACCTCCATGGAGCCCAGCGGTCGCAACCGCTAGCGAACGGTCGCGGCGTGACGATGGCGTCGCATATCGCTGACCTGCTACTTGGCGACGACGGTCGCCGAGGCAGAACCGCCGGCCGTGCTCCTCACGGTCACGCTCTGCGGGTTCGACGGCCACGTGAACTGGCCGGCGTGTTTCGACCCGCCGAGATTCCTGAGCGTCCCGATCAGTGCGCCGGTCGCTGTGACGTACACGCGGAGCGTCGCCGAGGCGCTCGTACTCGTCGCGTCGATCCGCAACCCACGCTTCTGCACCGTGTACTCCGCGCGGGTGACGCTGATGCGATCGGTCGCAGCCGACGCCGGCTGGATCGTGAGTTGCGCCGTCTTCGTCACTCCGTTGTAGACGGCGCTGATCGTCGCGACCACGTTCGCGCCGACGGGGAACGACTGGAGGGTGAAGGACGCGCTGGTCTGGCCGGGGATGACGGTGACGGACGCCGGAACCGACGAGTAGTTGGGCGTGTCGGTCGCGAGAGCGACGTCGACACCGCCCTCGGGCGCGGCCGAGTCGAGCGTGACGGTACCGCTCGCCTGTGCGCCGCCCTCGACCGTGCTGGGCGTCAGCGCCAGGTTCGTCAGCACCGGCGTCACGACTGGTGGGGGCGGCGGCGACGTGGTACCCGTTCTGCGGAAGATGCCGGTGGAACCGCCGAACCAACCGTTCTCGGCGTCGATGAACGTGCAGGCGCTCCACGAGTGGATCCACGTCGACTCCGTGTCGACCCGCTCGCGCTGCCAGCTGAGGCCGCCGTCGGTCGTGCGCGCGGCGAACGCGTCGTAGCCGCCGACCCACGCGACATTCGCGCTCAGCGGACAGACCGTCAGCACCGCGCCGGTGTATCCGAGCCCGGGATCCTTCTTGATCCAGGTCCGGCCGCCGTCGGTCGTCCGGAGGATCGTCCCCTGCCACCCGACGGCCCAGCCGTTCTGCGCGTCGCTGAAGTCGACGTCCATCAGCTCTTCCCACGGCTCGCCCACGCGCTGCGTCTCCCACGTAAGGCCGCGGTCGGCCGAGTGGAGGATGATCCCCTGCTCGCCCGTCACCCAGACGTTCTGCCCGTCCGGCGAGTCGATGCCGTACCACGCGTATCCGCACGAGTTCGTGCAGAAGAACGGGTGGTTGCGGTACTGCCACGTCTGCCCACCGTCGCCGGAACGCATGATCACCGGGAAGTAGACGCCGACCGCGATGACGACATTGGCGTCGAGCGCGACGACGCCGCCGAGCCGGCCGCTGTCGAGCAGTCCTTGGTTCTGCCAGGTCCGGCCGCCGTCGGTCGACTTGAACACGCGGCCTCGGCCCGGCCCGGCGCTCCCGTCCAGGACTGTCCAGCCCGTCAGCGCATCGACGAAGTCGACGTCCGGCAGGTTCCCGCTCTCGACCGGGATGCGCGGCTGCTCCTCCCACAATGCACCGCCGTTCGTGGAGGTCTGGACGATCGCGTCCGTCCCGACCGCCCACAGCTTGTCGCCGACGCGGTCCAGCGCGAGCGTCTCGTTCGCCGCGCCGCTCGTCCGCAGCGTCCAGGTCGCGCCGCCGTCGGAGGTGGTGAAGATCTTCCCCGCCCCGCCGACGACGATCCCATGCAGCGCGTCGACGAAGTCGACGTCCCAGAACGGGTAGCGCGCACCGCTGGCGACACCGCCGCGCTGCGTCGTCCAGGTCTGGCCGCCATCGGAGGTGTGGACGACGTTCTCCTCGGAGCCGACGCCCCAGCCGTTCCTGGCGTCGACGAAGGTGCTCGCGTAGATCCAGGAGCCCGGCGGCAGCGTCTGGGCCTGCCACGAAGCGCCGCCGTCGGAAGTGTGCTCGGCCGTCGCGCCGCTCAGGCTCCAGCCCTGCTGCTGGTCGACGAAGAAGCCGCCGTGCGGACCCGGCCTCGGCGACCAGGTCGCGCCGCCGTCGTTCGTCGTCGCGACGCCGCCTGGGCCTGACGCGATCCCGTTCTGCGAGTCGAAGAACTGGAAGCGGCCGAGGGCGAAGGGGAAGGTCACGTCGGTCCACGTCCTGCCGCCATCGGTCGTCTTCGACGCGATCGAATACCCGTAGCCGACGAAGCAGGTAGTGACCGTCGCGCAGTCGACGCTGACCGGCGTGCCGACGATCCCGGTTCCGGGTGTCCACGTGGCGCCGCCGTCGACGGTGTAGAGCGCGAGGCTCGTGCCGACTGCCCAGCCGTGGAGCGGGTCCTTGAACCGAACCGCATCGAGCCGCTCCTGCGTCCCGCCGGCCTGCTTCTGCCAGCTCGCGCCGCCGTCGGTCGTGTGGAGGATCGTCCCGACGGCGCCGACGGCCCACGCCTCGGTTGTCGAGATCATGTCGACATCCTCGAGCCAGAAGCCGGTCGGGACCGGTGACTGACGCGCCCACGGCTCCCCTGCGCCCGACGAGGCGTCGGCGCCGCCGAGCAGGGCGGCGGCAGCCGCGACCGCGGCTACGGCGCGAAGCAGCCCGCCCTTCGCGCTCCCGCTTCTTGCGGCCGAACGATGTCGGTGGCTCTTGCCGTGCCGGCGCGGGAACACTGCGGCGAGGCGTCTCAGCTCTGGACCTCCCTCGTGAAGCGCCAACGCTACGAGAGCGGCCCGCACGGGGCATGGTCAAGTTTGAGCATCCACTTTCGATGCGACTACCGACGCCGACGGACCCACGAGCCTGCGCCGCGCCGGCTCTCGATCAGCCCCTCGCCGCGCAGAACCCACAACGCGCCGGCGATCGTCGCCCGGCTGACGTCGAATTCCTCGGCGAGAGCACGTTCCGAGGGAAGGCGCGCACCCGGCCGCAGCCGCCCGCCGACGATTGCGGCGCGCAGCTCGTCCGCAATGTGTGCATAGCGCCCAGACGCCTGCGACCGGCTGCGGCTCCCCACGTCCGGGCATACGCACCGGATCACCGGTTGGATCCCGCCGGACGACGCGGAAACCGTCGGCCCTCGCGCCCCGTATGGTCCGTGACTGAAGCGAACGGGAAAGGGGACTCGGTGCGCAGTGAGCGCCCGACGGAAATGACCACCGTCTTTCGCTCGGGGGACGCGCTGATGGCGTTCGGGCCCGACCTCCGTGTCGATGCATGGAATGAGGAGCTCGAGTCGCTGACAGGCGTTCCCGCTGCCGAGGCGATCGGCCGTCCCTGCTGGGAGGTGCTCGGCGGGCTCGAAGAGCGAGGGGCGGTGCTCTGCCATCCCGGCTGCTCGGCGGCTCGGCTCGCGCGCGAGGGCTGGCCCGTTCCGTCGCGCCGGATCCTCATCAGGACAGCCGAGGGCCGGAAGCTGGTCACGATGTCGACGATCGCTGCGGTGACTGCGAATCGCGACGCGGTCGGCCTGCACCTCTTCCGAACAACGCCTGACGCCGAACCGGAGCCGGCGCCCGAGTCGCACCTCACCGTCCGGCAGCACGAGGTGCTCGAGCTGATCGCGGAGGGTACGCCGGCGAAGGTGATCGCGACCAGGCTCGGCATCGCCGAGGTCACGGTGCGCAACCACATCCGCGCGATCCTGCTCCAGCTGGGCTGTCACTCGCAGCTCGAAGCGCTCGCCGAGGCGAGAAGGCGCCGACTGCTCCCGCCCTGACGCACCGGCGTGGGCGCCCGCAGCGGGACGCGGGCTGAACCACGCGCGCGCGCCGGACGTATCGCCAGCGCCGTTGTCCGGCGATTACTCCGTGTCTTCGAATGGCGCCTTACGGATCCGGTCGAGAAGTCCCCGGTTCGTCAGGGCGGCGGCAGCAGAGTGGGGTTTGCGCTCTGCTTCCCGGTGCATCAGTCTCGCGAAGTCGCGTTTGAACGCTCCGCGCGGGAAGTGCCGGAATATCTCCACGCACGTACGTTCATCGATGTCCGCGAGGCGGCTGCCCGTGACGTCGAGCGCCACCCCGGCCTCAAGCGCTCGCGTTTCGGGCGACTCGCTCTCCGAAACCTCTGCGGCCATGTGCAGGACGATCGCGCGGTGAAGGTTCGAGCGACGCTCGGGCTGCCAACCGAACCAGCTGGTGAGATCGACCGCGACGTCCGCGCTCACATGCTCGAAAGACTTGACCGGATCCTCGTAGCCCGGGACAAGCCCGATGTCGTGGAGAACGCACCCGACGTACAGCGCCTCGTCGTCGACGCGCAGACCGTCATCACGGGCGAGCAGAGCGGCAAAGAGATACGAGCGCACCGCATGGGCGTACAGGACTCGGTCGGACGCCTCCCGGCTGAGCAGCTCCGCGGCTGATGCGACGTCGCTGTCGGGAAGCCTGATCCCCGCAACAGCTCTCGTGGTGCGGTCCATCGTCACCCGACGCGGCTCGACGCCTGGCTGACGATGAGCTGTGGCTCGTGGCGGACGGGGAAGTTCACCGAGGAGGCGATGAAGCACCGCTTCGACGCCTCCTCGTGCAGCTGCGCAGCTCGCTCGATCATCGAGGCGTCGGCGACTGTGACGACTGGCCGCAGCCTGACTTCTTGGAAGCGCCCGCCACCGTCGTCGTCCTCGAGCATCACGCCGACCGGGGTGTCGGTGTAAGCGATCACGCGGACGCCGCCGATCGCGCAACGGTGCAAGTACGAGAGCAGGTGGCACTGGCTGAGCGCCGCGACGAGAAGGAGCTCTGGGTTCCATCTCGTCTTATCCCCTCGGAAGGCGGGATCGGCTGAGCCCTCGATCGTCGGCCGGTCTGGGCTCGACGTGTCATAGAGACGCTCATAGGCTCGATAGTCGGCGGTCCCGCGGCCCCGATCACCAGTCCAGACAGTCGTCGTCTCGTACCGATGTGTGCGGCTCATGAACAATCTCCCTTCGGTGCCTCCCGATCGAGGGTGCTCGAGGTCGGGCTTGACGACAATGCAGTCACTCCGAGCGGCACGATGGCGGCCGCGAGGAGTCGCTGCGATCGTGCTCGAACGCGCGTACGCCGCGCATCGTGGAACGCCCCGGAGAAGACGCCTAGTCTTTGGGCGGAGTGAGTCGCGGCTCAGACCGGCCGGGTCTACCGGCCCTACCCCTCACGGCCCGCGGCGAGCCGCGCGCGGAGCTGCGTCGTCTCGTTGTGGGCGATCGCCGTGATCCGCAACCCCTCACCGAGATCCGCGAGCGTGTACGTCGCGTCGAAGGCGTAGATCGAGCTCCCGTCGCCGTCGGCGAGCTCCCAGTGGACGGCGGCCTCGAGCAGATCGGGCGCGAGCGCGATCGTCCGGCGCGCGGCGACTTGCGCGGTGCGCACACCGATCGCCCGATACGCACCGGCGAGCCGTTCCAGCTGCGATAGCCACACCTCCCGCGAGGCTACCGCAGTCACCTCCGCTCGAGCCCCGCTCGCGGTCACCTGGCACGGGTAGGCGAACAGATCGGCGATGCCTTCGGCGTCGAACGCCTCGAACGCTGCGCGATACGTGTTCACGAACTCGTCGACGCGGGCATGCTGGTGCGCGGACGGCTCCCAGCGCCCTTTCTGAACGCCGACCTCGTAGTGGAGCGCGTGGAGGTCGCGCTCGACCAGGAAGCGGTCGTCCTCGGGGTAGAAGACCGCTCGTTCGTAGTCGTCGCCCGCGAACGCCCGGATCGCGTCGAACGACTGCCAGAGCGTGAACATGACGAACTCCGTGCGGTCATCGACGTTCCGGCGGAGCATCCATACGCCCTCGTTGCCGGGCGTCGCCGCGTAGCCGGGCACGGCGACCTCGCACATGTATTCGGCGTAATCGTCGGCGTCCGTCCGGCGGACGCTGCCCCTCCACACGCGCGCGACCATCCGACCTCCTTTGCTTGAGACGACGCTGCCTTCGGCAAGTGTCACCGTTCGTCCCTATCCCGGGGCGCGCCGACCGGCGAACGAGGCCCTGTCTTGGTCGCTCTGATCATCGGGAAACCGACCGCGGGCGAGCGAGGTTCGCGGGTACGGGCGATCCCGGCTCGGTGGTCGCGGGCGCCTCGCCTGCGTAGACAGAGACGAAGCCCATCCGCCAGCTCGGGTAGCGCAGCGTCCAGCCGAGTTCGCGCTTGGCCTTTGCGTTGGAGGCGCCGCGGGCTTCAGTGCCGATGACGACTCCGGGCTCGCCGGCGAGCAGCCGTGCGAGCCAGACGGGGACGTGGCGGGGTGGCTTGGCGCCGAGCGCGTGGGCGAGGACCGGCAGCCACTCGCGAGCGGGGGCGGGCTCGTCGTCGACGATGTTGTAGATCGCCGGCCGGTCGTGCTCGAGCGCGAGCAAGGTCGCTGCGGCGGCGTCGTCGAGGTGGATCCAGGAGGTGAAGCCGCCGCCGTCGCCGACGATCGGGTACCGCCGCTTGCGCACGGGCTCGATGAGCCCGTCGTTGGCGGCGCCGTAGAAGATGCCGTAGCGAAGGGCGATGCCGCCCGCCGCAACGACGGCGTCGTCGAGGTAGTTCATCGCCGCCATGCTCTCGACCGCGCCTTTCACCGGCTTGGTCTCAGGCGGGTCGTCCTCGCTCTTGACCATCCCGCCCTCGCGGGCGTAGCGGAAGGTGACATTGCTCTGGGCGACGAAGCGGGAGACGCCGGCCTTGCGCGCAGCCGCGAGGAGATTGTCGGTGCCCTCGGTCCGCAACCGGTTCGTCTGCGCGAAGGTGCGGTCGAAGCTCCTGCCGAAGCGCGCGTTCGCGAGCGCGGTCACCTGGTGGACGATCGCGTCGGGGGCGACCTCGAGCACCGCCGCGCGCACGGCACCGGCGTCGAGGAGATCGAGAGCAACCGGCGTTGCGCCGAGGGCGCGGAGGCGCTCCCCGCTTGCGGGAGAAGTGTGGGTGCCGATCACCTCGTGGCCGGCATCGATCAACTGGGGAACGAGGCGGGTGCCGATTGCACCGCTCGCCCCTGCGACGAAGACTCGCATCGTCTTCCTCCTTTCGGTCACATTTGCGTGGTCTCGGGGGTCTGACCTGTATGACCCGTCGCGACGGAGGAACGTGACCGGTGGACGAGCACGAGTGGCTGGCGGAACGATTCGAGGAGCACCGCAGCCGCTTGCGCGCGGTCGCCTACCGGATGCTCGGCTCGCTCAGCGAGGCGGACGACGCCGTGCAGGAGGCGTGGCTGCGGCTCCACCGCACCGACACGAGCGAGTTCGACAACCTCGGCGGCTGGCTAACGACCGTCGTCGCTCGCATCTCGTTGAACATGCTCCGCTCACGCAAGACACGGCGGGAGGAGCCGCTCGCCGGCCGGCTCCCCGACCCGCTTGTCGATCCGGCCGATGGAGTCGATCCCGAGCACGAGGCGCTGCTGGCCGATTCGGTCGGCCTGGCGCTGCTCGTCGTGCTCGAGACGCTCTCTCCGCCCGAGCGGCTCGCGTTCGTGCTGCACGACATCTTCGCCGTGCCCTTCGACGAGATCGCCCCGATCGTCGAGCGCTCCCCCGAGGCGGCGCGGCAACTCGCCAGCCGGGCGCGCCGGCGCGTGCGCGCCGAGAGAGCCGTTCCCGACGCCGACCTCGAAACGCAGCGCGAGCTCGTCGATGCCTTTCTCGCGGCGGCGCGCGACGGCGACTTCGACCGGCTCCTGGCCGTGCTCGACCCGGACGTCGTCGTGCGGGTCGACTTCGGACCGGGACGCGGCTCGCGGGAGACGCGCGGCGCCGCCGCCGTCGCGCACCAGGCGCTCGGCTACGCCAGGCTCGGGCTAGACATCCGGCCGGCGCTGATCAACGGGCTCCCTGGGGCCGTCGCCTTCCGCGACGGGGAACGGTTCTCGATCGCCGCCTTTACGGTCAGGAACGGCAGGATCGTCGAGCTCGACTTCCTCAACGACCCGCAGCGGCTCCGCCTACTCGACCTGACGAGCCTCGACGACTGACGAATCACCGGCGGGCCGGCGTCCGTCCGCGAATGCCGGCAGCCGGCCGCTGAGATTGCGCGATGATACTCAGGACCGCTATCGAAACGGAGGGTCGTCAGGTGCTGTCGATGGAGGCGGCCTCTGGCTACTTCGATCTCGTCGAGCGCGATGCCGAGTTCGGCGCGATCGACGCGCTGCTCGGTGCGACGCCGGGGACTGGGCGGCTGCTCGCCATCGAGGGACCCCCCGGTATCGGGAAGACGTCCCTGATCGCGGAAGCGAAGGTGCGCGGGCACGAAGCGAGGATGGAGGTGCTCGGCGCGCGCGGCGTGGAGCTCGAGCGCGCGTTCTCCTACGGCGTCGTCAGGCAGCTCTTCGAGCCGTTCCTCGCGCGTCTGCCCGCGGAGGAGCGAGTCGAGCTGCTCGCCGGGTCGGCCGCGCTCGCGAAGCCCCTCTTCGAGCCCGCTCTGCTCGCAGCCGAGCCTGCCGCGGACGTCTCGCTGGCGCTGCTTCACGGTCTGTACTGGCTGGCGGCGAACGTGGCCGCCCGCCGACCGCTTCTTCTCGCCGTCGACGACCTGCACTGGTGCGACCTGCCCTCGCTCCGCTGGTTCGCGTACCTCTTGCCGCGGATCGAGGGACTCGACCTCCTGGTCGTGGTCGGGCTCCGACCGGGGGAGCTGGGGGAAGACCCCGTCCTCGCTCACATCGTCTCCGACCCCATCGCGACGGTCGTCCGGCCCGCGCCGTTGAGCGCGGCGGGCGTCGCCCGGCTCGTGAGTGACGCCCTGGCCCGCAAAGCAGACCGCGCGTTCGGCTCGGCCTGCCACGAGGAGACGGGTGGCAACCCGCACCTGCTCCGCGAGCTCCTGCATGCGGTCGCCGCCGAACGCCTCGCCCCCACGGGAGCGAACGTGCCGCGCCTGCGTGAGCTCGGCGCCCACGCAGGCTCACGTGCCGCGGCGCTTCGCCTCTCGCGCCTTCCGCCGGAGGCGACGAAGCTCGCGCAGGCAGTCGCGATCCTCGGCGACGATGCCGATCCGCGGCACGCCGCTGCGCTCGCGAACCTGGACGAGCAGGCAGGGTCCGATGCCGCCGCCTACCTGGCTCGAGCCGACGTGCTGCGCCCGCAGTCGCCGCTGGGGTTCGTGCACCCGCTCGTTCGCTCTGCCGTCTACTCCACGCTCTCGACGATCGCGCAACAGGCAGCCCACGCGCGCGCGGCACGCCTGCTCGCCGACTCGGGCGCCGAGTCGGAACGGATAGCCGCACACCTTCTTCGCACGGCCCCGGCCGCCGATGCAGGAATCGTTCGGACGCTCCGCCACGCGGCCCGGGGGGCGCTTGCTCGCGGCGCTCCCGAGGGTGCCGTCGCCTACCTGCGCCGCGCGCTCGAGGAGCCACCGTCCGGCCCCGAGCTTGTGTCCGTACTGCTCGAGCTCGGCTCGGCGGAGACCCTGGTCAGCGGCCGCGCGTCCGTCGAGCACTTGCGGGAGGCCTACGATCTGCTCGACGATCCGATTGGCCGGGCAAAGGCGGCGGTTCTGCTCGGCCGGCAGCTCTTCCTGCTCCACCACCCGGACGAGTCGGGCGAGGTCCTTCGGCGCGGGCTCGAGGAGCTCGTTTCCGCAGACGCGGAGATCGGCCGCCGCTTGCAGGCGGGGCTGATCCACAACGCGATGATGGAGCCACGGCTCTACACCGACGCGGTCGAGCTGCTCGACCAGGTCCGCCATCAGGCCGCGGACGCGACCGCCGGCGAGAAGATGCTGCTCGGGCTGCTCGCCCTCCACGACGCGCGCGCCAACGTGCCCGCGGACGTCGCGATCGATCTCGCCCGCCGCGCGCTCGCCGACGGAGTCCTCCGCAAGGCGGCGAAGGGCGCGGGGCCATTCATCATGGCCACCATGGTCCTCGCCATGGCCGACTTGGACGAGACGCTCGAGATCTACGACGAAGCGCTCACCGACGCGCACCGGTCCGGTTCCGTGTTCGCCTACGCTGCCGCCAAGATCTTCCGGTCGCAGGCGCTTCTCTATCGCGGCGAACTGACGGAGGCCGAACGCGACGGCCGTGAGGCGCTGGATGCCTGCGAGACATGGGGCCTCGCGCTCGCCGCCGGCTACCTCACCGGTTTCCTCACGTGCGCGCTCATCGAGCAGGGCAAGTTGGACGAGGCCGCCGAGCTACTCGCCCGCGGCGGCTTCGAGGATGACGCGGAGACTGCCCACGCCCACTGGTTCGTCGACAGTCGCGTTCGCCTTCGGCTGGCGCGGGGCGATCCTCGCCGGGCGCTGGAGGACGCGCTCGCCGCCGGGCGCAGCTTCGAAGCCGTCGGCGGCCGCAATCCCGCCTTCCTGCCCTGGCGGTCGCAGGCCGCGCTCGCCCTCCTTCAGCTCGGCGACCGGGACGAGGCCCGCCCGCTCGCGCAGGAGGAGCTCGAGCTGGCGCGCATCTGGGGCGCGCCGCGGGCGCTGGGCGCCGCCCTGCGCGTGGCGGGACTGGTCGAGGGCGGCACGCGAGGGCTCGCGCTCCTCGAGGAGGCGGTCGAGGTTCTCGAGGGCTCACCCGCCAACCTCGAGCAGGCGAAGGCGAGGACGGAGCTCGGTGCCGCGCTCCGGCGGGCCAACCGCCGCTCACAGGCGCGCGAGCAGCTTCGGCGCGCCCTCGAGCTGGCAACGATCTGCGGGGCCGATCCTCTCGCGGAGCGCGCGCAGACGGAGCTGCTCGCAACGGGCGCTCGGCCGCGTCGCATCCCACTGAGTGGGCTCGAGTCGCTCACGCCGAGCGAGCGGCGCGTGGCCGAGATGGCGGCCGGGGGGCTGACGAACCGCGAGATCGCACAGGCGCTGTTCGTCGTACCCAAGACCGTCGAGGTGCATCTCTCGAGTGCCTATCGGAAGCTCGGGATCGGCTCCCGCGCCCAACTTCCCGCCGCGCTCGCCGAACAGGGGCGCGGAGCCGCTCCCGCTCGCGGTTCCACGCGCTAGGGCGCCCAACCAAACACTAGGCATCAGATCGGGGGGCTTCCACGAGGCGGGCGGCCGCCGGCGCGAAGCACGATCGGTCGCGTTCATGCAGAGGAGGAAAGACATGAACCTGACGATCGTCGCCGCCACCGGAGGCATCGGCCGGCACCTGCTCGAGCAAGCCGTCGCCGGGGGCCATCGTGTGACGGCGGTCGTGCGGGATCCGGCGAGGCTCGCCCGACAGACCGGGGCCGTCGCTGGCGCACGGCCGCTGCCTGTGCCCGAGCTGGCGCTCGCGACGGGCAGAGCGACGAACGCGGCAAGCCTGGAACCGGAGGCGCCGGGCACTCGTCTCGTGATCTCCGTCGTCGCGACGGATCTCGCGGCCCCTGACCCGGCCACGCTCGAGGGCGCCGTCCACGGGGCGGACGCGGTGCTGTCTGCCCTCGGTCCGCGCTCTCCCAAGGAGATCGGGATCGCGGAGCGAGGCACGCGCGCGATCGTCGAGGCCATGCAGGCGACCGGCGTGCGTCGGATCCTCGCCGTCGGCGCCGCGCCCGTCTCGACCGTTCCCTCGCCCGACCGGCCGGACCTGCCGCCGCACGATCCAGGCGACGGCTTCTTCATGTGCCACCTGCTCGGTCCGATGCTGAAGGCGGTGCTCGGCAGGCGCTACGCGGACCTGGCCCGGATGGAGGGCCTCCTCCGTGAAAGCGCCCTCGAGTGGACCGTGATCCGACCGCCGCAGCTGACCGACGGCCCGCTCACCCAGCGCTTCCGGACGGCGCGCGGCACGAACCTGCGCCGCGGCCTGCGAGTCTCGCGCGCCGACGTCGCCCACTGCATGCTGCAGGCCCTCGAGCAGCCCGACACCGTCAACCAAACAGTCGGCGTCGCCAACTGATGCCGCGCACGACGTTCCGCGGCTCCTTCGCCGCACCCGGCTTGCGCAAGCACGTCGTCCGCGGGGCCAACTTCGCGGGCGTCGACACCCGTCAGGCGGGGGCCGCCTTCGGAGTCCTCGTTGCCCTGACGCCGATCCAACGCACCGACCTGCTGCAGCCGAGCGAGGAGGCGGCGCCGCTCGCCGATACGGCGTAGGCCGCCGCCGAGCCGCTCCCTCGAGGGCGGAAAGGAACGAAAGCATGGCCGACCTGCACATCCATCGACACGCCAGCGGCCCGCCCGTGCATGTGAACGCCTACCTCGTCGAGACCGCAGAGGGCGTCGTCGCCGTCGACGGCACGCTGACGGTTTCCGACGGCCGCGCCCTGCGCGCGCGGCTCGGCGAGCTCGGGCAGCCCCTGCTCGCGGTACTCGTGACGCACACGCACCCCGACCACTACGGAGGGATCGTCGAGCTGGTGTCCACCGACGACATCCCGATCTTCGCAACCGCGGGCGTCGAGGCCGCCATCCGCCGGGACGACGCCGTGAAGGAGCAGATCCTGCGGCCGATGTTCGGGGACGAGTGGCCGCGCGAGCGGGTGTTCCCGAACGCGATCGTGTCCGACGGGGACACGCTCGAGCTCGGCGGTGCGCGCTTCTCCGTCGTCGACCTCGGCCCCGGGGAGTCGCCTCACGACAGCGTCTGGCTCCTCGGCGACGACCGGCGCACGGTGTTTCTCGGCGATCAGGTCTACGACCGGATGCACGCCTACCTCGCCGACGGCTTCCATGATCGCTGGCTGGCAAATCTCGAGCTCCTCGAGGCGCAGCTGCCACCCGATGCGACGCTCTACAACGGACACGGCGGCCCCGTGACGCCGGCCGATTTCGCCTGGCAGCGGCGCTACATCGAGACGTTCGTCGACGCCGTGCGCTCCGTGGACTGGGATCAGCCAGAAGCGGCCAAGACGATCGTCGTTCAGCGGCTGACTGCGCTCCTGCCGAGCGACGACCTTCGCTTCCTGATGGAACTGAGCGTCGAGCCGGTCGCGGCCGGTCTGGGGCTCACGACGGCGCGCTAGCGCGAAGCGGCGATGAAGGAAACGCTTCCGTCGACGCCCGCGCGGGGATCCGCCGCGTGACGGCGTGGTCTACTGAGCAGATGGGACCCGCCCCGATCTCCGGTGTCAGCGAACTCGTGCTCGAGGTACACGATCTCGCCGCGTCCGAGGTCTTCTACTCGGAGGTTCTGGGCCTGCCTGTCGTCGACCGTTGGCCCAAGGCCGTCTGGCTGCTCGCCGGCTTCACCCGCATCGGGCTGTGGGGCCAGTTCGAGGGAATCGCGCGAGCGCGCGGCGGCGTGCACGTCCATTTCGCGTTCCACGTAGCCGACGAGGCGTACGACGCGCTCGTGGCGAGACTCCGAGCGCACGGTCTCGAGCCGCACGAGGAGACGTTCGAGGCGTTCGACAGCAGCCGCGCCGCCTACGTCAACGACCCCGACGGCAACGTCCTGGAGCTCTGGACCTGGGACGTCAGGCGGCACGCCCGATCGGGTTGACCGCGCATGGAGACCCGCGGCGCTCAAGCACGCCGGGCGCCTCGCGGGTGAGGTCGAATCCCCAGCACTCCCGACGGGCAGCCGCCCACTCAGCCGCCCGTCAGGGCTCACACAGGCATTTGTCGTAGCCTCGCTTCAACTGAGTAACCACCACGCCCTTGGAGAGTCGATGTCGATGCGCATCCTCGTACCCGTCTTGGTTGGCGTCTCGGCCCTGCTCGCGAGCCCCACGAGCCTGCCCGCCGGCACCGGCGCGCCCGTGAAGACGATCGCCACGGTGACCAGCGTCGACTACCGCGCTGTCCTGACGGCTCGCCGCGGCTCCTCCGGAACGACCCCGACCGCGGCCGTAACGGTCACGACGTACACGCGCCAAGAAGGGCGCTGGGTTCTCCTCCGGACACTTCGCCTGGCCGAGACCTACTTCTGGAGAACCGTCACCGGGCCCCGTGCTCTCTGCCGTCTCGAGATGACCACGGCGGCCCCTGGTCGCGGCCCGTCTCCTCGCATAGTCGTCCGACTGCTGCTCAGCCCAGCCCTGGGCTGCGGCCGCGTGCACACGATCGTGCTCATCCGCTGACTACCGGGCCGGGCGGAAACCGCGGTCACGTGGATGTACCGCCGAGGCGCTCGTCGTGACTGACATGGCCCCGGAGGGTCAGGTGCGACCTCCCAGATGAGATGAGAGTCGCTGTCGTGGGAGGCACAGGCTTGGTCGGGCGCCACGTCGTGCACGCGCTCCGTCGATCCGGGCACGAGGCCGTAGCCATCGCCCGCTCGATGGGTGTCGACGTGCTGACCGGCGCCGGCCTGGCTGAGGCGTTGGCCGGTGCCGACTCCGTCGTTGACGTCTTGAACGTGCCGGCGGCCGACGCCGACGAGGCACGCGCGTTGTTCGGCGCAGCCACCAGCCGGCTCCTCGAGGCCGAACGGCGAGCGGGCATCGAACACCACGTTCTCCTGTCCATCCTCGGGCTCGACAGGGTTGAAGGCAATGCCCACTACGCCGGCAAGCGGCTCCAGGAGGAACTGGTGCTCGCCGGGCCGGTCCCAGCGACCGTACTTCGCGCCGCGCAGTTCCACGAGTTCGCGGGCATGGTCGTGGGCTGGACGCGGCGGGACGAGGTTGCGATCGTGCCGCCCCTCCTCATACAGCCCGTGGCAGCGTCCGATGTCGGAGAAGCCCTCGCCCAGCTCGCGACAGGCGGGCCGCGCCGCGGAAGGATCGATCTGGCCGGCCCCGAGCCGCAGGATCTCGTCGATATGGCGCGCCGAACGCTCGCCGCGCGGGGCGAAGCGATCCGGCTCGTCCCGAGCTGGCAGGGGCCCTTCGGTGTGGAGATGGCCGGAGAGCCCCTCCTCCCGAGCTCGGAGGCGCAGTTGGCCACCACGACCTTCGACGAGTGGCTTGCCACCCAATCTGTCGCCCTCAGCTGACGGCTACACCCGGTAGCGCAGGAGCGACTCGAGCTGCCGCCGCTGGGCTCGCTTCGGCATCCGTCGAACGGCCGCGTTCCTGAGGCGGCAACCGACGCGACTCCCAAGCTGCGCGGTCCTGTCGACCTTGAGCGACATCTTCAGGACAGCCTCCGTACGCGGTCGGCGGCTCGCCTCGTACGCGGCGAGCGCCGAGGCGATCTCGTCCGCCCGCGCGAGCTCGGCGCCGAGAACCACGGCATCCTCGATCGCCTGGGCGGCCCCTTGTCCGATACCAGGCGTCGTCGCGTGAGCGGCGTCGCCGAGGAGAACGACGCGCCTCGTGCTCCAGCGCGCGAGCGGCGGGAGGTAGTAGACGTCGTTGCGCAGAATCGCGTCCCCGGCAGTGGCCGCGACGACGGCTGCGATCGGCTCATGCCAGGCGGAGAAACGCCGCAGCACTTCGGCCTTCCGGCCGCCTGGTTCGTCGGGCTCTCCTTCGGCGGCGTTCTTCGTCGCGAACCAGTACGTGCCCCGGCCGATGTCAACCAACCCAAAACGCTCTCCGACGCCCCACGACTCGCTGAGACGCCCACGCTGGACCGACACTGGCGAGACTCCGCGCCAGGCCGTGTAGCCGGCGTAGCGCGGTCGCGTGTCGGCGATCGCACGGCGAACGACCGAATTCGCGCCGTCGGCACCGACGAGCAGGTCACCGTGCTCCTCGGCCCCGTTCGTCGCCCGGACGGCGACTCCATCGTCGTACTGCTCCACGACTGCCGCCTCGTAGCCGACGCGCACCTCGCCTGCCGCCTCGGCCAACGCGGCCTGGAGGTCCGCCCGGTGGATGGCGACCGCTCCCTCGAGCAGGTCCGAGGGCAACTCGCTGAGTAGGTCTCCGTTCGACGTGAGGATCGCGCTCTCCGTCGCCGCGGCGCCGCGAGCGGCCACCGCTTCACGAAGTCCGAGCCGCTCGAGCGCGCTCATCGCGTTTTCGAAGAGCGTGATCCCCGCGCCGACTGCCGCGATCCGCGGCGCCCGCTCGAGGACGACGACGTCATGCCCCGCCTGCCGAAGCGCGATCGCCGCGCTCAATCCGCCGACTCCTCCGCCCACGACGAGCACTCGCAGGGCACTCATGGTTCATCCCTCGCGCTTGCATCCACCCCTCGGCGGCGCTGGCTTCGCCTGCTTTCGGCGTTCACGCCGGTGGCTCCGAAGGTCGCCAGCCTCATCTCCTCCTCCTCTGACGAGCGCGGACCCATCTGCCTCTCACGCGGCGGACTGTCGCGCAGCTGCGAACGGATGGTAGAAGGCCTGGATCGCCTCTCGCCCGCTTGACGGACGGAGAACGAACCGAGTCCCCTCCCACGCGTCCATAACCTGAACCCGGAATTCATGTCCGAACGGGCGTCGTGTCCAGTACAGGTCGACGACAAGTCCGCCCGCCTCCCGGTGGGCGAAGTGTTCGGCGGTGGTGAGCACGCCGGAATCCGGTTTCGTGGGCATCGACCCGATAGTGCGCCGCGGAACTGGGCGGCCGCATCGTGGAGGCCCCCGTGTCCGACGCCCAGAGTTTCGGAAGCGCCCCCTTAGCCGGTGACCCGCGCCGAGCTGGGAGCTCGACCGGTTCGGCGGGCGCGGCGGCAAGCGCGGGCTCTGGATCGGCACGCCGGCCAGCTTTCTGCGGCGTTACCCGAGCGGACTCGCCGTGAGGGCGCCTAAGGGTGTCCGGCGTCGAAATATCGGGCGTCGGTTGTGGGGGTGTCCACGATGCGACGCCGTGTGCGCTCGTCCACGATCTGGATCGTGTTCATTCACCCGTCCATCCTTCTGGAGTTCGCCCGCCAGCGGCAGCGGGAGCTCGTCGCGGACGCGGAGCGCGGCCGCCTCATCAAGCGCGCCCTCGACCACAAGGCGGGCGAACCCGGCGAGAGCGAGCGCCTGTCACCGGACGTGTCGCAGAGCGATGGCGCCCCCGCCGTCCCGCACGTCGGGCGAGAGGCTGCATGAGCGGCGAGACGTGGCCCCTCGCAGCCGCCGGACGCCGAACGAGCCCGGTCGCCCGGCGAGCGCCGCGCGCGCGCCGCCCAACACTCGTTCCCGTGCGGGCGGGGGAGCGCCGAGAGCGCCCGCTCATTTGCCTCTTCGGGCCGCTCCAGATCGAGATCGATGACTTGACGTTCGGGCCGCGCGACCTCGGCGGTGCCCGGCCCAAGCAGGTGCTCGAGATCCTGCTCGCAGCCCGCGGCCGTCGCGTCCCGACGGATCGCCTCGCCGATCTGCTGTGGGGCCAGGATCTGCCACAGAACGCAGCCGGCTCGTTGCAGACGTTCGTCTCGGTGCTGCGACGACGGCTCTTTTCGGATCGCGAGCTGGCGCGAGAGCTCGTGATCACCGAGATGGAGGCCTATCGCTTCGCTGTCGATCTCGTCGATCTCGATCTCGATCGCTTCGACCAGTTGCTGGACCGGTCGAGGCGGGAGGCGACCGGCCGCGCACGCCGCTCGCTCGAGGAAGCTCTCGCGCTCGTCCGCGGGGAGGTGCTCGAAGACGAGCCGTACGCGAGTTGGGCCCAGGAGTTACGAGTCGCATATCAGGGTCGCGTGCACGAGGCACGTCTCGACGCAGCCCACGCCGCGCTCGCTGAACTGGACTATGCAGCCGCGCTGACGCATGCGGAGGCTGCGGTCAGCCTCGATCCCTTCAGCGAGCAAGCCCACCGTGCCCAGATGCTGTCCCTGTACGCGCTCGGGCGACAACACGAGGCGCTCGACACCTATCGCCGCTTCCGCATGCGGCTCGACGAGGAGCTCGGACTTCAGCCGACCACGGACCTGCGTTCGCTCGAGGCTGCAATTCTGCGCCAGGACGACGCGCGATCGCTGCTGCCGCACCCGGTCCCACAGATGTCCGGCAAGACTCGAGAGCGCACCCTCCGCCTCCTCGGCCGGACGAGCGAGCTCGCCGAGCTGGAGCGTGTGGTGCAGGAGGCGTTGGGCGGCTCGTTCGCACTCATCCAGATCGAAGGCGAGGCGGGTCTGGGAAAAACACGGCTCCTCGACGAGCTGACCGCGAGCCTCGCGGGCGTCCGCGTCGGCCGCGTGAGCTGCTCGGAGCTGCAACAGCACTTGCCGTACGTGCCCCTCGCCGCCGCCCTGCGTGACGCGCTCCATGGCGTCGCGCTCGACTCGGACCGGCTGCCGGCGTTATGCGAGGTGCTGCCCGAGCTTCGGGTCGGCGACCCCGCGGCCGCCTTCGCCGAAGTCGACGCGCTTGAAGCGCTCGTCGAGGCGATCGTGAGCGCGGCACCGCTCGTGCTTCTGCTGGACGATCTCCAGTGGGCAGACTCGAGCACGATCCGTGCGATCAGCTATCTGCAGCAGCGCGGCGCCGGCATCCGAGCAGCGCTCGTTGCGGCACTCGGTGTCGAGGAGGCGCCACCGGACCACCTGGCGCGACGCTTGAGGCCGACCACGGTGGTGTGTCTCGAGCCACTGACCCGCGACGACCTCGCGGCCGTCGGAGCGCCCGACCTGCATGAGGCGACAGGCGGGAATCCGCGCTTTCTCACCGCGGCAATGGCAACCGGCGGCCGCCGCGAGCTCTCGGGCGCGCTGCAAGAGACGCTGCTCGCCCGCTGCCGTGCCGAGGGCTCCTTCGCATATCGCCTCTTGGGGGCCGCTTCGCTCCTGGAGGAGCCGTTTCGTCCCGAGCCGCTCGCGCACATGCTCTGCGCGGACGCTGCCAAGTTGATCGACGAGGTCGAGCGTCTGTGCGAACGCCGGGTCCTTCGAGTCGACAGGCTTGGCTTCCACTTCCGTTACGGGCTCGTGCGGGATGTCCTTCGCGCGAGCCTCTCCCCCGCGCGTCGCCGCCTCCTCCGCGAGCGGCTCGAGCAACCCGAGGAGCGCGGTGCTCGGTCCGCCGAGCGAGCGGCGTCGGCGAGGAGGCACCACTGGCCAATCTGGGCCGCCGGCAGAGCGTGACACCCCCGGGCTTCGTGCCGCTCAGGCGCCCGATCGCTGCGTTCACTGGGGGCGCGCCGTCAAGCTGCATGAACTCGCCCCGTGAAGAGGCCGCTGAGCGGATCAGCACTCAGTCGCCGCTAGGACCCCACACAGGCCCGCCGCGTACCCTCCGCGACCACGCGTGGGGACGCGCCGGGCCACACCAGTCCTGACAACCCCGCAAGGAGCCAACTTTCATGAGCGACCGCACGTTCCTCACCCATGGCCCTGTCAACTCCAAGGTCATCGTCCTCGTCGCCGCACTCTCGTTGGCCGTGCTCGCCGCCGCGCCCGGCTCGCGCGCGAGCGCCGACGCGGAGCCGCGGGCCTACCAGATCTGGACGTCGGAGCAACCACCCAGGCAAGGGCGCGTGTTCGTCGGCGCCACGGTGGTGCTCCTCGCGCAGTCTGCCGTCACGCTCAGGCCCGAGTCCGTGCGAATCCGGTGCACGCGTGGGGTGATCAAGCCTGCCTCCGCCGTCGGTCGCGCTCGACATGCACGGGCGACGCCAGTCCACATGCGCTATTCGACTCGCCAAGACCCGGGCCCGGTGATCGCGGCGTGGGCCTGCCTGTGGCACGTTCCGGCCGGCACGGCCGGCAGCCGCCTCGCGGCCGGGGTGTCGCTCAGCGCGATCGAGGTCGACCCGGTGACTGGACGCGACACCGGTCGCTCCACCGAAATCGAAGGCCGGACGCTGTCATGGCCGGTCCGACGCTGACCGAGCTCGAGGTCGCGCAGCGGACCTTCTGTGCCACTGCGCAGTCGACGTGTCGCTCTACCTCAGTCGAGCCCGGCACGGCGGCCGCGTTCAGGCGAGGCCGCGGTCGGCGCTTGTCTTGATCTGCAGCGGCGGTCGCCGCAGGTGGACGGACAGGTAGCGAACGCCGGCCTGCCCGGCGGTCAGGCGCCGCCGGCGGCCCCTGCCGACGATCAGCCCCTCGCCGTCGGCGAGGTGGTGCTCCTCCCCATCGACCGTGATCGTCGCTGTGCCGTCGACGATGAAGATGAACACGTCGCGCTCGTCGTTGACGTGTTCGGGCGGGCCGTCGCCGGCGCTCCAGACGAGCAGCGTCGCGTTGAGATCCTCGGACTGAACACCCCAGACGGGCCCGCGTCCTTCACGTGGCGATTCGCGGTCGGCGCTGAGCTCGACACTCGCCAGACGGTCTCCGAGCAGGCGCTCGATCAGCGGGAAGAGCTCGCGCTCCTCGAAGCGGACGTGAGCCTCGAGCAGCTCGGCCAGCTCGCGCATCAACGCGCTCTCGCCGCTCGGCAGTTGCCGCGCGAGCGCGTGCAGTTGCTGATGCTCGACCAGAGCGCGGACGACCAGCGGCCGCGCTTCCTCCAAGTGCGCGACGAGCGGGAACAGCCGCTCCTCCTCGTCGCGAAAGTGAGGCACCGACTCTTCGGCGAAGAAGCGCGAGAAAGCCGCGCCCTCTGCCAAAGCGTCGCTGTCGTCGGCGGCCAGCCGCAGCCGGCGCGCGGCTGCGAGCGCGTGGTGATGGTCGTGCGAGAGCGGGGTGAGCGCTGGGTGCCGTTTCACGGCTGCGAGGGTAGTCACGCCCGCGGGCGCCGGCGCACGATAATCGAACCGATGACGCAGTACGAGGTGGCGTTGTTCGTGCATCTGCTGGGTGTCGGCTTGCTCGCCGCAGGGATGGGTGCGGCGGCGGTGGGGCTGGAGCGGGGCCGCCGGCGCGAGCTTCCGG
>DASTZS010000064.1:0-11123 GCA_035764165.1 Gaiellaceae bacterium | reverse complement strand
TTCGCCGACGCCGGCTGCGGCGGCTGCCATGCGTTCGGCCCCGCGGGCACGGACGCCGAGATCGGCCCCTCGCTCGACGGCCTCGCGGCCAATGCGGAGGCCGCCGGCGTGCCCGTGGCAGAGTTCGTGCGGCAGTCGATCGTCGACCCGAGTGACGTGCTCGCAGAGGGGTATCAGGACGGCGTGATGCCGAAGGACTACGCGGAGAGCCTCACCCCGGAGCAGCTCGACGCGCTCGTCGGCTACCTGAGTGGGGAAGGAGGGGGCAGCGAGTGACGGCGACGGCCGAAGAGCACGTCCGGCACGGCGACGGGCACCATCCGGCCCCGCCGCCCGCGCGCCCGCGCGGTCGCCTGATGCGCCCGGGCTACCTCCGTGCGCTCTGGTGCACGGCGCTCTTCTTCTTCATCGGGATGTACATCGTCGTCACGCTCCGCTGGTGGGCGGGGTGGGACCCGGTCTACGAGTGGGAGTACATCGTCCTCGTCGCCGGGATGGTCACGGCGCCGATCGGCTTCCTGCTCGGCATCGGCGCGTTCGACTACTGGCTCTACTGGATCTCCGGCCGCCCGACCGTGCCCGACGACCACGCGAACCACGGCGCCTACAAGTGGACGGACTACTTCAAGGTCAACACCGACCACAAGGTGATCGGGGTCCAGTACCTCGTCACGACGTTCTTCTTCTTCCTGGCGGGCGGCTTCCTGGCGATGCTCTTCCGCGCCGAGCTCGCCCAGCCGGGGATGCAGTTCTTCGACACGCAGACCTTCAACGGGCTCGTGTCGGCGCACGCGACGCTGATGATCTTCGTGTTCATCATCCCGGCGTTCGCGGGGCTCGCGAACTTCGCGGTGCCGCTCATGCTCGGCGCGCCGGACATGGCGTTCCCGCGCCTCAACGCGCTCTCGTTCTGGATGCTCCCGATCGCCGGCGTCCTGTTCCTGGCGAGCTTCCTCGCCCCGGGTGGCGCCTTCGCGACCGGCTGGACGAGCTACGCGCCGCTCGCCTCGGAGCAGCCCTTCGGCCAGGTCTTCTTCAACATGGGCGTGCAGTGGGCCGGCGCCTCGTCGATCGCGACGGCGCTCAACTTCCTGGTCACGATCATCACGATGCGGGCGCCGGGGATGACCTTCTGGCGCATGCCGCTCCTGGTCTGGGCGAACTTCACGACGTCGCTGCTCGTCGTGATCGCGACGCCGTTCATCGCCGGCTCGCAGTTCTTCGTCATGTTCGACCGCGTCATGCACACCCACTTCTTCGACGTGGGCGGCGGCGGCTACCCGCTCGGCTACCAGCACATCTTCTGGTTCTACTCGCACCCGGCCGTGTACATCATGATGCTGCCCGGTTTCGGCATCGCCTCGGAGGTGATCTCCGCGCTGTCGCGGAAACCGATCTTCGGCTACCGGCTGATGGCGCTCTCGCTGATGGCGATCCTCGTGCTCGGGTTCTCCGTGTGGGCGCACCACATGTTCGTCTCCGGGATGGCACCTTGGCTCCGGGTGCCGATGATGATCACGACGCTGATGATCGCCGTTCCGACCGGGATCAAGGTGTTCTCCTGGTTGGCCACGATCTGGGAAGGAAAGCTCAACTTCTCCACGCCGATGCTATGGGCGGTCGGGTTCGTGTCGATGTTCGTGATCGGCGGGCTCTCGGGCATCTACCTCGGCGCGGTCCCGATCGACATCCACGTCAGCGACACGTACTTCGTCGTCGCCCACATCCACTACGTGCTGTTCGGCGGGTCGCTCTTCACGATCTTCGCCGGGATCTACTACTGGTTCCCGAAGATGACCGGGCGGCAGTACAACGAGAAGCTCGGCAAGCTGCACTTCTGGCTCACGTTCGTCGGCTTCAACCTGACCTTCTTCCCGATGCACCTGATCGGGACGCAGGGCATGCCCCGCCGCGTCTCCGACTACTCGCCGGAGTTCGGTGACTGGAACCTCTTCATCTCGATCGCGTCGTTCGCGCTCGGCGCCTCGACGATCGTGTTCCTCTACAACATGGTCACGAGCATGCGGCGCGGAGCGCCCGCCGAGGCGAATCCCTGGCGCGCACTCACGCTCGAGTGGCAGGTGTCCTCCCCGCCGCCGGTGTTCAACTTCGACGAGATCCCGCAGGTGGTCGGCAACCCGTACGAGTACGGCGTCCCGGGGGCGCGCCACGCGGTTCTGAACGGCGACCGGGCGGCCGCGGCAGCCGAGACGGAGGTCGGCACGCGCTGATGCACGCTACGCGCCGCGGGACCTGGGAAAGGAGGTAAGCGATGCACCTGCTCGTGATCGCAAACGAGACGGTGACCGGCCGCGAGCTGATCGAGGCGGTGGAGCGGCACCGCGACGAGGACCTCCAGGTGACGGTGATCTGCCCGGTCAACCAGCCCAGCCGCGCCTACGTGGTCTACGAGGACACGCGCCGGGCCGCAGCGGGCAGGCGGCTCGACCGCACCCTCACGCTGCTGCGCGAGGAAGGAATCCGCGCGCACGGCTTCGTCGTCGAGACCGACCCCGTCACCGCCGTTCGCGATGCGCTCGCCCAGCTGGAACCGCCCGTGGACGCGATCGTCGTCGCGACGCACCCGCAGCAGAAGTCGGGGTGGCTGCGGAGGAACGTGATCGACCGAATTCGCGACGCCGCCGGTGAGCGCCCGGTCGAGCACGTCGTCGTCGACCTCACCGCGGAGGCAGGGTCGACCAACGTGCTCGTGATCGCAAACGAGACGGTGCTCGGGCCTCAGCTGCTGGACCGCATCCGCGAGCGAGCCGCGCGGGGCGACGCGAGCTTCCTGATCGTCTCCCCGCAGAGCGACCCTGCGGAAGCCGCACATCCCGAGGCGGAGCGGCGGCTGAAGCGGGCGCTGGCGGAGCTGCGCGGGGCGGGGATCGACGCGCACGGCCAGGTGGCCCATCCCGATCCCTTCTCCGCGGCGATGGAAGCGATGCACGACGAGCGCGTCGACGAGATCATCGTTTCGACCTTCGGCCCGGAGAAGTCCGGCTGGTTGCGCCGCGATCTCGTCGAGCGGCTGCGAAGCGAGACGAACCTCCCCGTCGAGCACGTCGTCGCACCCGCCGAGGTGCCCGCCTGATGTCGGCTCACGCCGAAGCTCATCACGGGCCTCCCGTCGCGCACCAGAGCTCGCGCGTCAGCGCGTCGGTACTCGGCATGCTCCTCTTCATCGCCTCCGAGGTGATGCTCTTCGGCTCGTTCTTCACGGCGTACTTCTTCGTCCGGGTCGTGAACGGGATCGACTGGCCGCCGGAGCCGTTCGAGCTGCCCGTGTTCGTCGCCGGCGTGAACACGGCGATCCTCGTCACGTCGAGCTTCACCATGCACTGGGCGCTCACCTCGATCAAGCGCGGCAACCGCGCAGGCCTGCAGGCCGGTCTCCTCTTGACGTTCCTGATGGGACTCGTCTTCCTGCTCACCCAGGCACGCGAGTACTCGCGCGTCGGGTTCGCGCCCCACGACGGCGCGTTCGGCACGATCTTCTACTGCCTCACGGGCCTGCACGGCGCGCACGTCTTCGTCGGTCTCTCGATTCTCCTCTTCATGACGATCCGCGCCTTCCGCGGCCACTTCTCGCCCGAGCACCACCACGGGGTGGAGATCGGCGGGATCTACTGGCACTTCGTGGACGTGATGTGGATCGTGGTGTACTCCACCGTCTACCTCATCTGACCTCTCGCCATGATCAATCCGCTCCGTAGCGAGGCCGAGGCGTTCCGTTTCCTGATCGCGTCGATCGGCTACTTCGGAGCGATCGTGATCGCCTCTGTCGCGGGCGGCAAGTGGGTCGGGTTCGCCGTCTTCCTCGTGTTGACCGCCGCTGTCGTCGCCTGGTGGGCACATGCGCGTCGCGACGAGCGCCCGGAACGGACTGCGCCGCGACCGCACGCAGCCGGCGAGCGCCGCATCCTCGTCGTCGCGAACGAGACGGTCGGCGGTCACACGCTGCGCTCGCTGATCCTCGAGCGCAGCCTCGACGTCCGCGAAGAGGTGCTCGTCGTGACACCGGCGCTCAACTCGCCGCTCAAGCACTGGGTCTCTGACGAGGACGATGCTCGGGCCGAGGCGCAGGAGCGGCTCGACGCGAGCCTCGCCAAGCTGGCGGAAGCAGGCGTGCAGGCGCGCGGCGAGGTCGGCGACGGTGACCCCGTCCAGGCGATCGAGGACGCGCTACGGACGTTCGGCGCCGACGAGATCATCATCTCCACCCACCCCGAAGGCCGCTCGAACTGGCTCGAGCGCGGTGTCGTCGAGAAGGCGCGGGAGCGCTTTCCCGTCCCGATCACCCACGTAATCGTGGATCTCGAGCGCGAAGAACAACGTTAGTGGCTCTGAGCCACTAAGTCGAATAGAGCAAGAGCTGCGTGCAGCGGAAGAGCGCCAGCGTCTTGCCGGCGTCGTCCGTGACCGTCGCGTCCCAGACCTGCGTCGTGCGGCCGCCGTGTACGCGGCGTGACTCGCACGAAATCGTCCCCTCGAGCGCCGTGCCGAGGAAGTTCGTCTTCAGCTCGATCGTCGTGAAGCCTGTCGCCCCGTCCGGCAGCGAGGCGATGCAGCCGTAACCGCAGGCCGAGTCCGCAAGGGCGACGACCGTCCCCGCGTGCAGGAAGCCGTTCGGCGCGAGCAGCTCCGTGCGGAGCGGCAGGTGCATCCGGACGTGGCCCTCCTCGATCTCGTCGATCTCGATCCCGACCAGGCCGGGCAGCCGCTCTCGGCCGAGCTGCTCGAACGCCTCGATGTCGAACGACACCGTTACTTGCCGGCGTGCTCGGCGACGTACTTCGCGACCGCGGCGATCTGCTTGTCCGTGAGGATGCCCTGGAACGCCGGCATCGCGCCGCCGCCGTGGATGACCTGGTTCTTCACGACGTCGAACGGCGGCTTCAGCACGTCCAGGTTGGGACCGACCGTGCCCGTCGTCCCCGCGTCGGCGAGCGTGTGACAGCTGCCGCACTTCGCGACGAAGATGCCCTTGCCGTTCGCACCGGTGACGGCCTGCGGCTGCACGAATCCCTGCTTGCCGGCGTTCGCGGCCACGTAGGCGGCGACGTCGACCGCGTTCTGTCCGGTGACGAGGTTCGCCGGCATGTTCGCCTTCAGGGAGTCGGGGTTGTTCTGCGAGACGGGGTACTGGCCCGGAAATTTGATCTGGTCGTGCACGATGTCGAGGATCGCCGACTCCTCGAAGCCCTCGGAGCGCGCCTGCGCAAAGGACGCGTCGAGGTTCGGGCCGATCGTGGCCTCCGATCCCGCGGCCGCGAGGGTGTGGCAGCCCGCGCACTTGTCGGAGAAGAGCTTGCGGCCGTTCTCCTTGTCGGCGGAGGCCGCGCTGACCGGCCCGCCCGTCCCACACGCCGACAGCACCAGGACGACAGCCACCCCGCCAACGGCGGCTGAGAGCCGACGCAGCAACGTCTGCGCCTTACGCCGGAGGCTGGTCGGCCGACTTCACGTTGGCAAGGGCCTCGTCGCGGGTCGGGTAGATCGTGAAGACGCGGTCGAGTCCCGTGATCTCGAAGATCTTCGTGATGTTGCGGTCGCTGCAGACGAGCGAGAGCTGGCCTTCGTTCGTGCGCAACCGCTTGACTCCGCCGACGAGGACGCCGAGCGTGGTCGAGTCGATGAACGTCGTGTTGCTGAAGTCGACGACGACCTGCTTGCCGCCCTGCCCGATCACCTCGAGCAGCTGCTGCTTGAACTCGGGCGCCGTGTAGAGATCGACCTCTCCGGCAAGCGAGATCACGAAGGCGTCGTCTCCCAGCTGCTCTGTCTTGATGTCGAAGTTCATCGTCTCCCCACAGTCGTGTCGGCGACGTCTTCCCGTCCGCGCGGAGTCTAACCGCCTGACTGTTGCAGCGTCTTGATGCGCTCGCGGATCTGCGCGGCGGTGGCGGGATCGAGGTTGAACTTCAGCAGCCGCTTGTAGGCGGAGATCGCGACGGGGATCTGCCGGAGGGTGTCTGCGGCCTGTGCCAGGGAGAAGAGGGCCTGCTCGTCGTCGGGCCGCAGCTTCACGATCGCCTGGTACGTCGCTACCGCTCTCGATGCGGCGGTCTGGTACTTGACCGACGCCTGCTGCAGCTGGGTGCTCGCCTTTGTCGAGAGCGCCTGCGTGATCGGATCCTGGCCGAGCGCCTGGCCGAACTTGTCGGCCTGGGAAGGCCGGAACGGAGAGCCGAGCCCCGCCTCCTGCTGCGCCAGCGACGCCAGCTGCGCCTCGCGGAAGTAGCGGTCGGCCTGGCTGAGCTCGAGCTGGCCGAGATGCCGGAGCGCCGCCGCGTCCTTCGGGCGGAGCTTCGTGTACTCCGTCCAGGCGTCGATCGCCTCGTCGATCCGTCCCCTGCTCTCGAGCGCGGTCGCGAGGCTCCGCCGGGCCGCAGGCTGCAACGGATGCTGCTGCGCGTCCTTCTGCGCCTCGGAGACCGAGACGCCGGAGCCCCCGCTGCGGCCGAACGCGTCGCGCAGCAGCTGACCGAGGTCGAGGCCGCCCGAGCCGACCCCGAGGAAGACGAAGCCGCCGCCGAAGACGAGGATCAGGAACACGAACGCCCACTTCGCCTGGTTGCGCAGGCGCGGGAAGAACATCGTGTTTTCGGCTACGCGCGCGGAGCCGCCACCGGCCTTACGGCCCGTGGGGCGAGCATGGCGCGCCTCGCGCTGTGCGCGGCGGCGGTCAGCTCTTGCCACTCCATGCCTCCTCTCTCGTAGCGGGCTTCCCCGTCGACGTAGGTCGCAAGCACGCGATCGGGCGAACCGCCGAACACAACGGCTGCGGCGGGATCCTCCCAGGGTAGATGCGGCGAGCCGGTGAGGGATATGACCGTGAGGTCGGCACGCTTCCCCGGAGCGAGCGAGCCGATCTCCCCGTCAAGCCCGAGGGCACGGGCTGAGCCGAGGGTGCCGAGCTCGAGCGCCTCCGCCGCCGAGAGCACGTCGGGTCGCGTGACCCTCGCCCGCGCGAAGAGCACTGCGCTCCTCAGCTCCTCGAAGAAATCGAAGGAGGGAGCCGAGGCCGGGCTGTCCGTGCCGACGCCGACGCGCGCACCGGCCGCCCGCAGCTCGGCGAGCGGAGCGACGCCGCAACCGAGGGCGCCGTTGGAGCGCGGGCAGTGGGCGACGCCGGTGCCGGATGCCGCGAGCAGATCGATCTCGTCGTCGTCCACCACCACGCAATGGGCCGCGACGACATCCGGACCGAGCAGGCCTGCCGCGGCGAGCAGGCGCGTGCCGGTCGCACCGGGCGGATCGACGAGGAGATCGCTGTACGCGCCCCACGGGCCTTCTCCCGTCAGCAGGTACTTCACCTCGGCCGGGCTCTCCGAGAGATGCGTGGCGACGGGCAGGCCGAGCTCGGCGCATGCCCGGTACAGCTCGAGCGACGCCGAGTACGGAGCATGTGGCGAGATTCCCGGCCGCACGCGGTCGGAGAACGAGCCCTGCACGCGATCCCTGACCGTTGCGAAGCGCTCGAGCGCGGGCGCGGGCTCGGCACCGAAGACCTCGAGGTACACCGTCCCGCGAAGGCCGAGGTCGGCGCATGCGACGGCGGCGGCGCCGCTGTAGCTGCAGTCGCCGACGGTCGTGACACCCGACGCAAGGCAGTGTGCGGCCCCGAGCCGCGCGATGTCGACGTACTCGTCCCAGCCGATCCGGGCCTTCCGCTCGACGTGGAGCAAGATCCAGTCCGCGAAGTCGCCGAGACCGTCGCCGAACCCGCCGTACACGGCGTACTCGAGGTGTGAGTGCGCGTTGACGAACCCCGGGAGGATCACGGAGTCGTCGTAGCGCGTGCCCGCCCCGAGCTCGCTCGCGTGACCGACGGCGGCGACCCGCCCGGCCTCGATCACGACCGCCCCGCCCTCGATCGGGGGTCCTTCGATCGGGAGCACCCAGTCGGCGGAGAGGACGCGGCTCACGGCTCGGTAACGCTAGCCGTCTCGGGACGCGGCGCTCGTCGCTCCATCAGCACCGCGAGCCAGATCGAGGCCTCGTAGAGCGCGACGAGCGGAACCGCCTCGAGCGTCGTCGTGACCGGGTCGATGCCGGGCAACAGGACCGCGATGACGGCGACGATGAAGTAGCCCAGCCGCCGGTTGCTCCGCAGCGTCGCCGTCGAGAGAACGTCGAGGCGGACGAGTGCCAGCATGAAAATGGGCAGCTCGAACACGAGGCCCACCGCGAAGAGCACCGTCAGGACGAACGAGTAGTAGTCCTTCGCCCGGATCTGGATGTTGAACTCGTGCTGGTCGAAGTTCGTCAGGAAGTGGATCGCCTTCGGCAGCACGATCCAGTAGCCGAACGCGACGCCGACGACGAGCAGGCCCGTCGCAATGAGGACGAAGATCAGCACGAGGCGCTCGGCGTGCTCCTCCACCGCCGGCGCGAGGAAGCTCCACAGCTGCCACAACACGACCGGCAGCGCCAGCGCGAAGCCGGCCATCAGGCTGACCTTCATCGCCGTCAGGAAGGGTTCGGCGACGCCGAGCGTCGTCGGCTTTCCCCGGTCCGTCGGGAGCGGGGCGTTCAGCCAGTGCAGTAGGTGCCGGTGGAAGACGAAGGCGATCGCGAACCCGACCGCGAGCGCGCCGAGCGAGACGAAGATGCGCGAACGAAGCTCGTCGAGGTGCTCGACGAGCGTTGCTTCTTCACCGTGGCGTAAGCGCCGCGGCAGGCGTTTCATGGCTCAGGTGACGGAGTCGCGCTCGCGCGCCTGGACCGTGGTGTCGCTCGTCTGCCGCGGGAGCTCGGCCGGCTCGTCGTCGCGATCGAGATCCTTGCCGCTGACCGAATCCTTGAACTCGCGCATTCCACGACCCATCGAGCGTCCGATCTCCGGCAGGCGCTTGGCGCCGAACAGCAGGAGCGCCAGAAGCAAGAGCAGGATGATCTCCCAGGGGCCGACGTTGGGCATGTGTCCAGCGTAGCTGTTCGAGAGCCCTGGTGGAACCTCCAGTGCAGGCCGGAGGCCGGTCGGGATCGGCTACCATGGGGGCGCGACTAGGTGGCTGCCCAGGCCGCTTTTCATCTACAAAGGGACGGGTAAGAGTACGGCTAAGCCAGGCTGAAGCCTGGCACGGCGGAGAGGAAATATGGCGCTTCTGGAGCTGAAAGATCTGCACGTCGCCCTCGAGGATGGCACCGAGATCGTCAAAGGTGTCGACCTGGCCGTGCGCTCCAACGAGGTGCACGCCGTCATGGGGCCGAACGGCTCCGGGAAGTCGACCCTTGCGTACGCCCTGATGGGCCACCCGGCCTACCAGATCACCGAGGGGGACATCCTCCTCGACGGCGAGAGCATCCTCGAGCTCGAGCCGGACGAGCGGGCGCAGCGGGGCCTCTTCCTGGCCTTCCAGTACCCCCACGCCGTGCCGGGCGTCACGGTCACGAGCTTCCTGCGGAGCGCGATCAACGCGATCCGCAAGGCGAAGAACGGCGGCCAGGACGATCCGGTGGCGATCCCCGAGTTCCGCAAGGAGCTGCTCGGCCAGATGGACCGGCTGAAGGTGTCCCGCGAGCTGGCGTCGCGCTACCTGAACGACGGGTTCTCGGGCGGCGAGAAGAAGCGCGTCGAGATCCTGCAGATGGCGATGCTGAAGCCACGGATCGCGGTGCTCGACGAGACCGACTCGGGGCTCGACATCGACGCCCTGCGCGTCGTCGCGGGCGGCGTGAAGGAGCTCGTCGGCCCCGAGATGGGCGCGCTCGTCATCACGCACTACCAGCGGATCCTCGACTACATCACGCCCGATTTCGTGCACGTCTTCATCGACGGACGTATGGTGGAGGAAGGCGGTCCCGAGCTGGCCCACAAGCTCGAGGCCGAGGGCTACGAACGCTACGGAGTGCCCGCCTGATGGCAACCGAGACCGAGACTGTCAAGCAGATCCGCGAGGAATACAAGTACGGCTTCTCCAACCCGGACGAGGCCAAGGATTACTTCTTCAAGTCGGGCCGCGGCATCTCGCACGAGGTCGTCGAGGCGATCGCCGAGCACAAGAACGAGCCCGACTGGATGCGCAAGTTCCGGCACCGCTCGCTCGACTACTTCCTCGCGCGCCCGCTGCCGCAATGGGGCGGGAACCTGAACGAGATCGACTTCGAGAACATCTACTACTACATCCGCCCGACCGAGAAGCAGGCCGAGCGCTGGGAGGACCTGCCGGCAGAGATCCTCGACACGTGGGACAAGCTCGGCATCCCCGAGGCGGAGAAGAAGTACCTCGCGGGGGTCGGCGCGCAGTACGAATCCGAGGTCGTCTACCACAAGCTGCAGGAAGACCTGACGAAGCAGGGCGTGGTCTTCCTCGACATGGACTCGGGGTTGCGAGAGCACGAGGAGCTCGTCAAGCAGTACTTCGGCACGATCATCCCGCAGAACGACAACAAGTTCGCGGCGCTCAACTCCGCCGTCTGGTCCGGCGGCTCGTTCATCTACGTCCCGCCGGGCGTCCACATCGAGATGCCGCTGCAGGCCTACTTCCGCATCAACGCGGAGAACATGGGCCAGTTCGAGCGCACGCTGATCATCGTCGACGAGAGCGCCTACGTGCACTACGTCGAGGGCTGCACGGCGCCGATCTACTCGACGGACTCGCTGCACAGCGCGGTCGTCGAGATCGTGGTCAAGAAGGGCGGCAAGTTCCGCTACACCACCATCCAGAACTGGTCCAACAATATCTTCAACCTGGTGACAAAGCGCGCGGTCGCCTACGAGGACGCGACGATGGAGTGGGTGGACGGGAACCTCGGCTCGAAGCTGACGATGAAGTACCCGGCGATCTGGCTGCTGGGCGAGCGGGCGCACGGCGAGGTGCTGTCGATCGCGTTCGCCGGCACGGGCCAGCACCAGGACGCGGGCGGCAAGGCCGTCCACGTCGCGCCGAACACCTCATCGGTGATCACGTCCAAGTCGATCTCGAAGAACGGAGGCCGAGCCGGCTATCGCGGCCTGCTCGAGGTCGCCAAGGGTGCGACGGGCTCGAAGTCGAAGGTCGTCTGCGACGCGCTGATCCTCGACGAGCAGTCGCGCTCCGACACGTACCCGTACATCAAGATCGACGCCGACGACGTGGACATCGGGCACGAGGCCACCGTCTCGAAGATCGGCG